>JABWBH010000067.1 GCA_013360585.1 Phycisphaerae bacterium | reverse complement strand
CGCCGAGCCCGCGACCGGCTCCGAGTTCGATCCCCCTGGAAACCCAACGGCCTGAGCAGTACGCTGTTCCATGGCGTATCCTTTCGTAAAGGGTGAACTTGATACTCCACCCAGGATACGCCGCCTTTTTCTTCAGGTCATCCACAGGATTTGGTCATAGCTCCGGCGGCGGGGTCGCTGAATTGTATCTTCTGGTCGATTATTTACCCTTTTGGAAGCTGTCCATATGGTCAGGGTGAAGTTGTCAGCTATACGCACAGGATTCAGGGCTATTGGCGCCCGAACGGAAGTTGTACGGCGCCTCCAAGCCCGTGTTTCTCCAGCGAACCATGACGGAGTATACCCTATATGATCACGATGTTATTGCTTTTCTTGTGGTGGTTCGCCGCACTCTTTGAGCCGCCGGTTGAGTTGCAGCTTATGCTGCAAGGCCGCACATCGTTCAGCACGGCCAGGATCGAATGGCGCATCGGCGAGCGGTCGGTGTCCGGCGTCGCAGCAGAACCCCTCGAACGGGCAAGGTATTACTCGGCGACCTACACGCCGGGCGAGTTTCTGCTTTTCGACCGCGGCGACGAAACCGGCTGCGTTCAAAGCGAGGAAAGCTGCGCGAAGGGTCTCACCCTCAGTCATTCCGAACTCGGACACCTTCATACGTCGTCGGGTGAACAATGGAACTACAGGGAGGGCTGGTCCGGAGCCAGCGTGAATACCGCGGACCACCCGCGGTTCGAGAGCCAGCCCGACATCCGGACCATCGGACTGTTTCCGAAGATGATGCCCTATGACGAACGCCGACAGATTCTGGCGGAGAACTGGATGGCCATTCATGCGCCAGAGTCGTTGGACTACCAGGTCGGCAAGCGCAAAGACGGCCTCGTGGAAGTGAGCGCCAGCGTTGAGGATGGCGGCATCGAGTGGATCCTCGACCCCGATAAGGACTGGCAGCCCGTCGAGGTCAACGTCCACGCCCTCGATCAAGGCGTGATCCCCGTCTCCATGTCGGCGAAGACGACCCACCGTCGGGTGGGCGACCGCTGGTTCCCCAGCAGAATCGAGTTCACGGATTCCCGCCAGCCGAACAACCAGGTGGTCGAAGTGCTCGACGCATCCTTCGATCACCCCGACCATCCCCAGACGCTTACGCCCAGGGAGGCGCTCGGCCTCGTGCCGGGTCTGATCCTGGTTCGAAAGTGGGGCGAACAGGGATCTGAAGACGGTTTTTTTGACGGCGAAGGGTTCATTTCCCCAAGCGAGTATTCATCAAGGATCAAGGCGGGCACGCTGTCGCTCGACGCCTACCGCGAGCTTCTGGCTCGACATAACGACCCTGACAACCGCCCGGGCAGCCGGCCGAAGTTCGATTTCTCATCCGGCCAGATCGCTGCGGACGTCAAACGAACTCCGGCGCTGTGGGAAGGCTATGTCCGCCGCTTCATCGCCCATTTCCGGCTGGACGCGGAACAGTCGCGCAAGGCGTGGGCGCATCACGCGGAGTGTCTCAAAGGCGTCCGCAAGCACGAGAAGGATCATGAGGTTGAATTGAAAAGCCTCCTTGAGCAGATCGGCAGGCTCGAAGCGCAATCCACCCGGACAGCGGAACAGGAAACGGAACTCTCCCGGGCCCGCAGTCGCGTGGATGTCCTTCGGGGCAATACCGAGAAGGTGTTCGAGGAGCGCCTCAAGCCCGGCTTGGCGAAAATCCCGACCCAGGCCCAGATCGACGCTGCCCGTGCTCGTGAACGCGAGGCTGCCCGCGCTCAGGAAAGCGACGCCGCCCACAATCGGGAGGCGGAACTCTCTCGCACGACCGTGGAACCGTGACACACGGTCGCGCAGCCGTGACCCACTGCGGCGCAGCCGTGACGCACGGTCACGCAGCGGTCTCACACGGTTGCGCAACCCTAGCAGCCTGTTGAAAAGGGGTAGCGCCTCCCTCCGGGAGGCGAATTTCATTGGGAAAACCGGCATCACAAAGACTGATCCCGGGTTCTTCAGCGGGCTGCTAGCCGCGTCCGCGAGGCCGAGCCCTCGCGCGTGACGAGGCCTGCGCCGTCTCCGGACACGTCCGCGGCCGAACCCGCGCCGACGTCAGGCGATGAACGCCGGTAGCCCAGCCGATCGTCGCGCGACTCCTCAACGAGCCTGAGTCTCCCCGTGACGCCGGTGCTCTGTGCTTCGGATGTTGCGTCGTTGGGACGCGACGGGCGTCGGGATCGGGGGCGGGATGGCGGCGCGGCGATCTGACGGCGTTCTCTTCCTCCCGAACTTCTGTCGCCCCTCCGGGACTTACGGATCATCCGCGACGGCTTCCCAGCCCTGGCGGGCTGGGCTGTTGTCTGACGCCCCTGCCGGGGCTAACAGCGCCCCTTGCGGGGCTGCGACTCTCGTGGCCTGATCTCTCGTGGCCTGATCTCCTTTTTCTGGTCCAAGGGGTTATGAGAGTCTCCTGAGTTTCCCTCGGACTCCGGTGCGCAGCGTCTTGATGGTCTTGAGGTTGCGACGCGGCGCGCCCGGTGCCCCGAAGCGTCTGGGATTTTATCGAAGGACTCACTCACGAAACACCCAATTCGGGTACCGGAAGCACAGGTTTCCGACCCCGGATAGGGGTGTTTGTGAGGAACCTGGTGGAAAGAATCTCAGACTCGGAGGGACGCGCACCCCTTTTTCAACGGGCTGCTGCGGTTGGCCGGGGTCCACCTGCCGGCCATCCTTCGAGCGCTTCACCGAGTTGCGGATGAGCGTGGAGCACCGGGCGTGAGCAGGCGGCGGCGTTATTCCTTCCAGCCGCTCTTGCCAATCAGCCTGACGAATCGCACAGCGATGAGGGGCGTCTCGATCAGGCGGGGGCCGTTCCGCCGCACCTTCAGCAGTCTTTGATCCTGTTCATCGCCGATCGGGGCGACGAGGATTCCGCCGTCGCGGAGCTGGTCGAGCAGGGCCGGCGGGATCTGCGGTCCGGCGGCGGTGACGATAATGCGATCGAAGGGCGCGGTCTCGGACCAGCCAAGGGTTCCGTCTGCGCAGCGCAGATGAACGTTGCTGACGCCGAGGGCTGCCAGCCGGCGACGGGCCTGTTCACAGAGGCGGTCGAGGCGTTCGATCGAGAAAACTTCTTTGGCCAGTCGGGCGAGGATCGCCGTCTGATAGCCGCTGCCCGTGCCGATCTCGAGGACGCGGGATTCCGGCGTCACGTCGAGCTGCTCGGTCATGTACGCGACGATGTAGGGCTGGCTGATCGTCTGACCGGCGCCGATCGGCAAGGCGCGGTCCTCGAGCGCGGCGTCCTGCAACTCGGGGGGGAGGAAGTGCTCGCGCGGGACGTCCTCCATCGCCCGCAGGACGCCTTCATTGCGGACGCCGCGGCGGTAGATGTCTTCGAAGATCATCCGCCGCCGTGCGAGACGGCCCGCGTCATCTCTTCCGGTGTTGTCTGGGTTCATCATGTTGGTGCCATGCCGTTGTCATTCCGCGGCGCCGACCGCGGGTTCTACCGTCAAAGGTGGGGCGAGAACAGCTTCACGAGGCCGTCGCGCAATCGCGTCGGGATCGGACGGCTGTCCACTTCCTCCAGGGTGACCCGCGTGCAGTTCGGGATCAGCGACGTCAGCCAAGCGGTCAGCCCGTGGGCGAGGTCGCGGTCGTAGGCCTCGACGTTGAACTCGAAGTTGAGGCGGAAGCTGCGGCGATCAAGGTTGGCCGAGCCTAGAAGGGTCCACAGATCATCGACGACGGCGAGCTTGGTATGCACGAAGGGAGGCCGGCGACGGTACACCTCGACGCCGTGTTCGAGCACCTGCCACAGATAGGCGTCGGCCGCCCAGCGCATGAAGGCATGATCCACGACGGAAGGGAGAAAAAGCCTGACCCGCACGCCGCGCAGCGACGCCATCACCATCGCCGAAATGAGCGACATCGTCGGGACGAAATAGGGCGTCACGACGTCCACGCTGGATCGCGCCGCCGCGAACGCCGCGAGCAGGTACCAGTGAATGCGTTCGAGGTCTTCGTCGGGACCGCTGGCGATGCCGCGGCACAGAGCGCCCGCACCCTCCATCGGCGCCTGAGGGGGGAGATAGTCCTGACCGTCGAGCATCCGCCCGGTCGCCAGATGCCAGTCCTCAATGAAGGTATGTTGGATCTCGCTGACGACGGGGCCCGTGATCCGGAAGTGCAGGTCTTCGCAACGGTGCGGCGTATCCCTTGCGACGAGGTGCCGTGCGGAGATGTTCATTCCCCCCGTGTACGCCGTGCGTCCGTCGACCACCAGAATCTTCCGGTGATTGCGCAGGTTGATGCGCAGCCGTCCGAAGGGGAGGCGCACGGGAAAGAACGGAACCGTCTCGACGCGCGTCTTTCGCAGGCGCCGGGTCATGCGCGCCACCTGTCCGAACGCGCCGATGCCGTCCACCAGGACATGGACATGAACGCCGCGATCGGCCGCCTCCGCCAGCGCGTCCGCGAATTCATAGCCGACGTCGTCGCAGTCGAAAATGTAGCTGATGAGCGTGACGGATCGCCGTGCGCCGCGGATCTCCGCGAGCATATCGGGATAGGCCTGCTCGCCGTTGTGCAACGGGACGAGGCGGTTTCCCTTCAGCAGGGGCAGCGGGGTCACGCGGTCGGTGACGTGCCGAAGCAGCTCCAGATGACCGACGCTGCGGCGGATCTCCTCGGCGGAGGTGGACGGGTCTTCACACGTCCGAAGGTCGAAGGGACGCGCCCGGCGACCCAGAATACGCACGACTTTCCGCTCGAGACGGTTGATCCCGAGCACCCAGTACAGCCACGGTCCGGCGTAAGGCAGCAGCAGGATCAGCAGCACCCAGATGGCGCTGCTGCGCGGGTCGCGCTTGAAAATGATCGCATGACCCGCCGCCAGACCGGCGAGGAACAACCAGGCGACAAACCCGACGACAGCCCAACCGTTTTCCATCCAAGCGGGCATATGCCGGAATTGTAGCGACCATCGAACGTCCGTGACGGCGTGGACGGCGACCTTTCAGAAATTCCCCCGACGGAGAGAGATTTCACCCTTCACAGCCCCGGCTCGCGTGAAGCCGTCACCGTTGGGCTGCATCCGCGAGAGGAGGAACGTAAATCACATGATATTCATCCCGACGATTTCGCTACGACGCTTCTCGATGGTTGACTTGGCGACACTCGAAAAGGCCGATCGGGTAGTCGAGGATTCCACCAACCACCATCAGGAGGCCGGGAGGAGGTCGGCGCAAGGATGTCAATATGCTGCACGGGCGTTCATTCCTTCGCCGGACTCGGTTTCACTCTACACCTGCCGCTTGCAGCGTTCGCGTTAGAAGAGGGTCGCTTCAATGTCGCCACGGCGTGTTACTACCGACTCACCGAAAATCGCGGGACAACGGGCATCGGGTGCAGGCTGGCGGTGACGATGGCTGGTGGACCGTTGCTGCTCCGACCGGGAATCTGACGGTGCTGTCGTAAGGGATCGGCGGCACGGCATAACGCGCACGGGCGAAGTCGCTGAGCGGCGCGGTCGATGGTGAGACCGAAGTTTTCCTTCGGATCGACCACCTCCCCGTCAACCTGATCCCTAGCGGCGCGGACACTCTTTACGTCGACCTTTTGATGCTTCCCGATCCCGGCGCCTTCGCGAAGGAGGCGACCCTGATGACGCCTTTGCGGTATCACCAGCTTCCGCTGACGCCTCTGCGACTCCTGCACCGACCGCGCGGCGGCGATGATTTCGTGGACACGGGAATCCTCGGACGCGCGTCCACCGATGGGTTGCTGGCGGTGTTTCCCGGGGTGACGGTTTCCGGCACGTATGTCGCTGTTGCAGTCGATGAGGAGCCCTGTCCCGTCCTGGGGGATTTCGACGAAAACTGCAGGGTGGACCTGGCGGACTACGCGGCGCTGGCTGGCTGCCTGACTTCGCCTGGAGTCCCCGCATCTCCGGAATGCGTCGGCGCCTTCGACCGTGATGCCGACCTTGATGTCGACCTCTTCGATTGCGCCGCATTTTCCGAGGTTTTTCAGGGGCAATAGCGAGGAGCAGGCGCCGCTCTCGCTTCGGGATGAACCCGGGGCTTACAACCTCTTGTATCAATTCTGCCGAACCGAAACGGATAGGTCACAGCCCTAGCAGGGTGGATCCGCGCTCCTCCAGCTTGGTGCGGACCGGGATTTGCGGACGGGAACCGACCGGGATCGGGCGTCCGCGGATCGGGGGGTGCGCCCGTCAACCCCGGTGGAATCCGGTCATGCGAGATGCACGGCTGGGGCAATCCAAGCGCCATCGGACGAGAAGGTCGTCGTCGTGTAATGTTTTGCAAATAATGAAGTTAAGACTATTTTTCGGCTGAGCGATTTCATGCCCTTGACAGCATTTCGGGGTCGCTTATGATGCCGTGCCCGGCTGAGGTTGCGGCAAGCACCTCGGCAGGGGAGTTCTTTGACAAGTGAACAGGTTTGTCGCCGAGAGGGTGCGAAGCGTCATGCGACCACGCCAAAGGGTCGTGTGCGCTATGAAATCGCGGGACGTTTTTTCACAGACGGGTCCGCGTCTTCACGAATCGGGTTCAGCCAGAGCCCGTTTCAACTGCATTCTCATCGGCGTGTGAGAGTGTAGGCCAACGTTAACATCGAGCGTGCATCCGGAAACGGAGGCACACAGGATGATGAAAAAGAAGTGAAGAGTTTGATCCTGGCTCAGATCGAACGCTGGCGGCGTGGCTAAAGCATGCAAGTCGAACGATGCATGTAGCAATACATGCATAGTGGCGGACGGGTGAGGAATGGAAGGATAACGTACCCGGGACTCGGGGATAGCGGCAGGGGCAACCCTTTGCGAAAGCGCCGGTAATACCCGATGACCCCGCGAGGTCGCATGGCCTTGCGGGCAAAGCTCCGACGGTCCCGGATCGGTCCTTTCCCTATCAGCTAGTTGGTGAGGTAACGGCTCACCAAGGCTTCGACGGGTACCGGGTGTGAGAGCATGACCCGGCACATCGGAACTGAGACACTGTCCGGACACCTACGGGTGGCTGCAGCAACGAATCTTCCGCAATGGGCGCAAGCCTGACGGAGCGACGCCGCGTGCAGGAGGAAGTCCTTCGGGATGTAAACTGCTGTCAGGGGTCAGAAACACAATGATCGGCCCCGGAGGAAGCCCCGGCTAACTTCGTGCCAGCAGCCGCGGTAATACGTAGGGGGCAAGCGTTGATCGGAATCACTGGGCTTACAGCGCGTGTAGGCGGGGCGGCAGGTCTTCTGTGAAAGCCCCCGGCTCAACCGGGGAATTGCAGGGGAAACCGCCGCTCTTGAGGCAGGTAGAGGTGACCGGAACGTGTGGTGGAGCGGTGAAATGCGTAGATATCACACGGAACGCCGGTGGTGAAAACGGGTCACTGGGCCTGTCCTGACGCTGAGACGCGAGAGCGTGGGGAGCAAACAGGATTAGATACCCTGGTAGTCCACGCTGTAAACGATGTGCACTAGGTACGAGAGAGTCTGACCTCGATCGTGCCGAAGGAAAACTGCTAAGTGCACCGCCTGGGGAGTACGGCCGCAAGGCTAAAACTCAAAGGAATTGACGGGGGCTCACACAAGCGGTGGAGTATGTGGATTAATTCGAAGCAACGCGAAGAACCTTACCTGGGTTTGACATGCACGGATGGTCTTGGTGAAAGCCGAGTAATCTGCCTTCGGGTGAAACGTGCACAGGTGCTGCATGGCTGTCGTCAGCTCGTGCTGTGAAGTGTCGGGTTAAGTCCCTTAACGAGCGAAACCCTTGTCGTTAGTTGCCAGCGGGTCATGCCGGGAACTCTAGCGAGACTGCCGGCGTTAAGCCGGAGGAAGGTGGGGACGACGTCAAGTCATCATGGCCCTTATGCCCAGGGTATCACACGTACTACAATGCCCGGTACAGAGCGAGGCGAGACCGTGAGGTGGAGCAAATCGCAGAAAACCGGGCCCAGTTCAGATTGGAGTCTGAAACCCGACTCCATGAAGTTGGAATCGCTAGTAATCGCGCATCAGCCATGGCGCGGTGAATGTGTTCCTGAGCCTTGTACACACCGCCCGTCAAGTCATGGGAGCTGGGAGCACCCGAAGTCCGCTTAGCTAACCGCAAGGGGGCGGCGGCCGACGGTGAGACCGGTGACTGGGACTAAGTCGTAACAAGGTAGCCGTAGGGGAACCTGTGGCTGGATCACCTCCTTTCTAGGGGATATCCTGGAGGGCTGATCGCTCCTTTTGGAGCGCTCAGTTTCTAACCGTCAGCGCAACTTCCGGTTGGTGAAAACCAACTTGCCGGACCGAGAGGCCCCGGCGGGCGACAAACCTGTCCTTGATATTCAAGTGTGCCCGACAGGATCTCACCTGTTGGGCACGCTTTTTTTTACGCGCAGCACAGAAACTGCGCTCCCGTATTGCCCGATGCAGACAATCCAAGGCATCGTCGCACAAGCGATTGTCAGTTCCTGCGGATGGCGCTTCATCAGGCGCCGTTTTGCCGGAGTCCTTTGTATCCCTCCGGCGAACCGCATTGGTGGACGAGCCTGACGTAGCAGGCCCGGAGAGTGACGACGAGTCTGCGGCGCGCCGGGCTCACCATTTTTGACGTGCCCCCATTTCATGGTCCAGCTGCTATGAGAGTTCCCTGGTTGTCTGGCATTCGGGCGGGCGGAGTGGAGTCCCCAGGCCACGGAGCGGAGCC
>JABWBH010000003.1 GCA_013360585.1 Phycisphaerae bacterium | reverse complement strand
GGCCCTGATCGAGGAGCCTGCGGCGAACCCCCGACCGGTGCGCTTGCGGGCGCTGCTTTCCGCGCGGCCGGTGGCGATCGCGGCCGGGGTGCTGCTGGCTGTGCTGGCGTGGACCTGGTGGACGGCGCCGGGGGATGACGACACGACCGAGGCCACGATCCTCCCCGGACGGCAGGTCGCCGCGGTCCGGACGGTCCACGAATCCTGCGTCGCCGGCGGACGCATTCATCACGATCCGACGCTTCCGACGGATGCCGCCGGAGCTGGGCGTGTTCTAGGCGAGAGGCTGGGCATGAGGGTGCTTGCCCCGGACCTGACCCGCTACGGGTTCCAGTTCGTCGGGGCCGGCGCCTGCGACCTGCGCGGCAGGACCGCCGCACACCTGATTTATCAGGCTCAGGCGACGGGAGACTACCTCTCCGTCTTCACCGTGGACCGGTCGGTGGAGTTGTCGCCGCGTGATTCATTCGTGGTCGGCGGGAGGACGTATCACGTCGAGCCTCGTGACTCCCAACGTCGCCTTTGCGTGATTTCCTGGGATCGGGACGGGCAGACGTATGTCTGGTGCGCCAAGTGGTGCCCGAATTCGCTGATCCAGGTCGCGGACTGCGCCTGCGAAGACGAGCGGCCTTGTCGTAAACCAGAAACCGCCGCCCCTTGACGACGGATTGCCGGCGGCGAAAGTTACCTTCCAGCGAAGGAGCGTCCGGGCGGGGCTGGAACGCTCCGATAAAGAAGCATATGATCCTGATGCGGGGGACGCCGGGCGATCTCCCGACGAAAGCGATTTTTCTTTCATCCGTGCGGGCGGCAGGATGCGTCGCCCGAGGGCATGTACGTAAGTGACCTCGAACTTACCACGGGGGTATGTGATGAGAATCCGGTGTTTGACAGGGTTGGGGCTGCTGGTCGCGTCCGGTTCGGTCCTCGGACAGACGTCCTCGTCCACTCCGACGGCGCAGCCGGCTGCGCGCGGGGCGGACACGGCACTGCTGGTGTCGGTGCTGAACCAGCGGGTCAGCGAGGTGGCGTGGGAGGAGGAGCCGTTTGAGAAGGTGATCGACTGGCTTCAGACGCAGGGCCCGATCAACGTCGTCCCGCACTGGAAGGCGATGGAGCTGGAAGGCATCACCCGCGACACGCTCGTGACGGTGAACCTGCGCGACACGACGGTGCGCGAAGTCGTGAACCAGGCGCTGGAGTGGGTCCGCGAGGGCACGGCCGTCGTCACGTTCCAGGGCACGGGCAACACGCTGCGCATCTCGACGCAGAACGACTTCAACCGCGAGGAGAACTTCCAGGTCAAGGTCTACGACGTGACCGACATTCTCGCCCGCATCCCCGACTTCCGCGGAGCGCCGGAGATCGACATCGAGGCCGCGTCGCAGGGCGGCGGCGGTCAGGGCGGTCAGACCGCACAGTTGTTCGGCGGCGGCGGCGGCGGCGGCGGGGATGACGACGATCAGCAGACGGGACAGGAGTTTGAGCAGACCAACCCCGCACTGGACGCGCTTCGCCTCGTCATTGAAGACACGATCGCGCCGACGACCTGGGATACTTACGGCGGAAAGGCAAGCATCCGCGTCTTCAACCGCCAGCTCATCATCCGCAACTCGATCGACGTGCACGAAAAAATCGGCGGACGGTTCGTGATCGAGTGACCTGCTGAGCCGCGTTTTGAGATCAGGCGACGTTACAAACAACGCACGACCACCGAGGCGCAAGATCGGCGGTCGTGCGTTTTCCAATTTTGTATTAAGCGCGCCGCCAGGGTCCGGTGATCGCCAGCGTCAGTCCCGCCTCTTGAAGGTTGACGAAGAAGGTTCCCCCGTCGGGCGAGAAACAGGCGCCGGCGAATTCTGACTCGTCTTTTGCATTGCGGGCAAACTTATAAATCTCCCCCTGCGGCGTGATGCCGACGAGGAATTGTTCGCCGCTGCCGTCCTCACACACGATCAGATCGCCCCAGGGCGCGAGGGTGAGGTTGTCGGCGTTGTCGATCAGCCCGGCGTCATTCGGCTCGATGAAAAGTTCGAGCACGCCTGGCGCCTCCGCCTCAGCCGCCGCGCCTTCCGCGGGGCTGGGCGTGTACCGCCAGATCTGCCCCCGCTGATTCCGCCCGCCCGTCGTACACGCGAAGTACACGCAGTCGCGGCCGTACCACATGCCTTCTGCGCGAGAGAAGCGCGCGGCCCCGGCCTCGTACGCCCGGAGGCGCAGGTCGTCCTTCGGCGCCTCCACGTCGTCAAGATCAATCCACATCGTCCGGCAGGTCGCCCCGACCGCGATCGCGCCTTCCTCCTCCCAGTTTTTCGTGTCCAGCTTCGGTTTGTCGATGACACCCAGCGCCTGCAACCGCCCGCCCTCCGCGAGCACACCGCGGCGCTTCGGCAGGAAGCGGTAGATGCAGCCGTCGTTGATGTCCTCGGTCTGGTAGACGATGCCCGTGCGGGGATCGACCGCGACGGCTTCGCGTCGGAAGCGCCCCATCGCCCGCAGCGGCGTCGGCCGTGCAATCGCGCCGTCCCCGGTCGCCGGAACTTCAAAGGCATACCCGTGCGGTTTCTCGACCCACGTGGAGTTGTCGGGGGCCATCGTCGTTTCCTCGCAGGTGATCCAGGTGTTCCACGGCGTCGGCCCGCCGGCGCAGTTGTTCACCGTCCCCGCGAGGCTGAGATATTCGCGCAACACCTTCCCGTCGCGCGGGTCAAAAAGGATCGTCGAAGTACCGCCCAGTCCGGGCGTCGCGCCGTGCCCGAAGTCGTAGAACGCGGAAGAATCCAGCCGCCCCAGCAGTTCATTCCGCCGCCCGAACGCCCCGAACTTGAACCAGTCCGGACCGATCTCGTGGTTGCGTACAAGGACAACCTGACCGTCGCCGGCCGGAAACGCCGCCATCCCGTCCGCGTACCCCGGAACAAGCAAACCGTCGCTCATGCGATCGCCGGCACGGGAGATGACGCGGTAGGAGAAGCCGCTCGGCAGGTCGATGATCTTTCCCGGGTCGCTGACCAGCGGTCCGTATCCGAGGGGGATGTCCGCCGCTTCCGGAACCTGCCAGCACCGGGCCTCGAGCAGTCTCCTCAAACCGGTAAAGCCCAGCGCCGTCGCCGCCGCCGTGCGAAGGAAATGCCGACGGGAAAAGGCCGATGCTCTCGCTTCAGAGGTTGCCGCCGCGTATTCGTTCCCGCTCACGAGTCTCGCTCCCGCGGCAATCAGGGCACATCCGCCGCCGCCGCGAAACCTCTCCCCGGATCGCGCGTGCGCCCGCCGCATCCGTGACAATCCCGCATTCGAACGCGGGACGCAACCCCGCAACTCTTAAAGATTCGTGAATACCGCGGACTGCGGCTCTGATCGCGGGGCGCCGGTCCGGTCGTCGGGGCTTGGGGCGTTTCGCGCAAGCCTGCGCCCGCCGCGGAGGTCGGCGGGCGCAGCGGCGGTGCGCATCGCGGGTTGATCAACGCAATCCGCTCTGACGCTCAACCTTCAACACCAACGCGAGGGCGTTCCCGAAGGGCGTCGTACCCGGCGCCGCAGACAACACGATGTATTGTCCCAGCGAAGCCGTGATGCGGGTGCGGATCTGATAGTTCAGCGGCGTTGTCGGGAGCGCATGCCCTTCAGAAGTCATCTCCTGACCTTGCGCGCCGGCGGAGATCTGGAGCTTGACGATGTCGCCCTCGGTGGCGACCTGCGCCGCGCCGCTGACCTCGAAACTGTAGCGGTAGGATTTTCCCTCCGTGTAAGGCAGATCGAGCGACGCGACCTGCGAAAACACTTCTCCGCTCAGCGACGAACCTTCCTCGGTGAGAATCTGGATCGGCGCGATCAACTCAAGGCTCTTAAACCCCGCCGCCGCAAGCGCTTCACCCACCGGTTGCAGCGCGGGAGGCAACCCGGGGGAGGCCTGATCGCCGCCGATCGTCCCACGGATGAAGTAGAACTCCATCCTGAGCGAGTGCTTCGGCGTATCCAGCCCCTCAATGATCGGCTGAAGCTCCCGCAGCCTCCCGGCAACCCCGATCAGCAGAAGCGAGTTGCTGCGGTCATCGACGGCGATGCGCACCTCGTCCGGATTAATACTTGCGGCGAGCACCTGCGCAAGTTCGGACGCCGCACAATGCTTCAGCGGCACGCGCTCCACGACCTGCTCATGATAATTCGGTGCGTTCGTGGGGATGTCCCAAGCCTTGGCGACGCGGGAGGCGCGGTACGCTTCCTCCGAATCCCCCGTGATTTCGAGGTCGCCGTCCGCCAGGATGCGTATCTCGACGTTGACGCCCTCGCCGATGATGTGGTCGCGGAGCTGGAAGGGATCGACGTGAGTGACATCGTATCTGGACTTCGTTACGACATTCTGCTCCGTCGATTGCTGCGGCGCACCGATCGGCGCGCCCCCCGCGAAAAAGAGAAGGCACGCCGCACAAAATTGAGTCATCATCCCCGTCATATTTTTCTCCTTGTTTTAAGAGGTTTCCGAACGTTCTTGGTTCTACACTTTGAATAAGCGTAAAAACCTTCGCCGACCCGCCGCCTTGCCGAGCCGTGCGATGTTTCACGGCGCTCAACCCGATCCCTGCGCCGTCTCCGGTGCCGCAGGCGCCACGCTCGTGTACACCAGATACACCTTGACCCGCGGATGCTCGGGCAGGTCCGCCGCGACGACGATGCAGCGATCGGCGCCTTCGCCGATCGGCGTCACCTCCGTCGCCGGACGAAGCTCCGGCGCCCGGTGCGGCATTTCGAGGCGACGATCATCGCCCACCGCATCGGCCAGCACGGACGAATCCTCCGCAGCAACGGCGTCGGAAGCGTCGCGGATCATCACGTCCGCAGCGCCGGCAGGGCGCCGCGCGACCCCGCCCGGCACGCCTGCGTCATTGCGGAACCATCCGGCCCGCCAGCCCGCATACCCTCCGCCAACCAGCAGCGCCACCACCGCCGCCCAGCGAAGCACTCCGCTCCGCCACGGCGCCGCCCGCCTCCGCGAACGTCGTTCATTTCCGCGGGTCGCCAGGCACAGATCCTGCGTCTGCGTCCGTGCATCGTCGAGAACCCGCAGGAGCGCTGTCATCTCCGCCGCGTAGTCCCGACAGGATGCGCACGACCTCATATGCGCCGCGACGTTCGGGTCCGACCGGCCCTCATCCAGCGCTGCGTGCCACGCGCACCGCACCTGGTCACAGCTTTCCACCGTCGGCCTGCTCATGTGCGCTCTCCGCTTTCTCGGTCGCGGTCTCGCTGTTGCGCCTCGGCGAGATCCGGATACTCCGCACGCATCAGGTTCAACATCGACTCCCGCGCATTCATCGCCTGCACCCGCGCCGTCGCCGGCGACATCTCGAGCACGTCCCCGATCTCCTCAAACGACATGCCCTGAAGATGCCTCAGCACGAGCACCTCTCCCTGCCTCCGGGGCAACCTCGGTAGAAGAGTCCGCAGCACTGCGGACGCCTCGCCTTGCCCGTCGTCGCCCGCATCATTCCGCCGCGCGTCGCCCGCCGCAGCCGCGTCTTGGTCGTGCGCCGCGCCAAGACCTCCCACCACCCACCGCAGCCACCCGCGCCGCCGCCGCGACTCCACCCGCCGCGTCAACCGGCAACGATGAACAACCACGCGGCAGATCCAGCTCCACGCCTTGGCCGGGTCAGCAATCTGTCCCCCGCGCTCCTCCGCCGTCACCAGCGCGTCCTGCACGGCGTCCTCCGCATCCGCCGCGTTCCACAACAGGCGGTAAGCGAGACGGTACAACTCATCGCGTTTTTGCGGGGTCGCCCACGGCCTGACGTCAACCCTCCGCTCTCGCCCCACGCTGGTCCCGTCCCCCAACTCGCGGGGGTTCAGGATCGAACACGGCGCTTCCTCTCTCCCGTGTCCGGAAGGACCGTGCGGGTCCGTCGATGATCTCGGCGTATTGCGACCCTGGTTCATGTCCTTCAGGCCATCATTGATCCGATGCGCGCCGCGGTGGAATTGTTTAGCCGCCGAACCGTGTTTCCTCGGATTCGCTCACCGCTTCAGCAAACACACCTTTCGAGCCGCCGTGGGTGAACAACCTCAAATCCTCGGCATTCCTCAGCATCAATGAACCGAAGACTGCGCCACTTCCGCGCATTTGTAATACCCCTCGACAGCGTGAAACCGCGCACCTTGCGGCGGAGTACCGAAAACCTCATTCCTAAGTTCATACAACCAACCCGACGGCCCGACGCCTCGCCGAACAATTACACGACAAGCGTCTTCGCTTGTTCAGCGAGGGCGATCAGCCTCGATCAGAAGGCGGTCGGATGATCCAGGCGGAGGTAATATCGCGGCAATGAGCGGATGTAGAACCGCCAGTTGATGCTTCTCAATTGTGGCTTGGATCGAACGCACGGCGCATGCTACCAATACACGCCGAACTGCGCATTCTCGCGCAATCCGAACGATGTGTGTAAGCGCCGCGCTCTTGGGAACGTGGCACGCGAATTGCCGACCTCCTAACAAAAATCTGCCTGTATCTTGAAAAGGGTCATAAGCAGGTTAGCCTGACGGGATCGGCGACACATCCGGGCTGGTGGAGAACATCACCGACGGCGCGGTCGGTTCCCCGGGTGAGGGTCGGCGGGAAATCATCGGTCTTCAACTTCCGTCCATGTTTCTTATCAGGAGGATTGTGCATGCGTCGCAACAGGAGTTCGATCTGGCGCACGGCGTGGACGCCGGCCGCGGCATCTGCGACTGCGGTGTGTCTGATGGCGATCATCGGCTGCCCGCCGGCGCCGCCGACCGGCAATGAAAACGATAACGGCGGCGACAGCGGGCTGACGGGCAAGTTCGTCGGCGCCGCGCGTTGTGCCGAGTGTCACAGCGGAATTCATGATGACTGGGCCGAAACCTTGCACGCCGAGGCGTTGGACACGCTGGAGGCGATCGGGCAGGGATCGAACGCGGTGTGCCTGCCGTGTCATACGGTCGGGTTCGGCGAGGAGGGCGGATTCGTCGATCGGGCGACGACGAACGCACTCGCCGGCGTGCAGTGCGAGAACTGCCACGGTCCGGGGCGCGATCACGTGGAGAACGTGAACGATGAGTCACTGCGCCCGCCGATCAGTATTGCGGCGAGCGTCTGCGGCGCGTGTCACACGGGTGAGCATCATCCGAATTTCGAGCAGTGGGAAACTTCAGGTCACGCCTCGGTGACGGACACGCCCGCGGAAGAGTTTGCCGAGGGGCTCGCGCTGAACAACTGCGGAACCTGCCACTCCGGCGATTTCCGCTACTTGGCGCTGATTCGCGGCGAGACGGTTCCGGACGACTACCTCCTCGGCGTCGCGCATGAGGACATGAACGCGGTGACCTGCGCCATCTGCCACGATCCGCACGCCCGGACCGGAAACGCGCCGCTCACCGAGGACGGGCGCGACTATCAGCTTCGTTATCCGGAGGTCGCCAACCCCACGCCGTCCAACACCGTCGAAGACACGACCAACCCCGAGCGGTTCAACCTCTGCGGGCAGTGTCACCACGACCGCGGACGCACGTGGCAGACCAACTCGCGCCCGCCGCATCACAGCAACCAGGCGAACGTCTACGTCGGCGAAATGCCGATTCCGGAAGACACCGACCTGCTGGTGTTCAGCCGTGTGTCGGTTCACGCCAGCGCGCCTGAGCAATGCGCGACGTGCCACATGTACCGCCAGGATTTCGAGTCTGAAGAAGCGCCGGCGATCAGCGGGCACGACTTCCAGGTGAACACTGCGGGGTGCGCGAACTCCGGTTGCCACGCGAGCCAGGCCGAGGCCGAAGCCCGGCTCGTCACGCTCCAGACCGAGATTCAGGGACGCCTCGACGACATCCTGACGCGCCTGGGCGACCCGACGACCTGGGAGTACGTCGCCAACGGCGGCCCCCCGGAAGAGGAGCAGGCGGCGATCTCGAACGAGATCAAGCAGGTCCGCTTCCTTTACTACTACGCCCTGAACGACGGGAGCCTCGGCATGCACAACCCGGACTACGTTCGGGATATGCTTGAAAAGGCCGACGAGATCCTGACCGATCTCGGCCTGTAATGCTTATCTCAGTTCGCACCGACCGTGCAGGGGTTGACCTTGCACGGCCGGTGCGTTTTTGTTTTGACGAACCTTCACAAGCGCCTTGAGCTGCAATCTCGTTGCATCACCAGCGATCGCGGACCTCCGGTCCGCACATGCCTGGCGGAGCGCCGCACTCCGATTCAAATGCACGGAACTTGCGATCTTCCCACCTGAGGCTCAGATCACTCGGAGCGTCGCAGAAAGGGGGCGCTTCCTGACCCTCGATCGTGCGGCACAACATCAAGGACGGACCGGCTTGCCTCGTCAGGCGGCGGCTCCAGCTCTGGGTGCCTTCGTGCCTTGGTCCCAGTGCGCCGCACTCCCGCTTCCTGACGAGCGCGGCTCGGTTTTGAGACAAGCGTTCATTCCGCGCCGGTCGGTGTCAGCGGCGACGCTAGGCGCGGCTTGAAGTTCAACACGGGGGATCGGGGCGCCGACGGACGCACCGGGACCGGTCGCGGGGCTGAGCCTCGGTCCGAAAGCCCACCCACGGTACGCCGATCCTGTCGGCACCAGTTGTCCACAACTTCATCCACGTCGCCCGCCGGCTGCTCGCATGACCAATACCGGAAGAAATCCACGTTGCCCGATTGCGGCGTCCGCTCCGGCAGGTCGATCAGCGTCCGCATCGGCATCATGACGCTGTCGCCGATGACGAAGCCCTCCCCGGGACGCAGGACGGGCAGCATCTTGATCAGGTCCGTGAAATGATCGCTGACGACTCGGGCGATGTACTGCTGGTCGTCCGGGTTGCTGAGGCGCATGACCAGCAGGTTGTTGCACTGGGCGAGCACCGTCTCGGAAAGCTCCGACGGTCGCTGCGACACAACCATCGCGCTGACGCCGTATTTCCGGCCTTCCTTGGCGATCCGCTCGACGGCCTTTTTCGCGAAGCAGCGGCGTGTCTCGGTCCGGGGGATGTAATTGTGTGCCTCCTCGTACGCAAGGCAGATCGGGTGTCGCCGCCCCGCCGGGGTCCAGAAGTTCACGTCGAAGAGCAGGCGGGAGAGCACCGCCACCGTCACATCCACCACCTCAAAAGGAATCCCCGACAAGTCGATGATCGTCAGATTGCTGCGCGGCGTGACGCGACCCGTCAGCATTTTGACCAGGTGATTCAAGACCGCAGAGCGCTCTCCAGCCGTGTGACTTGCGTCCAGCGCCCTCCGGAAGCACTTCGAGTTTGCGGCGTGTTCGATCGGGTGCAGCAGGAAGTCATACCGGCGGTCGTTCATCAGGGTGTCGATCCGGTCGATCAGCCCGATCAGCTTCGAGTGATAGATCGGATGAGGCGTTTCCCCCTGCGGATTTCCCTTGTTGAACTGGCAGCGCTGCTGGCGCAGGAGTTTCTGCTGCTGCGCCGGCTCCATCGAACGCATCGCGAGGTTGGCAAACGCGAGCTGGTCGCTGTTGAGGATGAACCGGGCCTCGTTGAGGTTCTCCGCGTAGTCCCGAAGGCGCTTCAGGTCAAAAAAGACCGGGGTGTCCAGGGTGAGCGCGTTGCCCAACCCGAGTTGCTCAGCGGCGTCCTGCTTAAACTCAAGAAGCGCTGATCGCAAAAATGAAATCTGGCTTGTCACGTGCAGCGGGTTAGATCCGTCCAGGAAGAGCGACTCCAGTTCCTCGTACTTCAGCAGCCAGTACGGCAGAACCAGGTCGTCCACCGACAGGTAGGTGACGTTCGCGTCGATCTGCCCCGCCTCATCCGAGAACGCTGCCCGGTACTCCCCGTGCATGTCGAACATGACGAGCTGGGTCTGGGGCAGGTCGAGAATCTCCTGGAGGATCTTGGCCGTCGCGCAACTCTTGCCGGAACCACTGTTTCCGACCACCGCGACATGCTTGGCAAAGAACTCCGTGCCCAGCACGTTCACGTCAAAGCTGGTGTTCAGGGCGAATCGGCCCAGCCGGAACGCCTTGGCGAAGTCGCCGGTCTGGGACTGCCGGTTGAAGGTCCCGAAGATCTTCTCGAAGTCCTCCTGCACCGCCAGGCACACAGCGTCGCCGATGAGGGGGTAGGCATTGACCCCGCGGGCGAAGTGGGTTCCGTGCAGCTCCCCGAGGAGCTGAACCTTCAAGGCTCCCCCGCCCACTCCCTCTTCCGCACCCCCGTCAGCTCCGACCGACGTGACAAAACCGACGATCGTGCGGTCGGGGCTGGGAAGCGTGACATAGGACCCGATCCGACCGACGGGGTAGTCACGCCCTTCATGCCGGAGGTAGGGCTCCCGGGCAGTCAGTGCGACCGTGACATGCCCCACGCGAACTCCCGTGACGGTTCCGATCACCAGGGCCTGATTCCCCGATCCCGCCGACCGACCGTTCATGATGTCCGACATGATGTGTTTCCCCGAGAGGTCGGTCCGGCAGCCAGAGACGCCGCGCGGCCGTCTTGCTAGTTTCGGATATCCCTCCCTGCGGTTCCGGAGTCGGCGAGCCGGAAACCGGAACGACGTGAATACCGGTCGTGGCCCACCCGGTCCCGGAAAAATTGAGAAAATCACAAACCGCCCTTGTCAAGGGGGGGACGATCATGATATACTTCATTGCGCTCGGACGGGTTCCCGAAGTTCTTGCAAATTCGGAGGCTACGATCCCCGCGTCGCACGGGTATGCGGGCGGCGGTCCCGCGGATCACTTGAGGATTCACGGGGTCCGGACGCCGGCGCCGGCGGTTGTGTCATCGGAGGCATCTCGCGTCGGCCGTCGAGGCGGTGGCTCGACCGGGGTCAAGTTTTTCGGCGAATGCCACGATGAGAGAGAGATAGGAGCCGCGGGAGTTTCCCAGGCTCGACAAGTTGCTTCCACTCGCTGCGGCACCCTTAGACCGCGCCAAGATTGACAGGGTGCCGCACGCCTTTTTACCGCACGTAAAAACCACGTTTCACAAGGTCAAACCCCTGACGCACCCGTCATGGCCTCATGCTACCAGCGCGGAATCCACGATCCCGTCATCGACGGAGCGCCCCGACGTCAGATTGTCGTAAAGCCGAAGATGTTGATCGACGAAGCGGCGGACCCCGAACGCCTCGTACGCCTGTCCGCGCGCCGCGTCGCGGAGCTTCGCGCCCAGCGGCGTCGAGGCTTCGGCGAAGCACTGCGCGATCGCCACGATGACGCCGGCCTCGCTCCGCCGCTTGTAGAGCAATCCGTTAAGCTTGTGCGAGATCAGCTCCGAGACCGCATACCCCGCCGCAGCGACGACGAGCACGCCCGCAGCCATCGCCCACGCCACCGGGACCGTCGACACGTCTCCGTCGTCACAAAGAAGCAGCGCGTCCGCCACGCCGAGCGACTCCTCAAAAGGCGTCGCGCGATCCAGCACCGTGACCCCGCCTGGCCGGTATGACGCGGCGGCGAGACGTCGCAGCGCGGCGTCATTTCCTTCGCCGGTCAGGACGACAATTCTGAGACGCTCGTCGAGCAACCCCTGAACCATCATCGCCCAGGCGCCTTCCACGGCGGCGTTCACGTCGCGCGTTACGGGCACGAGGACGACACGATCCTTGTCCGTCGCCCCGATGCGGCTGCGCAGGGACGACGACGCGCGGATTTCGTTGATCCGCGCGAAATCCACCGGCGGACGGATCACGACGCAGCGATCCGCCGGGACGCCCTGCTCGACGAGTCTCCGGCGCACCTGTTGCGCCGCGCAGACGACCGCAAGAGCACCGCGTTCGGCGAACACGCGCAGCGCCCGGACCGTCCGCGCATCGAGACCCGGGTCGGAACAGGAGAACACCAGCGGCACGCCCTCCGGCCGCACCGTCCCGGCCAGGCACACCGCCCGCGCCGTCCACGCATGAAGGATATGAACGTCGATCCGGCGCGCCCACCGTGCCAGCCGCACGGCGGAACCCACGGACCACGTCTCAGAAAGCCCGCTCCCGATCGGATGAACATCGGTCCCTGAGGGGAGCGCAACGGTTTCCGCCCGCCCCGCCGCCGCCACGCATTGCCGCCGCCGCGCAGAAGAGATGCGCGACAAGAGCGTCGAAAGCCCGATCCGCGTGTCTCCCGCGCCGTCGGACGACGTGACGTGGCCCACCGTCGTCATGGCGCCTCGCCCTCGAAATCCTCGGGGCGGTAGTCGTAGAAGTAGCGACCGATCTTCAGCGAAAGCCTCGCGGAAAGCTCCTTCGCAATCGCGTCCTTCGTCTTCGCCCGGGACACTTCTGAACTGGTCAACTGGACGGAGACGATTTCGCCCTGCGGATTGTCAGGGAAGACGCGTACCTTGTACTTGTTCTTCTCGAGCACGTTGAGCACGCGCACCGACACGACCGCGTACGCCGCCTCGTCGATCGCCTCGACCTCCTCCTGCACCAGGAAATCCTGCACCTCGATCCACAGCACCTGCTCCGCACCGGCCAGCTCCCCGATCTCGCGTGCCCCGCGCTCGGCGTACCTGGTTTCAGTCTGCTGGATCGACTGAAGGGTCTGGATCGGAACGATCTTCGCGGCGGCCTCGTTGCGCAGAAGCTCCTGCGCAAGGTCGTCGGTCAGCAGGCGAGAAAAGACCGGCCAGTCCACCCGCTCCCGCGGATCGTCCACGAGAATCAGGATAGGGTTCTTCGTCAGGCGGAACCGGGCCTCCACCTTCTTCGGTTGAAAAAGCCCGCTGGCGAAGAGCAGCTTCCCGCCGCTCATGCCGCACCCGGCGACCAGTCCGACGAGGCAACCCGCCGTCACGACAGCGGCGGCGCGCCGCAGCCGGCGCTTACATCTCGATCGAATGCTCATAAAACTTGCGCGCCACCTGCTCAGCGAACATCCGGTAGATCATGTCCCGCACGGCGTAGGAGTTCGTCGCGGTCAGCAGAACCGGTTTGCCGTCGTTGTACTCGACCTCAACCGGGGCAAGTTCGTACCGCGGGCGCTCATCGGACCTGGCGCGCACGTCGTATACGGAGACGCCGCCGTCGATCGCCGGACGCAGCAACTCAGGCGCGTCCGGATCGCGCACCTGAAAGCGGTGAATCTCGACGAAGACGACATAATCCGTCTTGAACTCCTCGCCCACTTTCATCGGGTTGTTCGCGGCGGAAGGCTCCTTCTGAAGAAAATCCGCCACATCCCGCGGATCGACGAGGTCGATCGTCGTCTCCTTCGAGGTGAGGTTCGTCCCCAGCAGCTCCGTAATGTGCGCCCCCAGCTCAAAGCTGATCTGGGGGTAGTCAAACCGCGTCGAAGCCGGCGCCCAGACCAGCACCGCCACCCGCGAATTCGGCAGCTTGTCGAACTCCGCGAGCACCTTCGTCCGGTGGTCGCCGACAAACGCCGCCGGTAGCAGCAGATTGCACGCCGTCGCGGACAGGAGGACGCACGCCGCAACCGGCAGAACGACGCGCGTCCCACCAACCCCTCCGACAGCGTGCGTCGTCCGTCGATTCTGGTTTCGCATAGCCCGCTCCTGGGAAGCCTCGCCCGACCGATCGGGTGCAAACCCGCAGAATAAGCTCACCGATCGCGGGCCGCAAGCTCACTCGCCACCGGCGCTCTCGATGGGTCGGGTAACACGGTCTTCCGTGAGGACTCCGCAGCGACGACGGTTTGACCGACGTGGCCTGCGTATTCGGGAACCAGGCCGTCGCACGACGCGGCGCACGGCAAGATGGTGTGAATCATCACGGAGGACGCGGGCGCACCGGGGGAGTACACGACTGTGCGCTTCGTGTATCATCGGGCCTGGCGGGCGCGGCTTGCCGCTGTGGATGGGCGGAGGTGACCGAGGCGCATGAGCGAGCTGAGAGGAAGGACGGCGTTGGTCTGCGGGAGCACGCAGGGGATCGGGCTGGCGTGCGCTGAGGTGTTGGCCGAACGAGGAGCGACCGTCGTCCTGGCGGCGCGGAATGACGTGGAGCTGCGCAGGATCGCGTCGACGCTGCCGGCGCAGGCTGGACAGCAACATGCCTGGGTCGTGGCGGACTTCAACGATCCGCCGACCGTTGCGGCCCGGGTCAGCGCGCACGTGACGACGGCGGGAGCGATCGAGATCCTCGTGAATAACAGCGGCGGTCCCCCGCACGGACCGATCACACAGGCAGACACGCGAGGATTCGTCGAGGCGTTCCAGCGCCACGTGATCTGCAATCAGCTTCTGGCGCAGGCGCTGCTGCCGGGGATGAAGGCGCGCGGGTACGGGCGGATCATCAACATCATTTCGACGTCGGTGAAGGAGGCGATCCCGGGGCTGGGGGTCTCGAACACGATCCGCGCCGCGGTGGCGAACTGGGCGAAGACGTGGGCGATGGAGGTCGCGCCGCTGGGCATCACGGTGAACAATGTGCTTCCCGGGTACACGGACACGGTGAGGCTTCAGTCGCTGATCGAGGCCCGGGCGAAGCATGAGGGAACGTCGCCCGCCCAGGTGGCGGAGGGGATGCGGGCGCGGATTCCGATGGGTCGCTTTGCGAAGGCGCGGGAGATCGCGGCGGCGGTGGCGTTCCTCGCGTCGCCGGACGCAAGCTACGTGACCGGAACCAACCTGACGGTGGACGGGGGACGGACGGGTTCGTTGTGAGGCGCATCGCCGTCGGGGGAAAAGGACGGGAGACCAACGCGATGACGCCAACGCTGACGATCGAGCGACGGATCCAGTTCGCCGAGACGGACATGGCCGGTGTGCTGCACTTCTCGAACTACTTCCGTCTGATGGAGGAGGTGGAGCATGCGTTCTTCCGGTCGATCGGATACGGCGTGGTCTGCGAGCTGGACGGAATGACGGTGAGTTGGCCTCGGGTTTCGGCGACGTGCGAGTACTACGCGCCGTTGCGGTTCGAGGACGAGATACGGCTCGTGCTTCGCGTGACGCACGTGGGGAACAAGTCGCTGTCGTACGAAGTTGAGTTTGTTCGCGGGCCAGACCGGGTGGCGCAGGGCGAGATCACGGCGATCTGCTGCGCCACGGGGGAAAGCGGGACGTTCCGGTCGATCCCGATCCCCGACGTGCTGCGCGCACCGCTGGTGCGAGCGGCGTCGGCGTCCGCCAAGGCGGCGCAACGCTGATCCGGTGCGCGGGTTCGGAATCCGGAGAGGCTTCCCCGAGGCGTAAGCGCTCTGCGTCTCTGGTGCGGGTCCGCGCTTCGGGACGGTTGCGGCAGGCGGGGTTCAAAGAGGTCGCTCGCAAACGGCGGAGGGCAAGATGCGCATCGCGTATTTTGATTGTTTCAGCGGGGCGGCCGGCGACATGATCGTGGCGGCGCTGTCCGACGCGGGCGTTCCGGAGGCGGTGCTGCGTGAAGCGGCGGACGGGTTGGGCGTCACCGGTTTCGGATTGCGCTTCGAACGCGTGAAGCGGAAGGGGCTGGCGGCCGCGCGGTTCGTCGTCGAGCTGGAGACGGGGGCGCCGCAGCCGCATCGCCACCTTCATCACGTCGAGAAGATCCTCGACGCTGCGGCGCTGAACGCCGGCGTGCGCGATCGCGCGAAGACCGTCTTCCGCCGGTTGGCGGAGGCGGAGGCCAAGGTTCACGGAACGACGATCGAGAAAGTGCATTTTCATGAAGTTGGCGCGATCGACGCGATCCTCGATGTGGCGCTGGCATCATTCTGTCTCGACTACCTGAAGGTGGATCGCGTCGTGTGCTCGCCGATTCCGACGGGGCGGGGGTCGATCGTCTGCGATCACGGCGTGATGCCGGTCCCCGCGCCGGCGACGGCGGAGCTGCTGCGCGGCGTGCCGCTGTCGGATGTGAACGTCGAGTCTGAATTGACCACGCCGACGGGCGCGGCGCTGCTGACGACGCTGGCCTCGACGTTCGGTCCGGCGCCCGCAATGCGCCTTGATGCGATCGGCGTCGGCGCGGGAGGGCGTGATCTTCCGAACCGGGCGAACGTGATGCGCGTGCTGGTCGGGGAGGCGGACGGGGTGGCGGCGGATGAAGTCGTCGTCCTCGAGGCCAACCTCGACGACGCCTCGCCGCAGGTGCTGGCGTATGCGGCGGAGCGTCTGCTGGAGGCCGGTGGACTCGATGTTTACTCCGTGCCGATACAAATGAAGAAAGGCCGCAGCGGGGTGATGCTCTGCGTGTTGTGCGAGCCGGGGCGGGCGGCGGCGTGCGAAGAGACGCTGTTCCGCGAGACGCCGACGCTGGGCGTGCGACGGACGACGATGCAGCGCCGGGTGCTGCCGCGGCGGTTCGAGACGGTCCGGACGCGCTTCGGACCGATCCGGATGAAGGTCGCGGAGGGTCCGGGAGGCACACAGGCGTCGCCGGAATACGAAGACTGCCGAGAGGCGGCGATCCGGACGGGCACGCCGTTACGCGAAGTGATTCTCGCCGCGGTGAAGGCGTGGTCGCCCGGCGGGTCCGGGGAGTGATGACGCCGACGCCCGACCGGCAAGGAGCGTTGCATGTCAGATTCATGTCTGCCGCCGGGAATCACGGCGCCGGTGCTTGCGGCGATGGAACCTCGTCAGTTGTTCGTTTTTTTTGCCGGGTTAGCGCTGGTCTTCTTCGTGCTGCGGTCGCATCGTCGCAAGTCACGCTCGGCGACGGAAAAAGCGATCACACGTTCCGAGGCGCGCAGGCATCGGACGAAGCCGGAGACGATCGCCGAATACGACGCGGAGGCGCTGTTGTGCTGTGATCGCTACGTGCGGGAGGCGCAAGGCGGGATGCGCAGCCTGATGGCGCTTCTGCAATCGTCGCTTCGCCGCGCCGGTGGGGCGGTGCGGACGGAAGGGACCGTCGTCGAGCCGGACGGAGCGTGCGGCGGGTCTGATCCGGCGCTGTCGTCGAGCAAGGCGACGGCGCTGACGCGAGAGCTTTTGAGGGCGCAGGCCGCCGAACTGACCGGGGAAGGTCGAACGCCGCGGGAGGCGGCCGCGCTTCTCGGATGCACCGCCGGCGAAGTCGAACTGGCGCTGCTGGCCGGACGTCAGCATCCTGCGACCGGGGCTTCGCGCGACGCGCTGAGTGAACGTTGCGCAACCTCGACTTCCGCCTCGTGAATTGAGGAAACCGCCGATCCGTGTTATCTTCATCGCCTCCGGGCGAAGCTGGTGTCGTCGCCGACGGACGGACGCCTCCGGGAATTGCGTCGAGTTGCGCTGTATACCGCGTCAGGACCGGATCGGGTGGAACCGTGCAGCCGATCGTTCATCTTCTCGCTGAGTTCGACCTGCTGGACCGCGTGGCGCGGTATATCTCCCGTTTCGGAACCTCCGCCTACAACGTCTGGACGATCGGCGTCGAGCTGGCCCTCATCGGCACGGTGGTTTACCTGGTGCTGCGTTTCCTTCAAGGGACACGCGGGGCACGTGTCTTCTGGGGGCTGACGATCCTGACCGGCGGCTTTCTTTTCGTCCAGCTCATCGCCCACCAGTTCGAACTGGACCGCATCAGTTACCTGTATCCCTACTTCTTGCAGGCCGTCTTCCTCCTGTCACTGGTGGCGTTTCAGCACGAGTTGCGGCGGCTGCTGATCCGCCTGGGGGAGACGATCTGGTTCGGAAGTCGGCGGCGGGAGTCCGAGCGCCTGATCGACGAGCTGGTCGGCGCGTGTACGAAATTCTCCAACGGAAAGATCGGGGCATTGATGGCGATCGAGCGGACGACGCAGCTTGGCGCGATCGTGGACTCGGGCGTGGCGATGGACGCGCTGGTCTCCTCCGAGCTGCTGGAGACGATCTTCTGGCCGGGGACGCCGCTGCACGACCTGGGCGTCGTGATCCGGCAGGGACGGGTGGTCGCGGCGTCGTGCCAGTTTCCGCTGGCGGAGTCCGGCGAGCTGGACCGGTCGCTGGGGAGCCGGCATCGGGCGGCGCTGGGCATGAGTCAGGAGTCGGATGCGATCGTGCTCGTCGTCAGTGAGGAGACGGGGACGGTGTCGATCGCCACGCACGGGAGGTTGAAGCGGGGGTTCACACCGGAGGAATTGCGCCGGTACCTGCACCGCGTGCTGGTCCGGGGGAAGGATCCGGGCGGCGCGCGGCCCGGCGCGGGAGAGGCGCGGTCCGCGGACGAGGCGAACGAAGATGAACCAAGTCAAGCTGCTTAGCACGACGGCGATTCTGACTGCCTTGATCTGGATGACCGCCGATCAGTTGCAGGTCGTCACGGTCGGGTTGGACGTCGCGCTCCGTTTCGAGCCGCGGGAACCGGACTCCGGGATGGTGATCCGTCCGCTGGATCCGTCGGCGCCGCCGTTCAAGGTCGTCGTTTCAGGACCGCGCCGGGCGGTCGCCGCCGTGCAGGAGGCGCAGAACTTGGCGATGACGCTGCACGTAAAGGAACGTCCGACGGCGATGGAGGACCGGATTGAAGACCTCGCCGGACTGCTGCGGGAGGAGGGCGGTCCCCTGCGCAATCTTCTGATCCTGTCGGTGGATCCGCCGGAGGCGCTCGTCTCGGTCGATCGTCGCGTCGAGCAGGAGGTCTCCGTCGAGATTCGCAAACCTTTGAGTCTCGCATATAAGGAGCCGCCGACCCTCGAACGCGACAAGGTCCGCGTGCAAATGTGGGAGTCCCAGCTTCAGGCGCTTCGCGGACGTGGGAGTCTTCCGGTCATCACGATCGACATTGAGTCGGAGCTTTCGCGCAGTCGTCGCGGCGAGCGGGTTGAAGTCCGCGTCCCCGTCAACGCCGCATCCGTGTTCGGACGGGACGCAACGAGCGAGCCGGATCGGGTCAAAGTCGAGGCGACGCTGGCCCCCGAGCAGCTCGCCCGAAAAAAGCTGGACGCCGTGGCGATCCGCCCGTGCCTCGGATTCGAGTATCTCGGGCGCCGGATGGAGGTCGTGCTCGCGGACGGAGCGACGATCGTCACCCGCCGGATCGAAGTCGAGGGAACGACGGACGCCATCGCCGCCATCGACGCCGTCTTAAGCGAAAGCCGCATCTACGGCGTCATCAACCTCCGCGAGGAGGACATCAAGAACCGCATCGGTCAGGAGCTTTCGATCGTCCCCGACATCATCCTTCCCGAAGGCTTGAAGCTCGTCCGCCCGCCGGATCCGGTTCGCCTCACCATCGTGGCGGTAGACGAAGAATAAGAGGGGGGCGGCTCGGTCGGTCTATCCGTATATCCTATCTAATATCATGTTTTATATAAACTTATGACATGCCTACCTAGACGGCGCCGCGTGATGAGTTTTATCCCGAGAAGAATAATCGCATCCGGCGTCGCAAGGGCTTGACAGCCGTGCGGACCCTGCTATCTTCTCCCTTGCGGTGACAATACGTGCAGGGTCACACCCGTTCCCATTCCGAACACGGAAGTTAAGCCTGTACGGCCGATGGTAGTCGAAAGGTGAGAGTAGGTGATTGCCGCACTTTTTATAATACCCGCCTTCGGGCGGGTATTTTCATGCGCCGGGGTTTCTTCGGGCGTAAGTTTCCGTTAATGTTCGGTGCGACGGCGGTCTGCCGGGTTCCGCTGACGGATTGCGGAACACGAGACCGGGTTGGAAAGGAACGTATTGTGACTGCGATTTTTGAAGGATTCATCTCGAGTCTGCTGCCGCTTCTGCTGAACATTCTGCTTTCGCTGCTCTTCGGCGGGGCGGTCTGAGCCGGCGGGACCGGCGAATTGGCGCGCGGGCCGCTTTGTCGGCGGCGCGTCCTAAGTCGCATTGCCTGGCGAAAAGTACGCCGCCCGACGCGGTGTGCCTGTGCTTGTTTGTCGTCTCGTCCTTCCCGACGCTTTTCAGGTTTTCCTGGCGGTTGTCTGCACGGGCGTCGTCGTCTTGCCCGAAGACCTCCCGCGCGACATTCTCCCTGCGATGACCGGTCTGCTTCATGCGTGGGTGCGTCGCTGGAACCTCGTCATTCCGCTCGTTTGCCTCGCGGCCTACGCTACATCCCTCCCGAACGGTTTCGCCTACGACGATGTTCCCGTCGTCGAGCGGAATCCGGTCCTCGACGAAAGCGAACCGTGGTGGCGACCGTGGACGACGCCGTACTGGCACGGCAGCAACGAGGGTGATGCGATCGACGTCCTTTATCGTCCGCTGACGGTGCAGACGTATGCGTGGCAGCGGCGCCTGCTGGGTCCGGATCCGTGGTCGTTTCACCTGGTCAACGTTCTGCTTCACGCAGCGGTGAGTCTGGGCGTGCGCGCGCTGGCATCGCGGCTGGGCGTCAGCGCGGGGGCGGCGACGTTCGCCGCGCTGGTTTTCGCGGTGCACCCGATCCACGTTGAGGCGGTCGCCAACGTCGTGGGACGGGCGGAGCTGCTGTCGGCGCTGGGTGTAACCTCGACCGTTCTTGCGACGGGCGCCGCGGCGCGCGCGAGGCGTCGCGGTCTGGCGCAGGCCTGGACGTGGGTCGGCGTCGCGGCGGGGGCCGTCGCGATCTTCAGCAAGGAAAGCGGCGCGGCGGTCCTTGTCGCGGTCGCCGCGTGGCGCTGGATGCAGATGCGCGAGGGCGAGACGGAGCAGGGCGCCCGGGTCGGTTTCCGCGGAACACGGTGGCGCTCGGTGATCGCCGTCGTCCTGCCGTTGCTGGCGGTGTTTCTGCTTTACTTGTGGGCGCGGTACGAAGTGTGCGCGGGGCGGCTGACCGTCGGCGGACAGCGCGGCGGCGCGGGCAATTTCCTCCGCGAGTCCGACGCGTCGGTGCGGTTCTGGTCGCCGTGGGCGGTGCTGGGGCGGTACGGGGCGCTGATGCTCTGGCCGGACCCGCTCCTGTGTGATTACTCGCTTAACGTGGTCCTGCCGGTGCGCGGTCCGCTGAACGCCCACGTGCTGCTCGGCTTGCTGCTGACCGCGCTCGTTGTCGCTGTGGCCGTGCGCTCATTGCGGACCGATCGGCGGTGGGCGATGGTGGCGGCTGGGTTCGCGGCGTCGTACGCGCTGCCGAGCAACCTGCTCGTTCACATCGACGTTCTGATGGCGGAGCGTCTTTTCTACGCACCCTCGATCTGGGTCTGCCTCGCGCTCGCGCTGGTCACGGACAACGTCCGTCGCCGCGCGCCGTCGCCGGATGCCGTTGCATACGCGACATCAAACGCAGCCCCGGTCGACCGGGGCGTGCTGGTCGCGACGGCGCTGATCCTCGCGCTGGCCGGGCGCACCGCGTTGCGCAACCCGGCGTGGAAGGACACGCCGACGCTTTTCGCCGCGGACTACGCGCGGATGCCGCCCGGTCGCCGCAGCGCCCCGATGTGTGCGTTTCTGGGTCGAAGCGCCCTGGTCCGGGGAGACGCCGCCGCCGCCCTCGCCTATCTCGACGAGTCGATCGCCGCCTACCCCCTGACCGCCGGGGCGCATGCCGCCCGGGGGGAAGCGCTCGCCCAACTCGACCGCGTCCGCGAATCCTTCGAGAGCTGGACGCGCGCCGCGGAGTTGGCGCCGGGCAATCCCGAGTTCCAGCGCGGGCTTGAGGAGGCGCGGGAGCGCCTCGCGGGGCGGTCGCCGCGCGAGTTGATCGACGCAGCGCGGGCGGCGCTGGCGCGGAACCCGGACGACCCCGCTCACTTACGCCGCTGGGCGCAGGTGAACGAGCTTTCCGACCCGGCGGAATCCGCTCGGGCGTACGAGCGGCTGGTCGAGCGCTTTCCGGAAGATGTCGCGGCGTGGAAGGCGCTGGCGTACGTTCGCTTCGCCGCCGGCAGCCGGGGGGCGGCGATCGAGGCGTACACGCGCGCGCTGCATCTTGCGCCGGATGACTGGGAGGCGCACACCAACCTCGCGGTGCTGCTGATCGATCGCACGGACGCCGCCCACTTCCGCCCCGACGACGCTGTCCGTCACGCCCGCCGCGCCGTCGAACTGAACCCGACGCACTGGAATGCCCGCGTGAATCTCGCGGAAGTCCTCGCGCATTGCGGGCGCGCGTCCGAAGCCGCCGACCTCTTTGACGCCCTTGCCGATCAATCCGATCCCGGATCGACGCAACAGAAGTTGTACCGGGACCGTGCCGCGGCGCTGCGTTAAGGGTTCGCCTGTAACGATCATCGCCGACCGCGCTCGCCCGGTCCGACGGAACTCGGTCGCCTACTCCGCGTCGTTCACGAAGTCGATGAGCTTGCGCAGACGGCCCATGCTGCGGCGGTTGAACGACATTTTCAGGCGGTAAAGGTCCGCCAGTTCGCCGCGTTCGTCGGGCAGGGCGCCCTTGAACTGCGTAATGGTCCCGCCGGTGAGGATGTCCGCGAAGGTCGCGTTCAACCGGTCGAGGTCGGCAGCGCCGATCGGGCTGAGCATGCGCAGGACAAGTTCGTCCTTGACAAAGCGCTGCGAGTGATAGCGACGGTAAAAACGCGTCACGACGCGGACGGCGTCCTCGGCCCGGTCGGTGACGTGGAACAGGTCCATGTCTTCGGGGCTGATCATGCGCGTGCCGAGCAGCTCGGCTTTGACGTAGGTCCGCCAGTGCTGCCAGTACGTCCCGCCCGGTTCGTCGCAGAGAACGATCGGGAGGATGTGCGATTTCCCCGTCTGCACGAGGGTCAGCGCCTCGAAGCCCTCGTCCTGCGTTCCGAACCCGCCGGGGAAAAGGACGATCGCGTTGGCCTCCTTCACGAACATGAGCTTGCGGGTGAAGAAGTAGCGGAAGTTCACGAGCTTCTCGTCGCCGGCGATGACGTCGTTGGTGGACTGCTCGAAGGGCAGGCTGATCGCGACGCCGAAGCTGGACTCCCGCGTCGCGCCGTGGTGCCCCGCGCGCATGATGCCGTCGCCCGCGCCGGTGATGACCATCCAGCCGGCGGCTTGGATCAATTCGGCGAACTTGCGGGCCTCCTGATACTGCGGGTGTGTTTCCGGCGTGCGCGCGGAGCCGAAGATCGTGGCTTTGCGAACGTGGGCGAAGGGGGCGAAGGTCTTGAAGGCGAGGCGCAGTTCCTTGAGGGCGCGGTTGAGGATCTTAAGTTCCCCGCGCCCGGTGCGATCCTTCGCGAGGCGGCAGACGGTGTACACCATCTGTTCGAGGAGGTCCGCGTCGGCGCAGGGGGCGTGCTGCTCGATGAACGCGTGGATCGCGTTGAGCAGTTCATCCCTCCCCTTGCGCGATGCACGCGGCGCAAGGTGGGTGCCGTCGTCCTTGTGATTCACCGTGTTTCTCCGCCCCGCCGGGGTGCTCAGCGAACATCTTCGCGGACGGCGCGCCTTCAGGCAAGGAGGGCGCGTGCGCGCGTGCGGGCTGAAGCGGCGCCCGGTTGTCGGCGCGTCGTCGCCGACGTAGACTGCCGGACACATGCGGGGGTCGAACCCGTCGGGTCTTCGTCGGATGTCAGAGTCAATTCAACGCGCACGCATCGGCGGCATCGAGATCGGCCCGGGGCGATCGCTCGCCTTGATCGCCGGGCCCTGCGTCATTGAGTCCGCCGAGCACACGCTTTTCCTCGCCCGCGCCCTGCGCGACGTGTGCGCATCGAGCGGCGTGCCGCTGGTGTTCAAGGCGAGTTTTGACAAGGCGAACCGATCCAGCATCCGCAGCTTCCGCGGACCGGGACTGGAGGAGGGGTTGCGCATCCTTCGCCGCGTGCGCGACGACGTGGGCGTCCCGGTGCTGTCGGACATTCACACGCCGGAGCAGGCCGAACCCGCCGGGCAGGCCCTCGATTGCCTTCAGATACCCGCGTTCCTTTGCCGTCAGACGGACCTGCTGGCGGCGGCGGCAACGACGGCGGCGACGGCTGGAAAGTGCGTGAACGTCAAGAAAGGGCAGTTCGTCTCGCCGGAGGAGATGCGTAACGTCGTCGAGAAGCTGGCGGAGGGCGGTTGCCGCAACGTGCTGCTCACCGAACGCGGAACGTTTTTCGGCTATCACCGGCTGGTCAACGACATGACCGCGGTTCCGAAGATGCGGAAGTTCGCACCGGTGGTGTTCGACGCGACGCACAGTTGCCAGTTCCCCGGGGCGGCGGGGCATCAAAGCGGCGGTCAGCGGGAGTTCGCCGGAACGCTGGCGCTGGCCGGGACGGCGGCGGGAGCGGACGCCCTTTTCGTCGAAGTCCACGACGCGCCGGATCGGGCAAAAAGCGATCCCGCCACGGTGTATCCGCTCGCAGATTTTCCCGCGCTGCTCGAAGCCGTCGTTCGCGTCAGCCGGGCGGTGCGCGCGTAGGCGCTGGAAGGGAGAAGGCCTTTTTCGAGCGGAAAATCTGGCAGATGCGGCGGCGCCGACATCCTTGCAGGCGCTGGTGCCGCATTGCCGGATTGCATTCGCCCGGGAACCCGATCCGGTCAGGGCATCCCTGCCGACCGATCGGAGGTTCTTTTCGGGCTTAATCAAACCAGTCTTCGATTTCGTTCCGAAGCGCGTCCTCGAACGTCGGTTCGGGCTCGGGTTCGACAAGGTCCGCAAACGCCGTCAAACCGCGCGCGACCGTGCGCACGGAGGAGACATCGCAGCTCGAGGCGAGGATCACCCCGCCCGCACCCAGACCCGTCGCTGCGGCGACGACCGTCCTGACCTTTGTGAATACGCTGTTCCGCTTCATGTTCCGGCCTCCGCCGTCCCTCGGGTTCGGGTTCCACCGAACGCATTCCGGGTATCGGGAGGATTACAGGACGTGCTTTAGCCGGAACCGGGCGAGATTCCCGGACTTTCCTGGAGAACCGTCGGGCGAGGCTCATGAACGCAACCCGCGCAACCGGCCACATCAAGCGGAAAGAAACTCCGGACGCGCCAGGTAACTCCCTTGATTTCAGCAAGTTGCGGCGCATGAAACGGGCCTGCCGCAATTGCGCACAGGCCCGTTTCAAGGTCGTCCCGACGCCAACGAAGCGTTCATAACCGGGTCCAGCAGGTGACGAAACCCAAGTACAACGTGGGTGACTGGGGAGCGTCCGGACCGGCAACCTCGAAGGGGTCGCTACGTCGTATGACGCTCAGGCCTGACAGCCTCCCTGGGTTCGTCTATCGGTTCCGCCACGTGAAATCGGACCGCGGTCCGCCCCGCAACGTGGGACGACCGCCTGATGATAGCCGCGCGGCTTCGCCAAGGGAACCACGGATGATTCCGAGAACGTGTTTTTTTCAGCAGCCTGCCCCCGGACCTGCGGACGCCTGGCGCCGCCACCCCGCGCCGAGCACGAACCCGCCGGTTTCAGTTTTGTGACGAATTCGACGGTTTCTCAGGAGCCACAGGTCTCGACCTGGCCGTACCGCGAGATTCATCCGTCGAAGACTTGTTCGCCGGCTCCGTGGACAGGATCTTAACCCGGATAATAAATGTGACGTAATCCGAAGCCCCCGTCGACGGGGCTTGACCGACGGAACGCGCCTCAGACTGGAGGATGCCGCGCCCGGAAAACTCCGTGACCTGCTCGTTGGGGGTGGATACGGGGAATCCCAATTCTCCGACGATGGTGGGATCTGGCGGGCTCGCGGGCTTGGAAACGCTCGACGATTCCGAACTCGCGGCGTCCGCGCGGCGCAGAGCTTCGAGCCGTCGCCGGGTCAGGGAGCCGCGGGCGGACCGACCTTCATCCGCCGGTGCGGCCAGGTCTTCCTCGGTTTCCGCGTCGTCATCCGCGGACGGCACGCGACGCGGTTGTTCCGGCGCGGACTTCTCTGCAGGGACTGTCGAAGGCTTCTTCGCCGCAACACTCTTGTCCACATATCCCAGGGCTGACGGATCGTTCGTGCCGGACTCGGACGCCTTCCCCTTCTGTTTGTTGATGTCCAGCTTGCCTTCGCCTTCGGTCGGCTTGGCGGCGGGAGTCGCTTCCTTTCCGGCTTCCGTGGTCTCCTGCTGATCCTTTGTAGCGACCGCGTTCGCGGCGGAGTTGGTGCGCTCCGCGAGCACGGTATCCGCTCCCCCTCTGCCGGGAGCGCCGGGCGGCACGGATTCGGCCTGCGCCCTGCGTCCCGCCGCCGCCCCCTCCACCTCATCGGTCTCGGCGACGACCGCGCCCGCAGCCGCTCGATCCGCATCGCGACCGGTCGTGCCTTCGCGTCGCGCGAGAAGAGAATCCGCCATCTCCTTAAGGGCATCCTCGAAACCCGCGGGGGGCGTCATCGTCTCGGCATCGTCCTCCGACGTCTTGTACTCCGCCGCAGCGGAACCTTCGGTCAATGCGGCGGCGTCCACTTCGACCCGCATCACCGGCGTGCCGACGAAAACGCTCTCTGACCCGTCATCCTCGATCATCTCGATCTGAAGGTTCTCGCCGGCAAGCAGCGGCTCCACCGACGTCCAGCCGCGAGCGACCACCCGGCCGAGACGCAGTTCCGCAGCGACGCCAGCTTGTTCCGCCGGGCGAATCTGCTCAAGGAACTGATCCAGTTCGGCGCGAGGAATGCGGACCAGCACCTGTCGTTCGTCGGGAGATTCAAAATTCACGCCCGGCTGTCCCGCAAGATACGCGGCCTTGGCCTCCGCCGGCGCGGCTTCCGCCAGATTCGCGGCGTCCATCGCCGAAAGCGCCTCCGTGATGGCGGAGAGGGCGGCGTCGCGCGCGGCGGCGTCCGCACAGGTCAGTCGGATCTGCGCCGACTCGTTATCGAAGCGGTGCTCCCGGACCTGGTCGGGCGTCACCCCCGCCTGCAACTTCTGGTCGATGCCCGTGACGGCGAGCAATCGCTGGGCCACCAGCGCGGGCGGTCGCTCTGCCGGAATGTCGTTGGAGTCGGAGACACGTTCACGCAAGGCCGCGACGTCATCGGATTCAATCGCGCGTCCGCGCTGCGCCGCCGGCGGGGAGGTCGAGCTGGGCATCGGCATCGCGGGTTCCGCCGGTTCAGCGAGCAGCGGTTGAGCCTCGCCGGGCGGACCGTCCGCGAGCTTGCGCAACGCCACCTGCGTCGAAGAATCCGCCCCGTCCTTGCGGAAGCGGTCGAGGCTGAGCACGGCCAGCATCAGCAGCGCCGCCGCAGCCAGGGTCGGAAGAATGATGCGGATGCCCCGGTTCCGCGACGTCGCCGCCGGGCGCCCCGCCAGCAGGGACTCCCGCTCGATTTCAGCGCCGATTGCTTCCGCCAGGTCCGGCGGCGCGGCTCGCCGAGGCAGAGCCGCGGTCGCATCGCGCGCCGCGCACAGCTCGTCAAACCGCGCCTTCACTGACGGATCCGACGCCAGAGCCGCCTCGACGCGCCGGCGCTCAGACGCGCTGACCTCGTCGTCGAGGTACGCCGACAACAGTTCGCTCAACTCTTCCGCGAGCGGTCTCATGCGTGCTTTCTTTGAGCCTCCAGGGGACGCATCACCTCTGACAACTCAAGGCGCGCCCGGTGCAGTCTCGACCGGACGGTCCCGACGGGGACGTCAAGCACCTCCGCAATATCCGCGTAGCTCAACCCTTCAATATCGCGCAGCACGATCACCGTCCGATGCTCCTCATCAAGACGCCGCAGCGCCTGTCCGAGACGCTCGCGCTGCTCCGCGACGCTCGCCCGCTCGTCGGGCGGTTCCCCGGCATGATCTGCCAGCCGGCCGCCCGGCGACCCGGAAGCGTCGTCGTTTCCGGGCGCTCCGTCGAGCGACCACGCCGCGCGATGACGCGCCTTCCGCCGGTGCGAAATCGACAGGTTCACGGCGATGCGGAACAGCCAGGTGTAAAACCGGCTGTCCAGCCGGAACTCGCCGATCCGCCGGAAGGCGTGAAGGAACGTGTCCTGCGTCAGATCTCGCGCGTCCTCGGCATGTCCGCAGAACCGCCAGCACGTGTTGTACACCCGGTCCTGATAGCGCCGGATCAGCTCGGCGAACGCGCGAACCTCGCCGGACTGCACCTGCCGGATCAGCGCGGCGTCGTCGGTCCCGCTAACGCCGGCCGATCCGCCGTCCGACGGGCCGTCGCGGTATCGCGGATCATCCTGGGATGTTGGACGCCTGGACACGCTGCCGGTTCCACGGTTGCGGGACGGAAGGCCTGCGGAATCCGCCGCAGGTTCGATCCTCCCCTGTTATGATCAACCCCTCCTGCTTGCCCGTCAAAGGCCGCTCCAATAATCTCATGTACACGGATTCCAGGCGCCGGTGACCGGCGAGCAACTGACGGCTTGAACACGGATTGTCGAGATAAATGCACATGACACTCACTGAGATTTGCGATTACAAAGTAGCGGACCTCTCCCTGGCCGATTTCGGACGCAAGGAGATTGAGCTGGCCGAGCACGAGATGCCCGGGCTCATGCAGCTTCGCAAGGAGTACGGCGCGAAAAAGCCCCTCCGCGGAGCGAAAATCACCGGCTCGCTGCACATGACCATCCAGACCGCCGTGCTCATCGAAACCCTTCAGAAGCTCGGCGCGGAGGTCCGCTGGTGCAGTTGCAACATCTTCAGCACGCAGGACCACGCCGCAGCCGCGATCGCCAAGGCCGGCATCCCCGTCTTCGCCTGGAAGGGAGAGACGCTGGAGGAATACTGGTGGTGTACCTTGCGGGCGCTGGAGTTCGACGGCGACGGACCGAACATGATCGTCGATGACGGCGGCGACGCCACGCTGCTCATTCACCTCGGCTACGAGGCCGAGAACGCCTACGCCAAGGACGGCACGCTCCCCGATCCCGACGCCGCCGACAACGAGGAGATGGCCATCATCCTCGGCATCATCCGCGACGAACTGCAAAGCGACCCGCAGAAGTGGCATCGGATGGCCGCCCACATCCGCGGCGTCTCCGAGGAAACCACGACCGGCGTGCATCGGCTCTACGAGCGCGCCAAAGCCGGGACGCTCCTCTTCCCCGCGATCAACGTCAACGACAGCGTGACCAAGAGCAAGTTCGACAATCTCTACGGCTGCCGGCACTCGCTGGTGGACGGCATCATGCGCGCGACGGACGTGATGCTGGCGGGCAAGACGGCCGTGGTCTGCGGCTTCGGCGACGTCGGCAAGGGCAGCGCCAAGTCGCTGCGGGCGCAGGGCGCGAAGGTCGTCGTGACCGAGATCGATCCGATCTGCGCGCTTCAGGCGGCGATGGAAGGGTACTCCGTCCTGACCCTCGAAGACGTGCTGGAGACGGCGGACATCTTCGTCACCGCGACGGGCAACTACGGCATCATCACGGCCGAGCACATGTCGCGCATGAAGCACCAGGCCATCGTCTGCAACATCGGGCACTTCGACAACGAAATCGACATGGCCGGGCTGAAGGCCTGGCCCGGCGTGAAGCGGACCAACATCAAGCCGCAGGTGGACAAGTGGACCTTCCCCGACGGGCATTGCATCCTCGTCCTCGCCGAAGGCCGCCTCGTCAACCTCGGCTGCGCCACGGGGCACCCGAGCTTCGTGATGAGTTCGAGCTTCACGAATCAGGTTCTGGCCCAGATTGAGTTGTTTACGCATTCGCGCGGAAGCGGCGAAAGGGACGCGGGATCATGCTCGGGCGGATGTGGTTGCAAGTACAAGAAGCAGGTGTACGTGCTGCCCAAGCATTTGGACGAGCATGTCGCCCGCCTGCACCTGGAGCACCTCGGCGTGAAACTCACCAGGCTCTCGCCGGAACAGGCGAAGTACATCGGGGTGCCTGCGGAAGGACCGTATAAACCGGAGACGTATCGGTACTAACAGCGCCGCTCCTCTTATTACGTTGATCCGGAGGAATCCACACCGATCCGGAGGAATCCACATGAAGGTTCTCGTTGTTGAGGGCGACTCCGGAACAATGATCTACTGTCGTGGGTGTGGAGCTGTTGCGGGGGTGCCAACCAAATGCGCCTGCTGGAACAGTCACGATTTCGTAAGCGCCACAGTGCCGGTTTATTGCAGGGGTTGTGGGGCGATTCCCGGCCCGCCCACTGCATGTGCGTGTTGGAAAGCCCACGACTTCGTATCCGCGAGATGAGAAGGCGACCCCAACGGGGTCGCGCCCTCCAGCCCAGGGTTGACTGCGCAGCGGGCTACCCTGGGTTCGGGGCACAATCGCTTCGCGGTTGATAGGCATCGCCGCACGCCCTGCCCGCGAGGCTCTGGGCGGAACCGGGTCTCCTGGGAGTTGCAACATGCCCCCCCTGCTGGCGGGAGCCGCTTACTCGTCGTCGGGACGGACGCTCCCTGCCGATTCAGGGGCGAGGGTGGCACTTCTGGTGAATGTTGCGCAGATGCACCGGGTCGACGTGGGTGTAGACCTGCGTCGTCTTGATGTCCGCGTGACCGAGAAGCTCCTGCACGACGCGAAGATCCGCTCCGCCGGTGAGCAGGTGCGTGGCGAAGCTGTGCCGCAGCAAATGCGGATGCGTATCCTTGGACAGTCCCGCGAGGCGCCCGTACTTATGCACCAGGCGCCAGATGTTCGTGCGGTCCAGCCGGCGGCCCGTGCGCGACAGGAAAACGTGGTCGCTGCGCCGCTCGCGGGAAAGCTGCGGGCGCAGGTCGTCCAGGTACGTCGTCACCGCGTCGATGGCGCAGCGCCCGATCGGCACGATCCGCTCGCGCCCGCCCTTCCCCACGCAGCGCAGATACCCGACCTTCAGATTCAGGTTGCGCAGCGTCAGCCCGGACAGCTCGCTGACGCGAAGCCCCGTCGCATACATCAGCTCCAGCAGCGCCCGGTCGCGCAGATAATACTCGTCGCTCGGATCCGGCGCGGACAGCAGCGCCTCGACTTCCGCCACATGCAGGCTGTGCGGAATTCGGTTCCAGCCGCGCGGCGTCTCGATCAGCGTGGCGACGTCGTGGCGGATGAAGCGCTCCATGTGCAGGAAGCGCAGGAACATCTTGATCGCCATCAGGTGACGACAGATCGACGACACGGCAAGCCCGCGCTCGTGAAGCCGGATCAGATGCTTCTGAACGTCCTGGATCGTGACGTCGGGCAGATAGACGTCCAGCTCGACGAGATGATTCCAGAACTCGTTGAGGTCGCGCTGATAGGCCGTGACCGTGTTGCCCGCCAGCCCGCACTCGATGAAAAGATAATCGAGAAATCGCTTGACGGGCGCGGACGTGGCGGGTCTGGTGCTCCTGGGGGGAGTCGCTTGCAGCAGCATTCTTTTGTCCTCCGACCCCGACGACCTCCGGTGCAGCGCCGCGGCGCTGTCATGTCCCCGTACCGCTCTGCCCTCTCGCGTCAGCGATGATGTTAGCCGAACGCGGGCGTCGAGCGAAGAAAACAACACCTCGGAATCCCATTATGGGACGCGCCCGACCGGTCCGAAAAAGGACGTACCTCGGCGCACAACACCACCGGACCGTCGCGCAGAAACGGCCTACCGGGCTTTGTTCGGTTCGGGCTGCGCGGAAACTTCAACAAATCGGGCGGGGCCTCCGTTTTTTTTCGCGCTTGACGCCGTTTCGGACGCGCGAGGCAGCGCCGGACCGGCGAGGGGTTGCAGGATCGACGCGGGCGGCGATAATCGCGCCGGAATCGAGATGGTTTCAACTCCGACGAGCCGGATGCGAGCAGGCGGCTTCCCTACGGTCGCGGCTTAAGTCTTGCGAAGGCAGGTCGGTTTTGAAACCGTGTTTGACCGGGGCCATAGCGCAGTTGGGAGCGCGTCTGCATGGCATGCAGAAGGTCAGGGGTTCGACTCCCCTTGGCTCCATTCCCGCCCGCCCGCCGACGAATGTCGGCGCGGCGCCAGTTCAGAAAAGCACGAAAGCCGGGAACGCTTACGTCCGGGCTTTTGCAGGTTCTGAGTCTCCCTCGGACTCCGGTGTGCGCAGCATCCTGAGAGTTTTGAAGATGTGACGCAGCGCTCGCTGACGTCCCGCAGAGGCGTCCGTGTGTACTCCGGAGGGACATCCGGAGAGGCGAGGCATCGGATAACGAGAGTTCGAGGAACCGCTGAGCGGCGCGCGGCGATTCCTCGTCAGGGCGCAGCACTCAACCGGCGGCGGGCGAATTGATATTCGTAGTACTCGGGAAGGCTCACGGCGACGGCGGATCGGTAGCATGTCTCGGCGGCGGACCGGTCGCCCGCGAGACGCTTCGACTCCCCCGCATAATACCACGCCTCGCAGCGATGCCCGTCCGATTCCGCCGCAGCAAGCACGGCCTCCGCTGAAGTCGCGCCGAGCGCGAGATCGACGAGCCGGGCGGGCCAGTCCTTGTCCTGAAGCTTCGCGCGGACGGCACGGAGCATCGGATCCGCGTCAGGCCGCTGCGGGAACTCGTCCTGATGCGCCCAGAGAAAGAGCGCGGCGTAGGCGCACAGTTCGACTTCGCCTGACATCGAAAGATCGTAGGCTTGGCGGATGTCGGGAAGGGCCCGGTCGTGCCGTCCCATCTCGATCAGCCTCGCGCCGCGCTGGAGGTAAAGGTCGGCGTCGTCTCCGAGCTGAAGCGCGGCCGTCAGCGCCGCCACCGTTTCCGGCAGCAAACCGATCGAATAATACGTGTTGGCCAGCGCCAGGTGCGCAAGCGGGTTCGCAGGCGCCCGCTTCAGGACGGTTTGGATCTCCGCCACCGCTTCGTCCTTGCGCCCCTGGGCGAGCAGGACGTCGCGCAGTTTCGAGAGCGCCGGGGCGAAGTTCGGATCCGCGGCGACGGCCTGGCGGAATGCGGCGATGGCTTCGTCGGGTTTGGACCGCTTCTGGGCGATCAGCCCAAGATTGTGCCAGGCGCTGGCAAAGTCGGGGCGCAGACGGACGGCCTCCTGAAGCAGGGGCTCCGCCGCGTCGAAGTCCCCCAACTCGATGAGCGAGGCTCCCAGACCGTTGCGGGCGTCCGGGTCTTCGGGCAAGGCCTTGATCAATAACCGATAAGCGTCCGCCGCCTCGCGCCAGCGCCCGCATTGATAAAGGGAGTCGCCCAACCCGCCCAGTGCGCGAATATCCGCGGGATCCACCGAGGTCAGCCGCTTGAACACCTCGACGGCCTCAGACGGGCGGTTCAAGATCATCAGCGACCAGGCCCGGTTGCGATGCGCATCCCAATACGTCGGCAACAACCGGGTCGCCTGTTCGTAACTTTCCAACGCCTCCTCGTGCCGCCCCAGACCATCCAATACGACGCCGCGGTTCAACCACGCTGCGGGGAATCCCGGCGCCAGGCTGAGCACTTCGTCGAGAATTCGCAGGGCTTCCTGGTTCTTCCCCTGCGTGTTGAGCGTGACGGCGAGGTTGTTGGCTCCGAGCAGATCCCCCTGTCCCCCGGGCAGAAGTCGCTCCTGAATCGCCTGCGCTTCGTCGGTTCGGCCCGCTTCCTGAACCACCAACGCGAGATTGTTCCAGCTCGACCAGTCGTGCGGATCCTGCTCGAGCACTTTTCGGTAGACGGGCTCCGCCTCCTCATGCTGTCCGGAGAACTGCAGCGCGCGGGCGAGAAAAACCTCGGCCTTGATCGACGACTCGCTCTTCTCCAGCTCCGGCGCGAGCGCTTTGAGCCGCTCGATGCACGCCTGCCACTCCCCTGAGCCCATCGCCGCAAGCACCGCTTTCAACGCTCGGACCTCCGGGCTTTGCGGGTCCGCCGATTCCGCCTGCATGCACAACGGGACGGCTTCCGCAAAGCGGTACTGACCCAGGCGCAACCGCGCCAGCTCGACGCAGGCCGCCGCGGCCCCCGGCCCGCCCGCGGAAAGTTGCGCCGCGCGCTCGAAGTCGGCCTCCGCCTCGTCCGTCAAGCGCAGTTTCTCCTGCGGCGACAGGAACCACGCCAGGCGCGACTTCACCCGCCCCCGGTTCAGCAGCGGCGCCGCGTCATCAGGACTCGCCGAAACCTGTGCGTCCGCCTCCCTGAGCGACTTCGTAAGCGCTTCCCTGGAGGCGGCCGCGTCGGGCAGCATCGGAAACGTGCGCCCGAAGGATAGGACGTTGTCCGAAGGCGCGGAGGTGGATTCCGTGCCCGAGGCGCGCGGCCCCTCGGGCGACTCCCGGCGGCATCCGGAAACGATAAGCAGCAAAGACAAGCCGCTTGCGAAAAACCAGCCTCGAATACCGGTTCGATCAGCGGAACGCGCGGAAATCATGGAGGCTTCCTTCAATCAGGGCGCAAAACCATCGCGGCGCGGAATGATCCTCTCAAGGACAAGGCGATCCCTTCCGAAATCAAAAAACCGCCGCACGACCGCGCCTCAACAGAGAACCCCGTACAACCTATCACGAGGGGCGAAACTCAACAAGAGCGTCGAGGCGGTGAAGGCGGGCGGAAACAGGCAACTGTAAAGAGATTTAGGATATCCGATCCGCGAGTTCACGAGGCACGGAACGCGAAACGAGGCCCACGAATCCCGCTGGACGATCACTCGGGATCCTTGGCGAGCGCCCCTCCTTCGGGGCTTAATGCCTTGACGCTCACCAGAAACGCGCGGATGGCCTCGCGTTGCGGCTCAACGACGTCGCGCCGACCCAGCGCGCGGAAATGATACGTCTGTTCCGGGTGCTCGATCACGGCTCCGATGAGCATGTAGTCGGGTTCGGCCTTCGACCAGTTCGGCGCCGAGTACGCCCCGACGGTTTCGATCAGCGTCACGGTCAGCCGGCGGTCGGCGTCGATGACCTCCGCCTTCGGCACAGGCGCTGACTCGTCGCGCTCGAACGCCGTCAACCACCGGTTGATCGTCGCCTGCGGCGAAGCGTCGCGGTCTTTCGTCGAAACCGTCACGATCAGCTTCGCTCCAATGCGAGAATGATCCTCCTCCAGGTAATACCCCAGTTGGAAACTTTCGCTCCGGCTGTTCGGGACAAACGGCTCCCACGCCGGATCGATGCCGAACGCAATGTATTCCAGGACGGTTTCCGGGTTGACAGGCTCCATCGCGCCACGGGTGGGCATTGAGGGCGTCGAATCCGGAGGGGATACCGGCGCTGTCGGCTCGGTTTCGTCGGCGGGAACGGAAGGCGCTTCGGTCAGCGCCTCGACCGAAGAGCCGGCGTCATCGGACGGGGCGCCTTCGTCGCGGTCCGGCGCATCGTCGCGCCGCGTGCGTTGGGCTGATTTCGCCCGTCGGTCCGCGGCACGCTGAGCCTGGAGCCTGGCGATGCGCTCAGCGCGTTCCTCAGCCTTGTTTTGCTTGCTGCGATCCTTCGTCCCGTCCGCGTCCGCGATCGCTTCATCCGTGTCGGCGACCGCCTCATCCTCTGTCGGGCTGAGGACCGACGTCGCGTCGACCGGGTCATCGCCAAGTTTGTCCGCCAGTTCTTCAGCGCGCTCCAGCTTGCGATCCGAGGGATCGAGGATCTTTCCCTTGTCCGCCAGCTTTTCGCGCTTTTTGTCGGAGATTCGCGGGTCGCGACCCTTCTGGGTCCGGTTCTCGATGATTCTGGACTCGAGCCGCGTCGTCCCGATCGCCTTGACGAACTGATCCAGATCCTCGACCCACGGGCTGGACTCCGCGATCGTGATCCGCTCCCACGTGAAATACACCTTGAGCGCGTGCACGGCGCAGAAGGCCAGAACCGCTGCGGCGATCCCTCCGCGAACGAACACCGACGTGGACGCCCGCCACAGCAGGGCCAGCCCGACCGCCGCCGTGGGAAGAAGGAAGAACATCGAAGGCGCCAGGAACCGGCAGTCGATCGGGTCGTTATTGCCCTTCGTCCAAAGCGCGAGCATCGCGATCTGATACGCGAGAAAGTACCCGAGAACGATGACCAGCGTCGCCGGGGCCGAGGGCGAGCGCGCCGCCCAGTCCTTCGCCGCCGCCGCCACGCGCCGTCGGCGGACGAGAACATACAGAACGCCGAGCGCCGCCAGCCCCCCGGCGATACCGAATGACACCCGACCGTACTCGACGGGCTGGTCCGCGTCCAACACGTTCAGCTCGCCGAAGTCGCGCGGCGCCAGCGTGTCGACGACCAGCGACTTTCCGAGGAACCTCAGGTTGTTTTCGAAGGTCGTTAAAGCCTCGTCGGCCGGTCGACGTTCCCGGAACCGGTCCATCCCGCTGTAAAAGCCCGTCAGATCCTCATTCCGCTCCAGCCACATCCCGATCGGCGCGACCGCAATCCCCAGAAACAGGGCGACGTGCAACGCCTTACGCAAAAAAGAACCGTGCGCCGCGAACAACACCGCCAGACCGACGACGGGGAACAACGCGAACAAAGCCATGTAGCGGCTCAAGGCCGCCACGCTGCATGCCCCGGCCAACCCCAGCAGAACCCACGCCGACCGCGATCGCCAGTAGACCGCCGCCAGCCAGACCGCGATCAATCCTGAAGAGAGAAAGATGACGTCCGGACGCGCCTCCCGCACGAGGTACCACGCGGGTCCGAATACCGCATACGCCAGCACCAGATAACGGCTCGTTCGCAGACCCAGGAGCCGGCTAAGCCCGTGAACCGCGAACACGCCCGCGGCCAAGGCGAAGGCATTGATCAGACACACCGCCGTCCACCACTCGACGTCCAGAAGGCGCAACGGCGCCAGCAGCAAGGGGTACATCGGCGGCGATTTCGCATAAGGCTCGTTGTTCCGCGTCGTCTGGAAGCCCTTGCCCTCCAGCAGCGTCATCGCGGCGTACCGATGGTCCGCGGTGCGCATATTCTGCGACGTCGGCCACGTCTGAAGCAGGATGAACACAACGAAGAAAACCGCGACCGCCGCGCAAAGCGTGAACGTCCAACCGAGCATCGATCGTGAAACGACACCCTCATCACTCCCGTTCAATTCGCCCGGCGCCGCGCCGGACGGTTCCGATGAAACCTGCATTGTGGACCCCTGCATACTGCCCGCCCTTCATCAGCCGGAACGACCTGGACCGGGGACTCAACCCGCCGGAATCACGCCTGCGGGTGCATCCGCCCCGGACCGTCGAACGCCGAGCCGGACCGTGCGCCTCACGGCTCGTCCTCCTCGGTCGCGTCCGGATCCTCATCATCGATGTAGCCCAGCTCGCGCAGCTCGTTGACCCGTTCCTTGCGGGCGGGGGCGCGGGTCGCGCCGTAGCGAGACTGTCGTTCGGATTGTCGATCAAGCTGATTCCTCAGTTCGTCGCGCATCGCACCGATCACATCGGGATGCTTCGACGACACATCGTTCAGCTCGTGCGGATCGGCGAGTCGATCGAAAAGCAGGTCGCCGCGCCCGGGTCGGTGGATGTACCGCCATCGCGGCGTCGTCAGCGTCCGGATCGTCGAGCCTCGATCCCCCGGCGTCTGCGCGTAGGCCGACGGAGATTCGCCCTGCTCCACCAGCACATTGCGCCCCGAGGCCTGGGACGGCAGCTCGCCTTTCGGCAGCCGATCCGTCATGCCTAACAGCGTCGGGAGAATGTCCACCGTCGAGAGGATCGTCCGCACCTGCCGCGCTTCCGTCCCGGGCACGCGGATAATCAGGGGAACATGCAACTGCTCCTGCCAGTACCCGCCGTGGTTGGGCCAGTCATGCTGCCCGAGGCCCTCGCCGTGGTCCGACGTCACCACGATCACCGTCCGGTCCCACGCGCCTGCGGCCTTAAGCGTCGCGAACACCCGGGCAAGCTGGTCATCCGCAAAACGAATCTCGGCGTCGTAACGGTTGATCGCCTCTTCCGTGTTCCACGACTTGGCGTCTTTGATCGGTCCGTCTGAATGCTGCTTGCTCGCCTCGTCCGCGAAACGCCGCTCCCGCATGTACGCGCGCAGCTTGTCGTCGGTCTGAAACCGGTCCGCGTAGTCCGCCGGAGGCCGATAGGGCGTATGCGGATCGAAATAATGAAGCCAGGCGAAAAAGGGCGGCCCCTCCGCGGCCGAACTCAGCCAACGAAGAAAAGGGGCGTTCGTTTCATCGGCGGACCGCTGACTCGCATCCGGTTCGTCCCAGACCTCGAAGCCCGCGTTCAGACCCGTGTCCCGCTTCACCGGCGCAGCGCTGACGAACGCCGCCGTCCGGTACCCCGCTTGCCGCGCAACCTCCGCATACGTGAGGACGGGATCCGCGAGCACAAGCTGATTGCGCTCGTGGGTGATGTTGTCAGTCAACCCGTGCTCGATGGGATACAGCGCGGTCAGCAGCGAAGCGTGTGTCGGCGTCGTTCGAGCCAGGGGAGAATGACACTCCCTGAAGAGCACGGCTTCCTTGGCCAGTGCGTCCAACGTCGGAGAGGTGTCCCGGAAATAACCGTAACAGCCCAGGTGATCCGCCCGAAGGGTGTCAATGCTCACCAGCAGCAGGTTGAACCCTTTCACCGCCGGTGCGACGTTTGCGACCGGGGTCGTCGAGGGTTGAGGATTTTCCTGCACCGCAGGGCGAGCCGCTGACGCGAGGAGCACCCCCCCCGCCGCCACCCCCAGGACCGACCCCCAGGTCGCCAACACCTGACGACGACGCAGCGCAGCCTCGATCCCTTCGTTTGAGCACCGCCGCGTCATTCCGGATCCTCCTCCTCGTCCGGCTCCTCGGTGTCCATGTAGCCCAGCCCGCGAAGCTCCTCCTGGCGCTGTGCCCGGCCGGCGTCGTCGGCCGGCGCGGACGGTCGGCCCTGCTGATAGTGACGCCCGCGCGCCTTCTGGTCCGCCAGCAACGTGCGCAGTTGATCGCGCATCCGGCGCACGACATCCGGCTGGTCCTTCGCGACGTTTTTCAGCTCGTGCCGATCCGTCGGCAGGTGAAACAGCAGCTCGCCGGCGCCCTCGCCGATGACCAGTTTCCAGTCCCCTGAAATCAGCGTGTAAGTTTCGCTGCGCCCGCCCGGCTCCTGGCCGAACAATTCGACCGGTTTGTACCCGGGCGACAGCACGTTCAGTCCGCGACATTGCTTCAGGTACTCGTCCGCCTGGAGATCAGGGGCCAAGGCCAGCAGCGTCGGGATCACGTCGATCGTCCGAATCGCGTGCGACACTCGACGCCCGGGCATGCCCGGCACGCGGATCAGCAACGGCACATGCAACTGCTCGAACCACACCGCGTCGTGCATGACGATCCCGTGTTGTCCAAGCCCTTCCCCGTGGTCCGAGGTGAACGCGAACACCGTCCGGTCCCACTGCGATCGTTCGCGCAGCGCCGCAAGGAGCGCCTTGATCTGATCATCCACGTAGCGGATCTCACCGTCGTAGCCGTTGATCGCCTTCCGCGTGTCCCACGCCTCATCCTCCGGGACCACGCGGCGATCATTGCGCTGCTTCTGAACCCGCGACGGTACCGATCGAGCAGTCAACAGCGCCTCCAGCCGCGGCTCGGTCTGAAACATCTCGTCATAAGGCGAAGGCGGGTCGTAAGGCGCGTGCGGGTCGAAATAGTGGACCCACAGGAAAAAAGGCTCCGCAGGCCGGCTCGCCAGCCACTCCTCGACGGCTTGCGTCGTTTCCGCTCCCAGCCGCCGCGCATGTGAAGGTTCGCTGAATACGTCAAACCCCGCCGCGATGCCCGACGATCGCTTCAGCGGAGTGGCGCTCACGAACGCGGCCGTGGTGTAACCCTTCGACTTAAAGAACTCGGCCGTCGTCCGAAGCTGCGGTGTTGAGGCGAAGCGCTGCCCGCCGGGCTTCTCCAGATTGGAGGTGATGCCGTGCTCAAGCGGATAGACCCCTGTCATCAGCGACAGGTGGCTGGGCAGGGTCTGGGCGACCGGAACCAGGCATCGCTCAAAGAAGATCGAGTCGCCCACCAGGGCGTCGAGCGTCGGCGAAGTGTCTCGAAAATATCCGTAACACCCGAGATGGTCGGCCCGCAGGGTATCAACCGTGACCAGCAGCACGTTCGGGCGACCCTTGAGTCGCTCAGGCCACGCGGGCGCATTGCCGAATCCCTCCGCGTCCCCTGATGCCCCCAATAACCAGCCGATGACAAGGCAGGCTCGTGCGAACACGCCCTGCCGCCCCGCGGGGATTCCGACTCGCCGTCCGTCTTTCCGCAACACCCTCTCCTGCCCGGAGCAAGATCCGAACCTAAAATATCATTAAAATTCTCTCATCTGAATTATAGGCAAGGAGATAGACCGCCGGCAATTAGGATGCACTACCTATTCGATTAACGTCTTATAATATATTCATTAGTAATCAAATAATAACGAAATACAGCCTAACAGTAAGATAGAGCTAAAAAAGGCGGCACGTTACGGTGCGAGTTCAGTTTCTCACTTCAAGCTCGGACACCATGAAGCGCAGTACTGGAGCGTGGCGGGTTTTCTGGGACGTTAGGGTTATTTTACCGTCGAGTCTCGTCCTCCAGCCCAGGGCAACCGCATTCTGAGATCTGCCGGAATGTCGGATCGCACGGGTCCGCAACAGCGGACCCGTGTTCGGCGAGGAACGGGCATTCGGATCCTCCAGCATGGCCAGGCGAGTACGCCAGGCCATGCCACCCCGCCGCAGGGATCAGCAAACATCGAGCGCAATATTGATCGCGGCTCCGAACTCAACATCGCGTTCAACACCGCGCTCGGCGCCGAGCGCAACATCGAGTGCGGCACAGCGGCGCTCTTAGACTGAGATGCCGCCGATTTCCGGGCATGATCGTACGTTCATGCGAATCCGAAACCCGCCAACCGGAGTCAGAGGGAGGCTCAGATCATGCGATTTCACCCCTCGGCGACCGTCGCGCCCCTTGCACACGGGGGACTACCGCCCCCACTCCCGCCCCATGCCAGCCCACCTTCACTGTCACACCGGGAAGACCTTGAAGAACCCGGTTCCCAAGCTGGGGCCGGTTCTTCGTTTTTTTCCCAGGGCGGCGTTTTCACGAAACTTTGCGGCGGATCATCAGGGGCCACGTTTCACATAGAACGCCCGGTCGCTGGGCTGACGCGGAAGTTTCTACCGCCCCACGTCGCCAAAGCGGCGCACGCGGCCTGCGTAATCACGGAGGGCGGCGTTGAAGAGTTCGACGCCGAAGTCCGGCCAGAAGGCGTCGCAGACGTGGATCTCGGCGTAGCTGAGCTGCCACAGGAGGAAGTTACTGAGGCGGCGCTCAGACGCAGTGCGGATGAGCAGGTCCGGGTCGGGCAGCCCTGCGCTGTAAAGGCGCGAGGAAATCAGGGCTTCGTCGATCCGCTCCGGCGCGACGTCGCCGCGCCGGGCGTCCTCGGCGATCGAGCGCACCGCGTCCACGATTTCGTCGCGCGACCCGTAATTGAGCGCCAGCGCCAGCGTCAGACCCGAGTTGCCCGTGCTGAGTTCGATCGTCCGGTCCATCTCGTTCAGCACGCGCGCGGGCAGCCCCGCGCGACGGCCCAGATGGACGAACCGGACGTTGTTGTCGAGGATCGTGGGGCGCTCCGCGACGAGGTACTCGGCGTAGAGGCCCATCAGAAACTCGACCTCCTCGCGCGGGCGTTTCCAGTTTTCGCTGCTGAAGCTGTAAAGCGTCAACACGCGAAGGTTGAGGCGGGCGGCGTGGGTCACGATCGTCCGGACGGTGCGTGCGCCTTGTTCATGCCCGCGAATCCGAGGCATCCCCCGCGCGGCGGCCCAGCGACCGTTCCCGTCCATGATAATCGCCACATGGCGCGGCATGCGGTCCGCAGAGACGCCGGGCGCTGCGCCAGGCTGTGCCGCTTCAGCGCGCTCATGCACGGTTGATTCCATCCTGCCCGCGTTCATCCCACCGTCTCATCACAATCGCCATATTTCATACCACGGCGTGCCGCGAGACGAGCGTTCGCGCGGGTTGAAGCCCGCGGCTTGCCGCGACGAATTCTTCACTGCACCGGTCCGGCGGTCTCACGCCGTCGGTCCCCCCTCAGCGACGCACGAGCGCCACGGTTCCGACAGCAGCGTCTGCGACCGCTCCGGTCCGACGCTGATGATCGTCGCCGCGACGCCGGTCCGCCGCTCGATCGCCTTGATGTACCGCTGCGCGTTGATCGGCAGCGACTCGCGCGATGCGGCGGTCCGCACCTCCTCGCCCCATCCGGGCAGATATTCGATCACCGGGCGGCACTCGGACAGCTCCGCGACCCCCGCCGGCGGGTCTTCGACCTTCCGTCCGCGGCAGTCATACGCGACGCACATTCCGACGCGCTCGAACCCCGCCAGGGTGTCCATGTGCATGATCGCCAGGTCCGTCGCCCCCCCAAGCCTCGCCGAATACCCGCAGGCTACGGCGTCGAACCAGCCGCAGCGCCTCGGCCGCCCGGTCGTCGTTCCGTACTCATTCCCCTGTTTTCGGATGCGGTCACCGAGTTCGTCCCCAAGCTCGGTGACGAAAGGTCCGCCGCCCACCCGGGTGCTGTACGCCTTGGTCACCCCGATGGTTCGCCGAAGCAACGTCGGCGGAACGCCCGCGCCCCCGGCGATGCCCCCCGGTCCCGTGCTGCTCGACGTCACGAAGGGGTACGTCCCGTGATCCAGATCCAGGAGCATCCCGTTGGCGCCCTCGAACAACAGCCGTCGCCCCGCCCGCACCGCGTCGCCCAGGTAACGCGTCGTGTCGCAGACATATTGCGACAGCTCGTCGCGGGCGATCCGCAGGGACGCCAGAACCTCCGCTCGATTCAGACCCGGGTCGTCCGTCCCGCCGAGAGCGGCCAAGGCGCTTCGGCGGTCTTCGAGGATGCGCAGGACGCGATCCTCCAGACCCGGTTCATGCAGCACGTCGTCGAACCGCACGCCGGTGGATCGCCTCGCCTTGTCCGCGTAGCACGGACCGATGCCTCGCGTGGTCGTGCCGATCTTGCGTTCATCGCCCATCCGGGCTTCGCTGAGGCGGTCCTCCGCTTTGTGATAGGGCATGACCAGATGCGCCCGGTTGCTCAGGCGCAGGTGCTCCGCGACGGCGATCCCGCGCGCCTGCAAAGCCGCGATCTCCGATCGAAGCGTCAGCGGATCCACGACGACGCCCGGTCCGATGACCGCGACGACGCCCGTGCGAAGAATGCCCGCCGGAAGCAGATGCAGGGCGAACTTCTCCTGACCGATCCAGACCGTGTGACCGGCGTTCGCTCCGCCGTTGTACCGGACGACGCAGTCGTAAGCCCCCGCGAGCAGGTCTACGATCTTGCCCTTGCCCTCGTCGCCCCACATCAGGCCGAATACGCAGCAGTGACCGGGATGGGTTTTCGTCATGAAGGCGGTGTGCATTCCGGAATCGGACGGTCCAAGCCCCGCCGTTTGACAGACCAGCCTGCCCGGTCGCCGCAGCGGGACGCCGCCTCAGTTTCGTCGGTCGCCACCGTACCCCGCCTTCCCGAGTCGGTCAATGCACCGCACGCCCCCACGCGTCACAGCGGCGGGAGCTTTACCTGCGCGGCTTCGATCAGCGGTTCGCCTCCAGCCCGCGGGCGATCACCACGCGGTGAATCTCGCTTGTTCCCTCATACAACTCCGTAATTCGCGCATCGCGCAGGAATCGCTCGACGGGGTAGTCCTCGGTGTAGCCGTAGCCGCCGAAAACCTGCACCGCGTGGTTGGCGCAGAGGTTGCTCGTCTCGGACGCGAAGAGCTTCGCCATCGCCGCGGTGTGTCCGTAATCGCGGCCGTTGTCCTTCAGCCACGCCGCCTTGTACGTCAGCGCGCGGGCGGCTTCGATCCGCGTCTTCATGTCCGCCAGTTTGTTCTGGATCGCCTGGAACCGGCCGATCGGCTGATTGAACTGCTCGCGGGTCTTCGCGTAGCGCGTCGCCTCGTAGAGACAGGCCTGCGAGATGCCCAGCGCCTGCGCCGCGATGCCGATGCGCCCGCCGTCCAGCGTCGCCAGCGCCACGCGCATCCCCCGGCCCTGCTCGCCCAGCAGCGCCTCTTTCGGGACGACCGCGTCCTCAAAAACGAACTCCGCCGTCGAAGAGCAGCGGATGCCGAGCTTCTTCTCAAGCTTGCCGATGCGCACGCCAGGGGTGTTCGTCTCGACGATGAAGGCGGAAAGACGGCGCTTCGGCTCGTTCGGGTCGGTGACCGCGATGAGCACCATCACGCCCGCCTCCTTCCCGTTGGTGACGAAGATCTTGTTGCCGTTCAGATGCCACCCGTCCGCTTTGAGCACGGCGGCGCACCGCGCCGCGCCGGCGTCCGACCCGCTGCCGGGTTCGGTCAGCGACAGGCAGCCGACGAATTCGCCGCTGGCGAGCTTCGGAAGGTATTTCTTCTTCTGCGCCTCCGTCCCAAAGCTCTGGATCGGATCGACGCACAGCGAGTTATGCGCGGACAGGAAGACGCCCACGCCTGCGTCGGCCTTGGAAACCTCCTCCACCACCATCGTGGACGCCAGGCATCCCATCCCGGCGCCGCCGTATTGCTCCGGGATGGCGATGCCCAGCAGGCCCATCTCGGCGATCTGGGCGCGGAGGTCGTCCCCGATTTCGCACGTCTTGTCGCGCTTCGCCGCTCCGGGAGCGATTTCGCGGAACGCGAACGTCCGCACCTGTTCCTGAAGCATCGTCAGGTCGTCGTTGAATTCGTACTGGATCATGTCATGTCCGGTTTTTGCCCGCATCGGCCATCCGAGGAAACCGATCCGCAGATGACGCAGATGAACGCGGAAAAAAAGATCGCCGGCTTTGCGTGACGGGAGCCGTCTCCGTAATTCCTGGTCGAGCAGGATATCGACGGGCAAAGCCCGTCCCCCCCTCGACCTGCGTTCATCTGCGTCATCTGCGGATACTCTCTTACTCACGCTCCCAGCAGCGTCTTCGCAATAATGATGCGCTGAATCTGGCTGCTACCCTCGCCGATCTCGCAGAGTTTCGCGTCGCGCATCAGGCGTTCGACGGGGACTTCCTTCGTATACCCGTATCCGCCGTGAATCTGGATCGACGCGAGGCACGCCTTCGTCGCCATCTCGCTCGTGAACAGCTTCGCAATCGAGGCGTCGGTGTTGCTCTCCTCACCGGCGTCGGACATCGCCGCGGCCTTGTGCGTCAGCAGGCGCCCGGCTTCGATGTCGACGGCCATGTCGGCGAGCATGAACTGGATCGACTGGTGGTCGAAGATCGGCTTGCCGAAGGCGTGGCGCTGCTTGCTGTAGGCGAGCGCTTCCTCGAACGCCCCGCGGGCGAGTCCCACCGAAATGCCGGAGATCGTGATCCGCCCGCGTTCCAGCGTCTTCATCGCGTCGCGGAAACCGCCGTGCAGTTTCCCGCAGAGGTTCTCCTTCGGAATGCGGCAGTCGTCGAAGGTCAGACCCACCGTGTCCGACGCCCTCATGCCCATCTTGTCCTCTTTCGGACCGATGATCAGTCCCGGCGTTCCGCGCTCGACGATGAACGCGCTGATGCCGTTCTTGCCCCCTTCCGGCTTCGTCCGGGCCATCACGACGAAGACGCCGGCGTAATGCCCGTTGGTGATGAACTGCTTGGCGCCGTTGAGCACCCAGGCGCTGCCCTTGTCCTCCGCCGTGGTCGTCATCGCCACGGAGTCGCTCCCGCAGCCCGGCTCCGTCAGCGCCCAGGCGCCGAGATAATCCCCTCGCGCCAGCGGCGGAAGATACTTCGCCTTCTGCGCATCGTTCGCCCCGATCAGCAGGTGCGCCGTGCAGAGCGAGTTGTGCGCGTCCAGCATCAGGGCCGTCGCCCCGCAGTGACGGGCGAACTCCTCCATGATGATCACCGCGCCGAGATCCCCCAGCGCCGTTCCGCCGTACTGCTCAGGCGTGAAGATGCCCAGGAAGCCGGTCTCGCCGAGCCTGCGGATCAGGTCGCGGGGAATATCCGCGTCGCGGTCCCAGGCGCGGGCGTAAGGCGCGACGTGCTCCGCCGCGAACTTCGCCGCAAGATCCCTCAGCGCCACCAGGTCGTCCGGTAGATCAAAGTTCATTCGTCATCCTCGATATCGTTCTGCAACTTCAGGCGCGAACGATCGCGTTTCGACCAGCACAACTATGATAGTGGAGCCGAACGCCGGATGAAACCAGGGGCGCGACGGCGCCGGTTTCGCGGGGAACCGGGCGGGTCTAACGTATGATGCTGACCGGTCGAACCGACCGCGGTCGGCGAGGGGTCGCGCTGCGAAAGAAAACCGAGCCGCACCTGCCCGCCCTTGACGCCGCGCCGTAAGGCCGAGAGTCAGGAAGCGTTCGTTTCCAGCCTGGTTTGATAGGTCTCGAAACCGCGTCAAAGGGCTCCGAATGATTGAGGACGGTATTCTGAACTCGCTGTTGATGCCGACGCCGGCGGTCATCGAGAGGCGACCCGGGCGCTGCCGCTGGGCGCCGGGACTGGCGCCGGTGGAATCCTGCGCGGATGATCGCGTGCGCCGTGAGGTTGATCGTATCCTTGCCGGCGTCCTTTCGCGCAATGTGCAAGGACTCGACGGTGCGAACACGCGCCGGTCGACGAAGACGCTGCTGCACCTGGCGGAATCTCCCACCCGGATCGCGCATCCGCAGGGCTACGAACTGCGCGTCGCACCCGATCGCGTTGAGTTGATCGGAGGTTCGGCGGAGGGGTGTTTCCTCGGCTTGCAGACGCTGCGCCAGTTGCTCGGGTTGTTTCCCGATGCGGCGCCGTGCTGCGTCATCCGGGATCAGCCGGCGTTCACCCTGCGCGGCCTGCTGCACGACGTCACCCGGGGAAAAGTCCCGACGGTCGAGACGTTGAAACGCCTGATCGACCGCCTCTCCGCCCTCAAGGTGAACCAGCTTCAACTCTACATCGAGCACGCTTTCACGTTCGCGTTCGATCCGGACATCTGCGACGCGGAGCACGGACTGACGCCCGACGAAATCCGTGAGGTGGATGCGTACGCGCGGGAGCGTTTCATCGCGCTCGTGCCCGCCGTGGCGACGATGGGCCACCTCGGTCGCGTGCTCTCGATGCCGAAGTACCGGCATCTGGCCGAAATCGAGGCGACGAAGACGTGGGCACACATGAACTGGCCGGAGCGGGCGCGCGGATTCACTCTGGATGTGCTGAATCCCGAGTCGATGCGCCTCGTCGAGCGTATCTGGGGCGACGTGCTCGATGCCTTCAAAAGCCCGGTCGTCAACCTCTGCGGCGACGAACCTCACGACCTCGGGCGAGGGCGCAACGCCGCAACGCTCGACGCCGCAGGGCGGGCGCAAGCCTACGTCCGCCGCATCGCCGACACGGTCCGCTTCGTGCAGTCTCGCGGACGGCGGGCGCAGATGTGGAGCGACGTGCTGGTGAACCACCTGAGTTCCGAGCCGCAGGCTTCAGCCCGCGCAATCACGAAGGCCGGCGACAACGCTCCGGCAAACCCGCCCTCCCCGATCTCAGGTCGCGCGCCGGACCGCCCCTCCAGTCCGCTCGACGCCCTGCCGGGCGATCTTGCGATCCTGCACTGGGGTTACGACGCCGGAACGCGCTACGACATGACGCGACGCTTTGTCGAAGCCGGGTTCGAGACCGTCGTCTGCCCCGGAACGACCGGCTGGAAGCGGATCCTCAACGCGATCGGTCTGGCGGAGCGGAACGTCGTCGATTTCGCCCGTGCGGGGCTTGCGGCCGGCGCCGCGGGCCTGCTGAACACAGACTGGGGCGATCACGGGCATTTCAACGCTCTCGGATGCTCGATGCACGGAATCGCCCTCGGGGCGTCATGCGCCTGGAGCGGAACGCGGGAGTCCGGCGGAGCGGCGTTCGATCACCGGTTCGCGCGGTGGGTGCTCGGGACAGAGGATGCGGAGGTCGTCGCGCTGTTGCGCCGGACGGCGGCGGTTGCGGATCATTGTGAAACCTGGACGTTGCTGCGGTCGCCGACCGAGGTGCTGGCCGAAACGGTAAATCTTCCCGGAGCGACGACGTGGCGGCGGCTTGCCGACGATGCGGCGGAGTTTGTTCGGACGCTGGATGATGTCCGTGCAGCGCGGGACGGGAGCATCGGCGCCGGACTGCCCGGCCCCGACGATGCGGCGGACCTGCGGCTGGCGGCGCGGTTCAGCCGGGTGCTGGCGCAGCGCGTGCTGGGTGCTCGTTACGGCGACGCCGCCGGAATGCGCGATCTGGAAGATCCGGTGGAGGTTGTGCGAGGGTACGCCGAACGCTGGCGGGCGCACAATAAGTCCGGTGGACTGGACGATGTCATCGAAGCGCTGAGCGTCGTGGGGCTGTGCGACTGAGGATCGGTGGGCAGGTGCAGTCGCGGCGGGCGAGCCCCCCAACCCTGCGCCCGACGCGCCGTCGTCCGCCGGTTTTGGATCAGCGCGATCCTGACGCAGCGAGATTGATCCGCTATCATCGGCCGTCACGAAACCGCAAGCCCCGGAACAGGGTGTTCGAACACGGAGGAGCATGATGCACGACGAGAAGTTCCTGGCGGATCGCGTCAAACCGATCGGTCCCTCAGGCATCCGCAAGGTGTTCGACTTGGCGGCCTCGATGGATTCGCCGATCGATCTGTCGATCGGGCAGCCGGACTTCGACGTTCCGGAGCCCGCTCGTCAGGCGGCGATCCGCGCGATCGGCGCTCACCGCAACGGGTACACGGTGACGCAAGGCATCCCGGAACTTCGCGCCCGCATCCGACGGGAACTGGCGGCGGAGTTCGATCAGGAGCCGGAAGTGATGGTGACGTCCGGCGTGTCGGGTGGGCTGCTTCTGGCGCTGCTGGCGACGGTCAACCCGGGCGACGAAGTCGTCTTCACCGATCCGTATTTCGTCAGCTACCCGCACCTGGTCCACCTGGTCGGCGGCGTGCCCGTGCCCGTGCCGGTGTACGACGATTTCCGGCTGCACCCCGAGCGCATCGCCGCGGCGATCACCCCGAAGACGCGCCTGCTGATGCTCAACTCCCCGGCCAACCCGACGGGCGTCGTCTACCGCAACGAGGACTTGCGCGCCGTCGCGCAACTGGCGATCCGCCACGACCTGCTCGTCATCAGCGACGAAATCTACCAGCGCCTCAGTTATGATCGCGCCGCGCCGAGCGCTTTCGCCGAAGCCCCGGGGCGGACGCTGATCCTCCGCGGTTTCGGAAAGTCTTACGGCATGACCGGCTGGCGTCTCGGGTACGCCGCCGGACCGCCCGCGATCATCGCCGAGATGTGCAAGCTCCAGCAGTACACCTTCGTCTGCGCGCCGCAGCCGCTTCAGTGGGGGGCGCTGACCGGGATGGATTGCGACATGTCCGGGCACGTCGCGGACTACCGGACGAAGCGCGATCTGGTCTGCGGGCTGCTGGAAAAGGCCTTCGAGTTCGTCCGCCCCGAGGGCGGGTTCTACGTCTTCCCGAAGACCCCGCCCGCGTTCCCGAGCGCGACGGCGTTCGTCGAGCAGGCGATCCGCAACCAGGTGCTGATCATCCCGGGATCGGTGTTCAGCCGGCGCGACACGCACTTCCGGATCAGCTACGCCGCACCGAACGAGACGATCCGCCGCGGATGCGAAGTCCTCTGCCGCCTGGCGAAGTCCTGAGACGTGGATGTCGTCGGCATCACAGCCTGCGCGGGACTTTCGGACGGCGTTCAGGCGCGGTACGTTTTCTCCCGAAAAACAAGGAGCGGCCTGTTGCGACGCTTCGGTTTCGCGTCGTCGGGTTCCGCCATCTCGATGCCACGGAAAGGAACAACGCATGAGCACAGTCACCGATCTTCTCGGCGCAGACGCCGCGAAACTGCTTCAGCACAGGTGTACGACGCTTGACAAGTCCCTGCTGCACCCGCCGGGACCGGATTTCGTGGACCGCGTGCTCGCGCATTCCGACCGCCCCCCCACGGTCATGCGCAACCTTCAGGCGATCTTCGATCACGGCCGCCTCGGCGGGACGGGGTATCTGTCCATCCTTCCGGTGGATCAGGGGATCGAACACAGCGCGGGGGCGTCCTTCGCGCCGAACCCGATCTACTTTGACCCGGAGAACATCATCAAGCTCGCCATCGAGGGCGGGTGCAACGCCGTCGCGTCCACGCTCGGCGTGCTCGGGGCCTGCGCGCGGAAGTATGCGCATCGGATCCCCTTCCTCGTCAAGCTCAATCACAACGAGTTCCTCTCCTACCCGAACAAGTACGATCAGATCATGTTCGCCCAGGTCGAGCAGGCGTGGCAGATGGGCGCGGCCGCCGTCGGCGCGACGATTTACTTCGGTTCGGAGGAGTCCGGGCGGCAGATCGTCGAGGTCAGCGAAGCCTTCCACCACGCGCACGAGCTGGGGATGGTCACCGTCCTCTGGTGCTACCTGCGCAACAGCGCCTTCAAGAAGGACGGCAAGGATTATCACGTCTCCGCCGACATGACCAGCCAGGCGAATCACCTCGGCGTCACCATCGAGGCCGACATCATCAAGCAGAAACTCCCCGAGAACAACGGCGGGTTCACCGCGATCAACTTCTCCAAGACGCACAAGTACGTCTACGAAAAACTCACCAGCGACCACCCGATCGACCTGTGCCGCTACCAGGTCGCCGGCTGCTACCTGGGCCGCGCCGGCCTGATCAACTCCGGCGGCGAATCGAAGGGTGAAAGCGACCTCGCCGACGCCGTCCGCACGGCCGTCATCAACAAACGCGCCGGCGGCATGGGCCTGATCTCCGGACGCAAAGCGTTCCAGAAACCGATGCCCGACGGCGTGAAGCTGCTGAATGCGATTCAGGACGTCTATCTGGATAAGGGGATCGGGTTGGCGTAGAGGGCGTTCCGGGGGGATAATCAACCCCATCGAGGATCCCTGATGAATCCGCTAGTCGCCGAATTCCGTTTCGACCGCACCGCATTCTCGACGGCCTCCAGTTTCGAGGAAGCCGCGGAGGCGGACAATCGCTACTGGTGGGCGCAGTCGCCGCAGAAGCGCCTTCGTGCCCTGGAGTACATGAGGCAGGTCGCCTATGGATACGACCCAGCTACCGCCCGACTTCAGAGAGTTCTTGAAGTTGCTGAACAAGCATGAGGTCAGATATCTCGTGGTCGGCGGTTACGCGGTGGGCTTCCACGGATACCCCCGAACGACGGCGGATCTCGACGTCTGGGTGTCTGCGACGCCTGAAAACGCCGCCCGAGTCGTCGCGGCGCTGAAGGTCTTCGGGTTCGCTTCCGCTGCCGAAGTCGAACCCCTTCTAAGCTCGCCGGGCAAGCTCGTCCGCATGGGCGTTCCGCCGCTTCGACTCGAGTTGCTTACCTCGATCTCCGGCGTGCAATTCGAGGTCTGCTACCCGCGTCGGGTCGTGCTGGTTTCCGGCGATCTTCTCATTGACGTCATCAGTCTTAACGACCTCAGAACGAACAAAGCCGCAGCGGGTCGTGATCGTGACCGTGACGATCTCTCTCATTTGCCTTCCTGACGCCGCGCCGCCGGCATGGGCCTCAGGCGTTACGGCTTTGCTTCCCGGTCAATGAACCAGCGAGCGTATTTTCGCGCGGGCTCCTGGCGTGCGCCCGCGATGCGCGACTTGTCCACACGACCGCCGACTCGACGTCCGCTGGCCGTGGATGCGCGACGGCTCGGTGCTTGCCGGCTCGGCATGTGTGACGACGACCTGTTCGCCGGCGTGTGTTCACCTTCGAGCGGGGTTCGACCCGCAGGGGCGTGGCAGGTATCATCGTGGCGCTTGATTCGATCGTCAGGAGTCTTCTTTGAAGCGCTGTGAACGCGAGGAGCCTACTTCATGAGCACGATTCAACTTCGGATGCTTAAAATCCTTGGCGGACGGCGGTCCGTTCCAATCCACGTTGTGGAGGCGTCGGCCTCGGCCCCAGTACCGGATGCACAGCGGGCATTGCGTTCAACGCAGGTTGGCGCGCCTGCGTTTCGCTCCGTTCACCGCGAAGCGCCGCCGCCAGAAGCAAATCCGAACGATGGGCCAACGACTTCCGTGTCACGCCGTTAGAGCAACGGAAAACCTCTCCTGGCGCAAATTGCTCATCGTAACATTTGCCCGAGGCTTGACCGCAGACGGCTGAAGAGCTACTGCGGGGGTACCAGGGAAAAGCACGAACCCTCGGTCACCGCGCGTCCGGGCGACGACGAAGCAAACCCCCCAGCCGCCCCTCCGCCACGCATCCGCACCGGCGACTCCGCAGTATCGCCGAGATAGCGCGAAGATTCTGCGGAAAGCCTTTCCGGTTCACTGTTCACATCCGGAGGCAGGCGCAGGCTCAGAGAATCATTGTCCGAGTCCCCCTCCGCGCTGGCCCGCCTCGAAGCGTCGCAGTCCGGGATCCCGGAGCCAGCGAGGATCGTCCGGCACCGCCGGCCGCGGCAGCCGCGCGATGCGCCGTGTCGCCCATCCCTCGGGCTGCTCGCCTGCGACGATCTCGATCAGACGAGCCATCGCCGTCGGATCCGCCCCGCAGCGCCGCAGGTAGTCCACCGCCATCGCGTCCGCCAGCATCTCCCGCTCCAGCGCCTCCCGCTCGTCGGCACACCGCGGGCGCAGGCTGTCGTCCCGCACCAGATGCGCGAACTCATGCGCCAGCGCCGCCGTCAGGAGATCATCATCGTTCAGACGCGCGTACAAACCGCGCGTCAGGTAAATCCGCCCCGGCAGCGAGAACGCGTTCATCCCGCACTCGTTCAGCAATCGGTACCGGCACGCGCGCGGCAGCTCCGCGCAACTCAACGTCAGCCACTCTCCGATCGCTTCGAGCCTTTGCTCCGCTTCGGCGCTGTCGTTGACGCCCCCGCACTCCTGCTCCAACTGCAGCGCTGCGGAAGTCCCCGCCAGCGTGGCGGACGACATCGAAGGCTCCCCGTCAAGGCTTTGCCTCGAAGCCGTGGCGCAACCCGAAACCATGACAAGCGCGAGAAGCAGGATTCCGCGGCTCAACGTGCGTCCCCCGTGACGTCGGCGAAAACGTCACGATGAACGTCGGATGCGCAACCGCGCGGGATAAGTTAGCCAGCCTTGCGCGCAGGCATGAGGACGCGCGAAAACGGCGCGGGCAGAATCCGCTCGAAGGTGCGAGCCGCAGACTTCAACCCGCGCGGACTTCAATCGCAGGGATGCGTTTCCGTCGCGCGGGAACCTCGGTTCGGAACCGCCCCGCCCGCTGGGCGAACGACGAGACACAGGCATTCTGGACTACCTCGGGCGCCCCCGTCGGCGTTTTCGGACGCTGCCAGCGATATACAGCACCCCGCCCAGCAGAATGAGGGGCGCCGTCATCATCAGCCACTCCAGCGTCAGCCCCGCCCGCTCACGCAGAATCGTCTCCGCCGGCTCCGTCGACGACAGATCCAGCGACGCATCCGAAAGCGACCGGTACGCGCGAACCACCCCGAACGCCGTGAGCGCCACCGGCGAAAGCCCCGCCAACATCAGGATCAGCCCGATCGCGCGCAACATCCGAGATCCTTCCCCCAGCCCTCAAACGCTGCCGTCATCCGCGAGCGACGCTCACATCCGGACGTACCCGCCCGACGTCCGGCGGGATCGAACAACCGAAATCACCAGAACGCACCAGGCATATCCCGTCACCCCCGCGAACACGCCCGCCTTGAACGCCGCAGACGTGTGCTGCGCCTCCAGGGCTTCGCACCTCGCCATCAACGTCACCGCCGCGTATGCCGCCGCCCCGCAGAGCACCTGCCAGATCGACGCCGTCACCGAAGCCGCCGCCCCGCCGCTGGCGCGCCCGAGTCCGACAAGCGCGCACACCATCGCCGCGCCGCCGACCGCGATCTGCCCCGTGCTCACCGGAAATCCCGTCCGCATCGTCCACGCAATCCACGCGCCCCAGCACACAAGTCCCAGCGCAAGCAACATCGCCGCACGCGTCGCGGCCCGCCGGATGCCTGACGGCAGAATGCGCCCCAACACCAGTCCGCCTGCAAGCGCCCACGCCAAAACCGCCACCGCCGCTACCGCCTCAACCCCGTAAACGCTCAGCAGCAGGATCGGCGCCCGCTGCCGTGGCGGGTATACGAACGCGTCGCCCTCGGTCCCGGCGCTCGCGCCCCCCCGCGATGGCGGTGCAACCGCGGCGGATTCAACCGGACCCTCCAGCAGCGTCGACATCGCCTCATCGATCTGCCACTGCGTCGTGAAGGGGATGTTCCACAGCAGGATCTCGGTGAGTCGGGTGTCCACCGGCCACCAGACCGTGTAAAAAAGCGCCCCCGCAAACGACAGATGAAAAACCCCGGCCAGCACCCGCGACGCGACGCGCGTACTCCCCCGCACCGGCTCGTCCGCGCTGAAGATGACCGTGACGTGTTGCGATGCGGGTGCGTTCATTCAATGCGGCGACGCCGCCTCCGAACCGGTTCGCCAGGATTGCGGGAACACTCCGCAGGCGAGGCCGCGCGACGAACCATCGGGATCATCCTCTCCAGTCAGACGGTCCCACGCTTACCAGGAAACCCTCGCCCGTCACCGGGTATCGCGCCAGATAAGTTCCCACGGTGCTCGGCTCGATGGCGTCCACCACCGCCAGGCGCTCCTCCAAGGTTCGCGCCCGACCTCGATAATCCACATCGTCCATGATAAGCTTCAACCGGTCATACGGCGCTTCCCCCTCCGCTGCCAGCGACGTCAAACGCTTGTTCCGAATCCGGGTGACCTCGTCCGCCGTCACGCCGCCCGACTGCATCCGCTCAGCCTCACCCCGGATCGCCGAAAACGCCGCCGCGCAATGCTTCGGGTCGCACATCGCCCAGAGAATCATCAATCCCGCATCCGAGAAATCCAGGTGAAACGCGCCGGCGCGCGGGCATAACCCCTTCTGCACCACGTTCCAGAAGATGCGCGAGTTGTCCCCGCCGAGGATCGTCGCCGTGGCCGACGCCAGCTCCGCGTCGTCCACGCAGCCCGGCGGGGCCGGAAACGCCCACATGATCACCTGCTGCTGAAAACGCGACACCGTCTGCCCCGCGCGCCCGTTTCTCAACTCCGGAGCGACGCGCACCGCCCCGTCTCTCGCGGGCGCCCACGCGCCGCAGAGCGCCTCGGCCCACCCGATCACCTCCCCTGGATTGACGTTCCCCGCAACGATCAGGATAAGGTTGTCCGCCGCATAACGCCGCGCGAAGTACTCCGCCATCGCATCCCGACGCAGCGACCGGATCGTCTCCTCATATCCGAGCACCGGCCACGCCAGCGGGTGTCCCGCGAACGCCTGCTCCATCAGAACGTCGAACGCCACGGACACCAGGTTGTCCTTCGACCGCGCAATCTCCTCAAGGATGACGTTCTTCTCCATCTCGAACTCGGACGGCGGCAGCGTCGAACGCATCATGTCCGCCAGCAGCTCGATCTGCTCGCGCAGGCGATCCCGCGGAACCCACCCGTAGTAAAACGTCCGGTCGTTGCTCGTGAAGGCGTTGTACGTGCTGCCCATCGCGTCAAAAGCACTGTTGATCTCGTGCCACGTCCGCTTCGGCGTGCCCTTGAACATCATGTGCTCGAGAAAATGAGACACTCCTGCCACCTCACGCGTCTCATCCCGCGCGCCCGTCCGCGCCAGAAATCCTGCCGCCGCACTCGGAACATCCGGCATCTCTTCAATGACGATGCGCAGTCCGTTCGGCAGCGTGTGATAGGTGTAAGTCGATGTCCTCATTCCTTGCGATCCTCCGGGACGCCGCCCGCTTCTCGTACATCACGCACTTTCGAGGGCCTTAGGCCCCAGCGTCACCACGCAAAGCCGGTCTCTCGGGTGCGCCTGAAGAAACGCCCGGATATCCCCCGTCGTGACCGCCTGCACGCGGGCGAGCTTCTCCTCATGCGACATCGGCCGACCCCGGTAGAACAGATCATCCGCCAGTTCCGCGCAAAGCGACCGCGTCGTGTACCCACGGGTTTGAACTCGCGCCGTGATCGTTGCCTTCGCCCGGTCCAGTTCCTCGTCCGCGAGATCCTCGCCAAGGCGGTCCAGCTCGCGAAACAGAGTCCGGTACGTCTGATCACACCGCTCCGGCGTCGTGGACGCGCCCAGCACGATGAACCCGCAACCGCGCGGCGTCTCCTGCCACGCCCCCACCCAGTACACCAGCCCCTGTTTCTCCCGCACTTCCGTGAAAAGCCGCCCGCTCATTCCTCCGGATAAGACGCCGAGCATAACCCGCTGCACGGCATACTTCTCATCCGTGATGCCGACTCCGGGGAACGCAATACTCATCTGCTCCTGCTCGAGTTCCTTCGGAAAATGCGTCCGCCCGGGCGTAAACCGGACCGGATGCGACGCCCGCCCGACGCGCCCCGCCCCGCCCCAACCCGCAAACGCCCTCTCAAACACGCTGCGCACTCGTTCCGGCTCGATCGGTCCAGCCGCGCTGATCTGCATTCGCCCCGCACACCCGATCTTCGCCCAGTGCTCCGCGACCGCTTCAGGCGTCAGCGCATCCAGCGTCTGCGGCTCACCCAGTTCGTGCCGCCCAAGCACGGGACCGAGCATCAGCCGCGACAGGTGTTTGTCCAGCAGCTCCTGCGGATCGTCCGCCAGCGCCAGGTGCTCCTGCCGGCTCAACTCGACCGCAACCTCGACCATCTCCGGCGGAAACGTCGGCTCACGCAGAAACTCCGCATGCAATTCGACGGCGCGCTCAAAGTGCTCAGGAAGCACCGAGCAACTGAACGACGTCGTCTCGCGCCCCACGCCGGAGCCGCGGACGGCTCCGATCGCGTCAAAGGCGTCAGAAAGCTCCTGCGCCGACCGGCGCTTCGTTCCTTTCGTCACCGTCTCCTGCACAACCCGCGCAAGACCCAGTTGATCCTCCGGCTCCTCGCACATCCCTGCAAGAATCCGAACTTCAAAGCACATCAGCCGGCGCGACGGCAGCGGCATGACCGCCAGCTCCGCCCCGCACGTCAGAAACTCATGTGTCCCTCGGAACCCGCTCAATTCATTGCCTTTCTGATTTCGCGCTGCATGCCCGGATCTGAGGCCCGCCCCCGCCGCACACGGCCGAAGCGTAGTCGCGCGGACTCACCCCTGCAATTCAGCTCGACGAGAGGACCGATGCTCTGGCGAGGCCTGTCAAACAGGATGATCGCGAGGAGACGCCGTCGCTAGCGCAAACCGTGAAAGAACCGCCCCCACCTCGGCAGGTAATACCGCGACGAATCCAGCGACAGCGCAACGCGCGAGGAACGACCGACGATCCGCCGTCGCTCCACGAACCCGAATCCGCGAGAGTCGAAGCTGTTATCCCGGTTGTCGCCCATCATGAAGTAATGCCCCTCGGGAACCGTGACCGGACCGAACGTGCGCGGCGCGGGCGTGCGCGGCGTGAACTGCACGGCGTGCTCAACTCCGTCGAGGTTCTCGATGTAGACGTCATCTGCGTTCCGCAACGAGTTGACCTCCACGCCATCCGATGTCGTGTATGACAGCGGTTCCCCGTTCACATACAACCGGTTCGACCGAAGTTCGATGACGTCGCCGGGGACGCCCACGACGCGCTTGACCATCCGGGTCTCGTCGCGCGGCGAGAAGAACACGACGATCTCCCCTCGTTTCGGCGCGCCCCACTCCGCAAGGTGATACCGCGTGAAAGGAACTTTCAGGTCGTACGCCAGCTTGTTCACCAGGATCCGGTCGCCGACCAGGATCGTCGGATCCATCGACGGCGTAGGAACGTCGTTCCAGTCCGCCACCGCCGACCGGAACGTGCTCAGCACGATCACGACGACCAGGATCGGCCTGATCCACTCCCGCCAGATGTGCCGCGTACGCTGCCCCCACGTCATCGGCGCCTTCGCAGGGGCGTCTTTCTCGGCCCCGGTAACCGTCTCTTCTGCGCTACTTTTGCTCTCAACCATCCTGAAACCACCGCGTGCCCGAACAACCTGACTCCCGCAGGCTCGATCCCGCAGGCCCGCTTTTCTTAAGCGGCCCTTGCCGCCTTGTCGAATCTGGACGACAGCTTCTGACCGGTGTCCGCCTCCGACCTTCGGCCGTCCCTCTTATCGACTGAAAACGCGCCGCTACCCGTGCGACCGGGCCGCCGACCCTTTCAGGTTCAGGTCCAGTCCCACGCCACCTCATCCCGGTAAACCCGTCCGAACACGCCGATCGCCCGAAACACCGGGATCTGCCCGAGAACGCGGATCAATCCCAACAACAACGCCAGCAGGACACCGGTCGGACGCAGCGCTCCCGGCAGGAACGCCACGCCGACCACGGCGCCGACCATCAGCGCCACGAGTCCGAACATGAATACGACCGTCATAAGATACCCGCGCAAAGTGCCCAGGATGGATCGAATCATCAGGTCCGGGCGGAAAAAGTCGGCCATCTCCGCATGAACCCCGATCAATACGAGGATCGGCCAGAAAAAAAGACCGATCAGCAGCAGCACACCCGCGGCGATGCATGTCGGCATCGACGGCAACGCTCCCGCCGGTGTCGTTGCCCACCCGACGCTGAACACCAGGAACGCCGGTCCGATCGCGTACACCCACGTCACGCCGAGCGTCAGCAGCGGTGTCAGCACGCGCTGCGGCCAGTCTGCGATCAAGTCGTCGAACGTCCCCACCGGCGGCAGTTCGTCCGCGCCGTCGTTCGCGGCGTCCACGACGCTGAGCATCACCCCGGACATGACCCCCTCGATGCTGAGGATCAACATGACCGCCGCCGCCTTGTAGAGGAAGAACACGGTGTTCATCGAGGCAAGCACCGCGATCAGTTCGAGGCTCATCAGCAGCCAGAGAAACACAAGCGTCCGCACACCCGAGGCGTTCGTGAAAAACAGCAGCGACCAGAACAATTCCCGCCGCAGCAGCGCGCCGCGCCGCACCGCGCGGGCTTGCGCGATCGCTTCCTCATCCACCGGGTTCTGCGCATCAGGGGGCCCGTCCGCGAACCTCGCCTCGATGTTCGTCAGCAGCGCTCCCGGTCGCCGCGGCGACAGCTTTGCCTCCAACTGGCGCTCAACGTCTTCCGCCGCTCCGATCAGCGGGAGCGGGTCGAACGATTCCGCGCCCGGCGCCAGGCGCAACACCTCGCCGCAGTTCGAGCATTGCACCTGACGCGCGTCGTCCCCCTCGCGCAGCACGTGCGCACGCCCGCAACGGCAGGTCATTACCTGCCCGTCGCCGCCGGACTCAAACACGTCGAATTCGCCCGGATTCCCCGCCAACTTCTTCATCATAAAGGCAGACGCCCCGCGCGACCGCGCGTTAACCTCGCCGGAACGCCCGGCGCTTGACGCTCCGACGCGCTCCCGACACGATATCGCGCATGAAAGTGCTTATTGCCGATAAGTTTCAATCCTCCGGTCTTGCGCGTCTCAAGACCGCCGGATGCGACGTGGTCACCGAGCCAGGGTTGGTCGGCGACGCCCTTGCCGCCGCCGTCGCCCGGTCCGGGTGCAACATCCTGATCGTCCGCGGAACGAAGGTCGGCGCGCCCGTGTTCCGTGACGCTCCCGCGCTGGCGCTGGTGATCCGCGCGGGCGCCGGGTACGACTCGATCGACGTCGCCGCCGCCTCGCAACGTAGCGTCTTTGTCGCCAACTGCCCTGGAAAAAACGCAGCCGCGGTCGCAGAACTGACGATCGGACTGATTCTGGCTCTCGATCGTCGGATCGTGGACGCCACCGCGGACCTTCGCAAGGGGGTCTGGAACAAGAAGGGGTATTCCGAAGCACGCGGCCTGAAAGGACGCACGCTCGGCGTCGTCGGAAAGGGACAGATCGGACGCCTTGTCATCGACCGCGCTCGCGCCCTGGAGATGGACGTCGTCGCGTGGAGCCGGTCCCTGAGTTTTGAGGAGGCTGCCGCACTGGGCGTCCGCCGCGTCGCCTCGATCGCGGAGTGCGCCGCCGCCTGCGACGTACTGACCGTCCACGTCGCCTCCACGCCGGACACGCGCCGCTGCATCAGCGCCTCCGTGCTTGAAGCCATGAAACCTGGCGCGTACTTCATCAATACCTCGCGGGGCGACGTCGTCGATTACGACGCCCTGCTGAAGGCAATCCGGGAGAAGAACCTCCGCGTCGGACTCGACGTCTTCGAGAATGAGCCTGCCGGCGGAACCGGAGAGATCGCCGACCGCATCCTTTTAAGCGGTGGTGTTGTTTACGCCACACCGCACATCGGCGCCTCCACCGATCAGGCGCAGGACGCCATCGCCGAGGAGACGGTGCGCATCGTCGAGCACTACATCTCCACCGGCGAAGTCCTCAACTGCGTCAACCTCTGCGGACGCACGCCCGCCGGCTTCATGCTTCTGGTGCGGCATCTCAATAAGCCCGGCGTCCTCGCCCACGTGCTCAACGTCATCAGCCACGCAAACATCAACGTCGAGGAAATGCGCAACGTCATCTGCGAGGGGGCGGTTTCCGCGTGCGCCCAGATCGCGCTCGACGGCGCCCTTTCCGATGCCGCTCTCGCCCAGATTCGCCAGGGCAATGCAAACATTCTCGGCGTCTCTCAGCAGCCGATCGCGCATGCCGGCGCGGTGTCGCGGAGCGACGGGTGATCTCCGGACCCGCTGCTCGCATTGACGGTGCCGGGGATCCGGGTTCGTCCGGTGAGGCTGCTCCGGTGCGCGACGCGCCTCCTGATCTGACCTCGACCGCGGCGCCGGTCGCCGAAGACGACCGCGCGTTCCTTGAGGCGCTTTCCCCCGTGCTTTCCGGCTGGGGGGTCGCCCTGGATTCCCGACAGTTATCCCTGCTCTTGTCGCATTATCACGCCGTCGTCGAGACCAACCGCGTGATGAACCTGACGCGGATCGTGTCGCCCGCAGATGCCGCCGTGATGCACGTCGCGGACGCGCTGTCCGTCGTCGCCTGGGCCGCAACCGAACCCTGCGTCCCCGCCGCCGCCAATGTCCTCGACGTCGGAACCGGCGCCGGCTTCCCCGCGATTCCGGTGGCAATCGCCCGCCCCGCGTGGCGCGTCACCGCGATCGACGGCACAGGGAAAAAAGTCGCCTTCGTTGGCCGCACCGCCGCGAGCCTGGGGCTACCCAACCTGCGCGTGCTCCACGCCCGCGCGGAGCACGCCGCCTCAACCGGTGAATATGATCTCGTTCTCGCCCGCGCCGTCGCGAAACTCGATCCGCTCCTGACGTGGCTCGCGCCGTGGGCCCGCGTCGGCGGATTCATCGTGGCTTACAAAAACGCAGAGTTGACCCCGGATGAAGCCGACGCCGGTGCAGCTCTGGCCTCGCGGCTGGCCCTGGCTGAAACCGAGGGGTACTCGTACAACCTGCCCGACGAATCCGGTCCGGCAATGCGCCAACTCAGGATTTACGTGCGAGGTTCGGGCGCCGGTCAGGGCGCGCCCGACGCCCCTCCGCGCCAACCTCGCCGGCGAACCAACACGAGAACGCAAAAGCACAAGGAGCGCAAACGTGGGCGACGTTGAGATCGGAATCATCGGGGGAACCGGGTTGGGTGACATTCTCCTGAAAGAAGCGGGCGGCACGCCGACCGAGGTGGATACGCCCTTCGGGAGGCCGAGTTGTCCTCCGATCATCGCCACCTGGGAGGGGCGCCGTGTCGCCTTCGTCGCCCGTCACGGCGCGGGGCACACCTTCAATCCGACGAACGTCCCCTACCGCGCGAACATCTACGCCCTGAAGCAACTCGGCGCCGCGGCCGTCATCGCCAGCGGCGCCACCGGAAGCCTGCGCGAGAACATCCACCCCGGCGAACTGGTCGTCTGCGATCAAGTCATCGATCGCACTTCCCGCCGCTCCTCGACATTCTTTGATGAGGGTCTTGCCGTCCACGTCGAACTGGCGGACCCCTTCTGCCCAACGCTGCGCCGCGATCTGGTCGCTGCTGCGGCCCAGTTGGATCTGACCACCCACGACGGTGGAACCTACGTTTGCATGGAGGGGCCGCAGTTCTCCACGCGAGCCGAGTCGCATCTTCACCGGGCCTGGGGCGGCGATGTCATCGGCATGACCGCGATGCCCGAGGCGAAGCTCGCCCGCGAAGCCGAACTTTGTTACGCCCTCGTCGCTCTTCCGACGGATTACGACTGCTGGCGACCGCACCCCGGCGATCCGCCGCACGACGCCCTCCTGCGGGAAATCCTCGGCAACCTCAAGCTGGCGTCGCAACGGGCGCTCACCCTCATCCGGCAATTTCTGCGGGTATATAATCCCTCGAGCCGAACGTGCGGATGCGGATCGGCCCTGAAGCTGGCGATCTGGTCCGACCTGAACGGACTCGCCCCCGCCGTGCGGCAGCGCCTCGGCTCGCTGGTTGAACGATACATTTCCTGACGTACTCGACGCAGGTGGCGATCGCCGTCGGAAGCTGGGAATCATGTTCAGAACCGCAATCCCTCACAGCCTTCAACGTTGGGGCTCTGCGACAACCGGCGCCTCGGTCTGCCGGCGACGGGGCGTTCGTGCGGGGGCATATTTTCTCGTGTTCTCACTGACGCATTCGGGTACGTTCGGCTCCCGTGTCGGAGCGCTGTCTCAAACCGCACCGACCGAACCGGCTGTATCCGTCGACGTGTACGTCAACGACAGCTTTGAGTCCCGCGACGCTTTCGCCCGAGCTCAAGTCCTCGCCCGAAACCACCGCTGGGCCGAAGCCGCTGAAGTTCTGCACGAAGCGTCCACCCGTTACGCGACGATGGTCGCCTCGACCGGCCGCTCCGGCGCCTACACCAGCGTCGGCCGGTTGGTGCGACAGACGCTGGCGTCCTGGCCGCCGGAAGGCGTGTCCGCCTGGCGACAATTGTACGAAGCCGAATCCGCCGCCGAGTTGTCCTCGCTCGGGACGGAGCGCCCCGACGCCGCCGCAAGCTGGCTCGCGGCTTACGATCGCGGATTCATTTCCGCCGCAGCGGGGAGGGTGACCGACGAGTTGGCCCAGCGGCTGATCGAGCGTGGTCTCCTTGAGCCCGCCCGAAGCCTTTACGAGGACGCCCTGCGCTTTCATCCGGATCGCGATCGTTACGAGCCGATCTGGCGCCGGCACCTCGCCCTGCTTCTTGCAATGACCGGCGACGCCGACGAAGCCCGCAGACTCCTCGAGGTCGATGATGCCGAGTTGAACACCGGCCTGCGCTGGATGGGCGAGGATCGCCCGGCGCGCGACGTCCTGGCCGAGGTCGAGCGCACTTTCGCCGATCTTCACGCCTGCTCGCTGCATCCGACGGACTGGCCGCAGTGGGGCGGGAGCCCCTCTCGGACCCGTCTCGGCGAGTGCAACGTCTCAGATCCGGGCCTGTTGTGGCGTCATCACGAGGACGACGGATTCAGCGCCTCTGCGTGGTCGTCCTCCGATGCCTCGGAAGAAGCGCAACGACGATCGTCGCTCGAGCGGTCTGCCGGTCTGCGGACCATCCCTGTCGCTTCCGACGATCTCGTCATTCGTCAGCGCGCCGGCGAGTTGATCGCGGTCCAGCGCCGTTCCGGGACGAAGGTCTGGACGTGGCCTGACCGGGAGCTGGCGGCGCCCGCAGCCCTGTCGGAGGCGCCGACCGGCGCCCTTGAACTTCCCGCAATCCACGCGGGGATCGTGGTCGCCGCTGTCTCAACGCCCTCGGACACGCCCTTTGTCGTCGAGGCGCAACCTGGTCCCGGCGCGCTGGTGTGCCTCGATCTCGCCGACGGCCGACTTCGCTGGCTGCGCACCCTCGCTTCGTTCGGCCGCGAGCACTCGGACGTAACGCTCGACGCCTCACCGCTGATCCTGCGTGATCAGGTGTTTATCCTCGGCCGGCGTCGCCGCGCCTTCGGATTCGAAGACGCCTACGTCTACCGCCTTGCGGCGCGTGACGGCCGGCTGCTCTCCCGCGTTCATGTCGGCAGCGCATCCACCGGATCGTTCGGCTACCGTCGCGCCACGTACTCGATCCTCGCCGCCGATCGCGGGCTGGTTTTCGTCTGTCCGCAGCTCGGTACGATCGCCGCCGTATCTGAGATCACCGGCGACGTAGTCTGGCTGCGCGTTTACGGGCAATCCGCACAACGCACGCGCGCCGGGCGGCCGAGTTCCGAGGAAACTGCGGCGTGGACTTTCTCCCCGCCGTTCTGCCTCGGGGACCGGATCGTCGTGCTGCCTTCCGACGCGGACGACCTGCTAGTGCTGAATGCCGTCGACGGTTCCACTCGGATGCAGATCCCGCGTGCCCAGCTCAGCGACGCGGAGTGTCTCGTCGGTGTTGCGGACTCGGTCCTCGTGACCACCGGCGCGGCGGTGTGCGCCTACGACCTCGGCGCTCGGGAACTGCGCTGGTCCACGTCCCTCGGCGACGGTCTAAGCCCGCTCGGCAGGCCGGCATTGCTTTCCGACCGGGTGCTGGTTCCGACCGGAATGCATCTTTCTACGTTCGACCTTCAAACCGGTGCGCGGACCGACCGTCCGTGGGACGCGGACGGAGGCGGCGGGAATCTGCTGGCGCTGAGCGACGTTCTTCTCGTGGCGGGCGATCGTTCGCTCAGCGCTTACATGCGCCGAGAAGACATCTGGGAGGAACTGCGCGACCGGATGCAGCGCAACCCGGATGATCCCGCCGCAGCGCTCGATTTTGCTGAAGTCGCCCTGCGCGACCGGGCGTGGTCCGACGCCGAAGCGCTCCTCATCGAGGCGGACCGCCGCGCTGCCGCCGCCCCCCCTGCCGATGACGCGCTGCGCCGCCGGCTTTATGCCGCAACGATGATGATTGCCTCTCGCTTCACGACCGCCGGCCTGGTCACGCCGGATCGCCTCGAAGCGTGGCATCGGATCGCGTCGGTCTGGACCTACGATCCCGCCTCCGGCGTGCAATACCGCCTGAAATTCGCGGAATTGTATGAGACGCAGGGCGACGTCGCGCGCGCCATCCATCTCTACCAGCAGGTGCTCGCGGATCGATCCTTAAGAGACATGGCGCTGCCGCATTCCGGACCGCTGCCCCCGAAGGCGGGCCGAGCCGCAATGATCGCGATCGATCGCATTCTCGCGACACGCGGGCGCGAGGTCTACGCTCCCTTCGAGGAGCAGGCGCTCCGCGCCCTTCAATCCGCCCGCGCCGCCGCTGATGTTGCATTGATGGACGCCGTGGTGGACCAGTATCCCAACGCCCGTGCCGCCGCGGAGGCGACTCTCCTGTCCGGCGACCTTTTGCTGAACGCCGGAAAGTACGAGGACGCGGCCCGTCGTTATATCGACGCCTACTACCGCTACCCCGACCTGTCCGACCCGGTTGACACGATCCGCCGGATCGTCACCGCGCTCGACCGCGCGGGCAAACGAACCCAGGTTTACGGCTGGCTCACCCGCGGTGTTCGTGAGTTTCCTTCGGCGACCGTCTCCGTCGGCGGCGAGCGCCTCGCCTTCGCTCAGTACCGGGAGCGCTTCGCCGACGCCCGCCGCCACGTTGAACCGGCGCGTCCGGAGTTGACCCTTCCGTTGCGACCGGCCCACGTCCTCGACCTCGCGGATGACCCGACGCTCCTGCATCCGCGCTTCACCGGCGACGGTGATCACGAGCAGGCTTTCTTCGTTGCCGCGTCCGGCGCGGTCCAGGCGTACGACCCAGCTTCGGGCCGGGCGCTCTGGAATTCTCCGCGACCGGTCATCGGAGCGCCGCAAGTGATCCTTGTCTCCTCGTCCAGGGTGATTCTCGCCGGGTCGCACCGCATCGAAGCCGTCAACGCCGCCGACGGGCAACTTCTCTGGGCGTTCGGCGAGGTTCCTCCCGATCTGGGTCATCCGGATCGGGACTGGGAAGGACTCGCGCCTTTCGTACACTTCACGGTCCGTGAGCGGGAACTGCTTTGCATCCGCGATGACGGAGAAGCCGCGTGTCTGTCGATCGAAGACGGGCGTCCGCAGTGGGGCTTGCGACTCGTCCCGCCCCCGGCCGGAGATCTACCGCTGTGCGATGACCGTCTGAGTTACACCGCAGCCGTCCGCGATCAGCTTCGACTTCACACCCTGCGTTGGGCGCCCCGCGAGTCAATGCGCAGCTTCCCTCTCGATCCTTTCGGTCCGGTCACACGCCGCGTCGCCACCTTCGACGGGCAACTCCTTCTCGTCTGCGCCGATCGGATTGTCGCCTGCGATCCCGTGCTCGGCGTCCCACGTTGGTCGACCAGCGTCTCAGGACGCGTGCGCGAGGCCGCGCTCGCCGCCGACGTCGACGGTCTTTATGTAACGACCGACGGACGTTCGATCACGCGGTACGATCTCAGCGACGGGCGGGAAGCCTGGCGCACGCCGCCGCTGATGCCGCGCGGGGACGAGGGCATGTCGATCACAGTTCAGGACGGAAACGTCATTGTGGCGGACGTTCGCTCAGTTCATGCGCTGGACGGGTTCTCGGGGCGGGTGCTCTGGAAAGGCGTAACGCCCGAGGAGCGTCCGAACTTCTACTTCCGCGCCGTCACGTCCGCTTACGTTGCGGCCATCGATGTCCGCTCGCCTGACGCCGCCGTCCCCTGCCGCGTATTCTTTTACGATCACCGCAACGCCAGCGGCGTTCTGCCGCGCGAAGGTGGTGTACTCACGCTCGACGGCGTCCGCGAATTCACCGACGCCCGCATCATTGATCACGCTCTCGTGGTCCAGTCCGCAAGCCGCTTTCACATCTGGACGGACAGCGAACTCCCGCCTGTGGCGCCCCCTGCTCCTTGATGTTCAACCTTCAAGAACGACGCGCCCGTTTCCGGTCACGATCCGGCCGAGGATGATCGGATCCTCCCCGACGCCGCGCAACGCGCGCAGCACACCCTGTGCGTTGCGGGGGCGAACCACGAAAACGTAGCCGATGCCCATGTTGAAGACTTTGAACATCTCCCCGCGCGCCACGCCCAGCCGCCGGAGAAAATCAAAGACCGGCGGAGGCCGCCACGCCCGCCGCGAGATGACCGCGTTCACCTTTCCCGGCAGGAGCCTCGCGATGTTCTCGCGAAGTCCTCCGCCGGTGATATGCGCCATCGCGGACACGACGCGCCGCCGTCCGAACGCCTCCAGCACCGCAGACACCGCCCGGACATAGATGCGCGTCGGCGCCAGCAAGGCTTCACCGATCGTCCCGGTTCCGCCCTCCAGCGGCGCGGAAAGGTCGCAGCGGCTCTTTTCGATCAGCTTTCGCACGAGCGTGTACCCGTTGGAGTGGACCCCGCTTGAAGGCAGACCGATCAACACGTCCCCCACCTCGATCCGACGTCCGTCAATGACGCGATCGAACTCGACCACGCCCACCGCAAACCCCGCCAGATCGATGTCCCCCCGCCGATAAACATCCGGCATCTCCGCGGTCTCACCCCCCAGCAGGGCGCACCCGGCCTGACGGCAGCCTTCCGCGACGCCTTCAATGAGAGTCAGCAGCCTCGGAGGAGACAGTTCATGCACGGCTAGATAATCGAGGAAGAAAAGCGGCTCAGCGCCGCAGGTGATCAGATCGTTCACGTTCATCGCCACCAGGTCGATGCCCAGCGTCGAAAGCTTCCCGAGCTGAAGCGCAAGCAGCACCTTGGTGCCGACGCCGTCGGCGCAGGCGACCAGCACCGGCTTTCGGTAATTCCTGCGAAAAAGCTGCTCGTCGTAGTCGAGGCGATAAAGACCGGCGAACGCGTTGTGACGGTTCATGACCCGCGGGTCATACGTCGCCGTCATGCACGCGCGGATCGCATCCACCCACCGCGTATTGGCGGCGATGCTGACCCCGGCCTCCTTGTACGTCAGGGACGGCATGACGACGGTCCTCCTGCGCCGCCGCCGCTTCCGGCGCGACCCGCATCTCCCGACGGATCAACCCCGTGATACGCCGCGGATGATCGCGCTCGCCTGATTATCCGCCAGGTTGAGCGCCCCCAGCGCCCGGCTCGACGCCGTCCGCAGCGTCAGATTCGATGACCGCGCCACCTCCAGCAACCGAGTCACCTGATCCGGTTCGAGCTGGTTGCCGAAGTTCCGGGCCGACCGGGCCAACGCGGCAAACGCCGCCACCCGCAAGGACTCGCTGCGAGCATCATCCAGCGCCACGTGCGCGATCGAGCGCTGCGCCGACGCCGACGGAATCTGCCCCAGCACCGACGCACACAACGTCTGAAGCTCCTCCCGGCCCGACGCCAGCGCCCCGATCAGCGCCGGCTCGGCTCGATGAAAATCATAAACCGTCCGGCCGAATCCCGCGATCATCTCCAGCGTCTGCGCCGCCTGAAGCGCCAGACCGAACGCCTCATCCGCGCTGAGCGCCTTTTGCGATGTCCGCGACCGGATGCTCCCCAGCGCGGCAAGAAGCGCCGCGCCGTCCGCCCCGTCCTCGACAAGCTCGCAATAAGCATCGCCGCGAGCCGCGTCTTCCGCGGCCTTGCGCTGGTCCGGCGCCGTCAGGATCACCACCGGCGTCTGACTGAACGCGAATTCACGACGTAGCTCCGCCAACGCGCCGGCGAGATCAGGTTCGGACATCCCCGTCGAGAGAAACACCCCGCCGAGGTGCTCGAACTCTCGCCGAGCCCGCGACATTCCCGTGAAGAACCCTTTTTCCCCGATCGCCTCGCAGTCCCCCGAGCGCAAGCCGCCCGTTACGCGGTTGAGCATCTCCTCCGACGGCGCGACGACCAGCACTTTCACCCGCCCCGACAGCGCCAGCGCTTCCGAAAGGACCGGAATCACCCGGTCACTGTCCACGAAGCTCTGCGTCGGCAACGCGGCCCCCAGCGCGAGCGCCGCACGAATCCGCACCAGCACGTCGGGAAATTGCAGCGCCTGAACCAGCGGTTGTTTGTAGGACTCCGAACCGGTCAGGGACGATGCTCCCGCCGTCAGCCGCAACGCTTCGATCGCCCCCAGCGCCACCGCCGAATCCCGGTCCCGCACCGCACGGTCAAGAATCATGTGCGCATATCTCGGACCCGCCGCCTGCGTGAAGTAAAGCGCCCGCGGAAACTCCGCCGGCCTCGTCTCGTCCGGACGCCCCGACTCGCCGGGGTCGCCGCTTTCGACGTTCATTCCCAGCCGGCCCTCGCGCCGGATGTTCGCGGCCAGCCACAATGCGATCGCCTCGGTTTGATCCGGTTGAAGCTGGAGCGCCTCCTCGCAGCACCGCATCGCCATCACCTGACCGAAGATGCCCGTCTCAACCTCGATCTTGTCGATCCGGTTCTCACCCGCGTTCCAGTACCAGACGTTGGCTGTCGGCTCCCGGCTGTCCGCGGCGACCCCCGAATCTTCCGCGTAATACCGGTCCGCCAGTTCGAAAAAACCTTGAGAAGCCGACGCCGGCGACGCACGTCCCGATTGTGAGGCGATCCGCGCGATCGCGTCGTTCGCCGCCTGCCGCGTCGCATCCGCCACGTTCGCCTGACCGGCAAGCTTCATCAGATACGGCGCGGCCTGCACGTAACCGATTTCCCCCAGCACGCGCACGATTTCGATCCGCACGTCTTCGCGGGTCGTGTTCAGCGCCATCACCAGCGGACCGACCGCCCCACGCCCCAGTTTCGGCAGCGCCGTCAGAATCCGCCGATGCAGACGGACCCGACTCTCGTCCAGCAGCGCCGACACCATCAGAGGCACTGCGTACTCTCCGGACTCGATCAGGTGACGCGTCGCGTCGAACTCCTGCTGCGGGTCGCCGCCGAGAAGGTTGATGTTGTTGAGGATCCGCTGCTCATCCTTCCGCTCCAGCCGCTGTCCTTCCTCGATCAGCTCCAGCACCCGCGCCGCGTTCGGACCCACCGTCGAATTCGCGACAAGGATCTGAAGAGTCTGGACGGCTCGGGCGCGGCTTGTCGCCAGCGCGAGCACTTCGCGCGGATCCAGGTTCGGATGATTCAGCAGGGCTTCTGCATGCGCGTTCGCCGCCGTGAACCGGCCCAGCGTCGCGTAATGCAGAAAGTCCACGAACAAGGATTCAACCGACGAGCCTTCCGCCACCGTCGTCGCCGGATCTGGCGCAGCGCCGGCGTTATCCTGCGCGAGAACCTGCCGCCCCGAGATCAGGCTCGTCAGCAACGCGACGAGCACGGGAAGGATCGACACACGCACCACCAGGGATTCACTCCCGAGATTACGTACCCGGCCTTGCATCAATGTCTCCCAACTCTTTCATCAAGCCTCAGCGCTCCTTCGCGGATGTCCCTGGGCTCGACCGTCCTGCAAACCCTCGCCCGGATCGTGACGGATGAAAAATATCAAAGCGGCGCAGCATAAGCGCGAAACGCGAGACCCGTCAATGCGCCGCGGAGGCAGGAGCCCTCTGCGGCAGCCGCCGGAAGCCCGCCGCCGCTCAGCCTCAGATATTCTGAAGGATCGCGTACGCCCCAGCCGCCGAGACGCCGAGGAAAACCGTCTGAAGGAACTCCAGCGCCGTCGTGCTGTTGCACCCGCCGACCTGAAGCATGCTCGCCCCTGCCGCCAGCAGCGTCACACGCTGCAACATCCGCATCCACTGTCCACGCATGTATTCGACCCCCTTGTCACAAAGCCGGGTTCCCCGCGGAATTCGCGTTTCCGCACCCGACGAAGCCCCTTCCGCGCCGCGCCTCCCCCGGCAGCGCCCAGTGTAGATGCGCGTGCTTCAGCGTCAAACCGCCCCTGCCGCCCTTGCGCCGACCGGACCGCCCCGGTATCCTTCCCCACGACGCCGCGCACCCCGAATGCGCCGCAGGGAAGACCGACAAGATGGATCCACGAATTAAACCGCCGACCGACCAGCCCGCCATCAAAACCGTCATGATGCCCCGCGACACTAACGGAGAAGGGACGATCTTCGGCGGCGTGATCCTCTCCCTGATGGACCAGGCCGCCTACGTGGAAGCCTGCCGGCAGGCCTACCACCGCTACGTCACCGTCTCCTTTCACAAGGTCGAATTTCACAAACCGGTCTTCGTCGGCGATATCGTCACGCTCACCGCCCGCACCGTCCGCATCGGACGCTCGTCCATCCAGATTCACGTCGCGGTCTGGGCTCAGCGCCGCAGCGAGCCGGATGTCATCATCCAGGTCACCGAGGGCGAGGTCGTGTTCGTCGCCGTCAGCGCCGACGGCAATCCGATTCCGGTGTTCCCCGAGTAAGCCCCGGAAGGCAACCTCATGGCGCCACACGGCGCGCCCGCAGCACAACCGGTGGCTTAAGAGGCGTCGAAACTTCCCCTTTCAACACGGGGTCAGGATTCTCCTCCGTCTGAACCTGCATGATCCGCGCAACGACCTCCCACCCCGAGACAATCCGGCCGAACACCGCGTACCCCGGCTTTTCCTCATTTTGATAGTCCAGCCGCGTGTTGTCTCCCAGGTTGACGAAGTACTCACTCGTCGCGGTGTCCGGCGCGGCGTCGCGCGCCATCGCGATCGTCCCGCGGACGTTGCTCAATCCGCGCCGCGTCTCCAGCGGAATCGGCGCGCGTTGACCGGGTTTTGCGTCCGATCGAAGCGCCGTGTACCCGCCACCCTGAAAAATCTGGATCCGCTGGTGTTCGCCGATCAACACGCGGTGAATGATCGTTCCGTCGTAGTACCCGTCATCGACGTACCGAAGGAAGTTCGCCACCGTTTCCGGCGCCTCCTTCGGAGCAAGCTCAAAGAGGATGCTTCCCCAGTCTTCTCCGTCACGTCCGACGTCGAACACAACGCGCGGCCCCGTCGCAGTGGAAGACCCCTCCACCTCGCCGCACCGACCGGATGCTCGACACCCGCAAAGCCCCGCAGCAATCCCGAGCAGCATCAGCGACCAACTGACTCGTGTCCCGATCATCTCATGCCTTCGCTCAAATCTCCTGACAGAGGCGGCCACGCGGGTCGTCCTCCACCTGAAACCGTCGATCCTGCCGCATTTCCCGGCGACTCAAGAGATTTCGCTTGCCCGCCCCCTCCGTGACACGCACCGCACAACGTCGCGGCGTCCGTGCGGAGTTGTGCGGGCGCGACCGGGCTTTTCGGAAACGCAAGCCCTCCTTGCCCGAGAGGGTTTTCCGCCGGAAACACGCCGCGTTCATGCGGATTATGACACGTCGAACACGTAACCCGGCCTGCCGCGTCGAGCGGCAAGCCCAGTCCGGACGTCGCGGAATCCGCCACGGTCTCCGCCCCGGCACGCGATGCGGCACCCGGATCAGGTCCGCCGGCTTGGGCAGCGGCTTCCCTCGTCCACCGCCGAAGTTGATCCACCAGCGACGCCGTCATCGGCGCTCCCGTGTGTCCGGGTTCAAAAAAATCCACGTGTTGCGTGTGACACGCCCCGCACAGCGTCACCTCATCCGTGTGCAGCGCCGCGCGCCCCGTCCGCACCGCGCTCGCTCCGCTCGCCACCGGCTCGGGATGACAGAACCCGCACGAAGACGCGTTCACTCCGCCCCTCAGATCCGTCATCAGATGAGGGTTATGTCGCGACGCTCGTGCAGCGGCGTGACAAACCCCACAGTTCGCAGCCGAGCCTCCCGCCGAGATCGACTCGCGCAGAAAACGTGGATTGTCCCGCGGGCGCTCTGGCGCGACGCGGCAATGCGCCGAAAAATCATGACATGTGACGCAACTGAGCCGTCCGTCCACCAGCGGCCAGCTCCCACGGTTCTCGACCTGATCCGATGAGAACGTGCGCCCCACCGGATGCCGCTCACGCACCGCCGACTTCCCGTCATGACAGGTCAGACAAAGCACGTCCACCTTCTCACGGGGAACCGGTCCGGGCGCTTTCGCGCCACCTTCGTGACACACCACGCAGCCGTCCGCCCGCCAGTGCGGACTGAAGCTCGCTTCCTGCGCCGCGGACAGCTCCACCGCCAGTGCGACCGCCCCCCCAAAACAGAGCCGCGCCCCGAGGGAAGCGCTCCCTCGACGACCCGCACGTCGCTTCCTGACTCCGCTGAACCCGGTCCGCGTCAATGCTCCTCTCCTCCGGGCTTCACCTCACGCAACTCCACCAACACCAGCGACGGCGCGCCGAGCGTATCCGCGACGACGATGAATTCCCGGGCATCACCCCCTCGGTCGTCCCGCTCGCTCGCCTCCGCCTCATCACCCGCCGCAATGTCGTACGCGCACACCCCTCCCGGCATCGTGAACCCCGACCAGCCCTCGCCCCCCCGCACCTCGATCAGGAAACGCCCTTCCGAATCAAACACCAGCACCGATTGCCGCCCTGCATCCGCCACGACAACGCGACCCGACCGGATCACACACACGTCCTTCGGTCGAACGAATTCCCCCTCGCCCCGCCCGGGACGCCCGATCGGCTCCAGCGGAGTCCCCTCCGCGTCAAACCGATGCACCACCCCCTGTACCGCGTCCGCCGCCAGCAGACTCCCGTCCCGCGTAAACGCCAGCCCCGTCGGCGACACAATCCGCATTCCCCCTGCACCGTATTCGATCGCCTCAAGCCGCCGTCCTGTCGCCACTTCGACCCGCTCGATCCGCCCCGCCCGCGCGTCCCCGACCGCCAGCACGTCGCCGAACACCGCGACGCTCACCGGCCGGCGCGCCTCATCCGGTGCAAGCAAGACCTCCCAGCGATCCACCGACGCCTCCGTCAACGCCGGACAGCACATCACTCCCGCAACCGAGTCCGCAATGAACACGCGTCCGGAATCATCGGTGCAGACATCCAGCGGCGCGACGGACTCCTTCCCCAGATTCGGCATCCAACGCACCACGGAGTCCGCCCTCGTGATCGCGGCGACGCCAGACCCGCCTTGATCGCACACCAGCAGCGTCACGCCGTCGAAGTTCATGCCCTGCGGCGTCCTCAGTCGCCGCTTCGCGGACCGCCTCTCACCGAAAATGATCCGGTCCAGCAGGTTCTGCTTCGGCATGCGATCATGACCCGGTTCGAACTCGAGAAGATCGCCGCGCACCACCGCTTCAAGCTCACCCGACTCCGCACTGAACGTCGCCGGCTCAAACGCCCCACCGGGGCTCCCTCCGGCCGACGCACACCCCGCAAGCCAGATCGCGCACACCGACCCTAACACGCCTGCGAGGCAGCCTGCCGTCCACGATCCTCGTCCGACCGTCGCACCGCCTGCGTTGCGACGCCGCGCCTTTCCAACCTCTCGGGGTTTCGGTGAATTGACGTTTTGACGTTTCATTTTTCGTGACACGCCAGGCATAGCGCGCTGCGGCGGTTCGACATTGCCAGAAGATAAGGTTCGCCCGCCGCATTGTGCGGGTCATGACACGACACGCATTCGACGCGTCCTTCCGGAAGCCGGATCCGCCCGTCCGCCTCCACCCGCGACCGCGGCACGTACCCGCGCTCCCGCTGCGGATACGGCACGCCGATCGGATGATCGCGCCAGACGAACCCGTCCGGAACCTCGAAGCCCTCGCGGACCCCGGCGAGCATCGCATGAGCCGTCCCGATCATGGATGAGGCGACCGTCCCGTCGTGACAACCGAGGCAGATCAGACTCGTCGCTCCCGGCGTGAACCGGTTCGGCTCATGCGCCGGCGACTGTCCGGTTATCCGGTACATCTCGAGAATCGCCTGACGAGCCGCCGCCTCCGCTTCTCCTGCAACCCTGGAGCGCTCTTCCTTTGCGTCGGGGGGCGAAGGAGCTGCCTCCGCCTGATCCGCGACGCCTGCATCAGCCTCCGTGCTTGCTCTACCGGCGACCGTCACCGGACGCACACCCAGAACATGCGGAACGTGGCACGCGGCGCAAGCGTCGCGCGCCCTTCCGGTCGCCGATGTGAAGTCATGCGGACCACCGATCACACCGTGCGTCGCCTGCCGAATCTCCGGCAGGGTTTGAGCGCCCGACGATCGCTCATCCACCGCGTCGCCGCCCGGCTTCGCCTCCTGCGACGGAACCGCGGCGCCCGAAAGCAGCGCCGTCGCCCCCGCGATCACAAGCACCCCTGACAGACGTCGACGCATCGCTTAACTCCGCGACTTCCCTTACCGCCCGTACTGGAACCGCACGTGCGTCACGCCGTGGCACGTCAGCGTGCAACTCCCGGAAAAACGCCCCTCGTCCACGTACTCGATCCGCGAACCCAGCCCCCCCGCCGCGGGACGCACCACCGACAGGTCGAAGTTGATCAGGTTCGAGTGATTCCGCGCGTCTCCCTGCGTCCGGCTGATTCCGTGTGCGTCGTGACACGCGCTGCACGACGCCCGCCCGCGCACCACGTGGATATTGTGCAGCGGGAAGCTCTCATCATTCAGAATGCTCCGCCGGTCGTGACACCGGTAGCACAGCGCATACGCCTGCGGGCTTTCCGTCACAAACTCGCCGGTCTCGTAATTCGCCGCCAGCAGGGGTTCGTAGATCGACCCGTGCGGCCCGGCCGGCGCAAAAGGATTGCCCGAGTCCGCCTGATCCGAGTTGTGACAATCCGTGCAGCCCAGCACCGAACCCACCTGCATCGGCGGAATCAGGCTCACCACGTCATTGCTCCGGCGCGCACCCAGGACCGGATGAAACGACGGATTCGACGTCTGAAACTCCAGCCGCGTGTTCGTCTGCGTCACCTGCCGCACGATGTTGGACCGGACGTCGCGGGACAGGCCGTCCGCGTGGCATTTGAAGCACACTTCGTATTCATACCGCGCCACGTCCGTCGGGTGCCCGCTTCGGTCCACCCCGGAAACAAACCGCATCGCGGGCTGCACCAGCACCGGCGTCGTCGCAGGCAGCCCGAAATCCGCGTCCGCCCGTCCCGCCGCCGCATGCGGATTATGACAATCCGCGCACTCAACGTGCCGCCGCTGCGTACGCGAATCTTCCGCCGGATCATGTCGGCCCGCATACCGGAACACCGGGTGAGCGCTCGGCTTGCGAAACTCGTTCTCCAGGTTCAGCGCCCCGACGCTCCCGTTGTGGCAGTTGAGGCAGTTGTCCTCCTCCCGCTTGAAGCGCAGCAGCCGCTCGCTCGATCCCGCCGAGTGAATCTTGTGACAGCCGAGGCATGCGGCGTCGCCGACCGTCGCATGAGGCAGCGGCTCGCGCGGATCGACCGCCCGCCCGAGGATGCGCTCGGGGCTTGTCGCGTGGCTGCACGTGTCCCACCCTGTCATGTCGTGGCAACTCGTGCAGATCGCAGAGCGCATCGTCGGCATCCGCAGAAAATCGCCGAGTTCGTTGTTATGCGGGTCGTGACACGTCGTGCATTGAAGCTCGCCGTGACGACCCAGCGGCAGCAGGTCCGTCACCACGTCCGGACTTCTCAATTGCCGGTCGCGCGACGCCAGCGCCCGATCAAACCGGAACCCGATCGGGTGATCGTCCGACAGATCCTGCGTCAGGTCCGCAGACCCCGGCGGAATCGTCGAGCGGCTCATCGCGATCGGATCCTCGCGCGACGCCACCAACCCCACTGCGATCGACCCGTCATGACAACTCAGGCACATCTTCGACGGGCCGCTCGGCTGATCGATCCGCGCATCCGTCGTCGAACTCTCATAAATCCGGTAGTGCGTCGGCGGTTGATGCCGGTTCCACAGCGGCGTCTGCCCCGTCGCGTTGTGCGGCGCGTGACAGAAGATGCACACCTGCTCCTCGAAGAGCGCGTGAACCCCGCCCGGACCGCTCACCGACAAATCATGCGGCGACCCTACGACCGAGGATTGCGCCGCCACCGGGGGACAAGCCGAAAGCACGGACAACACAACCCCGACACGCAGAACCCGCTTCGGTTTCCCCGCAGCTTCGTGATTCGCAACTCGACATTCGCTAATCATCGCCGTCGGCGCCCGAACCCTCCCGCAGGATCAGGAAAACCTGCACCCTCCGGTTATACGTATCCGCCACCCACATCCGGTTCTTCTCGTCGATGCACATCCCTGACGGAAGCCAGAACTCCCCCGGTCCGTGCCCTTCCTGACCGAACGCCATCAGCAGCCGCCCCTCGCGGTCGAACGCCTGAACATTCTCGAACTGCGCGTCCACCACCCAGAGGTTCCCGTCCGCGTCGAACGCCACGCCCTTCGGCAGCGCCAGGTTCCCCGCCGCGTTCCCCTTTCCGCCGACCTGCATGATGAACCGGTCATCCGCGTCGAACACCTGCACCCGGAAGTTCAGCGAATCCGCCACCGCCCAGCGCCCGTCCGCCGCCGTCGCCACGTGGGAAGGATAATTGAACTCGCCAGCACCCGCACCGCGCCGCCCTACCCGTCCGACCAGCCGCCCTTCCAGGTCGAACAAAACAACCTCATGCCCACCCGCGTCCGCGACGCGAACGACGCCGCTCACCGGACAGTATGCAAGCCCCCCCGGACGCTTCAGCACCCCGCGCCCCAACTCCCGCGCGCGCCCTTGCCCCTGCAAAACAAACACGCACCCGGCCGCTGCATCCGACACCCACAACGTCTCGCCGCCGACTGCCGTAACCGCCACCGGCGCCGACGCCCCGCCGCTTCCCCCTGCGGATCCCTCTCGCTGCCCACTTGGCCCAGCTTCGACGAAACTGCGAAGCAGTTCGTAATCGCCGCGCGGGCTGAACCGATGCACCCCCACGTTCGGGTCGGCGACGGCCGCCCAGCCGCTCCCCACCGCCACGCTCTGCGGCGTCACCAGCGCATGCCCCGATTCCTCGCCGAAAAGCACCCGCTCGAACCAGTTCCCCGTCCGCGCCCCGACGTCTTCGCTACTCCGAAACTCGCCCAGATAACGCACGCGCGGTTCATCGGGAGGCCCCGGCCACTCCAGCCTGCCCGCCGGATCGTCGGCTTTCCGATCCGCTTCTTTCCGAGTCGCACCCGTCAGAAAGCGTTCTTCGTTCGTGTCGGCATCCGCAAGGAACCGGTACTCTGAACCTCCCCGCGGCCCGGCACACGACGCGCCGGTCACAAGTCCCGCCAGCCCCAGTAACAACGCCTCATCCCGCAGTCTCAGCCGCGCCATCCGTCTTGCCGCCTTCAGACCTCCCGGCGCCTGTCGCCGTGCCGCACTCCGGACACACCCCCGAGACGTCCCGGTCAGATCATATCCGCACTCTGCACACGCCCTGCCGCGCCGCCCGTCGCCGTCGCGCCCACGAAACCTACGCAACCCACGGCATCACCGTCGGCACGCAAGCCGCTACGCGATCGGGATGTGGGAGTAATGATGCGAGCATTTACACATCCTGCCTGCTGTGCCGCGGCAGCAGCGCCGCCGTCAACGCCGGCGGAAAACGATGCACCGACAACCCGCCCCCGCTCGCCCCAGCCGCAACCCACGCCGCGAAACATGCAACCAGCAGAACCGTGCTGACCCATCGGACGACCACTACCGACCTCGCAGCACGACCCTCAGTACTCGTTGCCTGCTGTCATTCCGAATTCCGAATTCCGCATTCGGTCTTTGCGGTTATTCTCCCCCCAGCCCGTGCAGGTTCGCCATCGTAATCCCGCTCAGCAGCGCCCCGATGATACCCAGATATCCCTGATCCGTCCCGATGATGAAGAGGTTCTCCACCGGCGTCCGCCCGTCGCGGCATTTGTGCGGTGACCCGTATACCGCCCCCCGCGCGTGCCCCGTGAAACGCTCGATCGTCAGCGGCGTGAACGTGTCCGTGAACACCACGTGCGGGCGGAAATCCGGAAGGTAGCGCAGCGCGTACCCGACGGCTTCGGCATGCGCCGCCAACTTCGCCGCGACATATTCGCGCGGCGGATCCCCTTCGGGTCCGCGCGGGTGCAGCGCCCTCCAGCGATCATAATTCGCCAGCGTCGTGAACCGCAGCACGCCCTCCGGCAGGTGCTCATGATCCGCATAATTGTTCGGGCAGCAGATGACCCCGCTGCGCGGGTCGATCAATCCTTCCGGCACGCGGTACTCGAACCGGTCGATCGTCGAGAAGAACGTGATCGTCCGGTCGTACCCCAGGTCCGCCGGCTTGCGATCCAGCACGCAGATCGACTCGATAAACGACAACCGCCCCGCCAGCCGATCCGCGTCCGTCAGGAAGCGCTCCGACGCATCGCCGCGCCCCTCATCGCCGCCCCCCTCAGGACCGCGCCCATCAGAGCCGCGCCCGTAAGAAAGCGGTTCCCCGCCGTCTCCGCCCGCGGTTCGGCACATCCGCATCGTCTCCGGATACCCCGCGCACGAAAAAACCAGCGGCGCCGTCACGACTTCGCCGCCATCCAGCTCGACGCCCCGCACGCCCCCGCCGGACACGTGCAGCCGCCGCACTCCGCAACGCATCCGCAGCTCGCCTCCCGCTCCGCGATACCGACGCACCAGCGTCTTGATGATCCGCCGCACGCCCTCCCGAGGCCGCGCGAAACCTTCCAGATAAAGGCTCTTGAACAACGTCACCAGGTGGGTGAAGTCGATGTCGTCCTCGTCGGGACAGCCGTAAAACATCAGCGGACAAAGCAGCATGTCGATCAGCATCGGGTCGCTCAGATGTTCCGCCAGAACCCTGCGCCCCGACACAGGCGTCGGCGCGAGCGTCGCGTCGTCATGCGCCTTCACCGTCTCGATCAGCCGCAGGAACCGGTCCCCCTGATCCGGAAACTCCCGCCGCACTTCGCTGATGAGAAGCTCAACGTCATTGCTGAACCGAAGCCCCCGCGACGGAAACCGGATCTGCGACCCAAGCTGCTCCCGCAGGTCGAACTCCTCCCGCTCGATCCGAAGCTGCCGCAACAGCTTGTTCAGCGGCGCCCCGCGCCGTCCCGCTGGAACGAAGTTCGTCAGCGCATGCAGTCCGACGTCGAACTCCCGCCCCCCCAGCCGGTAATACGAGTTCAATCCACCGTATGCGTAATGCCGCTCGAAGATGCAGACCCGCTTCCCGAAGTGCGCCAGCCGGATCCCCGCCGCCAGCCCGCTCATCCCCGCTCCGATGATGATGACGTCGTAATTCATCGTCCGTCCGCGCCCGGGATCCTCGCGCAACAAAAAAGGCACCGAACCTGCGGTGCCGCACGTGAGGCTCTTCCGGTTGCGTCGCAGTCGCCTACACCGCGACCTTCGACTCCCGGAATCGGGGAAGCAGATACTCAACACACCCGTCAAGGGTCGCCAGGTTGGGATAATCCTCTTTCGGAACCTCGATCTTATGACGCTTGCGCAGCTCCATCACAATGTCCAGGAAATCCATCGAGTCCATCTCAAGCTGATCGCGCAGGCGTACGTCGCCCTTCAGGTCGCTCAGATCCTCATCTGGTGCGACGACGCCGATGATGTTCAGGACAATCTGCCTCACTTCGTCTTTCGTCATGTAACCTTCAAACCCTCAACACCTTATATGCCACGTACGCCCGCAGGCCGCCGTGCTGATCAATCCGTGACCCGTCTGACGATGACGACCGAGTTGATCCCCAGCATCCCGAATGAATTGTTCAGGATGACGTCCACTTTAGACGCCCGACGCGGCTCTTTCAAGACGAGCCCCGGCATCGCGCATCGCTCATCCAGCCGATCCACGTTGATCGTCGGATGCACCACGCCATCGTAGAGTGCCGGGAGGTTCCCCGCCAGTTCGAGCGCGCCTGCCGCCCCCATCGCGTGCCCAATATAACTCTTCGTGTTGTTGACGTAAACCTCGGTGCAGGAACCAAATACGGCGCGAACCGCATCCGCCTCCTGAATATCCCCAAGCTCCGTCCCTGTCGCGTGCGTGTTGACGATATCGATGTCCGACGGGTTCAGCCGCGCCCGGTCCAGGGCCTTCTTCATGCATTGCGCCAACCGCTCCGGCGTCGGAAGCACAGGGTCGCCCGCATCCGAATTCATCGCGTATCCGACCACCTCGCACACGATCGACGCCCCCCGCGCCCGCGCGTCGCTCAGCCGTTCCAGCACGAACAACGCCCCTCCCTCCGAGACCACAATCCCCTTCCGATCCACGTCGAAAGGGCGCGACGCCTTCGTCGGATCCGGGTGATCCGCCAGCGCGTTCTGTGCCGCAAAGCTTGCGAAGATCCCGAACGAGTGAATGCTTTCGGACACCCCCCCACCCAGCGCCAGGTCCACCTCGCCCAGCCTCAACATCTGCACGGCCTGGATGACCCCCGCGTTCCCCGCCGCACACGCCGCACCGATCGTGTAATGAGGACCGGTGATCCCGAGGTTGATCGTCGCCTCGCCCGCCGGGTTGTTCGCCACGGTCCGGGGGTTGTGATGATGCGACCAGAACTTCGTGTCGTAGTTGTACTCGCGGATCGCGGCGATCTCGTTTTCGGTTTCGACGGTCCCGTGCTCCGTGACGCCCACGTACACGCCGATCCGGGAAGGATCGCGCTTCGCCAGTTCGATCCCCGCCTCCGCCAGCGCCTCCCGCGCGCAAAAGATCGTGATCGCCCCCGCCCGCGTCCCGCGTCGCCGCTCCTTGTTCGACTGATGCTTCCGCTCGTCGAACCGGCACACCCCCGCCGGAACCCGCCCCATGAAACGCGTCTCGATCGTCGTCACGCCGGACCGCCCCTCCAGCAGGTTCCGGCGGAAGTCCGCAAGCGTGTCCCCCAGCGGCGAGGTCAGCCCCACCCCGGTGATGACGATCCGCTGATTGTCCGGCAAGGCGCTCAAGGTGGCCGATCTCTCTGTCCCGTCGAGGCCGCGCGCCCGTGTTCGTCGCGCCCGGGACAAATCCCCCGCCCCGGACCCCGCAGTGTAGTGCGCGCCCCGCGCCCCGCCAACCGGCCCCGCCGTCTTTCCCACCCGCGCCCGCCTGACCACCTTGTCAAGCACCGGGAAGCGATCCCCTCTTTCGACCCGCGGAGAATAACCGTTTCCTAACGCACACGTCCTGAACCCTTGAGAATTCCGGCGAGTAAGCTAGAATTCCGGTACGAGGCGACGTCATGCCGGCGCATGCCAGAACAGGCTGCTACACGTTTCACGAGTTTCTGGAGCTGATCCGCGAGGACCAGAAGGCCGACCTCCTGGACGGAGTCATCTACATGGCGTCTCCGGAAAATCTTGAACATAACGATCTGGAACGCTGGTTGACGCTGATCCTCGGCGGATTCGCTGAGGCAAGATCACTGGGTCGCGTGACCCTCGGCAAGGTTGCTTTCAGGCTGTCAAACACGTATTCCCCCGAACCCGACGTCGCCTTCGTCCGCGCCTCGCGCAGTGGAATCCTGAAACGCGGCTACGTCGACGGTCCGCCTGACCTCGCCGTCGAGATCGTCTCCCCCGAAAGCGTCGACCGGGACTACGAACTGAAGCGCAGCGCCTACGAGAAGGCCGGCGTCGAAGAATACTGGATTATCGACCCCGATGAGCGCCGCGCGACTTTCCTGCGCCTCGCCGGCGACCGCTACGCCGACGTCCCTTTGTCCGATCATGTCTTCGAGAGCGCCGTTCTGCCCGGCTTCCGCCTCGACGTCCGCCATCTCTGGCAGCGCCCGCTCCCGCCGGCCCTGCCGATAGTGCAGGTGCTCCTCGGCGCTTGAACCCCACGCCGAATTCGCCACGCCCGTCGCCCATCCCTACAATTCGCCCCTTGAAGCCGCTGCGCGGCGGCGCCGAAAGGGATGAACGACTCATGACCCGAAGATTCCTCGTTACGGCTGCCTTGCCGTATTCCAACGGTCGCCTGCACGTCGGGCACATCGCCGGAGCCTACCTCCCGGCGGACATCTACGTGCGCTATCTTCGCGCCACCGGCGCGGAAGTCCGCTTCATCTGCGGAAGCGACGATAACGGCGTCGCAGCGCTGAAGACCGCGCGCGAGGAGGGCAAACCCGTCGAGGAACTCACCGCTTTCTACAACGACTCCCAGCGCCGCGCCTTCGACGGACTCAACATCCGCTTCGACATCTACGGCGGAACGCACCAGCCCGGTTTCGTCGAGACCCACGAGCGCTTCAGCCAGGATTTTTTCCGAAAAATCTACGACAAGGGACTTTTCACAAAGCGCACCTCGAAGCAGCTTTTCGACGTGCAGGCGCAGCAGTTCCTCCCCGACCGTTTCGTCAAAGGAACCTGCCCGCACTGCAAAAGCGAAAACGCCTTCGGCGATCAGTGCGAAGGCTGCGGAAGAACCCTGGAGCAAATCGCCCTTCTCAATCCGGTCAGCGTCCTGACCGGCACGAAGCCGGAGCTGCGCGAGACGAAGCACTGGTACCTGCGCCTCGACCAGCTTCAGGGAAAACTCTCGCAGTGGCTGGCGTCCAAGAAGGACCCGGTTTCCTGCGGAGCGCACTGGCGCCCGGTGGTCATCAATCAGTCGCTCGGGCGCATCGAAGCCGAGGGTCTTCCCGAGCGCGCGATGACCCGCGACCTCACCTGGGGCGTGCCGGTCCCGCTCGACGACCCGGATGCAAAAGGAAAATCCCTCTACGTCTGGTTCGACGCGCCGATCGGATACGTCTCTTTCACCGCGGCCCTGCTGCAACGAACCGGCGCTGAACAATATGACCACTGGTGGAAGTCTCCCGACTGCAAAGTTGTCCACTTCATCGGCGAGGACAACATCGTCTTCCACGCCATCACTTGGCCGGCGATGATGCTCGCCACGCACGACAGCGATTCCATCCAGGGCGTCGTCGGCGAGTATCAGCTCCCGCACAACGTCGTGGCCAACTGCTTCCTCAACATCAAGTTCCCCGGCAAGGAAGAGGAAAAGATCAGCAAGAGCCGCGGCACGGCGGTCTGGATCGAGGATTATCTTCAGAGCTTCGCCGCCGATCCGCTGCGCTACTACCTCACGGCGATCGCCCCGGAGACGCAGCGCACCGCCTTTGAGTTCGACGACTTCCTCGCCCGCAACAACGGCGAACTCGGCAACGCCCTCGGCAACTTCTTCAACCGCTGCATCTCGTTCGCCCACAAGTATTTCGAAGGCAAGGTTCCCCCCGCTGGCGAACGCGACGACGCGGACCGCGCCCAGCTCGCCCGCTGCCGGGAAGCCGTCGAGAAGGTCGGCGCGGAACTGGAGGGCTGCCACTTCAAGGCCGCGCTGGGCGAAATGATGGCTCTCGCCCGTGCGGGCAACCTCTACTTCGATCAGACCAAGCCTTTCCTGTCGCGCAAGACGGACCTGGCCGCCTGCGCCCGCGCCATCAACGTCTGCCTCCAGACCGCCCGCACCCTGACGACGCTGATAGCGCCGTTCCTTCCCGAATCAGCCGAAAAGGCGGCGACGATGCTGGGGCTCACGGATCACCAGACCTGGTCCGCGGCGACGTGCGAACTCCCCCAGGGCCGGCCCCTGGCGGACGCCGTCGTCCTTTTCCCCCGACTCGAGGGCGAAACGACATGACCGGATTCAGAAAACGCAGCCCAGAGTCCTGCTTATCGCCCGCACCGCTCTGACGGGCGCCTTCCGTCACCCCTTCGTCCACGCCGGCGGACGTTTCTCCAGGAAGGCCCGCAGGCCCTCCTGGCCGTCCGCGGAGACCCGACGCTCGGCGATGCGCTTCGCGGTGATCGTCGCGGCCTTGTCCCAGTCGTACTCGGAGACTTCGCGCAGGACCGCCTTGCATGCGGCGAGCGCTTCCGGCGAGTTGCCTGACAGCGCTTTGACGCGATCGGCGATCCAGGCGTCCATCTCGGCGTCGCTTCTCTCGACTTCGCTGATAAGCCCGATGCGCTTGGCCTCCTCGGCGTCGAAGCGCTCGGCGGTGAGCGCGTAGCGCCGCATCGCCCCCATCCCGATCTTCTCCAGCACGAAGGGAGAGATCACCGCGGGGATGATGCCGAGCTTCACCTCGGTGAGCGCGAAGAACGCCCGCTCCGCCGCCACCGCCATGTCGCAGGCCGCGGTCAGCCCCACGCCGCCGCCCAGCGCCGCGCCCTGCACGCGGGCGATCACCGGTTTTGGACAGTCGTGGATCGTCCGCAGCATCCGCGCCAGCACCATCGCATCGCTGACGTTCTCGTCGAACGAGTAATCCACCATCCGGCGCATCCAGTTCACGTCGGCGCCGGCGCTGAACGAGTCGCCGTCGGACGCAAGGACGACCACCCGCACTTTCCGATCCCCGCCGAGGTCTCGAAAGGCCGCCGTGATTTCGCCCATCATGACTTCGTTGAAGCAATTGTGTCGCTCAGCCCGCGCCAGCGTCACGCGCCCCACGCCGGACGCCTGCTCGACCCTTATGAATTCAGGCATGATCTGGTTCTCCCCTCGGAGTTGAAATCCCTTCATTGCCGGGATGCGGTTAAGATGTCCTCGAGTCCGACAAGATGCGGTCGCAATCCCTAGGGCGGGCTTCGCCCGCCGTCTGTCTTCCGGTTTCCGGTCGCCCCACGGCAGACTCGCCGGTCCGCCCTACACCAACCTCATCCGGGCATTTTGCATTCCGCGGCTATCCGCCTTGCCGCACCTGGCTGAGCACTCCGGAGAGGATGACGATCAGCGCCCCTGCGGCGATCACCGCCCCCAGCCAACCCGCGCGCTTTGCACGGATTCCCGCAAAACCGGGGCTGGTGCCCACCAGCGCCGTCGCTGCAAAGAAGATGAACAGCGCGGTCAGAAGCTTGACCCCGAAAATCGGGTGATACGGCATCGGCGATATCTTCGGTTCGAGCGCCAGGCGCCAGAAATTGAATCCGCCGGTAATCAGGAGCAGCGCGATGCAGACGTGGACGACCTTCGCCCAGCGACGGCGAACCGCCTCGTGGACGCGCTCGCGGCCGCACTCGTCCAGCGCCTCGCGCAGCCCCGGCAGCAGCGCGCTGCGAGCAAAGAACGCTCCGCCCACGGCGACGATCGCCGCCGCGATGTGAACCGCCCGCGACGCCAGCAACACGATATCCACTTCCGCCAGCACGTTCATTCGGTTCTCCCGTTGTCTGCCCCCCGTTTCGGTTCTCACCCACGAGATTCCGACCGTGAGGGTGTTCTGCTGCGCGAGCGTCTATCCTGATGGACCGGCGCGACCGGGGCAAGACCGGGGCAGAAGGCGCGGGCGCCCGAGAAAAAGCCGGCAACCGCCTTGTCGCAGCGCCGCCTGCCCTGTCGGCGCATCGACCGTTCCGGCATAATCCCGGGATGCCGATGCGTGTGCCGCGGATCCTGGACCCGCTTAACCGTCCGCGATGGCTGCTGCGCGTCCCGTTGAAGCTGGCGATATTCGGCGCGACGGTCGCGATCGCCTGCTTCCCCCGTGTCGACCGTCTCGTCAGGCATGTGCGCCACTGGCGCGATCCGAACGCGCTCATCGCGCCGAACGCGCCGGCCCTTCAACCGCTGGTCGAGGCGTTTCGGGGGAGGCTCGCGCCGGATTGTCCGCCCGGCGAAGTGCTCGGTCACGTGGATGCCTTCGTGACGGAGCGCATTCCTTATGAGTGGGACTGGATGACCTGGAGCAACGCGGACTACCTGCCGACGGTGGAGGAAATCCTCGAGGCGGGACGCGAGGACTGTGACGGACGGGCGCTGATCGCCGCGTCCATCCTTCAGGCGGTCGGGTATGAGGCGAAGCTCGTCACGGATTTCGCTCACGTCTGGGTCGACACCCCGCAAGGAGAGACGATGTCGCCGGGACCGGTGCAGGCGATTACCGCGGACGAAGGCGGGCTGGCGGTTCAGCCGTCTGCGCTGGCGCAATTGCCCCGGGCGCTGTCCTACGGCGTTCACGTTTTTTATCTGCATCGCGAACTGATCATCGTCGCCGTCGCGTGGCTGCTGCTGATTTCGCCGGGACACGGCTGGATCCGGCGCATCATCGTGCTGATCCTGCTGGTCGCGGGGCTGGGGGTGATCCGGCAGGCGGGAAAGGACTGGATGTCGTCGAATCTTGCCGGACAGGCGATCGGCGCGGGATTGCTGCTCTCCGCCGTCGTCGCGGCGATGTTTCCACGGAAGGCCGCCACGCCGTCGAACGACGCGCCTTCACCCTCTCAATCGTCCGCCCCACCGTAAGCCCAGGAGGTCGTCACGCCGGTCGCACGACGATCGCCTTCGGCGAGGTCGGGCAGTAGAGCTGGCACACGCCGCACCCTGTGCAGCCGTCCGGGAGCACGACGGGCGGACCGGCGTGATCGAAGCGGATCGCCGTCGGACCGATCGGACACTTCGTCACGCACTCGGTGCAGTCTTCGCCGTCGGAGCGGACGCACAGCGGCGCGTAGACCTCGGCGGTGCCCATCCGAATCTCGCTCGGGTGCGTCAGTCTGCGGAGCGCTCCGCTGGGGCAGACCGTCGTGCAGAGCAGACCGTCGCAGATGACGCACGCCGCCAGGTCCGCGTCGATGACCGGGGTCCCGCGGGCCCGGTCGCCCTCGTGCTTCCCCTCGAAGGCGAAGATCGCCTTCGCCGGACAGATCGCCACGCAAGCCCCGCATCGGCGGCAGGTGTCATTGAAAAGCCCTTCATCCAGCGCACCAGGGGGCCGCAGGACGATGCGCGGACGCGGCGGAGGCTCCTCCGGCGGGAGGATCTGCGGCAGTCGCTCCTCGATGGCCTCGACCACCGGTTTGAGCATCCGCGCCAGGGCCTCCTGGAAGAACCCGCGCCGTCCGAATCCGTCTGATCCGCCTCCGCCCATCCTGCACCACGATAGGGCGCGGTCGCGTCGATCGCCAGCGAACCGCATCGGGACAGGCGCGCGTCCTTCCGCAGGTCGCGGTCTGAAGACCGAGCCACCCCCGCCAGCCCGCCCTTGACGTCGCGCAAGCGATGTCAAGGGTCAGGAAGGATTCCTCTTCCGCGATGCCCCGGAGGCGTTAAACCCGCGACTGAGTTTCGATCCGAGAGGATGATTCAAGGTGCTGGCGTGCCCATCCGGTTCTGGAACGCCGCATAGTCGGCAAGGTCCACGTCCCAGTCGCGGTCGAAGTCGAGGAGTTCGCAGCCAGGGGAGGTGTTGGACTTCGTGCCCCAGAGCCGCGGGTCGGTCATACACTCGTCGAAGCGGGCGTAGTCGGCGAGGTCAATCACCTCGTCATAGTTGATATCCCCGGCCGGGTCGCGGAAGGCGTAGAGGAACTTGTCGCGGCACATAACGTAGAGCGTGCCGTCGGGAGCGAGCATCGGCGAGGCAACCACGCTCCAAGGCATTTGCTTGGTCCACAGCTCGGTGCCGTCGGGTCGGACCGCATGCACGTAACCCAGGTTTTCGTTGCCGTCAAGGTTTGTTGCGGTCGCATAGATCGTTCCGTCTCCACCGACGATGGGGCTGTTGAGCGCCAGGCCTCGCATACGAAAACGCCAAAGTTCACGCCCTTCGGGAGAGATGGCGAAGAGCCACCCAAAGCTGCCCGACGTCGCCGTGTAAATTGTCCCGTCGTGACCTATGGCGAGCGCGCCGCGATTGGCATCCTCACAGTTAAAGCGCCACAATTGAGCGCCGTCTGAGCGACTGACCGCGTACAAATACCGGTCGCTGGATGCGATATATACGACGTCTGCGGCAATCACAACCACGCCGAACACCTCCCGGCTAGTCTGGAATACCCAATTAACCTCCCACGGGAGTGAGCCCTCGGCGGGGTGCAATGCCGCTATGCCAGAGCCCTTGCCGCCCAGAAGCGTGTGCCTCGGATCAAGTGCGAGCGGGCAGAAGCAATTGGCGTTGATCATGACCGTCCAGACCTCAGCGCCGTCACTTGCCCGACGAGCGTAAACGTTCGATTTCTGGTCATTAAAATAGATCAGACCCGCGGGATCGAACACCGGAGAAACTCTGAAGCCCCATTCGGCGTCCGCCTTCCACATTTCCGCCCCAGTTTCCGCGTCTGAGCATCTGAGTGGGCCATTCAGCGCCGTAACGCCCCAGAAGACCCGATCGCCGTAAACGGTGGGGCTGGAATCCACGAGGTCTTCCGCCTCGACCGTCCAGAGAACTTCGCGTCGGAACGAATCGATGGTCGTTACGCCCCTGAGCTGTCCCTGAAACACTCGACCGTACGCGTCCATAGCGCAACTCGAATAAATCAGAGACTCCCCGACCCAGAAGTCGGCTTGAATGGCCCAATCAATATTGGATGTCCTCGGTCCGAAGGTTTCCGTGTTGCCAAGCCTCGTCGTCGTCCGGCCCCACGTCGGCCAGGGATGCACTTGATCCTGCGCCCAGGCGGCGCGCAGCCCACAAGATGCCAACAGGCTCAGCACGGTTATGGTCCTGGACAGGCGAGACGTCATCGTGCGTGCTCCTTAGCCTGCCTTCACAGGGTTGCAAAGGACGTGTCGGGGAGGCCAGTAGTCTCCCGCCGCGCATCATCTCCTCTGTCGAAGAAGAATTCAAGGTTTTCAGGGAAGCGGCTTGACCAGCCAGTTTCCACGGTCCTAGAATACCCCGAGGCGGACGGACGGCATCGAGCCGTCCCAGCGGATACGGGCATCGGTTCGTTGTCCTTTTCTCAAGGGGTCGCGCTCATGTTCTCTTCCAGAAGTTCGGTCCCTGCTGTCGGGTTGTGCTTGCTCGCTGTCTTTGCGCCTTCGGTGCTCGGCCAACCAACGACGCAGACCAGAACCGTGGATCCCGAGAGCGGCCGCGCGGACCACCAAACTATCGCTGGCGCACTGTCGTTTATCGGAAACAGCCCGACCGCAAAATGGACAGTGTTAATTTACGCCGGAACCTACACGGAGGAGGTCGTGCTCGACGACAGCAAGGAGAACATCGACCTCGTCGGCGCGGACCGCGACGCGGTCATCATTCAGGCCCCGGCCAACAAGGACGCGATCACCATCAAAGGCGTCGGCGCGCGCAACAACTCCATTCGCAACCTGACGATCCTCACGAATGACAGCACGGCCGACGAAGGGCGTGGCATTGTCATTAAGAAGGAAGGCACGGGAGACAACCTGAGCAACATCACCATTGACGGTGTGGCCATCAAGACTCAGGCCCACGGCAGCAACGGCATCGACGTGCAGTATCTTGAAGATGGGTTGACGATCCGCAATTGCCGGGTCGAGACGATAAGTACCGGATCCCATGCCCTGCTTCTGCGAGCCTCTTCCGGGATGGACGAAATCCGCAATCTCCAGGTTTTCAATTCTCAATTCCTCGCGCGGGGCGGATCATCCGGCGGCATCAACAATGACAGCGATGCCATTCGAGTGGACCATCCGCTCCTCTATGGGGTGATTCAAGACGCTTACCTGCAAACGGACGGGTTAGGGTTAGCCATCAATCTCGAGTCTGGCGCGGATGGCACCCAGTACCTTGGATTGGAGCATATCACGGTGCGCAACTTCGGAGCGTTCCCCATGCTCGATCTTCGGGGATCCACGCGGACACGGCTTGCCAACTCCGACCTGCTGGACGCGGACTCGCCCTATACGTGTGTCTATGTCGGAACGGACACTCACATTCAGAACACCTCGATCGTCGTAGATCGAGCCGCCGTGGACCCGCCCATCGCGCAATATGATTCTTCCGCAGTTTACGGAAGTGGCGCCAGCGGACTCAGGATATTCAATTCCTGCCTCCAGGCCCTTCAGTGGGGTTTGCGACTGGACAATAATTGCACGGACGTGGTCGTCAGCAACAGTGAGATGATCAGCTCACACTATGGCGTCTTCCTGGAATGCGGCGACAACATCCGATTCGAGAACTGCACGATCATCGGCGACTCCGCCAACGGCAAACTCGCCACGTCGCCCCCGGAATACCACGGCGTCTTCATTGACGACAAGGATTCGACGCCGACCTGCGAGCCGGGATCCATTTCGTTCACCGGATGCACCATCCGCGCCGCGTCGCATGAGGAGAATCTGGATGCGCGCGGCGTCTATGTTAAGGCTTCCCCCGCAAGCTCCGACGGCCCCGTGGTTTTCAAGGATTGCAACATCTCCGCGCGGGTCACGGTCACGGATGCGCAGGACGCAGACCAGGCACGAGCCTTCGGAGTCGTGGCAGACGAAGCGGACGCCGTGAATCTGGACGGAGGATCGATCGCGTCATTCGACCGTGATGAGCGAGAGAGCGTCCAGTTCGATGTTTACAACAACTCGGGCGGCGGACCTGCCGTCAAGACCTCCGGCGTGAAGTTCTCCAGGTGGAAAGGTCCGGTGTCCGCGACGCTGCAACCGGCGTCGATGACGCAGCGCCTGATCAACGTCGCCGCCGTTTCGAACACGGCGATCCTCGCCGCTACGGCGTTGACCGCTTCGGAACAAACGATCACGACCGGTATCACCCAGCCCGATGCTTATCGTGTGCTGTCCGTGAAGGGCAACCAGGGCGGAATGACGCAGAACGTCATTCTGATCGGCACGAACTTCGCCAATGAGCGCATCACGGACGTCATCGCGCTCAACGGAACGACGCTCGCCTCCGGCGTCAAACCGTTCAAGACGGTCAGCAAGATCATCCTTCCGGCGCAATCCGCACCGGGACAGACGGTCTCGATCGGCAACACCGCGAAGTTGGGCCTTTACTTCGCCGTCGGCGCGGGTGCCGACGTGCTTCAACAGGCCCGCAAGGCCTCCGCCGCGACGTCGTACACACTCGAGCCGATCGGCTCGGTGGACGCGATGTACGCCACCGTGGATGTCGGCGTCACCACGCCGATCACCGCCGGCGACAGCTTCGAAATCGCGTATCTTGCCAGCCGGTAGATCTTCGATCGGTCCCCCTCCCATCGCCCGGGCCGGCGATCTCACGAACGCTCGAAGTGACAAACGACCGCCGATTGACGGCGTCCCGCGAAACCCGCCTCCCAGGACATGGCTGCGCTCCCCCGGGACGCGACCCCCTTCACGGCCCCGATTCATGCACGTCGAAGAATCCGCAAGGCCACGCGTCTACCCACCCACGCATCGGCCTCGTATCATGCCGGAGGATTCACACAAGTCATCCAAACAGGAGGCTGACGATGGCGACGACTGAAACGGTACACGGCGGCACAGATCACGGACAAGGAGCCTCTCATCTTGCGCCAAGCGGCGACCCGCCCTCCCGGACCTCCGCGTCCCCTTCGATGATGGAACCTGCCTCGGTCCCCGTTTCCCGTCGCTCGTTCATCGCGGCGTCGGCTGCGGCGTCGGCGGTGGTTGCGGTCGGCGGGTGCGCGGGGACGGGCGCCCGGAAGGGACCGGCGGTTCTGGCTGGAAGGGCGGAGCGGGCGGAGCGCATCCGGGTCGGCGTGATCGGATGCGGCGGTCGCGGGACCGGGGCGGCGAAAGACGCGGTGCGGGCGGCGCCGAACGTCGAGATCGTGGCGCTCGGCGACCTGCTGGAAGAGCGGGTGAAAAGCTGCCGGGAAAGCCTCAAGGAACTGGGCGATGCGTGCAAAGTCACCGACGACCGCTGCTTCACCGGGTTCGATAATTACAAGGGCGTCCTGGCGTGCGACCTCGAGATGGTCATCCTCGCCACGCCGCCGCACTTCCGCCCGCGCCACCTTCAGGCGGCTGTCGAAGCCGGCAAGCACGTTTTCATGGAGAAGCCCGTCGCGGTGGATCCGGTCGGCGTGCGCAGCGTGATCGCCGCGTCGGAACTGGCGCATGCCAACGGGCTGGCGATCGTCGCGGGCACGCAGCGGCGGCACGACCCGGCCTACCGCGAGACGATGAAACGCGTGCTCGACGGTGAGATGGGTGAGATCGTCGCCGGGCAGTGTTACTGGAATCAGGGCGCGCTGTGGGTGATCGAGCGGACGCCCGAGATGTCCGACATGGAGTGGCAGTGCCGGAACTGGCTGTATTTCTGCTGGCTTTCGGGCGATCACATCGTCGAGCAGCACATTCATAACCTCGACATCATGAACTGGGCGATGGGCGGACCTCCGGAGAAGTGCGTCGGCATGGGGGGGCGGCAGGTCCGCGTCGATCCGAAGTTCGGCAACATCTTCGATCATTTCGCCGTGGAATACGAATATTCCGGAGGGCGCCGCGTCTCGAGCCAGTGCCGCCAGATCGCCGGGTGCTCGGACCGGGTCAGCGAGCGCCTCGTCGGGACGCGCGGGTGGGCGGACCCAGCCGGGACGATCCACGTCAACAAGCACGGCTGGTCGAAGGCGCGGACGTGGAAATACGAGTTGGCGGGCGAGGCGCCGAACCCTTATGAACTGGAGCACGCCGCGCTCATCAAGAGCATCCGCGACGGTTGCCCGATCAACGAGGGGAAGCGCGTCGCGGAAAGCACGCTGACGGCCATCATGGGGCGAATGTCGGCGTACACAGGGCGCGAGGTGTCGTGGAAGTGGGCGATGAATGCTTCGCAGCTTGACCTGACGCCGCCGCATTACGAGTTCAGCGCGTTGCCGATCGCGCCGGTTCCCGTGCCGGGGGAAACGAAACTGGTGTAAGTGGGTTCAGCGGATCGTGCCCGCGGATTGCGCGATGACGAACGACACGACAAGCGGCTCACCGGGCTTGCGCAGACCGGCGGTGTTCCTTGACCGCGACGGCACGATCATCGAGGACGGCGGATACATTGATCACCCGGACAAAGTGCAGTTGTGCAGCGGGGCACGGGAGGCGCTGCGGCGGATGCGCCGTGCGGGGTACGCGCTGATCGTGGCGTCGAATCAGTCGGGGGTTGCTCGCGGTTTGTTCGACGAGCGCACCGTGGATGAGGTAAACGCCCGAATCACAAGCCTTCTCGGTGGCGAAGCCGCTCCGGATGCTTTCTACTACTGTCCGTATCTGGACGGTCATGAGGCCGTCGTCGAGGCGTACCGCCACGACAGCGACTGGCGCAAGCCGAAACCGGGCATGTTGCTGGCGGCGGCACAGGAGCACGGGATCGACCTGACGCGGTCGTGGATGATCGGCGACGCACTGCGTGACGTCGAGGCCGGGCGGCGGGCGGGGTGTCGCACGATTCTTCTCGCTCCGGACGGCGCGCCGGATGCGGACGTCGGCGAGGCGGATCATGTCGTCGCGACGCTTCGGGACGCCGCGGACATCGTGGAGGGATTCGTGAACGAACAACAGGGAAGCAAACCGGACGCGCCGCAGGAGCCGGGGTCCGCGGAACTGCTGCGCGACATTCACCGGCAACTCGATCTCATGCAGCGCCGCCAGCGGCAGGGCGACTTCTCGTATCTGAGGTTGATCGGAACGCTGGCGCAGCTTCTGGCGGTGGTGTCGGCGGGGTGGGGGTTGGTGGGTCTGCTCGCCGGACCGAGCGCGGACGCAGCTCCACGACTTCTGCTGGCATGCTTCCTCCAGCTCGTGTGCCTGACGATCCTGCTCGGCGACCGCGCCTGAATAACCCCAGGTTCGTTGGGTTCGTTAGCGCAGGAGGGGTTCTTCGCCAGCGCCCCGCCTCACCGTGTCCGCGGTTGGCGCCGCTCACTCAGCATTCCCCTGAGGAAAAGACCTGATACAATCCCCGGCCAGTCAGAGGGGCTTCGTATTCGTCGTGCCCCAGATTCACAGAAGAAAGGTGTGATCGCATGCAGTCCCGCAGCATCAAGACCGTCCTGGTGATCGTGATGTTTGCTGGTGCCGGAGTCAGCACCGCTTTCGGCCAGCCCGCCCACGATGAGTGCCGCGACGCGATCGCGATCCAGTCCGATGAGCCGTGGTCGGGCACCACGGCGGGAGCGACGGGGGTCGATCTGACGACCTGCGGGCGCGGCGACACGGCGGATGTCTGGCACACCTGGCGACCGGATTGCAGCGGTCCGGCGACGATCAGTTTGTGCGGAAGCGCCTTCGACACCGTGCTCGCCGTCTACGACGCCTGCGACGGCATGCAGCTCGCCTGTGTGAACGACTCTCCTCAGCATTGCACGCAGGAGGACCGCTCGGTGCTGGTCAATTTCCCCGTCGTTCGCCGGACGCGGTACTGGATCCGCGTGTCCGGTGCGACCGGACAGACGGGAGAATACACCCTGCTGGCGACCTGCTTCGAGGGCGGATACGGCGCGTGCTGCCTGCCAGGCGGCGCGTGCGTAGCGACCAGCGCCGATGACTGCGCCGCGCGCGGCGGGGAGTTCATTCCGGACGAGAGCTGCAACGGGTTGGACTGCTCGTCGCCGCGACCGCCGAACGACTTGTGCGCGGACGCGACGGAAGTCTTCACCGGCCAGCCGGTCGCCGCGAGCAACGTGAACGCGACCGGTCACGGGCTGGCGGCGTGCGGGGACGACCAGCGGGATATCTGGTTCCGCTGGCGGTCGGATTGCACCTCGTTTGCGGACGTCAGTCTTTGCGGAAGCGACTTCGACACCGTGCTTACCGTCTATGACGGGTGCGGCGGAGCGGAGCTGGGGTGCAACGACGACGACCCGCAATGCCAACGAGAGACATCATCGCGTCTGCGACGGATTCGGGTTCAGCGCGACGGCGAGTACGTCTTCCGCGTGGCGGGCTACAAGGGAGACACGGGGCAGATCGTCCTGAACGTGCGCTGTGCCCGAGAGCCTCAGTCCGGCCGGCGCGGTTCGACGCTTGATCCTGAATCCACACGGCGCTGGCCCTGATCTTCGCTGCACAGGAAAGCGTCAGTCATCGCTCCGCTCCGCCGCGTCGGGCACCGGGTCATAACCGCCCGGTCGGAAGGGGACACAGCGCGCAAGGCGTCGCACGGCCAACCAGCCTCCGCGCATCGGGCCGTAACGGCGCACCGCCTCGATCGCGTACTCGCTGCACGTCGGACAGTACTTGCACGATCCGGCTAGAAACGGCCGCAAGAGAAGCTGATACGCGCGGATCAACACGATCACGGGAAGTGCGGCGTCGAGCAGCGTCACGGCGGAGCGGCGGCCTCCTCCGGCGTTCAGCGCCGGCGGCGGCAGATCGGAAGGGTTGCCCGCGCGACTTTCCCGCGAAGTCAACGCCGGCCTCCTTCCTTACGCTCGTCGAGACGTTCGAGGACCGTCAGCGGTCGGACGGCTTCATGCCGACGTCCAGCCGCATCGACGACAATCAAGCGCAGCACGTATTCGCCCGGGACATTGAGCGTGAGGCTTCCGGAGACCTGCTGCGAAATCTCCCGGTCAGCAAGCGTCCAGCGGTAGGCGCAACCCTGGCGGAACGCCTGCGGGACAAACGCGCGGAAGGTCGCCTTCAGGGGCGCGACGGCGATCGCCGGGGTCACGCTGATGCTGACGACCTCCCGCTCGGTCCGCGGTTCCGTCGGCGCAGGCGCCGGCTCAGGCGCTGGGGCGTTCTGCGTGCGCACAGGCACGGCGCCCGGCGTCATGCGCGTTCGAGCGTCCGAAGACTCACGTGTCGCGCCCGGAGCGGACGAAGTCGGGGGCACACCGGTGAGCCGAGGGGCTACGTGTCCTGATGAGGGAGGTTGGGCGGCTGCGGACTGAGCGGTCCGGTCCGATCCGTTGATGTGCAGCCCCCCTGGCGCGGACGATCGCACCTTGCCGTCCAGATCGTTCACCGTCAGCGGATCGACCACCTGGAGGAACGCCAGCTCCCACGGCGGAGACTTCGCCGCCGCTCCGCAGGTCCGGGCGAAAAACGCCGCCGCCGGGCCGGGCGTCCGCTCATGTCCCCGACCGACAAAACGCGCGAGCGTCACGTCAAAACCGCGCCGTGCGTACCACTGCGCCGCCTGCTGCGACTCGAAACGATTGCGCCGGAAGTCGTTCTCGGTGTAAAAGATCGCGATGGGCTTATGCGCGTAAGCCGGAACCGAGGCGTCGATCAGCAGATCCGCGTTGAAATTGCTCTGCTTGACCGCCAGGCAGGAGAAGCGGTCCGGATGACGGTTGAACATGTAATGCGCGACATACCCGCCGTAGGACCAGCTCGTCACGAGCACCGCCCCGGGGTCGACGTTGGTCGTCCGGAAAACCTCGTCCATCACAGCCAGGGTCGCCTGCTCGTCCGCCTGAAGGCTTCCTGAGACGCTCGACAGCGGCAGCTCGTGTCCGAAGGAGGACACGCTCAGGCTCGGCGCGAGTACGACGTACCCGTAGCGGTCCGCCTCGTCCTGCCACTCCCGGATCTGCGCCCCGGCGGTGTCGAAGGGCTTCATGCCGTGGAACGTGACCACCAAGGGATGAGGCGGACCACCGGGGCGGTATCCGTGCGGCAGATAAAGGCGGTAGGCCGCGCCGATGCTCTCTTCGCGCAACTTCAGCGTGCGCCCGTCGCCCGCGGGTTGTCCCACGGTGCAGCCGATTCCCAGCGCCGGAAGGATCGCCAGCGTCATCCACCTCAGTCGCGTCATGTGCTCCACCGCCGCCGCCCGCCGAAAATCCTCGCCCCCCGGACCGTCGCCTCCTGCGCCGGCGCAGTCCGCCAGCCCGCTTCGGGACCGACCGCTCAGCCCGCACGAACTACCCGATCCTAGGCCGTGATGTCGTTTTCGACTACCCCGCCCCTTGCCCCACGGCGGTCCAGCGTCCCGAGGTGCGTTGCGATTCCCGCGGCGCGTATCTAGCATGATCGTCTGATGCAGCAGCGGGTCAGCCAGTATACACGATTCTGTCCGAACGAGCCGAAGATCCCGATCTCGGACGCGGTCTGCCTCGGTCGGCGACGCTCGCACTATCCTTACTGTCCGGGCTGCCAGTTTAACGACGATGAGAAGAAGGCAGCCGCCTCCGCCGGAGGCGCCGCAAGGGTTCAAGAGACGACGCGAATGCTCGACGCGATTTTCAAGGCCTACGACGTGCGCGGAACCGTTCCGAACCAGCTCAACGAGGATCTCGCGTACAAGATCGGACAGGGAACCGCCATGTTCCTTCAGTCCCAGCTTCGCGGCGTCGAACGCGGCGACCCGGATGCGGCGCGTCTCATCCTCGGGCGGGACATGCGCAAGAGCGGTCCGGCGCTGTGCGCAGCTTTCAGCGAAGGCGCGCGGGCGGCGGGATCGGCGGTAGTGAACATCGGCATGATCGACACGCCGCAGGTCTACTTCGCCGTCAATCATCTGCGATGCGCCGGCGGCGTGCAGACGACCGCCAGCCACAACCCCGGCCACTACAACGGATTCAAGATATCCGGACGCGGCGGCGCGCCGGTCGGGTCGGACACCGGCCTCGCCGACATCAAACGCCTTGCACAGACGGTCGTCCGCCGGGACGAAGCGAAGGCGCCTGTCAGCGAAATCGACCTGACCGCGCCGTACAAGGCGTTCGTCCGCGGCTTCCTTCATCCCCCGCGCCCGATGCGCGTCGTCGTGGACGCCTCAAACGGGATGGCTGGAAAGTGGGCGCCGATCCTTTTCGGTGACCTCGACGCTCTCGACGTGACGTGGCTGAACCTCGAGCACAACGGCGAATTCGTGCATGAGCCGAACCCGCTCGTTGAGGCGAATCTCCGCCAGTTGCGCGACGAGGTTCGCCGGATCGGCGCGGACTTCGGCGTCTGCTTCGACGGCGACGCAGACCGCCTCATTCTCGTGGACGAGCACGCCGCGCCCGTGCGCTGCGACCTGCTCACCGCGCTGCTGGCGCGGGAGTTTCTCCGCACGTCGCCGGGGGCGACCGTGGTGTACGATCTGCGGTCGAGCCGGGTCGTCGCCGAGGAGATCCGCTCCGCCGGCGGGCGTCCGCGCCGCGAGCGCGTCGGGCATGCCTTCATGAAAAAAGCGTTGTCCGAAACGAAGGGCGTTTTCGGCGGCGAACTGTCCGGACACTTCTACTTCCGCGACAACTGGTTCTGCGACTCCGGAATGCTGGCCTTCGCGCATGTCCTCAACGTCCTGACCCGCGAGGGCAAGCCGCTCGGAGAACTGCTCGCCCCGCTGAAGCGCTACGCCGCCAGCGGCGAGCGCAACTTTGAAAACGAGGACAAGGACGGCGCCATCCAGCGCCTTGCCGAACGTTTCAAGGACGCGCGGGTGGACTTCGTCGACGGAATCACCGTCCAGTACGAAACCTGGTGGTTCAATGTGCGGAAATCCAACACCGAACCGCTGCTGCGCCTCAACCTCGAGGCCGCGACCCCGGAGCTTCTTGCGGAAAAACTGAACCTGATTGCGAAAGATCTCGGCAAACCGGTGGAACACTGACCCGGCGCACGGTCACGATCGATTCAAGATCGCCGTCCTTGACTCTTGATTCTCACGTCATGAATCCAACCGCCGCACCCTCATCGTCGCGGCTCGGATAAATCGCGATCTCCCCGCATGCGCGGCGTCAGTCATGCACCGCCGGCGTCTTCGTCGCCGCCGTCGCCAGCGTCGGGAAATCCTGTCCCAGCAGCGTTACGCGCAGGATCAGCAGCGCGGTGTCCAGTTGCGGATCGACCTCGGGGCGGTCGTTCTTGTCCGGCTGCTCCAGCGGCGGAAGCTTCGGCTTGTCCTCCTCGAGGTTTTCCTCGGCCGCCTTCTTGTCCGCGTCATCGGCGGACTCGGTGCCGGTCTTCTCCCCCGCATCGCCCTCGCCCATGCCCGCGTCGCCTTCTTCACCGGCGTCGGCGGCAGGCTCGGCCAGAGGATCCTCCTCTTCTTTCGCCACGCCGATGACGTCGGCCTTGCGCCGCATCTGGTAGACCTTGAACATCTCCTTCCGCACAAGCGGAACACTGATGTTCGGTTCGACGCCCCAGGTCTTCGCCCCCGGCGCGCGGTGCAGGGACGCGCCGCTGGGCAGGTAATAATGCGCCGTGGTGACCTTCAGCGCCGCAGGGGGAACCCGGCTCACCGGGATCAGGTTCTGCACGCTGAACTTGCCGTAAGTGCGCTCGCCGACAACCAGCGCCGCCTTGTTGTCACGCAGCGCTCCGGAGACGATTTCCGACGCGCTGGCGCTGTTTTCATCCACCAGCACGGTCAGCGGCAGATCGCGGAAGGCGCCCGGCGCCTTCACCGTAAACACCTTGTTGTCCTTCGGAATCCGCCCGTTGATGCTGTGAACCTTCTGTCCGGATTCCAGAAAAAGCGCCGACATGTTCTCGGCCTGGTCGAGCAGACCGCCGGGGTTGCCCCGCAGATCGAGGATCAACCCGCGCATCCCCTCGGTGCGGAGCTGAGACAGAACGGCCTCCAGCTCGCTGACCGTATTCTTCGCGAACGACGTGACGCGCACGTGGGCGACGCCGTGCTCCTTGTCCAACCAGAAATTCCAGCGCTGCGGATCCGACGCGTCGCGCTGCACGCCCTTGACGGTGTGAATCACAACCTGCTCGCGCGTCAGCGTCAGGTCGAACTCCTCCGACCCGCGGCGCATCGAAAGCGTTACCTGCGTTCCCTTCGGACCGGTGATCGTGTCCACCACGCGGTTGATGCTGTATTCGGAAATGTCCTGTCCGTTGACTTTCAGGATAAAGTCGCCCGGCTGCACTCCGGCTCGGTACGCGGGCGTGTCCTCCAGCGGCGACACCACTTCGACCAACCCGAGCTTCGCGTTCTTGATGATCGAGATACCCACGCCGATGAAGTCGCCCTGCGTATGCTTCGCGAACTCGTCCCAGTCCGCCGGCCAGATGTTGGACGTGAAGTCGTCCACGTTCTCCAGCGCCCCGCGCATCATCTCGCTGACGACGAGGTTCTCCGGCAGGTCCACCGTCTTGCGCACCGCGTCCAGCGCGCGGGCGAAATACTCCGCCGCACCGCGGGGATCCAGCTTCGCGGACTGCGTCACCTGACGCAGGCGCTCGCGCAGACGATCCTGACATTCACGCCGCTTCGCCTCGTCGCCCAGACCGGCGAAGCGCTCCTGCGCGGATTTCGACTCCGTCAGCAGCAGCAACTGCTCCAGCGCCGCCTGCGTCAACTGCCGGAAGTCCAGATTCTCATCAACGTAATACTCCCCGAGCTTCTCCAGCGTGTGCGCCGCCATGTCGAGGCGGATATCGCGCAGCGGCTCGTCCCACTTATTGTCTTTCTCGAAGATGCGCTCCAGGCGCAGGTGATTCAGGCAGACGCGCTCTCGCTTCTGATACTCGGCGTGGTTCTCAAAGAGCATCCCGAGGTAATAATAAATCTCCCACGCCTTCTCCCACTCGGATTCGCCCTCCAGCCGCTGCGCCTCGGTCAGCGAGTCTTTCACCAGGCTTTCCAGCCAAGGCTCTTTCAGAAACAACGCCCCGTCCGACGCGTTATCCTGCGCCCGGACCGCCTTCTCGAGGGCGAGGGCGTATTCCTTCCGCTCGATGCGCTCCTTCGCGTAGCGCACATACATCTCGAAGTCCTGGCGATCCAGCTCTTTCCGCTGCGCCTGGACTTTCTCGTACTCCTCGAGCCAGCCGCGCACCTTCTGCGTCAGGTCAGTCGGCGGGAGCGTCTGCGCGTTCGCCGCCGCCTTCGAGAGATCGCCCTGCTGCACCAGCTCGATCGTGCGCTTCCAAAGCTCATCGTCCTTCGCCGTCGAGGCCGACGCCAGTTGCTGCCCTCGGACCGGCGCGATCATCATCGCCGCCGCAAGAAACCACCCCGTCCCCAGACCCATCGCCCAGCGGTTGCGCGTCTGATTCATGTTTCCGCCTTCTTCCGTGATTCGTGCAGGCCCGATCCGGCGGACCGACGCCCACGATGCTTCTTCCCGCCGCCTTCCGAACGTTCCCGGCCGGCGAGCGTCGACTCGGCTTGAATATCGTCGGCCCCTCTTGGTCGTCCCTTGACGGCGCCGACGGAGATTCTTTCAAAGTATATTGTTCCTGCGCAGCCGGGTCCAATATCCTGTTACCCTGGCAACGCGCGCCCGCTGCAACACCGCGCGTCACGGACCACCTTGACGTTTTCGGACAAACACCGACGCCGCTGCGATCACCTTTACCTCCCCCTTCAACCCCGGACTCAATGCGCGTATTCTCGTCGGGTGATATGACACCGGGCGTTCGCCGTATCCTTTTCAATCCCAGCGGACCGTGGTGATGGACGACCGCGGCGACAGCACTCCTGTCATTCGTGTCGTCGGCGCTCGCGCGCACAACCTCGCCGGCGTCACTGTCAACATCCCGCGCGGACGCCTCACCGTCGTCACCGGCGTCTCCGGTTCGGGAAAAAGCTCTCTTGCCTTCGACACCCTCTACGCCGAGGGGCAGCGCCGCTACGTTGAGGCGCTGTCCACCCGCGCCCGCCAGTTTCTGGAGCAACTCGCCCGTCCCGACGTAGACCGCATCGACGGTCTGCCCCCGACCCTCGCCGTCGAGCAACGCCTCGCCGTCGCCGGACCCCGCTCCACCGTCGGCACCGTCACCGAGATCTACGACTTTCTGCGCGTGCTTTTTGCCCGTGTCGGCCAGCCGCATTGCTGGGTGTGCGGCCGGGCGATCGTCCGATCCTCGATCGCTCGGATTGTGGACGCCGTCCGATCCGCCCCCCGGGGAACGCGCGTGCTCCTGCTGGCGCCTCTTTCCGCAGCCGTCCGCGCCGCGGCGCTCCCGACTCCCGACGCGGCGATCAAACTCGGTTTTGTTCGCGCCCGGATTGATGGGGAGGTTCGCCAGATCGAGGAGCTTCAGGACTGGCCGAAGGGCGACGCCGTCCCCGTCCAGATCGTCACCGACCGTCTTGTCATCAAGGACGACGTCGCCCCGCGCCTCGCCGAGAGCCTCGAATCCGCAGCACGCCTTTCCGGCGGGCGCATTCTGGTTGTGACGGAAAGGGAGGACGCCCCTCGGGAGCAATTCTTCAGCACGACCTTCGCCTGCCCGGAGCATGAATCCGTCGCAATCGAAGAGGTCTCCCCAGCGCTGCTGAGCTTCAACGCGCCACAGGGATCCTGCCGCACCTGCACCGGTCTGGGGGTCATCTTTGATTTCGACGAGTCGCTGGTCGTGCCTGATCCGCAGCGTTCCCTGGCTGAGGGGGCGATCGAACCCTGGCGACGACTGCCGCGCGGTTTACGCAAAGAGGCCGACCGCCGCCTCCGCGAGTTCTGCAGCGCCGCGGGCATCTCGCTCGACGCGCCCTTCCGCACCCTGGAATCCGGGCGACGCCGGATGCTCCTGCACGGGACCACGGCGTCAGACGCCCGGCGACAAGGGGCATCCTTCGACGGCGTCCTCCCCACGCTGGCCCGCACCTGGACTGAAGACCCGTCTTCCGCCACGCGCAGGGCGCTCGCGCCCTTCCGCGGCGAGCGAACCTGTCCCGCCTGTCACGGCGCCCGGCTCGGCGTCGAAGCGCTCAGCCTGCGCCTCGGCGGATGCAACATCGCGGAGGTCTGCCGCATGACGATCGGCGACGCCCGACGCTTTTTTGACGAGTTCAACGTGACGCCCTCGATCCGCCCCGTCGCCGACCCGCTCCTCAACGAGATTCGCCACCGCCTCGCCTTCCTCGCCGACGTCGGCGTTGATTACCTCACCCTCGACCGTCGCAGCGAGACGCTCTCCGGCGGCGAGGCGCAGCGCATCCGGCTCGCCACCCACGTCGGAACCGGACTCGTCGGCGTCTGTTACGTCCTGGACGAACCCACCGTCGGCCTGCACCCGCGCGACACGGACCGCCTCCTCAACACGATCCGCGCCCTTACCCGGTCCGACAACACCGTCGTCATCGTCGAGCACGATGATCGCGTCATCGCCGCCGCGGATCACGTCATCGACTTCGGTCCCGGTCCGGGTGACAGCGGCGGCCGCGTCGTCTTCGAGGGCTCCGTCGACGCGCTCCGCGCCTGTAAAGACTCCCTCACGGGCCGCTATCTTTCCGGCGATCTGGCGATCCCGCGCCGCGCCGCTCGCCGCGCCTTCGACCCCGAGCGCAGCAACCTCGCGCTCCGCGGCGTCCGCGCCCACAACCTGGCGAATCTCGACGTGCGCATCCCTCTCGGCGGACTTGTCTGCGTCACCGGCGTCTCCGGTAGCGGCAAGAGCACGCTCGTCAATCACGTCCTCTACCCCGCCCTGCGCCGGCGGCTGGACGGGTCCGGACCGCTGCCCGGCGAACATGACGAGCTCCTCGGCGCCGAACACGTAGACAAGGTCATCCGCATCGACCAGACCCCGCTGGGACGCTCCTCGCGCAGCAACCCCGCGACCTACGTCGGCGCGTTGGACGAGCTGCGCCGCCTCTTCGCCGCCACGCGCGAGGCCAAGGTCCGCGGATACGGTCCGGCTCGCTTCAGCTTCAACGCCGGCGGCGGGCGCTGCGAGGCCTGCGCCGGACAGGGCGAGAAGCGCATCGAGATGCACTTCCTTCCTGACGTCTACGTCACCTGCGAGTCCTGCGGCGGGCGCCGTTTCAACCGGGAGACCCTCGACGTCCGCTTCCGAGGGCGCACCATCGCCGACGTGCTTGACCTTCGCGTCGAGGAGGCCGCTGGTCTTTTCGCCAGCTTCCCGAAGCTGCACCGCCTCCTCGGCACGCTCAAAGCCGTCGGCCTCGGCTACATCGCCCTCGGACAACCCAGCGACACCCTCTCCGGCGGCGAGGCCCAGCGCCTCAAGCTCGCCGCCGAACTCGCCAGACCCGCGGCGGAGCACACCCTCTACATCCTCGACGAACCGACCCGCGGACTGCATCCCGCCGATGTCAACGTCCTTCTCGGCGTCCTCGCCCGCCTCATCGAACGCGGCGGCTCCGTCCTCGTCATCGAGCACCACCTCGACTTCATCCGCAGCGCTGACTGGGTCATCGACCTCGGTCCCGAAGCTGGTCCCGCCGGCGGCCGCCTCGTCGCTGAAGGCCCGCCCGAGGACCTCGCCCGCCGCCCCGAAAGCCGCACCGGCCGATTCCTGGCGCAGCGCGAGGGACCGCCCGGCAAGTCGTGACGACGCCGGCGGATTGCGCAGCCGCGTTTACAAAAGCAAGGGGTTGGTTGAGCGCAACATCCTTGTCGGGGCGGCGACAACGAGATGCAAGCCCTTGTAACAGGCGCGGCTCGGTTTTGAAACAACGTCTCCTGAGTCTCATCGAACCCCGGTGCGTAGCGGCGTGCGACATCCCTCGTCCCGCCTCGAAGGCAGCCCGGCGCTCCGCATTTCTGGACGAACCTTGAAGGCGGCACGGCGCGTCCTTGTGCTCCGGAGGGGCAGCCCTTGTGCTCCGGAGGGGCAGCCGAGAGTAGCCCAGCGATTTATCGCTGGGGAACTTGGCGCTGGACCACGCAGGCCCGGAGGGACGGCTGATCGGCGGCGCGAGGGGTATGCGTCCTTGCGGAGCTTCTTTCGTCCCTCCGGGACTTCGGTTTCTCCGCGCGGGCTTCGCAGCCCTGGCGGGCTGGGCTGTTTTCCGACGCCCCTACCGGGGCAGGGACTTGCGGATGATCCTCCGGGGCCGGGACCGCCGGATGATCCTCCGGGGCAAAGACTGCCGGATGATCTTGCGGGGTCAGGAAAGCCCGTCGATTTCCCGCGCATGATCGTACGTTCATGCGAATTCAAAGCCCGCCAACCGGAGTCCAGAGGAGACTCACGCAACGTCTTAATCCCCTGCCTCGAAGAGGGAGCCCAAACCGCCGAGGAGGGATCCCTGGTCCTTGCTGCTAAGTCCGCGGGCGTTAGCCAGGACGCGCCCGGCGAGTTTCGAGAAAGGCAGCGACTGCACCCAGACCACGCCGGGACCGGTGAGCGTGGCGAGAAACAAGCCTTCCCCACCGAAGATCGCGTTCTTGATCCCGCGCTGCATCTGAATGTCATAGTTGATCGAGGGTTGAAACGCGACGAGGCAGCCGGTGTCGATGCGCAGCGTCTGCCCGGAGGATAGTTCGACGCGCTGGATCGTCCCGCCCGCGTGGACGAACGACCACCCGTCGCCGGTGAGCCGCTGAAGGATGAAGCCCTCACCGCCGAAAAGGCCGGTGAGGATCTTCTTCTGAAACGCGATCCCCACCTGCACGCCGCGCGCCGCGCAGAGGAAGGCGTCCTTCTGGCAGATGATCTCGCCGCCCAACCCCACCAGGTCCATCGGAACGATCTTGCCAGGGTAGGGGGAGGCGAAGGCGACGCGTTCGCGCTTTGTCCCCGTCGCACCGAAGGTGGTCAGGAAGAGCGACTCGCCGGTAATCATCCGTTTTCCGGCCTCGAAGAGTTTTCCGAAAAAGCCCTGCTGCTTGCTCGGATCTCCGAAAACAGTCTGCATCTGGATCCCGTCGGTCATGTACATCATCGAACCGGCTTCGGCGATAACCACCTCGCCGGGATCGAGCGTGATCTCGACGAACTGCATGTCGTCGCCGAAGATCTCGTAGTCAATCTCGTCGGCGCGTTTGCGGGCGGCGCCGGGCGAAGGCGGGGGACCGACGGGGGCGCCGGCGAACGCCGCGATATGTCGCGCTTCGACCCACTGCGGCGCGCCCGGACCCCAGACGAGCGTGTGCGACCCCCCGACCTGGGGCAGAAGGCGCTGCAACTCCTCGCGCGTCACCGGTCCGACCGTCTGTCCGTCCTTCACGTAATACCAGCCGTGTTCAGCCGACATGAGATGTTTCCTTTCCTGCACCCGGGTCCGGCGCGACATCGCCGCCGAAGTTTCCTGCGTATTCGCGGTGCTGCCCTGCGTATTGCAAACCCGCCCAGAGCGATTGCAGACGGGTGTCCTCCTGCGGTTCACCGCCAGTGCTTCGGAAACTCGACGCACCGACAGAGGCCGAGCCTCGTGGCGCCAAGCTCGCGAGGCGTCAGACGTTGAACAAATTCAAGAGCACGGTCTCGGCGGCGGTGAACACCACGGTGGCGAACTGACTTGTCACTTCGTTGATCAACAGCTCGCGAAATTCCGTGGCCGAGCACCCGCCCACCTGCAACAGCGGCAGAAGGACGCCCGAGCGCCCTGCGAGCCTGCCCACGACCGCACCGCTTCTCCTGATCCCACGCATTCTCGAAGTTCCCGGCATCGCCGTCCGCCTGACGACGCGGCGGACCTTTTGCCGGTGGGGACTATGCCGCCGCGAATCCGGGATGACAAGCTTCGGTCCCGCCGCAGCGCCGGTCCGCCGCCTTCAACCCGCCAGGACGGGCGACTACGGACGGTCGGGGACCGACGGCGCATTCGTCGGCGTCTCTCCGAGGAGGCGCAGACACTCGCGGGTTTGAGCGTCGTTCGGATCGAGGCGGTGGGCTTCGGTCAGCGCTTGTCGCGCTTCGACGGGGCGTCCGGTCGCGGCCAGGACGACGCCGAGATTGTATTGTGCCTTGGCGGACTGCGGATCCAGCCGGACGGCGATGCGAAGGTGGCGCAATCCGCCGGCGACGTCATTCAGGCCGGACAGCGCTGCGCCGAGTTCCGCGTGGGCGGCGGCGAAATCCGGGCGCAGGTCGATCGCCCGTCGCAGATGCGGAATCGCCGGACGAGCCCGCCCCGCGGCGATCAGGGAGGTGCCCTGAGCAGCGTGAGCGCGGGCGAGGGCGTCGGTCTGGTTCGGGGGACGGTGGAATCCCCAGCGATACGCGGCCTCCAACCGTCGCAGAACTTCTTCCAGCCGGGCGCGCGTCTCTTCCGTGTCGGCATCCGAAAGCGCCGGGGTTCCGCTGAGGGCGTCGAGGTCGCGCAGGCCCGTCCAGACCAGATACCGAATCGCGGCGCTATGCGCGGCGAAGCCCACGCAAACGAAGGTCAGTCCGGCGAAGATTTTACCCGCCGGAAGCCAGCGCCCCTCGCGCTTCAGAGGCCAGCGATTGAAAAAGACCGTCGGTCGCCTGACAAGACGCGCGATCAGCACGGCCTGATACCCGCCGAGCAATCCCAGCGCCAGGCTCATGAAGAACGACACCTTTTCATACAACCCTCGAAAGATGACAACACCGGCGATCCCCCCTGCCGCCAGCAGCGCTTCCTCCGTCCACGAGAAATCGTACCGGGCGCGCACGGGCTGATCGCGCACCGTCACCTTCGCCAGCGCCGGCGGTCCGAAGCCGTAGTGGACCGCGCCGTCGGGGCAGACGCCCACGCAGTCCAGGTCTTTCAGGCAGGCCGGGTTCACGACCATCCCGTAGCGCTGAAGCTCGTCGGCGACGCGAACGTGAGAACCGCATACCGCAGTACATCGCCCGCAATCGCTGCACGATCGGTCGGCGAGGCGAATCCGCCCCGGTGCCGCCCGATCCGCCCACGCGAAAACAGCGCCGTAAGGGCAGACATACGTGCAGAACCCGCGTGAACCGAAGACGTAGATCAACATGGCGCCGCAAACCAGAAAGGTCAACGCCGCAATCCCGGGTCCGGGCAGGTTGCGCCAGAAGTGCTCCGTCCAGAACGACGCCCAGCCTTCGGCGTCCGTCGTGACGCGCCACTGCGGTCCCGTCCGGCCGCTCAGCCAGCGCAGCGCGACGGGCCAGACGAACATGTACAACGCCACGCACGCCGGAGCCCACGCCAGCAGCCGGCTGCGGATCGCCTTCGGACGAACGCCGAGGCGGTGAAGCGCGACGGCGCAAAGATCCTGAAGCGCCAGGAAATGACAGCCCCAGGAGCAGAAGAAGCGACCGAACACGGCGGTCGCCGCGACGGCCAGGATCATGAAAAGAAATCCGGCCGTCACGATGCCGGCCTCGAGGGCGTAAACGATTTCGTTGAGTTCGAGCGGCGCCAGGGTGTGCGGCGCAAGCAGGGCGTGGGCGATGTGCGCCGCGATCAGAAGGTGAACAACTCCCAGAGAAAGAGCGCGCCACCGGCTGAACCGCGATTGCAGCGGCCGGACGCGGTCGGGCGCAGGCTCGGACGCCGGTCCCGCAGCGGATGCCGTGCCGCGCGGCGTCCGAACGCTCCCCCGTCCGTGACGCACGCCGCGAGGCTCCCGTGGTCTTTCGTCAGAACGTCGTCTCACGGCCGTGCCTCACGGACGCGTCAGGGCGTTGGACAGCGCCGCGAAATCGCGGAGGTCCGCCCGCCCGTCTCCGTCGAAATCGAAGGTCCGGCATGGCTCGTCGCGCGCGACGGTCCGGCCGAGGCAGTCGGCGAACCGCGCGTAGTCGCCGAGGTCAAGATCGCCGTCGCCGTCCGCGTCGCCGCGCAGGAATTCGGAAAGCTCGATCCTCCCGGCCGCCATCAGAATCGGCGCACCCTTGCCCGACCGGCGCCAGAGGCGGTGCAACGTCTCCCCCCAGTGATCGGTGCTGTTCCCGTCGCGCAGCGCCTCGATGTAATGTCGCGTGACCGTCTGATAGTAAAGGCGGACCTCCGCATAAGCGGCGCGCTGCGGAAGCCAGTAAGGCGCGTCGTCCCAGTGCTCACCGTCGGCGTACTCGTGTCCGACGACCGGCGCGCCGGCGGCGGCGAAGGCGGCGCGGTTGAAGCCCCGGGGAGGGATCCGGTTGTCCTTGACGATCAGGTCGGCGAGCGCCATGTGCGTCGTCTCGCCGGCGGGATATCCGGTCGACTCGGACATGCGGTCGCTCAGACCAACGTGCATCTCGTAGACGGTGGTCGACGCCTCGTCGAGTTCGGCGCGATTTGCGTCGTAAGCGCCGTACTCGCGGAGCAGCGACCCTTCGGCGTCGAACACGCGAACCTGAAGAAACACGCGTCGTCCCTCGATGTGCCCGGTCGGCAGCTTGTGACCGGACTCGTTGATCACGCGCGCGACCAGTGTTCCACCTTCCTGACGCGGTTCGAGGGTGGCGGCGCGGCGCAGCATATCCACGGCGCGCTCGCGCCCGTCGCGCAGCGCGTCTTCGTCGACGTCGGGATCATCACCGTAGTAATCCGCGATGATTTCAAGCACCCAGGCGGACGCCCCGGCGAACGTATGCCGCGCGAGATCCTCTCGCGTCGGGCCGAAGAAGCACGCCTGACCCGTCGTGCGCGGCATGTGACAGTCCTGACACGTGCTGACGACGCCTCCCCCATCGCCGCCGAACCGTCCGCCCATGTCCACCCCGCCGGCGGCAAAGGCGCTGAGCTTCCACTCCGTGTACGTGCGTTCGAGAGGAAAGTGATGCGTCGGATCCGTATCCGAAACGGGGAAGTCAATCTCGTTGAACTTGAACGTGCCGTCCGAGCGGCGTTCGAGTGTGACGTTGCCGACGTCGTGGCACGTGCCGCACAGGTCGGCGCTGCGATGAAACGGCGAGGGCACGACCGGATGACCCGAGTCCGCGTCCTCGCGCGGACCGCGACGCGTTCCCGAGGGATCCAGCACGAACATCGCGTTCCCGTAATGCGCCGGAACCTCCGCGAGCGCCGTGAGCACGGCCTTGTCCTCCGCCGGGCTGACGTCCGGGCGGTACACCGGATCGACCAGACTGTGACAGAAGTGGCACGAGACGCCCTCGCGGTCCACCGCGTCGAGGGTGCTCCCGTCCGCGTCCAGAGCGTGACCCGTCACCATCGACATCGGAACGTGACAGCGCAGGCAGAAGTACCCGACTTCCCCCACGTCCTGGTTGGCAAGCGTCATCTGGGCGTAAAAGAGAGGATCCCGCCCCGCATGCGCCATCAGACTGCCCGACCACGTCGAGTACGGCTCGACGTCCCGGTCGTAAAAGGCGTGACACTCCGCGCAATACCGGGAAGGACGGATCACGTCGACGGCGACGTCGCCGACCTGCGTTCCCGGAAGGTGAAAGTCCCGCAGCGTGGTGGGGACAACCGCCGCTGCGGCGATCCCGACAACCAGGGCACCTGCGGCCAGCGCGACACGCGCACGCCCGGCGGTTCGGAACCCAAGACGGGCTTTCAGGGATTTCCATCGTCGAGATTGACGCATGACGCTTGCTCCGCAAGACCGGCCCCGGACGGCGTATTCAATATATAACCATCTTCTTATCTTCTATTGTAGCAGGCGCACTCGGCCTGCGCCAAGGAATTTTCCGGTTATCATCCGCACCGCGTGATTCCGCGCTGCTCCTCGACGCCGGGCGGGAGGTTCGAACGCCCCGACGGGGCGGGATCTTCGCAGGACCGGCCGTCTCGCCCGGGATCCCGCCGCGCGTCGCCGCTGCGACGGCAAGGACGCAGGTCCGCCTACCGTCTGCGCGGACCGCGCATCTGCTGGACAAAGCGGCGGTAGTCGCGCAGCGTGATCCGCTCGTCCTGGTCGAAGTCCATCAGACGGCAGGGCGGCGGCATCGGGCCTTGCTCTCCGAAGCAGATCCAGAACGCGCGGGCGTCGAAGAGATCCACGTCGTCGTCGCCGTCGGCGTCGCCGGGGCGCGGGCGCTGGTTGACGTCAAAAGCGTCCACCGCGCCGTCGTAGTTGATGTCGAAAACGTTGAAGTCGTACGCGAAACGCCGGATCGTGAACGTGCCCCCGTCTCCGTGGAGACGTACAAACTCGGCGGTAGCCGCCCGGTCGGACTCGTCGGACGCACCGTCGCCGTTAACGTCGCCGAGCACGGGGTTCGGGAACACGTCGGTGTAGACGACCAGCAGGCTATCCGGATCCTCGCGCGAGTAAGGCACACCGAGCGTGGCGGTGAGGGTCCAACCGTGGGGGTCAAGGTGATCCCGCGGGTTCTTGTCGCGCCAGGCGAGGATGATGTCCTCCTCCGGTTCGCCGCTGGGATGCTCGAAGTACCACTGTGCTCCGATCACCAGGTCGGCGAGAGCCTCCAGAACCGAGGACTGGTTGCAGGCGTTTCCGTCGTTGCGCTGCGGCGTTTCGTTGCGGCGCTCAGCGTCAGCTTCGTTGGTCAGCGGGAAGACGAGCGAGATCGTCGTCTGATTAAGGTTGTCATCGTGCGAGAACTGGACGACCGACTCGGACGGCATGTACTGCCCCGGTCGCCCGCAGCCGGAGGCGAAGCTGTAGCGCTCGTACCCGTGCGCTCGGTGAAAGAGCGGCGCGACGACCCACCACGTCTCGCCGCATTCAAACAGACGGTCGTCGTCGCCGTCGATGATGAGGATCGATCCGTCGGCGACGAACTCGCCGACGAAGTCTAGGTGAAACTCCTCGCCGTGGCGCTTCGTGAAAGGCGGCTCGTTGAATCCGAGGAGGAAATCCTCGAACCAGCGCGCCGCCCGGTCGTGAAAGCGCGGCTCTGACGGAAGTCCCCCGAAGCGCGCCGCCGCGCCAAGATAGCGCTGCATCGGCGAGCGCAGTTCGCCGCCGGTCCGCACGTCCGCGTCCACGTCGATCTCGACGAAGCCGATGACCGGGTTCGGTCCGAACGCATAAGGGTCGAAAAACTTGGCGACCTGCCCGGGCGGATTCATTAATCCGGCAAGGATCAGGTCGAGGCGGACGAACCCCCCCTGCCGGTCGAAGCGCCCCTCGAAGAGATGACGCGACGGATTCAGCGGCGCCCACGCGCCGAGGGCGATCGAGGTCAGTTCGGCGGGGGCGTGCTCCAGCGGATCATACGGACCGTCGTCGCCGACATCGGTGCGGCGGATGCGGGCGTCCTCAACCGGATCGTGAAACACCCGCTCCGACTGCGCATGACCGACCGCAGCGCCGGCGACCAGCAGGTATGCGCAAAGCACCCACCCGATCCGCGTGTTTCCGGGTGAGGCGCAGCCGAATGTCCCCCCTGTATTGAATCTGTTTCTGGTACGCATCACCGCGGAACGCCTCAAGCAAATCCTAGCCCGCCGAGGTCGCGGAAACCATGTCGGCATGTGACGCAGCGAACCTGCCCGGCTCTCCTCGCGTCAAGCGCCATCATAATGATGAGCGACGGCTTGCCGGATCGTCTAAGGCGGGATTAAGGCGACGTTTTCCGGGAGTTTCGACATCTGTAGTTGACCACGTGATCGGGCGCGGAGGACTGAGCAGCGGCGCAAGCCTTGACGAACGATCTGAGGCATTTTGAGACGTCCCGCCGGTCACGGAGTTCTCGGCCCGCATTTCTGTCTCACGAGGGCATGCCGATAAAAGGAAGCGCCCGAGGCGGCTCGGTCTTTGCAACGGTCGCCGCATACACGCTCTCCGCGCCGGCGCGACGCAGCACCCGGGCGCATTCGAACACCGTGGCTCGGCTGGTCATCACGTCGTCCACCACGAGGAGCGAGCTGCCTTCGATCGTCACCCCGCGCGCCAGCCGGAAGGTGCCGCGCACGTTGTTCCGTCGGGCCGTGATCGTCAGGCCGGTTTGCGGTCGGGGGTGACCGACGCGCTCCAGCAACCGCATCACAGGCCGGTGCAGTCTTCGGCTGAGGACGTGCGCCAACTCGCTGGGCAGGTGCAGCGGGCGGCTCACTCGGCGCGACCAGGAACTGGGCACCGGAATCACGGCGTCCACCGTCGTCCCCCACGGCTCGCGAAGGACGGATCGGGCGAGTTCCTCTCCCAGTAGCGCGAGCACCTCGCTGCGGCCTTCGTACTTGGCGCCGGTGATGAGCCTTCGCAGGGCCGGTCCGTATGCGCCGAGGCGCACCGCGCCGTGTACCGGGAGGGTCATGTCACGACATGCGGGACAACGACGGTCCCGCGAAGGAACCGGCGGGACAACCGATCCGCACGAGGGACAGCCGGGGACGCCGATATCATCCGCCCAGCCCTCACCGCACGGCTTGCAGAACTCGGTTCCCGGCTCGGGTGCCCCCGTCCGACAGATCAGGCAACATCGAGGGTAGACAGCCTCGAGGATCGCATGCGTCGCTCTCCCGAGTTGGTCGGTGAGGAGACGTCGGACCGGGTTGATCGCGGTTCGTGCCATCTTGCAGGATTGTAACCGGGACGCGGAGCGGAACGCCGACGATTGTCGCAATTCGTGGGGCAACGGACTGCGGTTAATGACTCAGGAAGTATTGAGGTATGATAGTTCGAGTGCGCTGGTCGGGGGTGTTAGCATGTCGTGCAAGTCGATCGGTTTGCGCATTGCTGGGTTGACGAATTGCCACGCCTTAAGTCGATTGCTACCATCCTGAAATAATTGCGACGCGTTTAATTTCCTCTCGACGCTTCGAGGGGTTGCGTTCTCGCCGGGGATAAACGCGGGGGCGCTCCACCGGTTTCTGGTGAATTCACAGATGTTTAATACAAAACCGAGATTCTCTTGCTGGGCTTGGGCGGGCGTCATTGCGGCGTTCCTTCTTGAGGGGCGGTCAAATGCACAGATGCCGCCGACGAAGGTCGTCGTCGCCGAAACCCGGGTGATCGAGACCGAGATGCCCGTCACGCTGGTCGGGACGCTGGCTCCGGTGCGTCGAAGCCAGATCGGGTCGGAAGTGGCCGGGTTGGTGGCGGATATGCCGGCGCGGCAGGGTGACCGCCTGGAACGGGGGCAATTGATCTGCCGGCTGAACGCGGACGTGCTTGAGCTTCGGCTGGCGGAGGCGAGGGCGCGGCTGGCGGCGTTGAAGGACATTCACGGCGAACTTCTGGCGGGAACCCGCGAGGAGGACTTGCGTCGGCTTGAAGCGATGTCGAAGGAAGCCGAGGCGCGGGTCACACGCTGGAAGTTCGAGCAGGAACGGGTGGAGAAGTTGTACACCGGGTCCGAGGCGGGGTCGATGCGTGAGGTCTACGACGCGCGAGCGGAATACGAGATGGCGGCGCAGCGGCATCTTGCGGCGCGGGCGGAGTTCGAGATGGCGCAGCGCGGTCCGCGAGCGGAGACGATCGCGCGGGCGGCCAACGAGGTCGCCGAACAGCAGGCGGTGGTGGATCGCCTCGCCCGCGAGGTCGAGAAGACGACGATCGAAGCGCCTTTTGCCGGACACGTGGTGAGCCGAGTCGTCGAGGTTGGGGAGTGGGTTAACGCGGGCGGAAGGGTCATCGATCTGGCGGATCTGGGCAGCGTGCTGGTGCGCGTGGATGCACCGGAGTCGGCGCTGCCTTTCATTCAGGTCGGCGACGAGGCGGCGATCCGCGTCGAAGCGCTGGGCGAGACAATCACGGGCCGGGTGAAACACATCATTCCGCAGGGCAATGAGCAGGCGCGGACGTTTCCGGTCGAGATCGAGGCGCCGAACGCGGACGGTCGTCTCGCGGCGGGAATGTTCGCGCGGGTCACGCTGGCGGGCGGTCCGAAGCGAGAGTCGGTCGCGGTTCCGAAGGACGCGGTCGTGCAGCGGGACGGCGTGGATTACGTCACGTTGATCGTTCCGGGACGCGAAGGCGGCGTGATGGGCATGCCGACGCCCGTGACGACCGGTCTGGGCGTGGAAGAGTGGATCACGATCACGTCGGGGAACATCGCGCCGGGAGCGCAGGTCGCCAGCCGGGGGAACGAGCGCATCGCGTTTCCGATGCCCGTCATCCCGGTGGACGCCTTCGGAACACCGACGCCCGCCCCCCCACCGCCGGGCAGACCACCCGAGGGTCAGCCCGGTGACGCGAAAGGAGCGGAATCCCGCACCGGCGAGCGCAAGGAGGGTCGCTAGTTGGACCCGATCAAGTTCGTCATTCACAACCCCGTCAAGGTGGCGGTCGGCGTTGCGCTGATCGTGCTTTTCGGGTTCCGCAGCGTCTTCGAGATTCCGAAGCAGCTTACGCCGGACGTGGACCGTCCCTTCGTCACGGTCACGACGATGTGGACCGGCGCCAGTCCGCAGGAAGTCGAAAGCGAGATCATCGACCGCCAGGAGGAGAAGCTCAAGAGCGTCAAGAACGTCGTCAAGATGACTTCGACGGCGCAGGAGGGGATGGCCGTCGTCAAGCTTGAGTTTCCCGTCGGCGTCGACAAGAACGCCGCGCTGCGCGACGTGTCGGATAAGCTGCGGCAGGTCGAGGCGTATCCGGAGGAGGTGGACGAGCCGACCGTCGTCGCCACCGACGACGACATGGAGAACACGATCGCGTGGATGATCTTAAGCAGCGGCAAGGACTTTGACGTTGCGAAGATCAAGACGTTCGTGGAGGACAACGTCAAGCCGCTGCTGGAGCGTGCCGAGGGCATCGCGGAGGTGGACGTTTACGGCGGATTGGAGCGCGAGGTGCAGGTCGTCGTGGACGCGCCGAAGCTGGCGGCGCGCGGCCTGACCTTCAGCGATCTGGACAGCGCCCTGCGCCGCCAGAACCGCAACGTCTCCGCGGGCACGATCCTTCAGGGCAAGCGTGACTTCGCTTACCGGACGGTCGGGGAGTTCACCAGCCTGCGCGAGATCGAGGAGACCGTCATCGCCTACCGCGAGGGTGGACCGGTGCTGGTGCGCGACGTGGCGACGGTGGTGGACGGGTTCAAGAAGCCGATCAGCTTCGTCAAGAGCAAGGGCGAGTTCGTCATCGCGATGCCCGCGCGGAAGGAGACGGGCGCGAATGTGCTGACCGCGATGGACAACCTCAAGCGCCAGATCGAGGTGGTCAACCGGGACATTCTGCGTCCGATGGGGCTGGATCTTTCGTTATCGCAGGTCTACGACGAGACGACGTACATCAACGGCGCGATCGATCTGGTGATCCAGAACATCTGGGTGGGCGGGTTGCTGACGATCGTCGTCCTCTTTCTCTTCCTGCGCAGTCCCAGCGCGACGGGCGTCATCGCCGTGGCGATCCCGATCTCGATCATCGGCACGTTCCTGGTGATTCACGCCCTGGGGCGCACGCTCAACGTCGTGATGCTCGCGGGGCTGGCGTTCGCGGTGGGGATGGTCGTGGACAACGCGATTGTCGTGCTGGAGAACACGTACCGCCACCGCATGATGGGCAAGCCGCGCTTTCAGGCCGCGTTCGACGGCGCTCGCGAAGTCTGGACGGCGGTGCTCGCCAGCACGCTGACGACGATGGCGGTGTTCATCCCGGTCGTCACGATCCAGGAGGAGACGGGCCAGCTCTTCAAGGACATCGCGATCGCGATTTCGGCTGCGGTGGGGTTGTCGCTGCTGGTGTCGGTGCTGGTGATTCCGACGCTGGCGGCGCGGGTGCTGGGCGGGGAGGCGTCGGTGTTGCGTGGCGACAAGCCGTGGTTCTTCGCCGAGTGGGTCGGCTCGTTGAACCGCCTGATCCTGAGGCGCGCGGGGTCGCGCGTCGCGGTAGTGCTCGGTTTGACCGCACTGTCGATCGTGGGGAGCTGGCTGCTCGCCCCGGATCTGGATTACCTGCCCGAAGGCAACCGCAACCTGGTCTTCGGATTCCTGATCTCTCCGCCCGGTTACTCGGTGGAGGAGTTCAAGCAGATGGCGGCGATCGTCGAGGACGGCGCGCCTGAGGATCCGACCGACGGCGTGCGGCATTCGTGGGAGGCGGCGCCCGGTTCGGCGGAGGCGGCGGCGCTCCCGCCGGTGGAAATGATGCTGGGACCGGGCGGCACGGTTCCGGTGCAGATCGTCCCTCCTCCGATCCAGGATTTCTTCTTTGTGTCGTTCGGCGGCGGAGCCTTCATGGGTTGCACCTCGAAGGACGAGATGCGCGTGCGCCCCCTGGTGAACTACATGAGCCACGCGGCGATGCGCGTCCCCGGCGTATTCCCCGTCTTCTTTCAGTTCTCCCTGTTCAACAGCGGGACCGGATCGGGCAACGCGGTCGACGTGGACATCCGCGGCGACAACCTCGGACAGGTGGTGTCGGTCGCGTCCGCCCTCCAGGGCGCCATCATGGGACGCGGATACAACTACCCGCAGCCCAACCCGGGCAACTTCGACCTCGGCCGCCCCGAGATCCGCATGACGCCGAAGCGGGCGCAGGCCGCCGACGTCGGGCTGACCACGTCCGACGTGGGGTTCATCCTGCGCGCCTGCGTCGAGGGCGCCTTCGTCGGCGAGTACAACGATCGCGGCGACAAGATCGACATGGCGATCAAGATCGCCCGCGACGAGCGCGCCCCGCTCGAGACGATCGCCGGAACGCCGATCTTCACCCCGCGCCAGCACATCGTGCCGCTGTCGAGCGTTGTCCTCATCGAGCGCACCACCGCGCCGCAGCAGATCAACCACATCGAACAGATGCCTTCCGTGACGCTCTCCGTGCAGCCGAAGCCCGGCGTCCCGCTTCAGACGACGATGGACGACCTGAGCAACGAAGTGATCGCGCCGATGCGCACGGCGGGGGTGATTCCGCCGTCGGTGTTCGTGTCTCTGTCCGGGACGGCGGGGAAGCTGACGCAGACGCGGCACGCTTTGATCGGCGATTTTCAGGGGTTGGTCCGCGGTCCGCGCCTGCTCGCCGGGTCGGCGACCCTGACGATGGCGGCGCTGGGGCTGCTGGCGGTCATCGGATCGCTGGCCGTCGGCGCGCGGTACGGACGACGCTGGGGGATGCGGGCGATCGTACTTGCCGCGTGTCTGCTGGCGCTGGGGTTCTTTGCGTACAACTATCACCTGACGTTCGAGCTGATTCAGTCGCGCATGATGCTCGCGGTGATCATCACCTACCTGCTGATGGCTGCGCTGTTTGAGTCGTTCGCGTACCCCTTTGTGATTCTCTTCTCGGTTCCGCTGGCGGTGGTCGGCGGGTTTGCGACGCTGCGGTGGGTGAGCTGGCGGAGTTCCTACGATCCTTACACGCCGATTCAGCAGCTCGACGTCGTGACGATGCTCGGGTTCGTCATCCTCATCGGCGTGGTGGTGAACAACGCGATCCTGATCGTGCATCAGTCGCTTAACGAAATGCGCGAGGGCGGGCTTTCGCACACCGACGCCGTCATCAAGTCGGTGCGGACGCGCACCCGCCCGATCTTCATGACCGCGATGACCACGGTGTTCGGCACGCTCCCCCTGGTGCTTATGACCGGTCCGGGCAGCGAGTTGTACCGGGGGATCGGCAGCGTCATGACCGGCGGGCTGACCGCTTCGACGATCTTCACGCTGGTGCTCGTTCCGGCGCTCTTCTCGCTGTTCATGGACCTGAAGGTCTGGATTTACGGCGAACCGTTGCCGGAGGAACGGCATGCTTCGGCAGGCGCGGATGCGCCGACCGAGACGAAGATCAGACCCGCGGCGGGGTCTCGCCCGGAAGCAGGTCACGCCGCCGGAACCGGGTCACCCGTCATCGCGTCCGGCGCGGCGCGCGGCGCGATCCCCTCCCGCGAAGACGGCACCCCTCCCGCGTCTCATCATCCGCCGCTGGCGCCCGCGCCGCCGACGGCGCCGGACCCGTCGGCGGTGTGAGGCAGGCGTCCTCTCCGCCAGGGACGCGGTATCGACGAACCCCGTTGAAACGTATAATCAGAGGCAAGGTGTTCCGGCGTACCCCCTGGGTCGGGGAGAAACCAGGCGCTGCGGGGTCATTTGATGATGCGGGCACGTTGGCACGATAGACATCGCCCTGGTTCATCTGGCGGTGATTGACGTCGTCCCTCCGAGCCGAAGTTCAGAATTCGGGCGGAAAAACGAGGAGAACCGAGATGAGTTGCGGCGGCGGAACGGAGCAGATCAAGGTGGACTGGAACCTCCAGGAAGATCCGGAGAAGCTCGCGGCGTTCGAGGCGCGGATCGACCGCGGCGAGTTGATCGAACCGGGCGACTGGATGCCGCACAATTATCGCGCGGGGATGCTCAAGATGGCCGAGCATCACGCCAACAGCGAGATCGTCGGGGCGCTACCGGAGGGGGAGTGGATCACGCGGGCGCCCTGTCTGCGGCGGAAGCTCGCGCTGATCGCCAAGGTGCAGGACGAAGTCGGCCACGGACAGATGCTCTACCGCGTCTCGCAGGATCTGGGCAAATCGCGCGACGCGATGCTCCGCGACCTGATCACCGGGCGCACCCGCTATCACAACGTCTTCAACTACCCCGCGCCGACCTGGGCGGACGTTGCCGCGATCCAGTGGCTGGTCGATGGCGCCGCGATCATGAACCAGAAGTCGCTCGCCGACGGCAGCTACGGGCCTTATGTCCGCACGATGAAGCGCATCAACATGGAGGAGGCGTTTCACTTCAAGAGCGGCGAGGACATGGTGCTCACGCTCATGAGCGGCACGAAGCGGCAGAAGCAGATGATGCAGGAGGCGTTCGACCGCTGGTGGTGGCCTTGCGTGATGTTCTTCGGTCCGCCGGACAAGGATTCGGTGAAGACCGCGCCGTTTATGCGCTGGCGGATCAAGACCGCCACAAATGACGAGCTGCGCCAGAAATTTGTGGACCGCTTTTCCCCTGCGGCCTTGGACCTGGGACTTAAGATCAACGTCGTGCGCAAGGGCCTGGACGGGATGGTTCTGCGCAAGCCGGACGGCGCCTTCGACGTGACGCCGGACCCTCTGGCGAAGCTCGACGAAAAGACCGGCCGCTGGGGGTTCAGCACGCCCGACTGGGACGAATTCTACCGCGTCATCAAAGGCGGCGGACCGCTCAACAAGGAGCGGGTCGCCCTGCGCCGTTTCTCCTACGAACAGGGACAGTGGGTCCGCCGCGCCGTGATGAACGGCGCGAACGCAGGCGCCCCCCCCGGGCGGAACTAAGACGCTGTCTCATAACCCGCTTGAAGGACTCGGAACCCCCGCTTTCTTACGGGCGCGGCTCGGTTTTGAAGCTGCGCCCGTAAGGAAGTGTTCGAGAAAGACCACAGACAACGAGGCAAGAGGTACGAAGGAACCCCGAGTCCACGATTCACGCCATGTCCGGCGAACCGCCTGCAGCCGATCAACGAGCGGAATCCCCGGATCGTCCTGTAGAGGCCTTGCATGAGCGTGGCGAAGAAGAAGCCGGAGGCGAGGATGGCGATGAAGCTGACGATGAAAGCCTCGGTGCAGGCGCGGCCGACGCCTTCGGCGCCGGATCGGCAGGGGAAGCCCTTGTAGCAGGCGATCAATCCGATGGCGCCGCCGAAAATGATGCGCTTGATCCGTCCCGTGGTCTTGGCGCCTCTTTGCCCCAAGCCGCTGCCGGTGGTAGTGATTCGGACGTGCGCGAGGGTGCGGGGGGCGCGCCTTGCGCACGTTGTGAACGACGGAGTCGCAGGCAGTTCCCTGGTGAAAGGAAGTCACGATGATGCGCAGTGATGGTCGAGGGTGGCGATCCCGGTTCGGTTCGAGGGTCGGCGCAGGCGGAGCAGGAGGCGCGTGCGGTGCGGGGAGCGTGGGGGGCACGAGCGGCGCCAGGGACGCAGGTGGCGCGGCGCAGGGGAAGGGGTTACGACGGGGCTGGTGGTCGGCGGTTCTTATGATCGGTTTGGTCCTGGGCTGGGGCGGGTGTGCGCCCGGCGGCGGATCGGGCGGGAACGACAACGCGGCAGAGGCGCCGGAGGAAATCACGGAAGACACGACCCTCGACTCCCTCAATATCCCGACGGGGCGCACAACGACGGTGCGCAACGGCGCGGTGGTGACGGTAACGGGCGACGCGACGATCGCGGGCACGCTGGCGTCCGACGGCGGACCGTTGCACCTGCGCGTCGAAGGCGCCCTTGAGGTGACCGGGACGCTCGAAGCGCCGGCGGATGATGACGCGGACGCACCGGCGGATGCACCGCTTTCCGAGCACGACACGGGCATCTTCATCGTCGTCGGTGACGGGGCAGCGACGATCGGCGAGAACGCGGTTCTTTCGACCCCCGGCTGCGTCGTCGTCACGGATGATCCGTCCTCGGTGCTGGACCGAACGCCCGAGGAACTGTCGGAAGAGATGCTTGACGTGGGGTCGGATGATCTGCCAACGCTGATTCCGTTCCCGTCGGAGACGGCGCCGGCGAGTGTGCAGGCGTTCAGGAAAGGGCGGCCGCTCGTGCAACAGGGTGCGGAGCTTCCGCCCGTGACGGTGAGCGGGACGTGGCCCCCGGACGGCGTCGTCCCCCGCGGGGATCAGCCGATCGTGATCTTTCGCTTCACCGGCGCGCGGGATCTGGTCATCGACGGGTGGACCTACAACGGACCGCCGGCGCCGCCGCGCGAAGGCGAGGACAACTCGAGTGATGCGGGCACCCGCGCGACGGGTCGCGCGGGACGCAGCGGCGGCAACCTTCACCTCCGCAATGAGGGCGGCGAAATCCGCATCGCCGGAACCGTAACGTTGGCGCTGTCGGACGGCGGTCGTGGCGGAGACGCGACGACGGTGTGCGCGACGGCCACCGGCGGCGCGGGCGCGGAGCCCGGCAACCTTCGCATGACCGCATCGGGCGGAATCAATCTTGCGGGTGGGTCGCTGGTGATCCGGCCGGGTCGCGGGGGCGACGGCGGCGAAGCGACGGTCAACAGCGACGAGGTGCTCACGGAAGGCTGTCCCGGTGCGGACGGCGTCAATACGACCGCCACGGGGGGCGCCGGCGGCCGCAACGTCAAGGCGCTGTTTGTCCGCGGCAACGTCGTCGGGCTTGAGAATGTGTCGATCGACCTGGTGGTCGGCGGAAACGGGGGCGGTGCGACGGCGAGCGGATGCGCCGGTGAGGACGGCGAGGAATGCTGCGACGCAGGCGCGGGCGGGTCGGCGACCGCCACCGGTGGCGCGGGCGGTGCGGCTTCAGTAGCGGTCGCCGGAG
>JABWBH010000044.1 GCA_013360585.1 Phycisphaerae bacterium | reverse complement strand
CGCGCCGACAGCGCCTTGGGCGCCGTCACGGCGCGGCCCTGACGCCCCAGCGCGCCGCGCAGCGCCTGCACCTGATCGACGCGGCGCGTGCATCCCTCGCACATCTTGAGGTGGTCGAGGGCTTCGAGGTTGCGCACGGTGTCCAGTTCACCGTCCGCGAACGCCCCGACGAACTTGTTGAACTCCCTGCACGTCATGCCTTAAGCCGGGCCCGCGGCACGTTATTCCGCTCGGCGTACGCCGCCAGCCGGTCCATCAGAATCTTCCTCGCCCTGAATAATCGGCTCATCACCGTCCCGATCGGACACCCCACGACGTGCGCGATCTCCTTGTAGCTAAGCTCTTCCACCGCCCACAGCAGCAGAACCGTCCGGTAATCCTGCTGAAGCGCCTCGACCGCCGCTTTCAATTCCTCGTCGTACCGGTCCCAGTCCAGGCTCGCCAGCCCGCCCGACGTTTCCTCCAGTTCCCACTCCTCGCCCGCGTGTACGAGATCCACGTCCTCCAGCAGCGTCGGCTCGCGCCGGCGGCGACTGCGCGTCGTGCAGAACACGTTGTACAGGATCCGCAGCAACCACGGCTTGATGCCGAAATCGCGCAGCTCAAACGCGTTAAACGCCTTGAACGCCCGGACGTAGGTCTCCTGCACCAGATCCTCGGCCTCGGCGACGTTTCCGGCGAGCCGCCGCGCCAGGCGGTACACCGCGTCGATCTGCGGCAACGCCAGCGCCTCGAACCGCCCCGTCTGTCCGGCGCGATCCCCCGGTTCGATCCGGTCCAACTGTTGCGCGCGCCCTTCAGGCTCCTGCCGCCCGTCAGGCTGCGTCCGTTCCTTCCGGCTGATTCTCAACATGCCGGGATTGTAACACCTTCAGCCCGCCTTCGTAGCTTCGGCTTGTACCGGCTGAGTAACCAGCTCCGCGTAAATCGCCCTCCCAGATAAAAACTGGCAGTCGCTCCTGATCATTCCCGACCGACCTGATTCAACCCGCGGTCGGCGGATCTTCGCTTGCCGACGAGCGCGCGACGGCTGAAGATGCGGTGGGGGCGGGTTTGCCCCGGGGAAGGCGGGACACATGAGCACGCGGGACATTTTGACGAAACTGGGCATTGAGGGCGTCAATCCGGGGGGGTTCGCGGGGGAGTGGGTCGGCGGCGGTGAGACGTTGGACTCATATTCCCCGATCGACGGGTCGCGGCTGGCGAGCGTCCGTCAGGTGACGCCCGCGGAGTATGACCGGATCGCGGCGCGGGCGCAGGAAGCCTTTCTGACCTGGCGGACCGTCCCCGCGCCTGTCCGTGGTGAGACCGTCCGCCGCCTCGGCAATGCTCTCCGGGACGCAAAAGCCGATCTCGGCCGGCTCGTCACCCTCGAGATGGGAAAAATCACCGCCGAGGGCGAAGGCGAAGTGCAGGAGATGATCGACATCTGCGACTTCGCCTGCGGGCTTTCGCGGCAGCTTTACGGATTGTCGATGCACTCCGAGCGGCCGGGGCACCGCATGTACGAGCAGTGGCATCCGCTGGGCGTGGTCGGCGTCATCTCGGCGTTCAACTTTCCGGTGGCGGTCTGGGCGTGGAACGCGGCGCTGGCAGCCGTATGCGGCGACCCGACGATCTGGAAGCCCTCCTCGCAGACGCCGCTCTGCGCCGTCGCCGGCACGAAGATCGCCGAGCGCGTCTGCCGCGAGACGGGCGTGGACCCGGCCGTCTTCAGCCTGGTCATCGGACCCGGATCGACCGTCGGGGAGCAGATGATCGCCGACCGCCGCATTCCGCAGATCAGCGCCACGGGATCCTGCCGGATGGGCAAGCGCATCGGTGAAGTCGTCGCCTCACGCTTCGGGCGGACGATCCTCGAACTCGGCGGAAACAATGCCATCATCGTGACACCCAGCGCCGATCTGGAGCTGGCGACGCGGGCGATCCTTTTCGGCGCGGTGGGCACAGCCGGTCAGCGCTGCACCAGCACGCGACGACTGATCGTGCATGAGTCCGTCCGTCAGGAGCTGACCGACCGCCTGGTGGCCGCGTATCAATCCGTTCCGATCGGAAACCCGCTGGAGAAGGGGACGCTGATGGGTCCGCTCATCAACAAGAAGGCCGTCGAGGACATGATGAGGGCGATCGCGAAATTGAAGGAGGAGGGCGGCCGCGTCCTCTTCGGCGGCGAACGCCTCTCCGATCCGCGGAATTATCCCGGCGGCGGCTACGTCACGCCCTGCATCGCCGAAGCCCGTAACGAGTACTCGATTGTGCAGGACGAAACCTTCGCCCCGATTCTCTACGTGATCCCCTACGGCGAGCCGCGGACTTCCGTCCGCGGGGATCAGAGCCGCGACCGTCAGGGAGCGGGTTCTTCGGAAGGCATGCGGGCACAAGGGCACGACGGCACGGGAGCAGAACCGAACCGCGACCGTGAGGGAGCGGGTTGTTTTGACGACCTCGACGAAGCGATCCGCCTGCACAACGGCGTGCCTCAAGGACTCTCCGGCGCCATCTTCACCCGCGACCTCATCGAAGCGGAGAGGTTCCTCTCCGCCTTCGGCAGCGACTGCGGCATCGCCAACGTGAACATCGGCACCAGCGGCGCGGAAATCGGCGGCGCCTTCGGCGGCGAAAAGGAAACCGGCGGCGGACGCGAATCCGGCTCCGACGCCTGGAAAGCCTACATGCGCCGCCAGACCAACACGATCAACTACACGACGCAACTTCCGCTCGCGCAAGGTATTAAGTTTGGCGGCTGACACAGCCCGAGATATATTGACCTTCGGCGATGACGAACCTGAGCTCCGGTCTGATCCCTTCAGTTGCTTCCGCGCGCGTCCGGCGGGTGCGCATCCGCAACTACAAGAGCATTGGAAGTTGTGACATTCAGCTCGGCGGGTTGACGATTCTCGTCGGGCGAAATGGCGCGGGGAAAAGCAATTTCCTGAACGCGCTTCGGTTCATCACGGATGGGCGGCAAACGTCGCTGGGACAGGCCCTGAAGACGCGAGGCGGCATTGACCAGGTGCGTCGCAAGAGCACCGGGCATCCGTGTAATTTCACATTGGGGGTGACGCTGGAACTTCCCGATCACGCCGTTGCCAACTACGACTTTGAGATCGCTGCAAGAGAGCGAGGCGCTCTCGCCGTCAAGGTTGAGCGGCTCGTCGTCAAGGAAAGATTCACGAATGTGGAGCGCCCTCCGAGCCGCGGGCTTCAGCCCGCGCGAACGCTCGTTTCGCAGCGCGCCGCGGAACCGAGAATGACGATTTAGTCATCCTCCAAAGCTGGCGCCGGCGGCGCATGACCGGCTGTATCTCGTGCTCGCCTCTACCCATCCCGTATTTCGCCCCGTGTACGACGCCTGCCGCGCGACGCTAACCGGGTCGCGGCGTCCAACCTTGGGCTGGAGGCCGCTATCCCTTCAGGATTGAGATGAAGGCGCACGACGTGATCATGCAATCCCTTCCCTTCGCCCGGGGCAAACGCGTTCTGAGATCTGCCGGCATGTCGGGTGGCGCGGATCCGCAGCAGCGGACCCGTGTCCGGCGAGGAACGGGCGTTCTGCTCCTCCGGCATGGCCAGGCGAGTACGCCAGCCAGGCCATGCCACCCCCGTCGCAGGGATCAGCGAGCATCGAGCGCGTCATCGAGCACAAGATTGAGGGCATCTTCGAGCGCAATATTGAGCGCGGCGTCGAGCGCACCATCGAGCGTGGCGCAGCGGCGCTCTCAAAATGAGACGACGCTGAACTGCTGCCGAGACGCCGCTGAGATACCGCTGAACCGCCACCGGGGCCAGCAGGAGGCGCCAGGACGGTTCGGTCGCCTTACTTCGCCGCCTGTTTTGCCTTCTGCGCGGCCTCGATGATCTCCTCCTGCACCGTCGCCGGGACCTTGCGGTAAGCGTGGAACTCCATCGAGAAGGAGCCTTGACCCTGCGTCATCGAGCGCAGGTCCGTCGAGTATCCGAACATGTTCGCCAGGGGAACCTCGGCCTGGATGATCGTGCTGGCGCCTTTCGCCTCGGTGTTGGTGATCAGGCCCCGGCGCTGCGCAATGTTTCCGGTGACCGGTCCCTGAAAACTCGTCGGGACTTCGACTTCGACTTTCATGATCGGTTCGAGGATCACCGGGTTCGAGCGGCGGACGGCGTCCTTGAAGGCGTCTCGCCCGCACACCTGGAACGCCAGGTCCGACGAGTCCACCGCGTGATAGGTTCCGTCTTCGAGAATCATCTTCACGCCGACGACCTCGTACCCGGCCAGCGGTCCCTTCGCGCGGGCCATCTGAAAACCTTTGTCCACCGACGGGATGTACTCGGTCGGAATGCGCCCGCCGGTCACGTCGTTTTCAAACTCGTAGTCCTTCTCGCCGTCCGGCGGGATCGGCACCAGCCGCCCGATGACGTGCGCGTACTGTCCGGAACCGCCCGTCTGCCGCTTGTGCCGGTAGTCGTACGCCACTTCCTTCGTCGGATGTTCGCGGTAGCTGACCTTCGGCTTGCCGACGACGACGTTGGCCTTGTACTCGCGGCGCATGCGCTCGACGTAGACGTCGAGGTGAAGCTCGCCCATCCCCGAGATGATCGTCTGCCCCGCGTCCTCGTCGAAGCGGGCGTGGAACGTCGGGTCCTCCTTCATGAAGCGGTTGAGCGCCGCGGAGATCGCGTCGCGGTCCTGTGTGCGTTCCGGCTCGATCGCCATCGAGATCACCGGCTCCATGATGTGCAGGCTTTCCAGCGAGAAGTTGATGTCGGGGTGGCAGAGGGTGTCGCCGGAGACGAGATCCACGCCCATGACGGCGACGATGTCGCCCGCCTGGGCGGAAGGCACGTCCTCCTTCTTGTCCGCGTGCATTCTGAAGATGCGCCCGACGCGCTGGGTCTTGCCCGTGCGCGGGATCAGGTACGCCTGCCCCTTCTTGAGTTCCCCCTGGTAGACGCGCGTGTACGTCACCTGTCCGAAGGGTTCGTCCACGATCTTGAACGCCATCGCCACGAGCGGCGCCGACGGGTCAGCCGTCACGGCGACCTCCGCGCCTTCGTTGGCGTTGTCGCAGGCGTACGCCATCCGGTCCAGCGGCGACGGCAGGTAGCGCGTCACGGCGTCGAGGAGCATCTGCACGCCCTTGTTCTTGTACGCTGACCCGAGAAGCACGGGCGTCACCTCGCGGGCGATCGTCGCCCGCCGGATCGCCGGGATGATCTGCTCCGGGGTCGCGTTCTCGTGTTCCAGCATGACTTCCATCGTCGAGCAGACCGGCGCGGGCGCGGGCCGCCTCGTCCTGCATCCCCGCGGGAATCTCCGCCTCGCGGAGGTTCTCGCCGTTTTTGCCCTCGTTGTAGACGGCCTTCATCGTGATCAGGTCGATGACGCCCTCGAAGGCATCGCCGTCGCCGATCGGAAGCTGGAGCGGAAGCGCGACGATGCCCAGCTTCGTCTCCAGCTCGCTGATGACGCGGCTCGGGTCGGCGCCCGTGCGGTCCATCTTGTTGATGAACGCCAGGCGCGGGACGCGATAGCGCTTCATCTGACGATCGACGGTCAGGGTCTGCGACTGCACGCCGCCTACGGCGCACAAGACCAGCACCGCCCCGTCCAGTACGCGCAGCGAACGCTCCACTTCGATCGTGAAGTCCACGTGCCCGGGCGTGTCAATCAGGTTGATGTCGTGGTCCTTCCAGTGGACGGTCGTCGCGGCGGACGTGATCGTGATGCCGCGCTCACGCTCCAGCTCCATGTAATCCATCGTCGCGCCTTCGCCGTCCTTGCCCTTGACCTCGCGGATCTTGTGGATGCGCCCTGCGTAAAACAGAATCCGCTCCGACAACGTGGTCTTGCCCGAGTCGATGTGCGCTGAAATGCCGATGTTGCGTACGAACGAAAGCTGGTCCATGACAGTCTGTTTCCGCTTATCTGATGTCCGATGCGGGGTCCGACCTCCGAGTCGATCCCCGTCTTTGTTGCAATCGCAAAAACTGCGGCAGTACATCCGCCGCTCAGCCCCGGACCGCACCTGCGGACCGGATCCGTTTAGTCATACAACCAATTGACTAAAAGGAAGTTAAGAGACGGCTTGATTCAAGTTCGCATACGCCGCAATTCCATCGCCGTGACGCGAACGCACAAATCATACCACGAGATCGGAAAAAATCAAGCCCCGGCGGCATCGTACGCCGCCGGGGCCTTCCCGTTGCTGCCAAGACTTGGTTATCTGACCTGCGAGCCGTCCGGATCGGTTCGACCCAGATCACGGCTGATGCACAGTGTCTACGCGCGTCCGCGACGCCGCGTCGCCTTCGCTGGTTGCTCCCGGGAGATCCTCGACATGGACCCGTCCGGGCTCGGTCCAGGACTTCGACACCACCCGACCGTCCTTGTCGAAATGCACGAGGACATCCAGCCCGCGGTCATGGCGCACCCACTCCCACGTGCCCGGAATCTTCGTGTTCGGCGTGCCGAGCGTGGCCTCGACCATGTCCGCCGAGTCCCCGTTGCGGATCATGTTGAACCGCTCAACCGTGAGCTTGTCGCATCCGGCAAGCAGTCCGACCGCCGCCAGAACCCAGACCGACTTCTTCCCGATCACCTTCCACCCGTTCATGTGCTTTCGCTCCTTATGAGTATGATCCCGCGAGAGGGACACAGGTTAGGACTACCCGATCCCGCAGAGGCCCGTGTTCGAGCAGGGGTTTTCGCCCCCCGCGATCCTTTTTCCCCCGGCGCGCTTGAAGATCGTGGGTCGATCCTAACATCACCGCCCCGGTGGCGGTAGCACGGTGACCCCCGACGGGCCTTCGAGCAGTTCGAAGACCAGCTCATCCGAAAGATGCTGCCCCAGCGGGGTATTCAGCGTCGCGGCGAGGACGTATTTGTTCGCCGGAGGGATCACCGCCGGATCGACGCCGAGGCTGAATTCGTACATCTGTATCACCGGGTTCCAGAACCGGCGCTGGTTTTCCTCATCCCCGAGGTCGATGTCCCACTGATGGATGCGTTGTCCTTCGACGTGCCCGCTGGCCGGCTGATGCATGAAGAGTTCGAACCGGATCTGCCCGACGAGCAACGCGCCCGGGTTATCCAGCACAGTGAATCCGCGGACCAGCACTTCGAGCGATTCCGGCCGGACCGCGCCGCCGGCGCCGCGCAGCCGGGTCGAAGGCTTGACGATTTCGATGCGTGTGGGCATCAGGAGGGCAAGCATGTCCTCCGACGCGGCGGGCGGCGCCTCGCGCCTTCCAGAACGGCAGGAGGGCACGAAGACTGCTGCGATCAGCAAGCTCCACGCCGCGCCGCGCCGTAGCCCGCCGGCGCCGCACCGAAGCCCCGTTTTGGCCCGCCGACCGCGTTCTCGCCGTTGTGCTGACGTTTTACAGGCCGTCACCAGGTCGTTCCCGCCATCCTTGGTCAACCCCCGCCGCCCCGCCGCTGCCTCGGCCCGGACTTCCGCGCAGCAATACCGACGCCGCCCCGACCCGTCAACCTCGATCCGAAGCCTGGCGCCGTGTCACTCGCGGAATCGCCGCCTTCTCAACGCCTGCCCCCCCGCAACCTGCGCTCCAGATGGTCAGCCGGTCGGAAGTGCCAGGTTCGCCCGGCCTTGTGCTTTGCCAGTAAACGCCGCTTCACAAGATCCAGAAGATCGCTACGCGCAGTTTCATACGCCACGTTGTGGCTCATCCGATGCGATTCAATCGTGTAGTCGCCGCCTGGATGCCGCAGCGCGTGGCTGATCAGCGCTTGCTGGCGATGATTGAGCAAACGCATCATGCGCAGCTTCCGATCCAATTCACGAAGCTCCTCGGTCTTCCGTGTCACGAAATCATGAAGCTGATCCAAAGCGCGGTGAATCACACCGAGATGATAGATCAGGAAGTAAGTCAGATCGTTCCCGTCGGTTTCCGTGTAAAGAAACGCTCGGGCGTACTTGGCGGGCCCCTTCAAAATGATCTCGGAAATCGAAATAAACTCGGCCAGCCAGTAATTGCGGTGAAGCATGGACCAGTAGAAAAGCGCCCTTGCGGTTCGCCCGTTCCCATCCACAAAGGGGTGGTCGTACGCGAGCCAGAAGTGCAAAATGATGGCGCGGAGCACCGGGTGCAGGAACTCGGCGGGAGTTTGGTCGTTGGCGAACGCGCACATCCGCTCAAGCCGCGACGGCAGCTCGTCCGCCTTGGGCGGGACGTGGAAGACCTGCCCGTAGTCGTCGCCCACATCGATTTTCTGATCGGGCCTTCGAAATTGTCCCGCCATCGTCGGGTCATCAAGCGTGTCCCGGGTGATCCAGCGGTGAATATCGAAGATCAGGTCCGGCGTCAGCGGCTTGTCCCGCAGTTCGCCGAGACGCCTCATCGTTTCGAAGTTGTTGAGGATCATGCGTTCGCCGCGATCGCGTGGTTTGCGGCCGACTCGGATCAGCTCTTCCGCAACCCGCCTTGTAGTCGCGGCGCCTTCAAGAATGCTTGACGTTGCGGCTTCTTCAATCAGCGAGCTGACCAGATAGCGGTCTTTCAGCTCCGGGCTTGTCACAGCGGCGGGCATCGCAATGCTGCCGCCGGCGCGCAGGTCGATGTCGTGAAGCCGTTCGGGAATCGGATCGGCGAGGTTGTACACGAACGGGCGACCGTCGGAGGCTTGCAGCGGAGCGACCTTCGCCCCCCCGCTACGCTGAAGCTTCGTGGCCAGCCACCACCGGCGCGTGCTCCAGCCTTCGGGGGGGGCAAGCCGCCTGAGTTCGTCCCAGTGCGGGTAGGGATTCCGCGACGACGACGGAGTCGGACGCTGAGTCAGGGTCAACCACGCCTCAGGCGTGGTCAACTCTTCTTTGAGCAAGGAATCAAGAGACGGCGGGCTTTCAGGAATCCTCATGATGATGGTTCGGTGGAACGAAATACCAGTTTTATACTAGTCCGTCAAGAATTAGTATATGATAGGTAACGGGGCGGTCAAGGCTTAAATACTAATTTTGGACAAATTAGTATTAAACTGGGACTCTCGTGGCCGGGGGCATTCTCCGTCGTCCGCGGTGATCCAGCCCAACTCCGCCGCCCCCGATCCGGGTCTGCATCGTCAATCACGCTGAGACTCCTCACGGCATTTCGGCGTGAGAAGAGAGGCGCGGCGGGTGGCGGATCGTCGGCGTTTGCGGGGGTTGCGGAGAGGTGTTACGTTTTTCTCATCATGCAGGGAAACGGCGGCTGCGGGGTGCAGGACGCCGGACCTCGTTGAAATGCGTCGTTGGCGCAGGAGATAAACCACATATGACGCTTTGGATGAGTCTGATGCTCACGATGGCGGGCGCGTCCTCCCTGGCGTTGCCGCAGGAGGATCCGATGCCGCAGGAAGAAGTTCAGGAAGAACCGAAGACGGACCCGGTCAAGCCTGCCTCGCCCGGCGAGGGGCTGCTGGCGGTAATCGTCACGAACAAGGGCAATTTCTGGATCACGCTGTTCCCGGAGCAGGCGCCGGTGACGGTGGCGAACTTCGTGAATCTCGCCCAGCGCGGATATTACGATGGAGTCACGTTTCACCGGGTCGAGCCGAACTTTGTGATCCAGGGGGGCGACCCGACGGGCACGGGTCGCGGGGGTCCGGGGTACCAGTTCGAGGATGAGTTCGACGCCCTGCTGCGGCACGACTCGCCGGGCATTCTTTCGATGGCCAACGCGGGACCGGGCACGAACGGCAGCCAGTTCTTCGTGACGCATCGGGCGACGCCGCACCTGGACGATCGGCACAGCGTGTTCGGAAAGGTGGTCGAAGGGCAAGAGGTGGTGAACGAGATCGCGAAGGGCGACGCGATGATCGGGGTGATGATCCTCGGCAACGCGGAAAAGCTGCTCAGCGAGCAGTCACAGAACGTGGACCGGTGGAACAAGATGCTCGACCGGAAGTACCCCGCGCGGGAAAGCGCGATTCCGGAGGATCAGCGCAAGGAGATCGAAAGTCAGGCATCGCGCATGCAGGCGAAGGCGGCGCAGGTCCGCTCTCAGCTTGAAAAGGCCGCCCGGGATCGCAAGCAGGCGGAGGAAAAGCAGGCTGCGGACTTTGAAAAGAAGCTCGAACAGGTGCGAGCAAAGGGCACGACGAGCGGTTCCGGTCTGGTCTTCTGGGACGAGAAGGTCGGTGACGGCGCTTCGCCGAACCCCTCGGGTCAGGTGACGATTCATTACACCGGATGGCTGGAGGACGGGTACAAGTTCGACTCGTCGCGTGACGGCGAGCCGATGACGCACCGGTCGACGGGTTTCGTCGCGGGGTTCAACGAGGGGCTTGCGACGATGAAGGTCGGCGGAAAGCGCTGGCTGATCATTCCGGGTCCGCTGGGGTATCCGCGCGGGGTTCCGCAGGCGAAGATTCCCGCGGGAGCGACGCTGGTGTTCGAGATTGAACTGCTGGAGGTGCATTAAATCGCAGCAAGCCCGGCCGGTCGAGGCAACGGCGCCGGGGTGTCGAGAATCAGGCAGGTTGTAGACAAGAGCGTCGGCGCGGAAAGCACGCGCCAACAAGGAGGTTCATGATGCTGAGTCGGTGGATGAGCTTGTGCTGCGTCGGGCTGGTGGGCGTTCTGGGGGGCGCGGGTTGCGCGCCGGGCGGCGGCAACGGGAACGACAACACGCCGTCGGGCAACGTCAACGACAATACGGACGGCAACGTCAACGACAATGACGACGGAGACGGCGACGGTTTGACCGCCGAGCAGGAAGCGGCGGTCGAGGCCGTGACGCTGCTGCTGAACGATCTTGCGGCGGCGTTCTCGGGGCTGAAGGAGATGGCGAACCCGGAGAGTTACCCGACGGATTCGGCGTCGTTTGGGACATGCCCGGTGGTTTCGGCGTCGCGGGACGGGACGACGTGGACGATCGGACTGGATTACGGCGACGGCTGCACGAATGAGTATTACGGAGACGCGACGGTTTCCGGGCAGGTGACAGCGGTGGTGGACGCGGAAGCGCTGACCGTCGAGATCACGTTTGAGGCGTTTTCGGTGGATGAATCGACGGTGGACGGGACGCTCAGCGCGACACTGCTGAGCCGGCCGTCGGACCAGCTTCCCTTCGCGATCGAGGCTTCGGTGGACCTTGAAACGGACAACGGGCTGATCGTCGGGACGGTGACGGTGTTCATTTCGTCAAGCGACGGAGAGATCACGCTGACGGACGGGCAGTTCACGCTGGTGGACAACGACGACACGGCGTATGTCGTGTCGGTGGACGAACTGGTGATGGATCCGCAGGAGCACGGGAACCTGATCCCGGAGGAGGGGACGGCGTCGTTCGAGCTTCCGACGGGGGTGGGCGACCTGACGGTGCTGGTGACGATCACGTTCACCGAGGAGTCGCCGTCGACGGGCGTGGTGCTGGTGACGGTGAGCGACGCGGAACCGGTGGAGTACACGCTCTCGTGGGTGGGGGAGTAGCGTCCGCGGCTGACGGCATGAGAGGTTGTTGATCCGAGGCGCTCCGACGGCGTCAGTTGTCGTCGGAGCGCCTTTCTTTTTGTCGGGGTCCGGGCGGCGGCGTAACGGCGACTTCCCCGCTTCTGAGGCGTCACGTACATTGCGCCGGCGGCGCCGTCTGAGCCTCTGCGCTCAGCGCCGCGCGACGACACGGAAGGTCATGACGGAAACATGCACGCAGCCTGATCCGCCCGCCGAGCGATCCGTCGCGGAAGCCGACGCTGCGTGGTCCGCCGAAGTGCGCTCGAACGATCGAACGCCCCAACTGACGGTGCGTGCCGTGCTGACGGGCGGTCTGCTTGGCATGCTCCTGTCGATCTCGAATCTTTACACGGTGCTTCAGCTCGGGTGGGCGTTCGGCGTGGCGATCACGGCTTGCGTCTTATCGTACCTGATGTGGAACGCAGCGCGCGCGGCGAGCTTCGGACGGATCGCGCCGATGACGCTGCTGGAAAGCAACGTGATGCAGAGCACGGCGTCGGCGGCGGGATATTCGACGGGAAGCACGATCGGGACGGCGTTCGGGGCGCTGCTGCTTTCGACGGGTCGTCACGTGCCGTGGTTGGCGCTGGCGAGCTTCACGTTATGCACGGCGCTGCTGGGGGTGCTGCTGGCGGTGCCGCTGAAGCGGCAGATGATCAACATCGAGCAGCTACGGTTTCCCAGCGGAACGGCCGCGGCGCAGACGCTGCGCAGCCTTTATTCTCGCGGTGGAGACGCCCTGCGGCAGGCGTATGCGCTGATCGCGTGCCTGGCGCTCGGCGGGGCGATCGGACTGCTGCGAAATTACGGACTGCTGGTGGACCGGTTGCAGCGACTGTCCCGGTGTCCGGCGTGGCTTTCGGATCTGCACGCGAGAGTGTTTCTTCCGCATCAGATCGAGTTTCCGACCCAGGCGCTGACGGGGGTGCGCGGCGGGAAGCTGTGGAACTTCGGGTTCGACCCGGGGGTGCTGATGATCGGCGCGGGGATGCTGATCGGACCCCGCGCGGGGTTGTCGATGCTGGCGGGGGCGACGGCGCTTTACTTCGGGGTGGGGCCTTACCTTGTGTCGCTGGATCAGGCGAACCCCGCGAGCGGGTGGACGACGGTCGCGGAAGGGGAGTCGGCGCCGGTGTATGACGCGGTGCGCGCGTCGCCTGGCGCGGCGCATGTGCCGGTGACGGCGGGCGGCGTCATCCAGGTGGTACGGTGGGGATTGTGGGGTGGGTCGTCGCTGCTGGTGTTCGCCAGCCTTGCGAGCCTGGCGCTTCAGTGGCGGGTTGTTGGACGATCGTTCATGAAGCTCGGCGGCGGTGCGGACGGTGTGGACGTCGAGGTGCCGCTGAGATGGTTCATGCTCGGCGTCGTTCCGGTGGCGGCGGGGCTGGTGGCGGTGCAGGTTCTTGCGTTCGGGATCAGCGCGGCGCTGGGGGTCGTCGCGGTGGGCATGTCGTTCGTCGTGTCGCTGGTGTGCTGCCGGGTGACGGGGGAGACGGACACGACGCCGATCGGTCCGATGGGCAAAATGACGCAGCTTGTTTACGCGGTGCTGCCGGGGTCGGCGGGCGACGCGGCGATCAATCTGACGGCCGCGGGAGCGACGACCAGCGCCGGAAGCAGCGCCGCGGATCTGCTGAACGACCTGAAGGCGGGCTATCTCCTTGGGGCGAATCCGCGCAAGCAGTTCGCGGCGCAACTTGCCGGTGTGTTCTTCGGGACGGCGGCGGTGGTTCCCGCGTGGTATCTGATGGTCCCGGATGCGGCGGCGTTGGGCGGGTTCAACGCTCCTTCGGCGCAGATGTGGAAGGCGGTGGCGGACGCTTTGACGCAGGGGTTGCAGAGTCTGCCGATCAGCGCGCGCTGGGCGATCGTGATCGGCGGCTTGACGGGCGTGGCGATCCCGGCGATCGGCGCGCTGTCGCCCCGGGCGGCGCGGTATCTGCCGTCGCCGATGGGGCTGGGGTTCTCGTGGGTGTTCGGGTTCAACAGTTCGCTGGCGCTGGCGGTGGGGTCGGTGATTGCGTGGACGTGGGGGCGTGCGGCGCGGCGATCGGCGGAAGCGTACGCCGTGCCCGCGGCTTCCGGGTTCATTGCGGGCGAGTCGCTGGTGTCGGCGCTGCTGGCGATCGCGGCGTCGGCGGCGGGGCTGGCGTGGGCGGGCGGCGCGGGTGACTGAGCAGCGTGAAAACCGGTTTGCGGTGCGGTGTGGTGCGAGATGTTTCTCGGGTACAACACGAACGGATTACCGCATCACCGGCTTGAGGATGCGCTTACGCTGATCGCTGAAGCCGGGTTTCGAGGCGTCGCCCTGACGCTCGATCATCAGCATCTGGATCCGACGGAGCGGAGCGCGTGCCTGCGCGAAGCGAGGCGGATCCGTCACCTGCTGGATCGACACGACCTGCGGGTCACGGTTGAGACCGGCGCGCGGTTCATTCTGGATCCGCGGCGTAAACATCAGCCGACGCTGGTCAGCGCACAAGAGGCGGGGCGGGCGCGGCGACGGGAATTCCTTGAGACGTGCGTTCTCGCCGCTGCGGAACTGGGCGCTGAGACGGTTTCGCTGTGGTCGGGTGCGGCGGATGACGGCGCCGGTGAAGACGAGGCGTTCATGCGTTTGACGAACGAACTTCACCGACTTCTGGACTTCGCGGAAAAGGCGGGCCGGCGGCTGGCGTTTGAACCGGAACCGGGCATGTTGGTGGACACGATGGCCCGGTACGACCGGCTGATCATGACGATGCAGCACCCCCTGCTGGGTCTGACACTGGATGTGAACCACGTCTACGCTCTTCGAGATGGGTCGGTCCGCGAGCACGTCGAGCGATGGAGGGGGCTGCTTTGGAACGTTCATCTTTCCGATGCCCGGTGGGGGACGCACGAACACCTGCCGCCGGGGGACGGCGAAGTCGATTTCGTCAACATCCGGCGGTCGCTTGAGGCGATCAGGTACCTCGGTCCGGTGCATCTGGAACTCTCGCGTCACGGGCATGACGCGGCGCGAGTGATGGGGAATGCGCATGCGTTCCTGCTGGCCCGGGGGTATCCGGCATGAGCCCTGCCGCCCCACCGGCTGGCGGAGCGAGCCGCCTCAGGGGGATTTCAGTATTACCCGGTCGCACCGGCCAAGGTGGAGAGAAGCCCCGGGCTTGTCACCTCGCTTTGTCTAGGAAGAATGTGAATGATTTTTAATTTTTTCTTGACATTATGAGGAAAACTCTTCATTCTTAGAGATCAGGGGCCGCGAGGCGGTGTCGGATCACCCTGAATCCGCACTGTGCAAGTGCAGTATCAATGCACAAGCTCGCGTGAGGAGAGCAGTGAGGTCTAAGCAGGGGGGGCAGGCATGAAAGCGACGATGTGGGTTGCGACGGGTGTTCTTTGTTTGCTTATCAGTGCGGGGTTCGCCCAGCAGAAGGGCAATCCGGAGTCCGGGTTGCGGCTGCCGGAGCCGGGTGCCATTTCGATGGGTCAGAAGGTCAGCCCGCTTCGTGCGGTTCTGGCGGACGAGAATCGCCAGCCGATCGGACCGTGGGTGGATCTGACCGGGAACGGCGTCGCCGAGGATTGCGGGGCGGCGCTGTGCTTCGACAACGTTGAAACCAACGGACGGGATGTGAACGAAAGTCAACCGGGCGACGGGTATTACGGTCTGGACTGCGGGTTCGGCAGCGGGCGCTGGTTCTTCGGTCCGGGATTCTGCGACACGTACTGGATCGATGACGCGGCGATGACCGAGACGTGCGACGGTCAGGATATCGGGCGGATCCAGCATGCGTTCTGGTGGGACGTGGCTGGACCGGGGTCGTCCGAGCAGGCGATGCTTTACATCGGTCTTTATGAGGATTTCAACGACTGCTCCGGAGTGGCGGGATTCCTGGGGGCGTTCCTTTTTGATTTCGGTCCGCTGCCGTCGAGCCAGGACACCGGAGGGTATTACTACTTCGACATACACACGTGCGGGTTATACGGGACGATCCCGGCGCCGGCGGACGGGCGAGGCGCTTATGAGGGCGCGTATCTGACGGCTGACGGCGGGGCGTTTGCGACCTGCGCACAACCGATGCTGTGGAGCACGGACAAGCCGCTGAATTACAGCGCGCAGTCGGGACTGAAATTCGCGGACATCAATCCGCGCGACGGGGCGATCATTTATGCAAACGAGTGTTTCGACTACGGCGCTGCGACTTGTCCCGGCGTTCTGGGGACGGCGACGGCGATGTGGCAGAAAGGCTCGCCGAACGTGACGCCGAAGCTTCGCGCGAAGTGCAACAACGGGTCGATCATCGCCCGGATCCGGGATGCGGCCCCGGGACAGCTCATGACCCTTGAGCTCGACGGTTTCCGGACGCGTACCAAGGCGGTCAAGGCGAACGGGCGGTGCAAGGTTCGGTTTGACTTCGTGCCCGCCGGTCCGCACACGACGCGGGAGCTTGAGAACGAGCTGATGCGCAACGTGCCGTGCGAGTAAGCCGCTCGGCCGCGCGAAGGCGGCAAGGATGAAATTCGGACGAGGAGGGCGCGACCTGTGGGTCGCGCTTTTTTATGCGCAAGACTGCCGGGGTCGAACATGCCGATAATTGCCGAGTTCGCCCGGGTTGGCGAAGGCGGCCCGGCGATCGCTGACGTTGACATCCTATCAAGGCGGGCGAAGAATCGGTCAGGGATCGGCGGGCGGGCAAGTCGTTGGTCCCTGCCGCCGGAGGTTCAGGGTCGGACATCCGGCATACCGCTCGACGAGGGGGGGAGCATGAACCGAAGCATGAGGGGTCTGCGCCTGGGCGCGCTTTTTCTGGCGGGTGCGGGGTTTCTGGGGTTGGCGAGCGCGGCATTCGGGCGGCAGGACGGCGAGGCCGACGGATCCGTCGATCGACCGGCGCTGCAACTGGCGCATGAGCATGTCCGGGCCGTGCCGCAATACGTGGCGCTGGTGAACCGGCGGCATGAACTGGTGGGCGGGTGGCAGCGGATCGACGACGTCGTGATCCAGGAGGATTGCGGGGCGTCGCTGTGCTTCGACGGGGTCGAGACCAACGGGGAGAACGCGCTGAATTCCCGCCTTGCGGACGGGTACTACGGGAAGGACTGCGGCGTCGGGGGATCGCGGTGGTTCCTGGGGCGGAACTACTGCAACACGCTCTGGGCGAACGACTTCGACATGCCGCCCGGTTGCTCGGACGTTCACATCGGGCGGGTTCAACATGCGTGGTGGTGGCAGGTTCAGGGGACGGGGACGCGTGAGCGGTGTTACATCGAGTTCTCGTTTTACGAGAACTACTCCGGTTGCGACGGGTTCGACGGATTCGTGTCAGGCGTGGTGCTGGACTTCGGCGAACTGGAGTCCAGCCAGGGGGTGGGCTTCTACTACGTGGATCTGCCGCTGTGCCGCCTGCCGCTGGACAAGCTGCGCGGGCCTGCGGACGGGGCAGGCGTGTACGCCGGGGCGTACTACCGCTCGTTCGGCGAGGTGACGGAGTACGCGACGTGCGCGCAGCCGATGCTGTGGGGGTTGAACAAGCCGCTGCACTACGCGACGCAGAGCTGGGAGAGTTTCGACGACGTGGCGCCGCGCGACGGGGAATTGTCTTTTCCTGATGAGTGCCGGGATTATGACACCGGCGTGTGCCCCGGGCCGCTGGGCGCGGCGACGTCGTTCTGGCGCAAAGGCAAGAAGAGCGGCGAGATGCAGATTACGCCGCAACTGCGCGTGAAATGCCTCTCCGCGACGGTGCTGGTCGCGCGGGTCAAGAACGTCACTCCCGGCGAGCTGCTGACGTTCGAGTTGAACGGGCAGATCGTGGATCAGCGCAACGCGAACCGTAAAGGGAAAGCCCGGTCGCCGAACACCGTCGTGCGGCGCGTGCCTTACACGGTCCGCGTGCCGGAGTATTTCCTCATCCGCAACCAGATCTGCGGATGAACGCCGCTCCCGCGGAGGGCGGTGGCGCAAAGACTGCGCCATCGTCGCGGGCTTCATTCGCGTTTTTTCGGAGCCGATAACCTCTGTGCCGTCCCTCGGCGGCGACGGAGGTGCATCGTGTCGACGACGGAAATCGGTTCGCATCAGGTTCATCCTCGCGCGCTGTGCGAGAGCGAGCACATCGGGGAGGGGACGCGCATCTGGGCCTTTGCGCACGTGATGCACGGCGCGGAGGTGGGCGCGGCGTGCAACATCGGCGAGCACGTCTTCCTCGAGCGTGGAGCGCGCGTCGGAGACCGCGTGACGATCAAGAACGGCGTCTGTCTCTGGGACGGCGTGACGATCGAGGACGACGCGTTCATCGGACCGGGCGTCATCTTCACGAACGATCGTTATCCCCGAAGCCCGCGGCTTGAGGCCGTGCAGGCTCGTTATGCGCATGCGGAGAACTGGCGGGAGCCGACGACGGTCGGGCGCGGTGCGTCGATCGGCGCGGGATCGATCCTGTTGTGCGGCGTGACGATCGGCGCGTTTGCGATGATCGGGGCCGCAGCGCTGGTGACGCGCGACGTGTTGGCGCATGCGTGGATGCTCGGGAGGCCGGCGCGGCGCGTCGGCTGGGCGTGTGTGTGCGGTCGGAAGCTGGACGCGGGTCTTTGCTGCGGAGCGTGCGGGCGGCGACACCGGTCGGGCGCCGCGGGACTGATCTGTGAGGAGATCGCGCATGCCTGACCGCGGACGGGTCTGTCTGCTGATCCCGGCGTACAACGAAGAAGCGAAGCTGGGGGCGGCGCTGGATCGGGTGCCGCCGGGCGTCGCGGACCGGGTGCTGGTCATTGACGACGGATCGACGGACGGAACCGCTGTTGCGGCCCGGAAGCGCGGGGCGGACGTTCTCTCGCTGGGAAGCGTTCGCGGGGTGGGTGCGGCGTTGCGTGAGGGATTGCGTGCGGCGCGCCGGGACGGATTCGACATCGCCGTCATCATGGCGGGCAACAACAAGGATGAACCGAAAGAAATCCCGGTTCTGCTTGCGCCGATCCGGTCTGGAGAAGCGGACTTCGTGATCGGGTCGCGTTATCTGAAGGGCGGCGGGTTCGGCGGGGACATGCCCTTCTACCGGAAGCTGGCGACGCGGGTTCACCCGTTATTGATGAGTCTGGCGGCGGGCAGGCGGCTGACCGAGAGCACCAACGGGTTCCGTGCGTTCCGGTTGTCGCTGCTGGACGACGAGCGGATCCGGCTCGATCAGCCGTGGCTCGACGGATACGGGCTGGAAGTCTACCTGCTGTTCAAAGCGATCAAGCTGGGCTACCGCCACGCGGAGGTTCCCTGCACGAAGATTTACCCGCCGAAGCGCCTGGGGACGACGAAGATGAAACCGATCATCGGCTGGTGGGACATGCTCAAGCCGGTGTGGCTGCTGGGAAGCGGGCTGAGGACGTGACGCAGATGAATCAGGGATTGATCACGGTCAATGCGATCGGAGCGGGGCGCTGGGGTCCGAACCTGGTGCGGAGTCTGCGCAACCTTCCGCTGGTGCGCGTTCATCAGGTGGCGGACCCGGACGGCGCCCGGCTTGAGTTGATCGCCCGGCGCTTCCCGGACGTGCGGACGACGACGGACGTGGCGGCGACGGTGACGGACGACGTTGCGGACGCAGTGGTGATCGCCACACCGGTGCGGACGCACTTTGACCTGGCGCGACGGGCGCTGCAGGCGGGAAAGCACGTCTTCGTGGAGAAGCCGCTTTGCCCGACGGTCGAGGAGTGCGAACTGCTTTCGGAACTTGCGGAGGGGCGCGGGCTGACGCTGGCGGTGGGGCACGTGTTTCTTTTCAACGCCGGCATCCGCAAAGTGCGCGAGATTCTCGATTCTGGAGCGCTGGGGCGCGTGTATCACCTTCATGCGACGCGGACGAATCTGGGTCCGATCCGCGACGACGTGAACGCGTTGTGGGACCTGGCGTCGCACGACCTGAGCATCTTCCAGTATTGGCTGGGGGCGGGGCCGAGCGAGGTGACGGCGCACGGGGAGAGCTATCTGAAGACGGGCATCGAGGACGTCGTGCTGGCGTCGTACCGATATCCGAGCGGGGAGATGGCGTCGGTGCAGGCGAGCTGGCTGAACCCACGGAAGGTGCGTGAGATCACGATCGTCGGCGAGCGGAAGATGATTGTCTGGAGCGACATGGACGTGATCGAGCCGGTGCGGGTGTACGACAAGAACGTTCAGACGCGATCGAGCGCGGCGTATGCGGACAGTCTCGGCGGATTTCAGATGCAGATTCGTGAAGGTGACGTGGTGATCCCGCATGTAAGCGGATCGGAGCCTGTCGCGGCGGAGTGCGAGCATTTCATCGAGTGCATCCGAGACGGGAGACCGCCGATCAACGGCGCGGCGCTGGCGACAGACGTGGTGCGGGCGCTGGCGGCGACGGACGAGTCGCTGCGCCGGCGGGGCGCGATGGCGCTGATCGGAAAGGGGAGGGGGCCTTCGGGGGGGCGTGTTCGCGCTGCGAGGGTCGCTGCCGGCGCGTGATCGCGGCGTCGGTCACGGGATTGCGGCGTCGGCCTTTGCCAGCATGCGCTTCAGGACCGGGGGAAGCGTCCCGGATTCGAGATAGCGCGGAGGCAACCGGAGGTGGACGGTCTGAGCATCGGGCATCCTCACCGATCCCGGCGCGTCCTCGAAGACGGATTGTGCCGATGACATCCGGTCGATCGTGAATACGACATCCGGCCGGCGGAGGATGATCGAGCGGATGCCGAGCCGCCCCGCCCGGATGCGCAGCTCTGCCAACTCGAGCAGTTGCAGCACCTCGCGCGGCGGCCGGCCGAAGGCATCCGTCAGATCCTTCTCAAGTTGAGTGAGATCCGGGAGCGTCCGACACCCGACGATGCGGCGGTAGACCTCGATGCGGGCGCGCTCCGAGGCGATGTAGTCGTCGGGGATGTGAGCGACGACTTCCAGTTCGAGATGCACCGGCGGGGGGTTCGGGTCGGCTTCGCCTTTCATGCGGCGGACGGTCTGATCCAGCATCTTGCAGTAAAGGTCATAACCGACGGCGGCGATGTGTCCGCTCTGCTCCGCGCCGAGCAGGTTGCCGGCGCCTCGGATCTCCAGGTCGCGCATCGCGATGCGAAACCCCGCGCCGAGATCGCTGAACTCCTCGATCGCCTTGAGGCGCTTGACAGCCTTGGGCTTGATCGGCTTGTCGGCGGGGAGCAGAAGGTAGCAGTACCCGCGATGCTTCGACCTCCCGACGCGCCCGCGAAGCTGGTGCAGGTCCGCGAGACCGAAGCGTTCGGCCTGATGAATGAAGATCGTGTTCGCGGAGGGGATGTCGATCCCGCTTTCGATGATCGTGGTGCAGACGAGCAGGTCGGCCTCGCGGTGGGCGAAACGGAACATGACGTCTTCCAGCTCATGTTCGTGCATCTGACCGTGCCCGACGAGGATGCGGGCTTCCGGGACGATCTGGCGCAGCCGGTCGGCCATCGCGTGGATCGAGCGGACGACGTTGTGGACGAAGAAGGTCTGCCCCTCGCGGTTCAACTCGCGCAGGACGGCTTGGCGGATCAGCTCCGCGGAGAAGGGGACGACCTGGGTGGCGATGCTGCGGCGGTCCATCGGAGGGGTCTGGAGCGTGCTGATGTCGCGCAGTCCGGTCATCGCCATGTGTAGCGTGCGCGGGATGGGCGTGGCGGAAAGCGTGATGACGTCGACGGTTTCGCGGAGCTGCTTGAGGCGCTCCTTGTGCTCGACGCCGAAGCGCTGCTCCTCGTCGATGACGACGAGACCGAGGTTGGCGAACCCGACATCTTTGCTGAGCAGGCGGTGGGTTCCGATGACGACGTCCACCTGACCTTTCCGGGCGGCCTGAATCAACTTGCGCTGCTCGGCGGCGGTGCGGAAGCGGGACAGGCATCCGATGACGAAGGGGTAGTCGGCGAAGCGTTCGCGGAAGGTCTCGTAGTGTTGCTCGGCGAGGATCGTGGTGGGCACGAGGACGGCGACCTGCCGCCCGAATTCGACGACCTTGAAGGCGGCGCGCATCGCCAGTTCCGTCTTTCCGTAGCCGACGTCGCCGCAGACGAGGCGGTCCGTCGGGCGCGGGCGGGACAGATCCTCCTTCAGCTCCCCGGCGACAATGAGCTGGTCCTCCGTCTCCTCGTAGGGGAAGGCGGCCTCGAATTCGCGCTGCCAGGCGGTGTCCGCCGGGTAGGCCGTGCCCTCGGATTGATGACGCATCGCCTGAAGTCGAAGCAACGAGTCGGCGAGTTCCTCGACGGCGGCGGCGACGCGTTCCTTCGTTTTCTTCCAGCGCTTCCCTCCGAGGGTGGAAAGCGTCGGCTTGTGCCCGCCGGCGCCGATGTACTTCTGAACGAGGTCGATCTGCGACGTGGGGACGTAGACGCGCGCGCCTTCAGCGAATTCGAGGGTGAGGAATTCCTCGAGCTTGCCGTCGTCGCCTTTGCGCATCGTCTCCATCCCGACGAAGAGGGCGATGCCGTGCAGAGCGTGGACGACATACTCACCGGGCTTCAGGTCGGTCCAGGACTCGATCGCCCGTCCGGTATGCACGCGACGAAGGCGGCGGCGATGCTGGTAGCGAAGAAAGACTTCATGATGCGGGACGACGACGGTGCGGGTCCGCGTCCACTCAAAACCGCGGTGCATCCGCCCGAGGTGAAGCCGGATCGCGTCCGGCGAAGGCGTTCCGGCGGCGTCCAGCATCTCACGAAGGCGGTCGCGCTCGCCGGCGTTGTCGCACAGGACGTGAACCCGGTGCGTCGCGGTCAGGCGGTGCAGTTCCTCGATCGCCGCTTCGCCGCGCCCCTCGAAGCGCGTCAGCGACCGCACCGCGTAATCCTCGGTCGCGTCACCATCCACGCCCTTCCCGAACCGCGAGAACCAGACCTGCCGGAACTTAGCCGCCGACGCCAGGAGATCCCCGGTCATGAATACGCCCGGACCCTCGCGTCCGGGACCGCGCAGACGTTGCACGTACGCTTCCGCAAGCTCCTGAATCTCGGTCGGTGCGTCGAGGGCGATGACCGATGTCGGCGGGAGGTAGTCGAGCAGGCTCGCCCAGCTTCCGAGACCGTCGCCGGCTTTTAAGGCCGGAAGCAGGATCGAATCCACGGCGGCGCCGGATCGTTGCGTCCCGACGTCAAACCGGCGGATCGACTCGACGTGATCGTCGAGAAGCTCGATCCGCACCGGGGCGTCGTCGCCTGGTGCGAAGACATCCAGGATATCTCCACGCAGCGCGACGTCTCCGGGAGATTCAACCAGGTCGAGGCGCTCGTATCCGTGTTCGATCAGCCAGTTCAGCATGTCGCGCGGCGGGTGAGTTTCCCCTGGATGCACCGCAAGGAGACTTCGCGCCAGGAGGTCCGGTGACGGAACCGGCTGAAGCAGCGCCTGCACCGGCGCAACGAGGATCGGGCGCGGAGTGCGCGCGGCGTCAGCAACGGCGGGGCGTGAGATCCTCGAGAGGAGCCGCATGCGCTCCGCCTCGATTTCGGAGCTGCCGGCGCCCTCGCCGGGTCTTTCTTCCCACGCCGGAAAGAGCAGGCAGGGGCGGTCGCTGAAGGATTCGAGATCGTCGAGAGCGTCGTCCGCCTCCTCGAGATGCGCCGTGAGGTAAAGCACCAGCGTTTCCGGGGCGTACGCGGCGCTGCATGCCAGCGACAGGGGCGCAGAGGATCCCCAGACCCCGAAGATGGAAACCGCCCCCGGGGATTCCTGCACCCACCGCTTTGCAAGGGCCTCATGAACCGGATCGTCCGTGACGCCCGGGATCGCAAGACTCACGCCGCCTGTGATAGGCGAACCCGCCTTCGCCGGCAATCCTTGGCGAATGTTTCGGACCTTTGCACAGACCCCGTGCGGCAAGGTGACCCCGATCGCGCGGCAACGTCCGAACACGCTGAATTGGTGCAACACGGACTCGTCGCAGTGGAAAAAGCGAGGTATATCCCCCAACAATCTGGAGCAACGGCCTCATGCGGCGCGACACCCGAAACCGGGCCTGCGATTGCGATGAGACACGGCGGCATTTTTCGGAGGGGATTGTGCGACGGCGGGCGACGACTCTTCTGATGTTCGGGTTGATCGGGGCGCTTGCCGGCGGATGCGCGGCAAGCCGGGGCGGTCCGTCCGCGCCGAGGGTCCGGCCTGACACCGGGTTGCTCTTCAATCCCGGAGCCCTCGGCGGAACGTACGCGGGGGCGGTGCGTACACCCTGGCCGGTGATCGTTGAGGCGCCGGAGGCTTACGGCGGGACCGAGGTTCACGTGTTCTTCAGCGATCTTGCGGGGATCGTGCGTGAGGGCAAAGGTGCCGGGTTCTCCACGGGTCAGACGACGATCCGCCGCGTCGATGAGTATCGCTCCGGATACCGCGGCGGATCCGGGCGGTAGCGTGCGGATCGGGGTTGATGCATTTCACGCGGAGGCTCAGACTGCCAGGCAATTTCCGCGCCAGAGGTTCCTGTCCCCCGCTCATCAGTTCGGTAAATCCGCCGGAATTCTGCCCGACAACCGCAAAACCGGAGATTCGGGAGAGACCGGCGATCGGGAGCGGTTTATGCACAACCGGGTCAGGACGGACCAAGTCAAAATTCCTCTTGAACCGTCCGGTGTTGCGAACTAGACTGACCCTGTTTTGACGACACCGAACGCTGAGGCAGGTTTCCGGATTTCTCCCCTCATGCTACCGGGAGCGCCGATGTCCACGGTCACGAAGAAAGAACTGATCGATCGGATCGCGGAATCCACGGGTCACCGACGTACGCTCGTCAAGGATGTGATCCAGAAATTCCTCGATGACATCATTGACGAGCTGGGTCGCGGGAACCGCCTTGAGTTCCGGGACTTCGGCGTCTTCGAGTGCCGTCGGCGCAAGGCCCGGATGGCGCAGAACCCGAAGACGCTCGACAAAGTTCCGGTTCCGCCGAAGCGGACGGTGAAGTTCAAGGTCGGGCGGCTGATGAAGAAGCGCCTGGCGGACACCGAGCCTCGCGTGGACCCCGCCACCGGGTTGCCCCTTGATGCGCCGTCGGGGGGCGGGCGTTCGCGAGCGGGGGCTCGGGCGGTGGGGGGATAGGTTCCGGACCGCGCTGCGAGGCTCGACCGGACCAGACCGCCTCACGATGCGGAGCACGCGCCGGTCGAACCGCCGGACCGGGCGTCGGGCTGGCAGCGGGCCTCGTACTCGACGATCTTCGCCACCCGGCGTTCGTGACGCCCGGCGTCGAAGCGCGTCCCGAGCCAGACGTCAATGACCCGCCGCATCAGCTCCTCGCCGATCAGATCCGCGGGAAGACACAGGACGTTGGCGTTGTTGTGAGCCCGCGACAACTGAGCGGTCAACTCATCGTGGCACAGAGCGGCGCGCACGCCGCGGACCTTGTTGGCCGTCATCGACATGCCGATCCCCGTCCCGCACATGAGGATTCCCACGTCGCTTCGGGAGGACGCCACGCATTCGGCCGCGGGAAGCGCGCTGTCGGGGTAGTCGCAGCTTGCGTTGCTGTTGCAGCCGAAATCAAGCACTTCGTGGCCTTTTGATGCAAGGTAGGCTTTGATCTTCTCTTTCGCTGAAAAACCGCGGTGATCGGACGCCAGCGCGATTCTCATGGTTGCACCTCTTGCAGTCTTCGGATCAACGCCTGCTCAATCTGCGCCGCACACGCCTCGTAAGCGGCGTCATCTCCGCCGAAAGGATCCTCGATCGCCCGGCGTTCATCGAGCAACCGGACCCGCGACTCCAGCTCCGGCGCCAGATCCAGGACCGCAAGGTAATGACTCGGCGTCATGACGAAAAGGTAGTCGGCCTGGCGGGCGAGGTCCGCCGTCAGCAGTCTCGATCCGTGACCGGAAAGGTCGATTCCGCGCGCCGCCATCGCCCGCCGGGCGCCCTCGGACGCGCCGCCGCCCCCTCCGGACGTTCCGGCGGATTCGACAAGGATCCGTCTTGCTGGCAGATCCTCCACCGAGCAGCCGATCCGCTCAGCGAGCAGGCGCTTGCACAATCCCTCGGCCATCGGACTGCGGCACGTGTTGCCTGAGCAGATGAAAAGGAGGCGCAGCACCGCCAGCCGCTCCAGCGTCCGGGCGTCGTAGACGCCTTCGCGGAGGATTTCGAACCCGTTTTCGTTCACCCGGGCGACCGTCGATGAGCGGGTGTAGCGCGTCGTCCCGGCATCCAGAACGAGGTCAACGTCCCCGGCCAGCCGCTCGATCGACTCCGCGGCGGTGGTGGGCGCCGGATCGCCGGCGCGGTTGGCGCTGCTGGCGACGACCGGTCCTCCCGCCTCGCGCAGCACGGCGCAGGCCAGTTCGTGATCGGGGTAGCGAATGCCCACCGTGCCCTCGAAATAAATCTCATCTGACGTTCGCGGACCCCGATCCGCCGCGACCGTCTCCCGGACGGCAGGGGGAACCGTGAAGACCAGCGTCAGCGGGCCGGGCCAACCTTTTGTCGTGATCCGCCGGGCGTAACCTGTCAGCGGACCAACGTAGGTCTCGACGTGGGCACGAGAACCAAGATGCAGCGTAAAAGGCTTTCCGTCATCCCGGATCTTCAACTCGCGCAGACGGCGGATTCCCTCAGGACGGTCTGCGCGGGCGGCGACGCCGTAAACGGTCTCCGTGGGAATGACCACCAGCCCGCCCCGGTCCAGCACTTCGCTTGCGGCGACGATCGCCTCCCGCTCCGCGGAAGAGTTTCGGACCTTCATTACGCGCGCCGCCATCCCGGAAACTCCTGCTGCCGGATTCTGTTCCTACCGTCCAGGGGTGTCAACAAAAATAGTCGTTCCTCAACGACGACGCCAAGGTGCGTCCCCGGCAGGGGGCAACCCGACGCTCACATCATCATGAGCTGGTGGTGAAGGGGGCGGAGGCGCCGTTCGAGAGCCTGGCATGGAAGTGAAGATCACGGTCGAAGTCGATGAGAAGCCGGTCAAACGGCCCGCGGCGGCGGCGGGGTCCTCGGTGACGACGTGATCGACACGGAGGATGAGGTTGTCTTCTTCGAGAAGATCGCGGGGGTGGTGAAGAAAGAAGGGGGTTGATCTGATGGCAGGTGCGGTCGGGATCCTCGCGGGCAAAGGGTTTCCGGTCGCGCGTCAGGGTCGTGGATCGCGGATCGGGCACGCCGTCTTCGGGGCGCGCCCGATCCACAAGAGCGCCCGTCGCGCCCGCTGGAGGCGCGGGCGTTTTACTCCTCCAGCATGGCCAGGCGAGTACGCCAGGCCATGCCACCCCGCCGCAGCGACCAGCGAACATCGAGCGCCGCGTCGAGCGCAACATTGAGCGCGGTGCCGAGGACAACATGCACCCGGCGTCGAGCGCAACCTCGAGCGCGGCGCCAAGCGAAACGTCGAGCGTGACGCAGCGGCACTTTCAAACGGAGACCCCACCCGCACCCGCGTTCCGCTTGATGAAAAGGGCAGGCAATCCTAAGCTGGCGGGGTCACGGGAAGAGGGTTGGCGCGTGGATATTGGACATGGCGAAGCAGAACGTGGTCATCGTGGGCGGGGGTCTGGCGGGGTTGGCGGCGGCGATGAAGCTGGCGGAGATGGGCGTACATGTGGACCTCATCAGCATGGTCCCGGTGAAGCGCTCGCACTCGGTCTGCGCGCAGGGCGGGATCAACTCGGTCAACGACGTCACCCGTCAGCAGGGCGACAACGAGTTCAAGCACTTCGACGACACGGTTTACGGCGGCGACTTCCTCGCCCATCAACCGCCGATCAAGGAGATGTGCGACTGGGGTCCGCGGGTCATCGACCTGCTCGACCGCATCGGCGTGCCGTTCAACCGTACCCCGGAGGGCTTCCGCGATCAGCGACGCTTCGGCGGCACGCTGTACAAGCGCACCGCCTTCGCCGGCGCGACCACCGGTCAGCAGCTCATCTACGCCCTCGACGAGCAGGTGCGGAGGTGGGAATCCGAGGGGCTGGTCAGCAAGTACGAATACTGGGAGTTCCTCGGGCCGGTGCTGGATGATTCGGGCGCGTGCCGCGGCGTGGTCGCGCAGGACATGTTCTCGATGGAGATCCGGGCGTTTCCCGGCGACGCCGTCGTGCTCGCCACCGGCGGAAACGGGCTCGTCTTCGGGCGCAGCACGATGTCGATGATCTGCACGGGCGGCGCCGCCGGGCGGGCCTTCCGCGCGGGCGTGAAGTACGCCAACGGCGAGTTCATCCAGGTTCATCCGACGGCGATCCCCGGTACGGACAAGCTTCGGCTCATGAGCGAGTCGGCGCGTGGCGAAGGCGGGCGCGTCTGGGTTCCGAAAAAGCCCCACGATCCGCGTGATCCCCTCACCATCCCGAAGGAGGAGCGCTACTACTTCCTCGAGGAGCGCTATCCGAAGTACGGCAACCTCGTCCCGCGCGACATCGCCACGCGCGAAATTTTCGACGTGTGCGTCAACGGCGGTCTGTCGGTTGAGGCCGAACGCCTCTGCGTCTACCTCGACGTGACCGAGCTTCCGCCCGCGCAGCAGAAGAAGCTCGACGGCATTCTCGAAATCTACGAGACGTTCCAGGGCGTCGACCCGCGCAAGACGCCGATGAAGATTTTCCCGGCGGTCCACTACACGATGGGCGGCATGTGGGTCGATTACGAAAAAGACGCCGCGACCGGCGGGCTGAAGCTCGGATCGCCGAAGAACCAGATGACCAACGTGCCCGGCTTGTATGCGATCGGCGAGGCCGACTACCAGTACCACGGCGCCAACCGCCTCGGGGCCAACTCGCTCCTGTCGTGCATCTTCTCCGGACTGATCGTCGCGCCGTCGATCGAGTCCTACATGGCCGGTCGCAAGGGAGCGAAGGCGGCGACGGACGCCTCCAGCACGCTCTTCGAGGGCGCCGTCAAGCGGCACAAGACCGACTACGACAAGCTCATCCGCAATGAGGGCACGGAGAACCCGTACAAGATTCATGCGGAACTCGGCGACACGATGACCCGCAACGTCACCGTCGTGCGCTACAACAAGGCGATTACGGAGACCCTCTCGAAGATCGACGACCTGACCGAGCGCTACAAGCGCGTCAGTCTGTCCGACAAGGCGAACTGGACCAACCAGAACCTCAGCTTCACGCGGGCGCTGAGCGATATGCTGCTTCTGGCGAAGATCATCGCCCAGGGGGCGCTCCAGCGCGACGAGTGCCGCGGGGCGCATTACAAGCCGGATTTCGAGATCCCCGGTCCGAAGGCGGAAAACCCGGCCGACCTCCGCCGAGAAGCGGAAGCCTGGTGCGACGCGTTCCAGAAGAACATCGACAAGTGGCTGAAGACCACGGTGGCGACGCACGACGGGAAAGGCGGGTTCACGCTGTCGTATGAGGCCGTGGACACCAGCGCAATCCCCCCGCGCCCGCGAACGTACGGCCTGAAGGGGGCGGAGATCATCGAGGAGGTTTGGAAGGAGCGGATCGCGAGGGGGAAGCGCGGCCCTTTTGATGAAAAGAAGCGGGAGGCGGTGGGGGCGGCGTAAGACCACACAGTAGACTCCGGCCAACGCGCAGGACTCCGACGGGTGACATGGCCTGGCGCACTCGCCTGGCCATGCTGGAGGAGTAGAAGGTGGGGTGGCATGCTCTCGCGGTACTCCGCGTGAGCATGCGAGTTCATTCGCGCCGGTTCATGACCCGCCTGGGGGGCTTGAAGCGCTCGCTTCCTGACGGGCGCGGCTCGGTTTTCAGATCGCGCCTTCGCCTTCGCTTTTCAGCGTTCGACTTCGGGAGTGCAGTTTTCAGCTTCCGGCTCCTGCGCGCCGGCTGCTGTCGCCTGTCGCCGGTTGGCTGCGTTTGCGGGGACGGGTGGGGGATCGCATGTCGAGGGCTCGCCGGGTCGAGGATTCGCGCGGGCTGAAGCCCGCGGCTCGGTTTTTTCACTTTTTTCCGGCGGTCCGAACATGACGCCCGGTAGAATCGTAGACGAAGCGAAGGTCCGCGGGAGGGCCTTTCACCCGGGTTCTGAGACAGCGTGTCAACCTTATCCCGCCACTGCGAGTCGGTGGCGTATTCCGGCGGCGCCACCGCGCCGTACATCCTGGCTCACTCTGGACAAAGCGCCGTCTTCGGACTCGGCGGTGCGTCCCTGTGTGCCGCCTGCGCCACGCCGGACGACTGCGAGTAACCGTGCCCTGGGCAATCGTCGGGGGGGGGGCGAACTTCGTCCGGAGGATTCAGAACGCGCCCGCGTTTCCGAAGGATCCGGGCCTCTCATGCCCCAGTACCATCCCTCCGCTATCGAACTCGCCCCTTCACGGTCGTCGCAATCCGGAGGGGACTCGAGGCCGGCTGCGGCGAAATCCGTCACGGTTCAGGGGACGTGTCGGCGGGTTTGAGACCGAGGGCTTCACTTCGGGTCTGCATCGCCCGCTCCTGCAATTCCTGCGGCGTCGGAGGGGTTTCGGGTTCGAGCTGGAAGGTGCGCGAGTGCGCGTCGACGATGCGTCCGGGCCAGAGGATTTCGGCGAAGAAGTCGAACGGCGGGTGCTGATACCAGGGCGTGGGGATGACCCAGTTGGTCTGAAGCGTTTTGTATCCTTCCTTGCGGATCAGGACGTCGTAGTCGCCGTACCAGACGAAGTCGACGGTGACGGAGGAGCGTCCGATCTCGCGGTCGTTGAGGCGCACGATGGCGCCGCTGGGCTCGGTCTGGATGGTGAGGGTTCGCCGGACGCAGCCCGCGCCTAGAAGCACGGCGAAGCTCGTACTTAAAAGAACGATCCGCCATCGGTTTGACCGCAGCATTCGTTACGCCTCCTCACGCGGCGACCCCACGCGATTTCCGTCCTGTCTCCGCGGGCGCCTCGGGTCGGTCGGCCGGGGTTTGAGGGGAGTTCTACCGCGGGGAGGCGGCGGGCGAAAGGCGCTGAACCTGCGGGGAACGCGCAATCCTCGCCGGAGAGTATGATCCCGCGTTTGCGGCGTCGATAGATCATCCGAGTTGCGTTACGATCGGGACCGGCGCGGAGGCGAGGTCAGGGGCTGTCGCGCGGCAGTTCCTGAACGCGCTGCGGGAGAGTTGAGGGACTGATGGGCTGGGAAGCGTGGTTTACGCTGGGCGTGATCGGCGTGATTCTGGGAACGTTGATCTTCACGCGGATTGCGCCGGACATTGTGCTGATCGGCGGGGTGACGCTCCTGATGCTCTTCGGGGTGCTGACGACGGAGCGGGCGCTGGCGGGCCTGTCCAACGAAGGCATGGTGACGGTGGGGGTGTTGTACATCGTCGTCGCGGGCCTGCGGGAGACGGGGGGGATCGGGTTTCTGGCGCAGCGCATTCTCGGGCTTCCCAAGTCGCTGCAATCGGCGCAGATCCGCCTCACCGTCCCGTCGTGCGTGATGAGCGCGTTCATGAACAACACGCCGCTGGTGGCGATGATGCTGCCGGTGGTCAGTGAGTGGGCGAAGAAGTGTCGGTTCTCGGTGTCGAAGCTGCTGATTCCGCTCAGCTACGCGACGATCCTCGGCGGAACCTGCACGTTGATCGGGACGAGCACCAACCTCGTGGTCAACGGCATGTTGCAAAAACAACCGGGGTGGGAGCGCGGACTGGGGATGTTCACGGTGACGTGGATCGGCGTTCCGTGTGCGATTCTGGGGCTGATCTACCTGATTTTCTTCAGCCGCCGCTTGCTGCCGGAACGCAAGCCGGTCATCAGCGTGCAGGACGATCCTCGCGAATATACGGTGGAGATGATGGTGGAGCCCGGGGGGCCGGTTGCGGGGAAGTCGATCGAGGAGGCCGGTCTGCGACATCTGCCGGGGATGTACCTGATCGAGATCGAGCGTGAGGGGCGGGTGCTTGCGGCGGTGGGTCCGCAGGAGCGGTTGGCGGGGGGAGACCGGCTGGTCTTTGCGGGGATCGTCGAGTCGATCGTGGATCTTCAAAAGATCCGGGGGCTGCTTCCGGCGACGAACCAGGTGTTCAAGCTGGATGCGCCGCGGTCAAAGCGCGGGCTGATCGAGGCGGTGGTCTCGAACACATGCAAGATCGTGGGACAGACGATCCGCGACGCGAAATTCCGCACGACGTACGGCGCAGCGGTCATCGCGGTGGGGCGGAACGGGGAGCGGATCCGCAAGAAGATCGGCGACATCATCGTGGAGGCGGGCGACACGCTGCTGCTGGAGGCGCCGCCCTCGTTCGTGGAGCAGCATCGCAACTCGCGGGATTTTTATCTGGTCAGCCAGGTGGAGGATTCGACGCCGCCGCGTCACGACCGGGCGATCGTGGCGGTGGCGATCCTCGGCGGGATGGTCGTGGCGGCGGGGACGAACCTGCTGCCGATGATGCATGCGGCAATGCTGGCGGCGGGACTGATGATCATCACGCGGTGCTGCACGACGACGGTGGCGCGGCGGTCGGTGGACTGGCAGGTGCTGACGATCATCGCGGCTTCGATGGGGCTGGGGTACGCGGTGGAGGACAGCGGTCTGGCGCAGGTGGTGGCGGCGGACATCATCGCGATGGCAGGCAGTCATCCGTGGCTGCTGATCTTCGTCGTCTACGGGGTGACGATGGTTCTGACGGAGCTGATCACGAACAACGCGGCGGCGGCGCTGGTGTTTCCGATCGCGTTCACGGCATCTCAGCGGCTGGGGATCGATTTTACGCCCTTTGCGGTGACGATCATGATGGCGGCGTCGGCGAGTTTCTCGACTCCGATCGGGTACGCGACGAACCTGATGGTATACGGACCGGGAGGCTACCGCTTCACGGATTATTTCCGGGTAGGGATTCCGCTGAACGTGGCGATGTGGCTGACGACCTCGCTGCTGGTTCCGTTGCTGTGGAACGTGGAAGCGACGGGCGGCGGCGCGACGCCGTCGTGACGATGAGGACGGGCCGGTGGTCGCAGCGGTTGCGTGGTGGGGCGACGTGCGCTGAGGCCCAGATGGAACGGCAGATCAGCGGCGCGACGACCACCGCTCCCCTTGAACTTCTGTCGTCCCTCCGGGACTCCCGGTTCGTCAGCGACGGTTTCCCAGCCCTGGCGGGCTGGGCTGTTTTCCGGCGCCCCTTCCGGGGCTATGAAACCCGGATGATCTTTCGGGGCGACGGCACTGGGGTCATCCCACCGGGGGAACGACGCTTCGGTCATCTTGCGAGACACGTGAGGGTCGGCTACGCCAGCGAGGCGGGACACTCCCCAGCGATGGTTCCGTCTTTTGTAAGTTCATACAAACCCAACGTCCGGGAGCCAGAGTTACGTGGAGCCTCAGGCCGCGGCATTTCCTGACGGGTGCGGTTGGGTCGCGGGAGTGCCTTTTTATTCCGGGGATCGGTATCGCGGCGCACCTGCCGCCCGTATAATCCCCGTCGCCGGTCGTGCCCGGACCGGTCGGGGGTCTTTGCCTTGGTTCGAATCAACATAGACGAAATACTTCAATCGTTGCCGGTGTTCGAGCCGGAGCATAAGACGCGGTCCGGCTGTTCCTCGTGCGGTTCGGGGGAAGAGGACTCGCGCTGCGGCAACGGGCTGGAGAAGATCTACCCGACGACGGCGGTGCGCTACGGATACATGAAGCACATCGGCGAATTTACGTACCCGTCGAACATGAAGTTCACGTGCGGGTCGCGGGTGGTGATTCAGACGTCGCGGGGGCTGGAGATCGGCGAGCAAGTGTCGCTGGTGTGCAACGGGTGCTCGAAGTCGGTGACCCGCGATCAAGTGCGGGAGTATGTCCGCAACAGCGGGGAGGAATCGTTTCTTTTTGATGCGGGGCGCATCCTGCGCGAGGCGAACCGGGCCGACCTGGCGGAATGCGCCCGTCTTCAAAGCGTGATCCCCGCACACCGGGAGCTGTGCCGCGAGCTGGCGAAGAAGCACGGACTTCCGATCAAAGTGATCGAGTGCGAGCTGCTCTTCGGGGGGGAGCGGGCGATTTTTTACTTCAGCGCCGAGGGGCGGATCGACTTCCGCGACCTGGTGCGGGATCTTCTGGCGGAGCTTCAGACGCGGATTCAGATGGTGCAGATCGGCGCGCGGGACGAAGCTCGGCTGCTGGCGGATTACGAGACGTGCGGTCGGGAATGCTGCTGCAAGGTGTTCCTCAAGACGCTCAAACCGGTCTCGATGAAGATGGCGAAGCTTCAGAAGCAGACGGTGGACCCGTCGAAGGTGTCCGGGCGCTGCGGCCGGTTGAAGTGCTGCCTGCGATATGAGCATGAGTCGTATGAGGATCTGGCGAAGAAGCTGCCGCGCGTCGGGGCGCGGATCCGCACGGCGCACGGCGACGGCGTGGTCGTCAACCGGCAGATTCTGACGCAGTTGGTGCAGGTTCAGACGTTCGAGGACAAGCTGATCACGGTGACGATCGAGGATGTGCTGCCTGGGGAGCCTCAGCGAGCGGCGTCCGTCGAGGGTCCGCGTGCGGGCGTGGAGGGTGCGCGCGGGGACGCGATCCGTCCGCCTCGTCGCGGGTACGAGGGGCGTCAGTCGCGTCAGGACGGCACGCCGCCGAAGGCGGGGGCTTCCGACGGCGCGGGTGCGCCGACGGCGGAGGCGGAAGGTCGGTCGTCGTCTGAAAGGGCGGTTCCGCCGCCGCACGAATCACCCGCCTCTCAGGAGTCACCGCCTCCGGCTCCCTCGCCGCAGCGGAGGGGTCCGGCATCCCGGGACGCTGGTTCCGCGTCGCGGGGGCGGATGCGCCGCCGGACGGTCCGCCGGGAGATTCCGCCGAGGAAACCTGACGACGCTGGTGGGACTTCTTCAGAGACGGGTACGCCGGGCGGAACGCCTCCCGGTGAGGGAAGTGCGACGGGTCGGAGCCGGCGTTTCCGACGAGTCAGGCGCGGCGTAGATCGGCGGTCGCAAGACGGGGGTTCCACGGAAGGGAAAGGCGGGTCCGGACCTTCGTTGCCTGATCGGAATGAGGCGGAACCCGGCGGCCACAGGGACAAGCCTCGGGAACGGCCCCCCGGTTGAAACGCGGCGCTGGGGTTTCGTATGATGCAATGCCGAGAAGAAAACATGAGGGGCTTTCGGGGAGTCCGCCGGGAGCGTTCAAAGAGTTGGCGTCGTTGAATCCAGTCCCGCCTCGGGCCCGAAGAAAAGGGGAGGGGGTATTTCGGTTTCGTACGAGCGCCCGGAGTGGATTCAGAGACGAAGCGATGTCAGCGCCGCTGATCCGACAACCCGACGATGTCATGCGAGAGGGGGTGCCGTCCTACGCGCCGGAGGCGCTGCAGTTCGTTCGGGAAGGGCTGGCGCATACGATCGAGCAGGTTCACGGACCGACGCCGCGGGCGTTCGAGTTCCTCGCAAAATTCGTGGAGGATCACGGGCTGGACTGGGAGGATCTGACGGCGTTGCACGGCGAGGGAGGCCTGCCGCCGCGCGTCGTCTCGGCGATCCAGATGATCGGCGGACCGGAGAAGCTCAACCGTCACGTCCGCGGAGGCGATCTTTGCTGGGGATTGCGGGATCTGGCGATGCAGAAGTGGGGCCTGATGGCGCGGGCGGTGCTTCAGCGTTGGGGAGTGCGGACGACGCTTGACTTCGGGCGGATCGTCTTCGAGGCGATCGAGCGCGGACAGATGCAGAAGCAACCCGGCGACGCGCTGGAGGATTTCGCGGACGTGTACGATTTCGACAAGGCGTTCGATCGGTCGTTTCGCGTTTCAACCTGACACAGCGACACCTCTCAAGGATACCGGAAGGATCCTATCCCGCGGTGGGAACCTGCCCCAAGGCGTCAGGCGTGCGCCTTTTCATCCGATCGAGCTTTCGAGGTCGGCGCAGGATCCGCTCCGGGCAGCGACCGTTTCGGTTCGTCGGTCGACGCAGACTCGACGTCCTCCTTGATGTCGCGCATGCCCTTCTTGAACTCGACGATGCTCTTGCCGAAGGAGCGAGCCACCTCCGGCAGTCGCCGCCCGAACAACAGGAGCGCGACGAGAGCGATCAGCAACCACTCACTTCCGGCGGGCAGGCCGAGGATCGCGGGAACATTCATCGGTTTACCTTTCAGTCTCGTCCCGCGCGTCGCGCAGGCCTTCCTTGAACGCGGCGATGCTGCGGCCCAGCGACCGCGCCGTCTCCGGGAGTCTGCGGCCGAAGATCAGCAGGCCGATCAACGCGATCAGCAGCCACTCCCCGCCACCCGGCATCTCCAGGAATGCCTGAATGCACATGCCCCAGGACATGACGGAACTCCTTCGCATCCGACGGCCGGCCGGTCATGACCTCCCACCGACCCGCCGCGGGACTCCCTTATTGTATGTCGGAAGAATGCACGGCTCAAACAGAGGCGTTTCCCGGGCTTGCCCGGGGGTTGGATGCGGTGATGCCGTCGGTTCCAGGCCGAAGGCGGGCGATTTCGGGGGATACGGGCGTCGGATTCGCCTGAAGAGTTTCGCATCCGTATCATGCGTCACCGGTTGAGAGCGCCTGCGGACCGTCGGTGACGGGTTGGAGGTCGTTTCGGGGGATGCGGCTACAAGGATCGAACATGACGCAACGCGAGTTGAGGGTTCGCAGGATCCTGCTGGCGGTGATCGCGGCGGGGGTCAATCTTGGGCTGTGGTTGATTCCCCGCGACGTGGCGACGCTGGTGGCCCGTGACCGTCACGTACTGCTGGGGCGTTATTCCCGGGAGCACTTTACGTGGATCATCGGGGTGGCGCTGATCTCCGCAGGAGTGCTCGTCGTCGGGACGGGGGCGACTCCGCGAGGCCGTCGTCGGCGACTGCTGGGGGTGGGGGCGGCGTGCGGGGTTGTCTTCCTTCCTACGTGCGCCGTCGATCTCGTGCTTCGGCGGGGCGCGCCGGAGTACTACATCAAGGACACGCTGGCGTATCACCGCCCCCCCGGGTTCCGCGCTCCTGAAGTCGGCGCGGACGAGTTGATCGTGCGCGATCTTCCCGAGGCGACGCGCTCATACGAAGTGGTCCCGCCGGGGTTCCCGGATTTTGCGGCGACGCTGACCTGTGATCGTCGCGGGTTCCGCAACGCGACGGACCTCCCGCAGTATGACATCGTTGTGCTCGGGGATTCGTACGCCGAAGGATCGAAGGTTTCGGATGAGCATCCGTGGCCCGCGCGCCTCGCCGGGGTGACCGGCCGCACCGTGTACAACCTCGGCATGTCGGGGTACGCGCCGCAGAATTATCTGGCCTCGCTGGAAGAGGTGGGGCTGTCGCTGAAGCCGCAGATCGTTGTGTGCCTGTTGTACGAGGAGAATGACTTCCGCGCGGCGGAGCTTCGAGAGGAGCCGGAGTCGGAATTCAGCAAGTTCTTCAAGCAGTCGCCGCTCCTGCAGCGCCTCGACGCGGCGATCGTCGGCACGCTCGGTCGGATCAACGCCGACGGTCCGATCCGCGGAGGCGAGGCGCTGGCGTGGATGCCGCTGCGGGCGCCGGAGGGTCCGTCGGCGAAGTCTTATGCCTTTGCGCCGAACCTGATGCTCGATCTTTATCAGCCCCGGGAGTCGGTCGAGGTCTCCGAGCCGTGGGAGGCGATCCGGACGCTTGTCCTCCGCATGAAGGAGCGGTGTGACACGGCGGGGGCGAAGTTCTGCCTGATCTACGCTCCGAGCAAGCCTCACGTCGTTCTGCCGATCGCCGGCGAATTGCCCGCCGCGACGGTGCGTGATTTTGCAATGCTTCGCGCCAAGGAGGAGTTGCCGCCGCCCGCGGAATTCGTGCAGCGGCTGCTGGCGGGACTTGATGTGAAAGAAACGTTGACGCGCGAGTTCTGCGCGGAAAGCGGCATTCCTTTCCTGAGCCTGACCGAGCCTTTGCGGCGCGCCGCGGCGACCGGCGTGCAGGTTTACTTCACGTATGACGATCACTTCAGCCCGGCGGGTCATGAGGTGGCGGCGCTCGCCGTGGCGGCGTTTCTCGATGCTTCCACGATCCGCGCGGGAGATGCGGACGCCGATCCGCCGGCCGCACCCGCTGTTACATCCACGGAGGGCGGATGATCCGCCGCAGTTCGGAGGCGAAGCGGCGGCGGTCTCAAGGTGTCCGGCGTGCCGGCGCAGCACATCAGGATGTTCGTCCGGGTTCAAGCCCCACCCGTAAGAAAGCGATCGCGCCGGGCGGTCTCAGGTCCGCTTCCTGACGGGCGCAGCTCGGTCATGCCGGCGTCGCACGATTCCGCAGGCACGACGTTACAGTTCGGATTCCGGCCTGCCCGAGCGCTCTCGCGGGCCGAAGAGTTCGGCGAGGTTCTCCTCCTCAAAGATAAACTGGGCATTGATCGCGTGCTCTGCGCAGAGGGTGTGCAGGGCGTGAACGATGGCCGTGTAATCCAGCCCCAGACCCGTAACGCGCCCCTGCACCTGCTGAACGTCATTGCCGAGCATGCGTACCAGCCGCGCCACCTCCGGTGAGGCGGGCACGGGCGGGGATGTGCTGCCGGTATGCGGGACGGTCCGCAGCAGCGTCAGGCTTTCCGCGCCGGCGTCGGCGTTGATCATCAGCGCGCCGTCCGGCGCCCGGTAGAAGATCGGCGAGCGACATTCGACGTTGTCTCCGAGCAGAGCGATCCGCCGCTCCTGTGTTCGCCTTGCGTAAATGATCGGCGACTGCGCGCCGGGCACGCAGTCGAGAATGAAGTTGTCGTCGCCCACGATGTTCCGCTCGATCATCGGATCTTCGAGCTTGACCAGCGCCTCGTAGGCCTCGATGCGGACGCGAGGATCGACGTCGTCAAGCAGCTTCCGCAGCGGCGCCAGGGGGGATCGCAGTTTCGGGTTCGTCGCCAGGGCGCGGATCGCCTGAAAACGCAGAAGGCTCGTCTGATCTTCCGCGACTCGGGCGAGTGCGGTGACGGCCACGTCGTCGCCGAGGCGCAGGCCCGCGGCGGCGGCGTGGAACGCCACGTAGTCTTTCTTATGCGCATACAACTCGGTCAGCACCGGCATCGCCGGCAGACCCACGCCCTCGAACGCGACGGAGATCGCGGCGTGCGGCGCGTCCGGTTGAACGAGTTCCGCCGCCAGATCGCGGCAGCGCTGGGCGACGAATCCGTCATGATCCGGGAGGAAAAGATGCCGCACGAGGAGCATGAAATGTCCGGGTTCGTCGCGGTAAATGTCCGGGATCGAAAGCTGAATGAACGTCGGCGAGAGGGCGTCGGCGATCTTTCCGCCGCCGCCGAACTTCGCATTAATGCGGTTCTCGATGCGCATCGCGGTGCTGGCGGAAGGCTCGGTCAGCACGAGGCGAAGGCGGCGGTCCTCGAGCACGCGCCCGCCCCCCAGCACAAAAGCCTGGGTCGGATCCGTCTGCGTCCCGCCCTCGCCCTCTTCCACGAAAGGGTTGAGAAAGAGCGGACCGGCGGCCTCCGCCAGCGAACGCCCCGACAAGACGTTGACGCGCTCAGTCGGCGTGCTCATCTGAACCGCGTACTCCAGTTCGCAGGAGTACAGGCGCCCGCCGCGCAGCGACTTCACGCCGGTGTTGGGGACAGCGGACACGTAAACGTCAAACGTGGACCCCTTCGTCATCGCTGCGGGGATCATCCCCTCGACGAGAACGACGGCGGTATCCGGATCGCGGATCAGGCGCTCGGGGGTCAGACTCACCATCCCCACCCGGTTGCTGCGCAGTGGGTAACGTTTCTCGATCTGCTGCGCAAGGCGGTTGAGGATCTGCGGTGGGCACTCCGTCGATCCCCGGTCGCCCAGGCCGATGACCAGTCCGTAACCCTGGACCTTCATCGGCGCAAGACCGTGAAAGGTCGCCAGTTCGCCGATCGTGTCGCGGAAGCTTGCCGAGCCTGCGCCCTCCGCGGACTTCGGCGCAACCCCCAGATCCCGCCGGCGCGGGTCGCGCGTCTCCCAGGCACATCCGGCCATCGAAAGCAGCATCATCCCGACGACTGCGGCCGACGGGCATAAACCCCGTCGCTGCCCACGTCCGCAACCTTGTCGTCGGTTCTGGTTGATCTCGGAACCCTGCGCGCATCGCGCCGGACCGCGGCGCCCGCGGTCGGGGCGCGGCTTGCATCGTGTCGTCATGCTGTTTTTCCGCTGGTGATCCCGCCGGACTCGATCTCGACCCTGACCGGGGATGTATGAACGATGCCGGCGCACCCGGTAGCGGGTTGAATATTCAACTCGCCCGGGCGAATCCCTCCCGGGTGCTTTCATGCGGTCGTTCGAGCCCGCGTCGCCCTCCGCCTTGACGCGGCGGCAACGACGCATTTCTAACAATTCAGAGCACGAACCGTCAAGGATTGCGGCGCGGCGCGGTTCTGAAGCGTAAAAAGAGCGTCCTTTTTCGCAATGACAGGAGCCGGCGATGATGACAGCGACGTTTCATGCATGTGCAGGATTTGTGTTCATTCTGACCGTGCCCGTCCTTGCCGCTTCGGCTGCGCGTCAGCAAGCCCCGGTGACGGCGGGGGGGAACCTGCTGGCCAACGCGGGCGCGGAGGAAGGCAAGTCAGACCCGCAGGCGTGGCAGCGCGGCATGACCGTGCCGGGCGTCGAGTTCGCCTGGGACCGCGGGACCGGGCACAAAGGAGGTTCGAGCCTTCGCCTTCGAAAAACCGTCGAACGCTACATCCCGCCGACGGAGTGGTATCAGGAGCTGCGACATGACGGCGGTGCGCGCGGACTGCGCGTCCGGGCGCAGGTGAAAGCTGACGCTTTGACGAAGGCGGTGATTGACGTCCAGTTCCTCGGTCCGGGCGACGCGTGGTCGCATCAGTGGGCGGCCTACATCGGTGCGGAAGGGCCGCAGGATCCGCCCGTGACCCACAACTGGCGCGAATACTCGGGTGAGGTCGACATCCCGGAAGACACGCACCGCGTCCGCGTCGCGCTTCAGATTTACGGACCGGGCACGGTCTGGTTCGACGACGTGGAGGCAACGTGGACGGCTGACGTCGCGCAGGCCGGAAAAGGCGGGGATGCGGGGAAGGCTTCGGCCGCTTCCGACAAGGCGGCAGCGTTCGAGGACTTGCGCGCGGAAGGCCGCTCGGAGCAGCGTTACCTGCTGCATCGGGGCGGTGGGGCGGCCGTCCCGCCGAAGGACGGATATCGACTGCTGCTGGTGCTTCCGGGAGGCGACGGCGGCGCGGACTTCGCGCCCTTCGTGAGCAGCATCGCCCGGCAGGCGTTGCCCGAGGGATATCTTGTCGCGCAGCTCGTCGCGCCGCAGGGGTCGGCGGCCCAGAAGGAGTCGGTCGTCTGGCCGACGAAGGGGTTGCCTTCGCCGGGCATGACGTTCACGACGGAGGACTTCATCGAGGCGGTCGTCCGCGACGTAAAGAAGCGCGTGCCGATCGACGCCCGACACGTCTTCGCGATGGGCTGGTCGAGCGGCGGTCCGCCCGTGTACGCCGCGGCGCTGCGCGCGCAGACGCCGCTGACCGGGGCCTTCGTGGCGATGTCCGTCTTCAAACCGGCGCAGATGCCTGACTTGCACGTGAAAGACCGGGCGGTTTACGTGATGCACTCTCCGACGGACTTCATCCCGATGCGCTTCGCGGAGGAGGCGGTGCGCACGGTGGCAGGCGGCGGCGGCCGGGCCGAACTCGTCAGGTACGAAGGCGGACACGGTTGGCACGGCGACATCTTTGGCGCCATCCGCAGCGGAATCCGGTGGCTGGAGGACACGATGACCGTCAAGGGCGGCAGTGCCGATGACCGTGGTTGATTAATTCGGGGGCCTTGGGAAGAAGAATGCGGCGTGGTTCAAGGAACAGACGAAAAGCGTATGAATTGAAAAAAAGAAAAAAAGTCCCTTGACCGTCCGATACCATATTGTATACTGTACGGCAGAGATGAGATTCGGGCAGGGCGGGAGGCGCCTTGTGGCCCCTTCCCTTCCCTTCCCTTCCCTTCCCTTCCCTTCCCTTCCCTTCCCTTCCCTTCCCTTCCCTTCCCTTCCCTTCCCTTCCCTTCCCTTCCCTTGGAGGATTGAATTCATGTTTTCAATCTTGCTGGCGCTGCTGTGGAGTTCCACTACCAACTTGGCTCATCCGTTTGCTGACGACGAATGCGAAAAACGCAAGGTGGATCCGGCCAGCGAATCTTATTGCGGTGGGTATGACACGCCATGCAGCACATACACGAATGCCGGGCTATGTGGTCCCGCCGTGGAGATTGAAGCCCAGGTCATCCTGACCGGCTGCATGTCAAGCGAGCAGAACACAAAATGCATTTCGACGCCCTTGAACCCGTGCTGGACGGAGTATGAATGCAAGTAGGTGGCCTCACCAACGGAGCCTAACGGTGGGCATTGCGCGAATGACGTCGCAACCGGAAGCAACGGAAACGGGTTTACCAGGGAAACAGCGCTTTGTCCTCCATCTTAAAAAACCGCAGGGTATCGACGGCGTCCCGGCGCCTTCTGAGGTGACCGAGATGCACGTTCTGACGTTGGCTAAGTCTTGAGCGGCTTGGGATAACTAAAGGTTCATGTCCAGATCAGGGGGCATTCAGATGGCGATGTTCGCGATGCTGCTTGTTATTTCCGGTTGCGCAACGGGTGAATCTGATTGCGCGAAAGATTACCTGCGGGCTTCGGGCGCACAGCGGTCCTTGCTGCATGCTGGAGAGGCGGAAGTTCACTGGACGCTTATCCGTCCAGGGAAACCCGAACTCAGCAAGGTAAAGACGCGAGCGACTTGGAGTGGCGACAAATATAGAGTCGATGTCGTTGACCACCCTTTCAAGGTAATGATGTACGGACCGGACAGTCGATTGTCGGGAGAGCCGCTGGAGGTGTCCATCTGGAATGAAAGCGGTGCAGTGCTGAATAAAATCAGAAACTCAAGCCGTTATCTTTTTCGACAATCGGAACATCCTGCCCCTGCCGATGTGAGACTGTTCAACGTGAAAACTCTCGGGCTCCCCAAGTATGGCGGACCGCAGACCAATCCAGAGGATGGCTTTTTTCTCGACTACGACGTTCAGAGGTTTGAAGTGTTGGAATCGGGACTGATTAGAATCGACCTGGCGCGGAATTCGTCGGATACACTGTCTTTCAAGGTTTGGTTCATTATTGACCCTTCGCGCGATCATGCCGTCGTAGAGTACGGTTACGAAACGCGGCATCGTTCTGAAGAGGCTGAGAAGCCTGACCTTGTCTTCACAGTCAAAGGAGTCAATGTGCTGGAGTTATTCGACACGGTCTGGTTCCCCAGAAAGGGTCGACATGAACAGTTCCGAAACGGGAAGCTGGATTGGGCCGACGAGTTTGAAGTCGTGAATTTGCGTTTGAATGCGTCGGTTCCAGATTATGTGTTCAAGTGGGACTCGCTTGGAGTGCCGACGGGCGAGCGTGTTTTGAGTTCCGCGCCGGGTTTCCCATCATTCACGTGGAATTCCGCTGCAACGACATCCGGTTTGCCATCGAAGTGATGATGAATACCTGAAACGACGAGGATTCTATTCGTCTACCGGGAACTCCAACCGAAGGCGACAGTTCTGGGATTTGGGAGGCTTGGTTTTGGTGGGGCGGTGGGGCGGCCGTCCCGCCGAAGGACGGCTATCGACGGCTGCTGGTGCTGCCGGGAGGCGGCGGCGGAGTGCGATCCCGCCTGAGTCGAGGTCGTGCAGGGAGGCGAGGTATTGTCAAATCCTGTGGACGGTCCTGTTTCAGGCGGCGTCCATCCTGAGTCCATTGGCGAACTGAATGCCTCCGATCACCTCTCCCAGCAGGCCTGATCCGTTCAGCGCCCGCCAGTGATCCTGGGCGCACTGCACCAGGCGGAACACCATCGTCA
>JABWBH010000043.1 GCA_013360585.1 Phycisphaerae bacterium | reverse complement strand
CGGGACAGGGCCTCGCGGGCCTGGGCGACGGTGACGGGGCGTTCGAACGTCAGGTTGATCGACTCCGCATGCGCCCGCGGGACGGGGACGCGGACGCAGGTGGGTGACACGAGGATGGCATCGTCCCCGAGGATCTTCCGGGTTTCGTGAACGACCTTCGTCTCCTCGCCGTTGTATCCGTCCGGTCCGATCGTGGTGTTGTGCGAAAAGACGTTGTGGATTACCGGATGCGGCAGCACCTTGGGTGTGACGGGCTGTCCGGCGGCGGCCTGGCGGGTCTGCTCCTGTAGCTCGGCCAGGGCCCGGGCGCCGGCGCCGCTGATCGCCTGATAGGTGGAGACGACAATCCGGCGGATGCGTCCGAGGCGGTGCAGGGGGTGGACGGCCATGCAGAGGATGATGGCGGTGCAGTTGGGCACGGCGATGATTCCGCGGTGGGCGCGGATCGCCTCGGCGTTGATCTCCGGGATGCCGAGGGGGACGTGCGGGTCCATCCGGAAGGCGGAGCTGTTGTCGATGACGACGGCGCCGCTGCGCACGGCGATCGGCGCGTAATCCCGACTGACTGAAGCACCGGCCGAGAAGAACGCGAAGTCGAATCCCGCGGCGTCAAAGGCGCTACGCGTCAGGGGTTCGACCTTGAGGGGCGTGTGCCGAAAGGCCAGCGTTGCGCCGGCGGATCGCTCGGAGGCGAAAAGCCGCAACGACGCGACGGGTGTTCGCCGTTGCTCAAGCACGCGCAACAACTCATGCCCGACCGCGCCGGTTGCACCTACGATGGCGATGTTCACTCGATCCTCCCCGCACCAGGTTTCTGCCGGGACATCCGGCGGAGAACAATCATAACCTGATTATTTATAGATGGTTATGATAAGATTCGCAACTTTGTTCATTTTGGAACGAACCCCGTTGACGCCGCGTAGGGGCTTCGCTATGCTCGCCCGCCCCGCAGGCGCGGATTCCGACGCCGACGGAGCGTCCGAACGGTCGAGGCATTGTCAGGCAGGTCGAGATTTCGGCAAGGCCAGCGCGGCAGGTGACGGGCAGTATGAACCCGCCCGACAAGAAGTCGCACCCTCGTCAGGACGCCCTCGGGCAGATCGGCGTCGGGTGGAGCCTCGTCATCGAGTTCCTGGCGTACGTCGGGCTGCTCGGTTACCTCGGGCATCGCCTTGACGAGCGTTACGGTTGGGACGGATTGGGGTTGCTGGGCGGATTGCTGCTGGCGCTGGCTGCGTGGGTGTACCGGGTGCTGCGGTTGACGCGCTCGAGCTGGAAGTAAGGCCTCCAATGGGGGGTCGAGAGGCGCCGGGAGGCCCTGCGAGTCGATCGTAACGGCTGGGCGGATGTGAGCCGGAGGTCTGCTTAAACGAGGCGAGGCGGGGTCGGTCGGAGACGAGCCGTCTTTCAGCGAAGCAGCAGACGCGAGGGATAGAGGTCGTGCGCGTGCTGGTCGGGTTTGCGGCGGTTGAGGGACTGGCGCTGGCGGCGGTGTGGTTTGCGGCGCCGGTGTACTGGCCGGGCCGGGAATCCCAGGCGGCGGTTGCGGCGGCGTTGATCTGTCTGGCGGCGTCGCTGGCGGGGCTGGTACCGGTTGCGTGGGCGAATGCGCGGGCGCGGTCGTCGCTGCACGTGGCGGGTCTGGCGTCGATGGGGCTGAGGATGCTGCTGACGCTGGGGGGCGGGGGCGCGTATCTGGCGATCAGCAAACCGCCGGAGACGTTTTTCCTGACCAGCGTGGCGGCGTGGTATCTGTCGCTGCTGGCGGTGGAGACGGGGCTGATCGTGTGGTTGACGCGCGGATACTGGTCTGCGGCGGATAAACAGTCGGGCGCAGGGCGAAGCAAGGCATGCCAGGAATGATCCTTGGTGCGGGGGCGGGACATGATCCTAACGACCACGTCGTGGCGCACGGGCTTTTCCGCCTGTGGGATTCGACGATCCGCGTCGGGCTCCTGGGGGATGATCAGGCGAAGGAGTGGTGGTTCACGAATCACCTGCTGATGACGCTGATTGCGGCGTTGGTGACGCTGGTGATTTTTGTTCCGATCGGCCGCCGCTATCAGGGAGCGTTGATTCGCGGCGGGGTGCAGCCTGCGCCGAAGGGGCTGTCGGGACTGATCGAGGCGTTCATGGACGCGCTGCGCACGGGCGTGGTCCGTCCGCTGCTGAAAGAGGAGACGGACCGGTTCATGCCCCTGCTGTGGGCGCTGTTTTTCTTCATTCTGATCAACAACCTGCTGGGGATGGTTCCGCTTGGGGCGGTCTTCGGGCTGGCGGTGGGGAATCAGCACATCGGCGGTACGGCGACGGGGAACATCAATATCACCGCCGGGCTGGCGCTGGTGGCGTTCTTTTCGATCCACGCCGGGGGCATCGCCCAGGTGTACCGCCAGCTTGTCGCGGGGACTTACGGTCATCACGGGCACGACGATCACGGGCATAACGATCACGGGCACGGCGATCACGGGCACGACGATCACGGGCATGGCGCCGCCCCGCATCCTGCGCACGGCGGTCCTGAACATGGTCATCGGGGTCACGCGCACGCGATCTCGCCGGGGGGAGCGATGATTCTGTCGCCCCTGCTTTATGTCTGGAATTTCGCGCCTCACCCGTTCAAACCCGGCGCCGACGCCTCCCCGGTGGTGAAAGCCGCGCTGTGGCTGGTGGACCTCCCGATGTGGGCGTTCCTGCTGGGGCTGGAACTGATCGGTGCGGTGGTCAAGCCCTTCGCGTTGTCGATCCGCCTTTTCGCGAACATGGCGGCCGGGCACATCGTGCTGGCGTCGCTGATGTTGCTGCTGCCGGCGTATCACGGTTTCAGCGCGGGGTACGTCGGGGGGTCGATCCCGATCGTGCTGGGGTGCGTGGCGTTGAGTTTTCTGGAGCTTTTCGTTGCGTTTCTGCAGGCGTACATCTTCATGTTCCTGACCACGATATTCGTGAGTCTGTCGGTGTACCCGGAGCATTGAGGCGCAAGATGACGGACCTGGTCGGGGCATCCGGCGCCTCGGCGTTTTTTGTTGTTTAAGACCGGAACGTCGGGATTCATATTGGGGGCATCGTACTCCCCCGGGAAGCAGGTGACTTGTGATGTTTGACATTCTGGCTCAGACGCAGTTGATCGGGGACAAGGGTCTTGCGGTGTTCGGGGCGGGTCTGGCGCTGGGGCTTATCGTGATGGGCGCCGCCAAGGGCATCGGGCACATCGCCAGCAACGCGGTCGAGGGTACGGCGCGGCAGCCCGAGGCGGGGGGTCGTATCTTCCTGGCGATGCTGATTGCGGCGGCGCTGATTGAAGGGTTCACGTTCTTCGCGATTATTCAGGCGAAGGGCATCGGGTCGTTCCTGACCGCGACGGGGCAGTAGCGGCGGAGTCTCGCGGAGCGGCGTGTGTGTCGTGCCGGCGGTTGAATCGGGGCTGAACGGGACCAGGGTCATGAAGATGTCGAGGTTATTCGGATGGGCGGCAGCGCTTTCGATGGTCGCCCCGGCGGTGTTCGGGGGGGCGCGACCTGCGGAGGAGCCGCCGGCTGCCAACCGCGCCCACGGCGCCGATGACGCGCATGCGGCGTCAGAGGCACACGACAGCGGGCACGGTCCGAAGTACGACCTGCTGACGATCGATGTGCCCGCAGCGATCTGGACGATCGTCATTTTCCTGATCCTCCTGGCGATGCTGCGGAAGTTCGCCTTCAAACCGATCCAGCAGACCCTGATCCAGCGGGAGCGTTTCATCAACGACTCGCTGGCGAAGGCGAAGCAGGAGCGTGAGGAGGCCGAGCGGCTGCTGAAGCAGTACACGGAGCAGATCAACAAGGCCCGGGTGGAGGCGTCGGCCATCGTGGCGGAGGGTCGCCGCGACGCGGAGAACGTCAAGCACACGATCGTGGAGGAGGCGAAGAAGGAGGCTGCGACGACGCTGGAGCGGGCGAAGCGCGAGCTGCACATCGCCACCGAGACAGCGCTTCAGCAACTGCATCATCAGACGGCGCACCTGGCGACGCAGATCGCCTCGCGGCTGATCAAGAAAGAGGTCAGCGCGGATGTTCATCGCGACCTGATCCGCGAGTCGATCGAGGAGCTGGGCAAGGCGAGGAACAATTAGTCAGTCGGGCGACCGGGGCGCGGACGGGGTGACGGCGAAGCATTGAACGAGATCTACCGGTGAGTTCCACGGATCCGAAAACACAGGCGCTGGCTCGGACTTACGCGGAAGCGATCTTCGGTCTTGCCGAGGAGCGCAAGCAGGGCGACGCGCTGGTGGAGGAGATGGCCGGCGTGGAGGCGCTGTTGGCGCAAGACGCGGTTTTTTCCGCGTATCTGACCGATCCGGAGGTTGACGCGAAGCATCGTGCGGGCGTGATCGAAAAGTCGTTTCGGGGGCGTCTGACGGACCTGCTGACCGACGCGCTTCTGGTGATCAACGCCAAGGGGCGGATGAATCTTCTGCCGTCGATCTTCTCGTCGTTCCGAGAGGCGCATGAACGCGCGCGGGAGGTTGCGGAAGTCGAGGTCATCACCGCCGTGGTGCTGACGGAGGAGCTTCGCGGGGCGCTGACGGCGGCGGCGGGAGCGTACGCCGGTCGGGCGGTTCGGCTCGTGGAGACGATCGATCCCGAGCTTCTGGGCGGGTTGGTTCTGCGCGTCGGCGACGTGAAGCTGGACACCAGTCTGTCGCGTCACCTCGCCCGCCTGCACGACCTGATGTTCGAGCACGGCGAGCGTGCGATCCACGGAGAGTCGGAGAAGCGGTTTATCGAAGGCGCGCTGATGTAAGAAGGGCCGCATTTCCCGAGTGGCGGGCTTTTAGCCCGCGCGATCGTGCGGTTGGGGTGAAGCGATCGAGACGCGAGATTGCGCAGGCTCGGGCCTGCGGTTCGAAAGTGAAAGTAGATCCATGAAGTTCAAAGTCGATGAAATCTCGTCGGTGATCCGCACGGAGATCGCCAACTACCGCAAGAACGTGGACGTTGCCGAAGTCGGGCGGGTGCTGGAGGTCGGCGACGGTATCGCCCGGGTGTACGGTCTGGGGAACGCGATGGCCGGCGAGCTGGTGACCTTCGCCAGCGGCGCCAAGGGGCAGGTGTTCAACCTGGAGGAAGGCTCGGTCGGCATCGTCATCCTCGGCGACTATCTCGCCATCAAGGAAGGGGACGAAGTGCGGCGGACCGGGGAACTGCTTTCTGTTCCGGTCGGCGACGCCGTCGTCGGTCGCGTGATTGACCCGCTGGGGCGTCCGCTGGACGGGCTGGGGGCGGTGGACACGCCGGAGCGGCGTCCGCTGGAGTTCAAGGCTCCGGGCATCGCCGAGCGTCAACCGGTCAACGAACCGCTGCAGACGGGCATCAAGGCGATCGACGCGATGATCCCGATCGGGCGCGGGCAGCGCGAGCTGATCATCGGGGACCGCAAGACGGGCAAGACGGCGATCGCGATCGACACGATCATCAATCAGAAGGGCGGCGACGTGATCTGCGTTTACGTCGCGATCGGCCAGAAAGAGTCCACGGTCGCCGGCGTCGTCGAGACGCTCCGCGCGAACGGTGCGATGGATTACACGGTGGTGATTTCCGCTTCGGCGTCGGACAGCGCTCCGTTGCAGTACATTGCCCCTTACGCCGGATGTGCAATCGCCGAGTATTTCATGTACAAGCACGGTCGGGCGACGCTGTGCATCTACGACGACCTGTCCAAGCAGGCGCAGGCGTACCGTCAGCTTTCGCTGCTGCTGCGGCGTCCCCCGGGGCGTGAGGCGTATCCCGGCGACGTGTTCTATCTTCACTCCCGTCTTCTGGAGCGTGCGTGCAAGCTGCGTGAGGAATTCGGAATCGTTCCGAAGAGCGCGCCGGCGGATGCGCGGGACCGCAAGATCATCAAGAAGCATCCGCAGGGGCTGTCCGCGCCGCCGGAGCATCGTCCGGATGATGAACAGGGGCTGTACCACCGTCCGCACGGCAAACACAAGGCTGAGGCGTGGCTGGCGACGATGCCCGATAAGGAGAACTACCGCGTTCACAAGTTCCCGGACACGGGCGGATCGCTGACGGCGCTGCCGGTGATCGAGACGCTGGAAGGCGAAGTGTCGGCGTACATCCCGACGAACGTGATTTCGATCACCGACGGGCAGATTTATCTCGAGCCGGACTTGTTTTTCGCGGGGGTGCGTCCGGCGGTGAACGTCGGCATCTCGGTTTCGCGCGTCGGCGGCAATGCTCAGCGCAAGCATATGAAGAAGATCGCCGGTTCCCTGCGTCTGGACCTGGCGGCGTTCCGCGAGCTGGAGGCGTTTGCACAGCTCGGCACGGACCTCGACGCGGCGACGCAGCGGCAGCTCGATCGCGGGCGGCGCATGGTGGAGTTGCTCAAGCAGCCGCAGTACCGCCCCTTCCCTGTGGACCAGCAGGTGCTTTCGATCTTCGCGGGCACGCAGGGGTTTCTCGATGACGTGCCGGTTCACCGGGTCGCCGAATTCGAGACGAAGATGCTGGCGATGTTCCGCGATGAGCATCCGGAAGTGGTGGCGGAAGTGAGGAAGGGCGAGTTGCCCGACGCCCTGGCGGCGAAGATCAAGGAATGCATCGCGAACTTCAAGGCGGTGTTCATGAAGGGGTAATGGCGAATGTCGAATGGCGAATCACGAAATCATGGGCGCCGCCGGCGTGGCTGCTGAATTCGTTATTCGTCACTCTTGATTCGTTATTCACGGTTCCATGGCCAACAAACGACAACTCGTCAAGCGACGCAAAGCGGTCCGCAACATCCGCAAGATCACGCGGACGATGCAACTGATCGCCACGGCGCGGTTTCAGGCGATGTTCAAGCGCGTCTCCGCGAGCAAGCCGTACAGCGAGAAGCTGGCGGAGATGGTCAACGGTCTGGCGGGTCTCGACGTGGAATTGCCGGACTCGCTGCTGGAGGCGCATTCCGAGACCCCGCGCGACGCGACGGTGGTCATCACGAGCAACCGGGGGCTGTGCGGCGGATACAACGCCAACGTGATGCGCACCGCGATCGAGCACATTGACCGCATGGCGAACTCGGGGACGCCGTGCGACGTGCAGATGGTCGGCAAGAAGGGGATTCAGTATTTCCGGTTTCTGAAGCGGGCGATGACCGAAGTGTCCCACCTGGGGGATACGCCGAAATTCGAGATGGTGGAGCCGATGGCGAATGAACTGATGGCCCGCTTCCGGCGCGGCGAGGCCACGACGGTGCACGTTGCGTTCATGCGGTTTCACTCGATGGGTCGGCAGCGTCCGGAGGTCGTCCAGCTTCTTCCGCTGGCCCCGCAGAAGGACGCGGGGTCGGACTCCGCGGGCGGCGACGCGGGGGCCGGGGCGGTGCAATACGATTTTTCGCCGGAGCCGGGAAAGCTGCTGGAGGAACTGCTCCCCGCCACGGTGCGCATCCGGTTGTTCACCTGCTTTCTCGAGGCGGCGGTCAGCGAGCAGATCGCCCGCATGGTGGCGATGAAAGCGGCGACGGACGCGGCGGGCGACATGATCAAGTCGCTGACGACGCAGTACAACCGGGCGCGTCAGACGTCGATCACGATGGAGCTGCTGGACATCATCGGTGGGGCGGCGGCGGTGCAATGATGAATGGCGAATGAAGAATGCAGAATGCAGAATGCAGCGTGAAGAATGCAGCGTGAAGAATGCAGCGTGAAGACTGGTGGAATGCAGTGTGAAGAATGAAGGATGCAGTGCGAACCCGAGAACAAGGGTGCGGATCGGGACATTGCCGAGCGCACGTTGAAGTTCGCCTTGCGAATCATAAAGGTGGGACGGGCAATCCCGAAGTCAAACGAAGGAGCAATATTTGCGAGGCAAGTATTGCGATCGGGAACGAGCGTGGGCGCCAATGTTGAGGAGGCGCAGGCGGCGAGTTCCAAAAGGGAATTTGTCAGACGAATCAACATCGCAAGAGCCGAAGCGAAAGAAACCCTGTACTGGTTGCGCTTGATCGGCAAGGCCGGCATTTTGCCGATGACCCGACGGCGCGAGATCTTGAAGGAAGCGGACGCGATCGTGCGGGTATTGACCGCGATAGAGAAGAGTGCTCGAGGTTGAACGGGTATTGACCGCGAGGGAAAGGGCCTTCTCCAAGGGAACAAGTATGCAGGATTCGTTGAATCCTCGGATCAGGTGAGTAACATTCTGCATTCTTCATTCTGCATTCAGCATTGTTTTTCAGGATTACTGACATGCAAAACGCCAACACCGGCACCGTCATCCAAGTCATCGGCTCCACCCTCGACGCGCAGTTCGCGGAGGACAAGATGCCGGCGATCTACAACGCCTTGAGCATCGAGGTCGAGCGCAAGGTGCTCGACCGGAGCTTCAAGGAGACGCTGTGGTGCGAGGTGGCGCAGCACCTGGGCGGCGGGCGCATCCGGGCGATTTCGCTCGGATCGACGGACGGATTGAAGCGGGGCGACGTGATCGTGGATACGGGATCGCCGGTCTGCGTGCCCGTCGGCGACGCGACGCTGGGGCGCGTGTTCAACCTGGTCGGCGAGGCGATCGACGGTCGCGGACCGGTGCAGGCGAAGGACAAGCGCCCGATCCACTGCGACCCGCCGGAGTTCGCGGATCTGTCACCGAAGACGGAACTCTTCGAGACGGGCATCAAGGTCATCGACCTGCTGTGCCCTCTGGTGCGCGGCGGCAAGGCGGGTCTTTTCGGCGGGGCGGGCGTGGGCAAGACGGTCATTATTCAGGAACTCATCGCCCGCCTGGCGCGATTTCACTCCGGGTACTCCTGCTTTGCGGGGGTCGGCGAGCGCACCCGCGAAGGCAACGACCTGTGGCTGGAAATGCAGGAAGCGAAGATCGGCAACACCGGAAAGAGCGTCATCGATCAGACGGTGATGGTGTTCGGGCAGATGAACGAACCGCCGGGCGCGCGTCTTCGCGTGGCGCTTTCGGCGCTGACGATGGCGGAGTACTTCCGCGATCAGACCGGGGCGGACACGCTGCTCTTTGTGGACAACATCTTCCGCTTCTCGCAGGCGGGATCGGAAGTGTCGGCGCTGCTGGGGCGCATGCCCTCGGCGGTCGGTTATCAGCCGACGCTGGGCACGGAGATGGGCGCGCTTCAGGAGCGGGTCACCTCGACGAGCCGCGGCGCGGTGACGTCGATCCAGGCGATCTACGTTCCGGCGGACGACTACACCGACCCCGCGCCTGCGACGGCGTTCACGCACCTGGACAGCACGGTGAACCTCGAGCGCGGGATCGCGGAGAAGGGCATCTATCCGGCGGTGGATCCGCTGGCATCGAGCAGCCGCATCATCGACCCGAACTACATCGGGGAGCGGCATTACAAGGTCGCCCGGCGCGTGCAGCAGAATCTCCAGCGTTACAAGGACTTGCAGGACATCATCGCGATTCTCGGCGTGGACGAGCTTTCCGCGGAGGACAAGCTGATCGTGGCGCGGGCGCGGAAGATCGAGCGTTTCCTGTCGCAGCCGTTTTTCGTGGCGGAGCAGTTCACCGGATTTGCGGGGAATTACACGTCGCGCGAGGACACGATCCGATCGTTCGAGGAGCTCTGCGACGGTAAGTGGGATCATCTGCCGGAGCAGGCGTTCATGTACGTCGGAAAGATCGAGGAGGCGGCGGCGAAGGCGGAGAAGATGGCGAAGGGGTAGAGAGGGAATGACAAATGACGAATGAGGAACGATCTGGATTTGACGATCCACGGCTACGCTCATCGGTCGGCAATCCTTGAGGGTGAATCATTCGTAATTGGTCATTTGTAATGGGTTCTTTCACGCACGACTGAGTCGGGATCATGGCGAAAGCGACGACATTTCATTGCAGCGTGATTACGCCGGAGCGTGAGGTGCTCAGCGCGGAGGCGACGTCGGTGGTGTTCCCCGCGCATGACGGTGAGGTAGGTGTGCTCGTGGACCGGGCGCCGCTGCTGTTTGCGCTGGGGATCGGTATTCTGCGGATCGACGGCGAGAAAGGATCGCAGCGGTTTTTTATTGACGGCGGGTTCGCCCAGATGCTGGACAACAACCTGACGATCCTCACGTCACAGGCCTTGTCGCAGGGGGAGGTCAGTTCGGCGAAGGCCCGTGAGGCGCTGGCGGCGGCGGAAGGGATGAAGATCACCGACGACGCTTCCTGGACCGCCCGCGACAAGGCGATCCGCCGGGCGAAGGAGCAGTTGAAACTGGCGGAACAGGTCGGTTAGACTACCGGGCGCGGCGCTGGAGCGCAGGCGGTTTTTAGAGCAAGCATCAGGGCAACGTCAGGAGCGGCGACGATGGGCAAGGGCGACAGACGAACGCGACGGGGCAAGCTGTACCGGGGTACGCACGGGAAGACCCGGCCCGCCGGAAAATCCACAAAGAGGTCGGCGCCCGCGGCGGAGAAGAAGTAAGGCCGGGGCGATCCCCGGGAATCGTTTCGGTCGGCGATCCCGCGGCAGAAGACCGCGCGGTTTGCAGCGGCGATCGTCGGCGTGATCAGCCTGTTCCTGCGCCCTCCGCTCTTTTCAATTTCCGAACTCCGCGCTCGCATTCGCCGACACGTCTATCCTTCGACACTGGAGCGGATTGAAACATGTGTAAGAACATCTCGTATGCGGCGCTGGGGATTCTGGTCGTCGTCACCGCCGTCTCGTCCGCCGCACAAGACGAGGTTGCGAGGCCTGCCCTGAACGCCCCGTCGCCCGAGGAAGCTCCGTACCTGTCGGGCATCCGCCAGATCACGTTCAAGGAGCAGGGTCTGGACCGCAGCGGGGAAGCGTATTTCTCGCCGGACATGAAGACGATCATCTTTCAGGCGTATCCGGTCGGGGAGTCGGAGTATCAGATTTACACGCTACCGGTCGACGCGGTGGCGGGAACCCGTCCGAAGCTGGTGAGCACCGGTCGCGGCGCCTGCACCTGCGCTTACTTCCGCCCGGACGGCAGGAAGATCATCTTCGCCTCCAACCACCTGAACACGAATCTGCCGAATCCCGCGCCGGTGAAGACGGGCGAGAAGTACTCCTGGCCGTTTCATCCCGGGATGGACGTTTTCGAGGCGGACCCGGACGGGACCCACCTTCGGCGTCTGACGGATGCGGAGGGGTATGACGCGGAATGTTCGTACTCGCCGGACGGAAAGTCGATCGTGTTCTGCTCGCAGCGCGACGGCGACCTTGAGTTGTACATCATGGACTCGGACGGGAAGAACCCGCGGCGGCTCACTTACGGCGAAGGCTACGACGGCGGTCCGTTTTTCTCGCCGGACGGGCGTACGATCCTGTATCGCGGGGACCGGAGGAACACGCCGGAGATGCTCCTTCAAATCCGGATGATCGACGTGGACGGGAAGAACGACCGGGCGCTGACGGACAACGAGCTTTTCAACTGGGCGCCGTACTACCACCCGTCGGGGAAATACTTCGTTTACGTCGAGGTGGATCATGCGGCGTATGCGAAGCAATCGCGGCCGAACTACGATCTTTTCGTGATGGACGTCGCCGGGAAGAACCGGACGCGGATCACATTCGACCCGGAGTTCGACGGGTTGCCGGTGTTCTCGCCGGACGGAAAGAAGCTGATGTGGACGTCGAAGCGCGCCGGACAGTCGGAGGCGCAGGTGTTCATCGCCGACTGGACGGCGCCGAGCGGATTCTGACGCGCGGTCGAAGCCCGGGCGGACGTCGCGCGTCCAGGCGCGATCCCACGCCGTGAACCTGATCACGCTGACGACCGACTTCGGGACGGCCGACGCCTACGTGGCGATCATGAAGGGCGTCATCGCCGGGGTCGCTCCGAAGGCGCGTGTCATCGACGTCACGCACGATGTTCCGCCTTACGGCATCCGTGACGCCGCGCATGTGCTGCGCTGCCTTCGTCCGTGGTACCCGTCGGGGACGGTCCACGTATGCGTGGTGGACCCGGGCGTCGGGACGGACCGGCGGATTCTTCTGGCGCGCTGCGCCGGCAGTTTCTTTCTCGTGCCCGACAACGGCGTCATCACGTTCGTGCATCGAGATGCTCCGATCGAAGCTCTGCACGTTGTGGAGAACCGTCAGTATTTTCTTTCCGCGGTATCCCGTACGTTTCACGGACGGGACATTTTCGCCCCGGTGGCGGCGCGGCTGGCGTCCGGCGTAAAGCCGGAGAGCTTCGGGCGCGCGACCGACCGGCTTGAGTTGCTGCCGGAGGAGTGGAACGTCGTTCTGACGCGCGAGGGGGTCGCCGGTCGCGTGATCCGCGCGGACCGCTTCGGGAGTCTGATCACGAACATTCACGCGAAAGACCTCGGTCCGCTCATTCACCGTCCGCAACAGACCGAGGTGCGGGTGAATGACGCTTCGATCGGTCCGCTCCGCGCGACGTACGCCGACATCCCGCCCGGAGAGATGCTTGCCCTGATCGGCAGCAGCGGTTTCCTGGAGGTTGCGGTGAACCGAGGCAGCGCCGCGGCGCGCTTCGGCGACCTCGAGACGCTTCGGATCCGCGTACTCCGCGTGGGCGGGGGCGACTGACGCCGAGGGGGATCGCTTGGGGTCAGTGCGGGGCGCGGGTAGACTGTCTGCGCGAGCGGCCAACCCAGCAACAAGGGAGAACCTTCATGTCGGACGCGGGGAACCTGCTGATTTTCGGGACGCGCAAAGGGACGATCCTTTTTGACCGCAAGGGGTCTGACTGGAAGTACCGCTCGGTCAGCCACCTGGGGCTGAATGTTTCGTACGCGGCGCTCGATCCGCGGACGGGTGTGCTCTGGGCCTGCCTCGATCACGGACACTGGGGGCGGAAGCTCCAGCGTTCGCGCGATCTGGGGGCGACGTGGGAGGAAGTTCCCTGCCCGGCGTATCCCGAGGGCAGCACGATCCGCGAGGGAGTTCCGGCGACGATGCGGTATTTGTGGGTGTTGCAGCCCGGGCCAGCCGATCAGCCGAAGACGATCTACATCGGCACGGAGCCGGGGGGGCTTTTCGTCAGCCGCGACGGCGGGGAGACGTTTGTCCTTGTCGAGTCGCTGTGGAATCATCCGTCGCGTCCGGGGTGGTTCGGCGGAGGGCGCGACGAGGCGGGGATTCACTCGGTCGTGATCGATCCGCGGGATTCGAGGCACGTCTTCGTGGGGGTCAGTTGCGCAGGCGTGTTCGAGTCCACCGACGGCGGTGCGACCTGGGTGCCGCGGAATCAGGGGCTGAAGGCGGACTACCTTCCGGATTCGAACGTCGAGGTCGGACATGATCCGCACCTGCTGGTCGCCTGCCCCGCCGCGCCGGAATGCATGTGGCAGCAGAATCATTGCGGTATCTTCCGAACGACGGACGGCGGGCGGAACTGGCAGGACGTGTCGCAGGCGGGGGGACCGGCGTATTTCGGGTTTGCGGTGGCGGTCGACGCGCGCGATCCGCAGACGGCGTGGGTCGTTCCGGGTGTGAAGGATGAGTGCCGGGTGGCGGTGAATCAGGCGTTGTGCGTGTGCCGGACGACGGACGGGGGACGGAACTGGACGGCGTTGCGCAAAGGACTGCCGCAGGAGCAGTGCTTCGACATCGTGTTCCGTCACGGGCTGGATCTTGCGGGGGACGCGCTGGCGTTCGGCTCGACGACGGGGAACGCGTACGTTTCGCACGATCGCGGGGATTCCTGGCGGAGCCTGGGGTCGAGCCTTCCGCCGGTTCATTCGGTCCGCTTCGCAACGGTATGAAAGTCGTCTACCTCGCCGCGGGCGCCGCGGGCATGATCTGCGGCAGTTGTCTCCGCGACAATCGCCTCGCGGCGACGCTCCGCGCGCAGGGGCGCGACGTCTCGTTGTGGCCTTTGTACACGCCGATCCGCACGGATGAAGTCGACGTCAGCTGTCGCCGCGTTCACTGGGGCGGGATCGGGGCCTATCTTCGGGAGAAGGTGCGTCCGCTGGCGTCGCTTCCGGGGTGGGTGACGCGACCGCTGGCGTCGCCGCGGCTTCTGAGCTGGCTGAGCCGGTTCGCGGGGTCGACCCGGGCGGAGGATCTCGGGGCGCTGACGGTTTCGATGCTCAAGGGGGAGGACGGTCCGCAGCGTGCGGAGGTTGAGCCGCTCGTCGAGGCGTTGAAGCGCGAGAGGCCGGATCTCGTGAATCTGCCGGACCTGATGCTGGTGGGCGTCGCCGGGACGCTGAAGCGCGCGCTGGGTGTTCCGGTGATATGCACGCTCAGCGGCGAAGACGTCTTCGTGGACGCGTTGCCGCAGCCGTGGCGCTCGGAGGCGTTGTTGCGCATCCGGGAAGCTGCGGCTGAAGTGGACGCTTTCATCGCCGTCACGCGGTATTGCGCCACGCATTTCATCGGGCATTTCGCGCTTCCCGCGGACCGGGTTCACGTTGCTCCGCTGGGCGTGGATACGAAGGTGTTCGCGCCGGGAACTCCGCCGCCGGCGTCGCCGAAGGTCATCAGTTACCTGTCCCGGCAGTGTCGTGAGAAGGGTCTCGATCTTCTGGTTGACGCCTTTGAGCGGCTTGCCGGGAGTGAGCCGGACGTTCGGTTGAGGGTCGCCGGGTACTGCGGTCCGGGCGATCGCGGGTATGCGCGGAAATTGCAGGAGCGGGTGCGATCGATCGGGCTGTCGTCGCGGGTGGACTGGCTGGGCGAAGTTCGTCTCGAGGAGAAGGTGCGTCTGCTTCAGTCGTCGCACGTGTTCAGCGTTCCTTCGCGTTACGTGGAGACGAAGGGATTGCCGGTGCTGGAGGCGATGTCGTGCGGTGTGCCGGTCGTTCAGCCGGCGCACGGTTCTTATTTTGAGCTGGTGGAGGAGACCGGCGGCGGGCTGACGTTCCCCCCCGGCGACGTGGAAGCGCTGGCGGCCGCGCTTCGCCGCCTGATCCGGGATGCGGAACTTCGCCGGGGTCTTGCGGAGCAGGGTCGTGCGGCGGTCCTCCGGAGGTGGACTCATGTCCGGATGGCTGAGCGAACCTGGGAGATATACGAAGCCGTCGCGCGCGGCGGACGATCGCCCGGTAAGGGGACGTCCCCCGGGTGAACGCCGTGGATTCAGAGGGCGGGTCTTGCGGCGTCTTCGGGGCTTATGCGAGATCGATGAAAATCAGTTCGTCGGTTCCGGTGTCCAGCCACGCCGCCGACGGCGGTGAGGCGCGGTGGATCGCGCCGGGGTTGATGACGCGGCACGTCCCGCGTCGTTCGTCGCGGCGGACGTGGGTGTGACCGTGCAGGAGGTAATCCGCGTCGGGTCGAGCCATCGCCGCGGCGAACCCGGGTTCGTGACCGTGAAAGACGGCGACCGACGCGCCGTCCGCGTTGAATCGCAGCGGCGGATGAGCGGGAACGGTCAACGCGGTCGCGTGCAGGAAGGCCAGCAGGGGGGGGGAGGGCAGGTCGCAGTTCCCCCAGACAAACCGGAACGGACGGCCTACAAAGATCTCGAAGACGTCGGCGTCCCCCACGTCGCCGCAATGAACGAAGAGATCGACGCCCCTGGCGTCCAGCCGCGCGACCGCGTCCCGCACCTTCGCGGTCCGTCCGTGGCTGTCTGAGAGGATGCCGATTCTCATGCGTCGGATCCGGGCGATCCCCCGGTCGGGAACCTTGCCCCGCCGGCTTGCCGGTTGAGACCTGACGGGCGCCGGCGAGTTGCCCGGCGTCCGCCGAGGGAATACAATAACAGGTGGCTTGAGAAAAGCGCGTCGCCCGGCGTCGGGCGGGAAGGTTCGTCGATGAACGACTGGCTCGAGGCCGAACAACGCGTTGAGCGGGCCCAGCAACTTGCTGAATCCCAGCAGTGGGATGAAGCGCTGGCGGAGCTCGACGCGGCGATCGCCATCAATCCCAACAACGCGCCGTGGCACGCACACCGGGGGTTCGTGCTCCAGCAGATGGACCGGTCGGATCAGGCGGCGTCGGCGTTCGAGCGTGCGGTGGAGCTGGATCCTTCGGACAAGGATCTGCTGATGGCGCTGGGCACGGCGCGGATGGCGCTGGGGCGTTTCGCGGCGGCGCTGCAGGTGTTCGACCGCGTCGGGCAGATCGACCGCGACTTCGAGCCGGCGTACTGCCACCGCATCGCCGTCTACGCCGAACTCGGTCGGCATGAGCAGGCCGAGGAGATGTTTTATCTTGCGCAGCAGTTGGACGAGCGATGTCCGCACTGCTTCTTTCACCTTGGCGCTTCGCTGGCGATGCGCGCCCAATACGAGCAGGCGATCCGCTGCTGGCGTCAGACGCTCGCGCTGCATCCGGAATATCCCGAGGTGCGGACGCGCATTGCGCGGGCGTTGCGTGCGCAAGGTCAACATGATGCCGCCCGCCGCGAGTACCTTGAGGAATACCGCAATGACGCGGGTAACGTCGAGCTTCTCGTCGAGATGGCAGAGGCGGCGTACGAGGCGGGCGACCCCGATGCCGCGATCACGAAATTGACTCAGGCGATCGAGCTTGAGCCGGATGAACCCCGGGCGCACCTTCTGCTGGGCGGCATCTGCTTCGAGACGCAGAAATACTCGCGGGCGCTGCGATGCTTTCAGCGGGCGCTCGCACTGGACGACCGTCTGCCCGGGATTCACAACCACATCGGCCGCACTTTGGCGCAACTCGGGAAGCTCAAGCCGGCCCTGCGCCATCTTCGCGTGGCGCTGCGCGAGGCGCCGGAGGATAAGGTTCTTCTGGCGTGTCTGGCGAGTTGTTACTTCAACCTGAACCGCTTCGACCTCGCTGCGACCACGTATCAGAAGCTCCTGTCGATCGACGGCAAGCTCGTCGCCGCGCACATCAACCTGGGCATCTGTCAGTACCGGCTGGGCATGCATGACGCCGGGCTCAGGCACTGCCTGCTCGCCGTCGAGTTTGACGACAAGTGCGCAGAGGCGCTGCGTTTTGCCGCTCTTGGACACATGCAGCTCGGTCATTGGCGCAGCGCGCGGCAGGCGCTGCGGAAGGCTGCGGAGTTGGCGCCCGAAGATCCGGGCATCCGACGGCTTCGGCGCAAGCTGATCTGGTATCCGCTTCGATCGTTCTTACGCCGGGCGATCCGTCCGTTTCGCAAACAAGCTTGAAAGCCCGGCTTTAGTTTGTCAATAAAAGCCGCGTTGGTTGTCAGCGGTCATTTCGCGCCCTTTTCTCGCTTTTTTCTTTTTTCAGATCAGCGAAGTGGTCCTTTTCGAGTCATGCGGTTCTCCCGCCGGCGCGTCATGCGGTTCTCGGGCTAAGCTCAGGTCGCAACCCGGACAGGCGGTGCGATGTATAATTCTTGAAGTAAGGCACGGCAGGCCGAAGGACGCCGCCGGAACGTCCCGGCTGGGCGGTTGTTCGTCGGTGGGCGCCGGAATGATGGCAACCCCGACTTCCCGCATACCGAGGGGTCGGGCACTCCCCTGATGGGCATGAGGCACGTAATGATGTTTCGATCAAGCAAGCTGTGGATCATGATTCTGGTCGCGGCGACGGGATTCTCCGCGTCGCCGACAGTGGTTGCTCAAAGCGACGCTGCGTCGAAGGACAAGGCGGCTCCCGCGTCCGGCGACGACATGCTCGGGCTGGAGAAGATTCTCGACACGATCACGAAGAACCTGACCGTCCGGTACAATCTGTCGGAGGATCAGGCCGTCTTCACGCGCGATCTGCTCGGGACGCGCGTGCGGAAGTTTCTTCAGGAGCATCAGCGCGAAGCGTGGCCGATCCTGCGCGAGCTGATGCACTACCAGATGAACGGCGAGACTCCCGACGCCGCTGCGGCGAAGCGGATCGCCGAGGCGGCGGTGCCGCTCTTCGAGAAGGCGAAACAGGCGATCATCGACGGGAACAACGCGTGGCGCGGGATTCTCACCGACGAGCAGAAGGTCAAGCATGACTACGACTACAAAATGATGGTAGAAAGCCAGTTCCCCTTCGTGGACGGGCGCTTCAAGGAGTGGAAGGAGGGCAAAGCCGAAAGCGGCAGCCTCTTCCCGCCGGCGCCGCAGGCGAAGGATCCGAACGAACCGCCGAAGCCGCCGCGTCCGTCGCCGTCCACCTCGCCGCTCCAGCAGGATGCGGCCAACAAGGATCGCTTCACGGCGTTCACGGACGAGTTCATCAAGGTCTGCCAGTTGGATGAGGGTCAAACGACGGCGGCGCGATCCGTGCTCACTGAGATACTGGCCAAGTTTGAAGCGTATACGAACCAGCAGAAAGCGGAGCGTCAGAAGCTTGCCGCCGAGATCCGCAAGGCCTTGATCGAAGGCGACGCCGTGAAGCAGAAGGCTCTCGAAGAGCAGGAGCGTGCCCTGATCGAGCCGATCGAGCAGTTGTATGAAGACCTGGTGTCGCGCCTTGAGGCGCAGCTTCGTGCGGAGCAGCGACCGGCTTACGAGGCAACTCTCGGGAAGAACCGCCCGACGCCTCAGACGGCGAAGCCGGGAGATGCGTCCGCTGCCAAGCCGGCGCCTGCGGCCAAGCCGGCCCAACCCGAAGCCTCATCCGGCGGCGCCGCTCCGGAGAAACCGGAGGGCGAAGCCAAGTCGGGCGGCGGCAAACGCAAGAAAAAGGATTGATCGCCCAGCCGCCGACGGTGAACACCGGGGGGTTCTCTGAGCATCGGCCGCGCCGCTTGTTCGGCGCGGCTTTTTTGTTCATCAGCTTCGGGTTCTCCGGGGTATGATGACGGCGCGATGCGGTCTTGCGACGGTCCGATTCCGAACCTAGGTTAGACGCATGTCCGCGACGAACAAAGGAAGGGCGGAGACCGGAGGAGGCTGGAGCGAAGGCGGCATCCTTCGGCCCGTGACCTGCCCCCTGTGCGGCGGAGGCGTCCTGTTGCGCCGCCAGTGCAAGTCCTTGTGCGATCGGTGCGGTTACGTGGAAAGCTGCGAGGACAATTTCCTGCCCCAGGATCGGCGCAGCGTCGCAAGCGCCGGCGATCCTGTGTCTGTTCCAGGCGCGCAGCACAGCGGACGATCGTCATGATCAGGATCGAGCGCTTCGACGAAATCTCACTCCTCGGGGTGCGTGTGATCGACCCGCTTGCGCGCCTTGACGCCGTCGCCGACGTCGTCGTGCGCCGCGGGGTCATCGAGACGGTCACCCCCGTGCATACCGCGGAAGAACACCGCCGGTCTGCGCAGGAAGGGTTGAATTCTGAAGTCTCAGACTCCGGTCGTGAAACTGAAGCCCGATCGTCACGCCTTAAGATCGACGCTCGCGGCCTGATCCTCTGTCCCGGTCTTGCCGACATCCACGTTCACCTCCGCGAGCCGGGTTTCGAGCACAAGGAGACGATCGGCACGGGCTGTCGTGCGGCGGCCGCCGGCGGGTTCACCTTCGTCGCTCCGATGCCGAACACGAAGCCCGCGGTGGACTCGATCGAAGGCGTGCGCTACGCGCTCGATCGCGCCGCACAGGAAGACGCTTGCGAGGTCGGTCCGATCGCCGCCATCACGGTCGGCCGGGAGGGCCGCGTTCCCGCTGATTTCGCCTCGCTGCTGACCGCGGGCGCGGTGGCGTTCTCCGACGACGGCGTCGGCGTCGAGGACGACGCAGTGATGGCGGACGCCTTCCGCCGGGCGCGCGACGTCGGTGCGGTGTTGATCCAGCATTGTGAGTACCGCGCGCTGTCCGCCGGCGGCGTGCTGAACAAGGGCGCCGTAGCAGCGCGTCGCGGCTGGCCGGGGCTTGATCCGCAGTCGGAGGATGCAATGATCGAGCGGGATCTTCGCCTGTGCCGCGGGATTCGGGCCCGGTATCACGTCGCGCATCTCTCGACGGCGACCGGTGTGGAACTGGTGCGGCGCGCGAAGGAGGACGGTCTTCCCGTCACCGCGGAAGTGACGCCGCATCATCTCCTCCTGACCGACGAAGCCTGCGACGCCGGTGACACGAACGCAAAGATGCATCCGCCGCTGCGCACCGCCGCCGATGTGGAGGCCTGCCGCCGCGGACTGCTCGACGGGACGATCGACTGCGTCGCCACGGATCACGCGCCGCACACGGCGGAGGAGAAGGCCCGAGGCATGTTGCAGGCGCCGCCGGGCCTGATCGGGCTTGAGACGGCCGTGCCGCTGGTTGCGCGGGCGATGATCGAGACGGGCCTGGCGGACTGGGCGGCGCTGGTCCGGTGGTTTACCGAAGGGCCGATGCGTGTTCTCGGTCGCCGCCTTCACGCGGTGGCGCCGCGGCAACCGGCGAACCTCACGCTGCTCGACCCCGCGGCGACGTGGAAAGTGGAGCCGACCGCCCTGCACTCACGAAGCTTCAACACCCCTTTTCTGGGCTGGTGGTTGACCGGACGGGCCGTGCTTACGATCGTCGGGCGACGCGTGGCGCGCCGCATTGAGACGTCCGCTGAAGGTCCGCGCGGGAAGTAGAGCTTTCGACGTGGGTGCATTACAATGCGCTGCCGCGGAAGTGCGGAACCCGGAGCGGAATCGGGGCTGCGCCGCGGACAGGAGAGCATCGATGGGACGGCCGCTGCTTTATGTGCTTCTTGTGATTCTCGCCGGCGTGGCGATCTACGCCTTGACGCAGAAGAAACCCTCCGGCGACGTCGGCGACAACGGGGCGGTCGTCGAGGAAGACGACGTCATTGAGCCGGTCGATCCCGAAATCGAGAAGACAAAAAGCATCCTTGCCGCCCGCGACCTGCCCGGCGAGGAGCCTGCCGTCCCTCCGGTCCTGCATTGCGACCTCAGCTTCGAACCGCTCCCGGACGGCAAGGTCCGCATGAGCTTCAGCATCACCGAGGAGCATGATTACTACGTCGAGACGTTTTCGATCAAGCTCTGGAAAAAAGGGTTTGAATCCACCCCGATGTTCCTCTGGTACGACAAGTATCTGAAGGCGAAGGACACCCTCGTGATCACGGAACAGTTGACGAAAGTCGAACTCGCGGACCACGCCGGAGGCGAACTAGGCACGTCTGAAGACTGGGTGGTCGAGATTCGCGGGCATCGCGCGCGTGCGGCGAACCCGGACCCGCTTCCGCCCCAGTCGGATTGAGCGGGCGATCGCGGTGCGCCTTTACCGGCGCAGGCGTCAGTGCTTACGCTGCGGTCGCGCCGTCGTCGAAGCGCCAATGTCGCGCGTAGGCCGGCGGAAGATTGATGAGCACCGTCCGGCGCTGGAACTGATAAGCGGCAATGTTCGTCGTCAGGAACTTCGAGACTTCCCGGGCGCGGCGGCGCTCCCGCCCGGTCATCAAGGCGCCGGACAGCTTCCGCAGCCCGATGTACTCGAAGTAACTGAAGACGCCGCCCGGGTGCAGGCTGCGGCGCAACGCGTCAAGAATCCGGCTGACCTGCTCGACGGTGAAGATCGTCAGCGGCAGTCCGGAGATGATGAAGTGATACTTGCGGTCTCCGATGACGTCCTGGACCGGGCCCTCCAGCAATCGCACGCGGCCTGCCGCCGCCGGGCCTGAGAAAGCGGGGGTCGTCAGCACGTTGCGACGCAGCAGATCCGTGAACGCCGGCGAGATCTCGCAGATGTCGAGGGTGTCGCCGGCGCGAAGCACGCTCCCGATGTACTTCGTCACCGCCCCGGTTCCCGCGCCGACTTCGAGCACCGAAACCGGCGGCTGCGAAGCCTGATACGGCTCGCACAGCGCTCGGGCGAGCACGCGGCTGCTCGGGGCGATCGCGCCGACCGAGTGAGGATTCGAGATGAACTGCCTGACGAACCCGAGTGTATGACCCACGCCGTCGCCCTCCGCGCGCGGCCCGCCGGTTTCATCCGCCGCATCGCTCATTACACCGGCCCCGCCGTCAAACACAAGCCGCGCCGGGCCGTCGTTGAACCGCTCCCCGTCCTTTTTTCGAGGTTGACCTGCGCTTCGCTGCGGCATCTCGCATATTCCTGTATGATTCCGTCCCGCCCTGGAAGCCGCCGGAAGCGGCGGTCTTGCAATATGAGTGAAATACCGGACATCTCCGTCAATCTGCGTGATGACGCGCCCGATCCGGGCACGGACGAGCGTTTCATGCGCGTCGCGCTGGACCTGGCGCACCTGGCGTTCGAGGCCGACGAAGTCCCGGTGGGCGCGGTCGTCGTCCACGGCGGTCGCATCATCGGGCGCGGGTTCAACCAGCGCCAGACCCTCAAAGACCCCACCGCCCACGCCGAGATGATCGCGCTCTCCGCCGCTGCGGAATCCGTCGGGGACTGGAGGCTCGAGCGCTGCACCCTTTACGTCACGCTGGAGCCCTGCCCGATGTGTGCAGGGGCGATCGTCCTCGCCCGCGTGCCGCGCCTGGTATTCGGCACGGCGGATCTGAAGGGCGGCGCGTGCGGTTCGCTTTACTCGATCCCGACCGATCCGCGGCTGAATCACCGGGTCGAGACGGTCAGCGGCGTCCTGCGTGACGACTGCGCCGCGGTCCTGCGTGCGTTTTTCGGTCGCCAGCGCTCGCTGGGCAAGAAGTAGCCCCCGGCGCATGCGCCGCCCCGGCCCGCGTCATTTGTGCGCGCCTGTCGGGAGTTGTGTGACTTGGCCACGGTCGTACCGGTGCTTCCGGTCGCACGATAATATTCATGTGCGGGCGGTGAAGAACTCATCGTCATCCGGGTGTGAGAAGGGTCCTGAACGCTGGAGATCTACGTATGAATCGGTGGAGCAAGTCAAGATCAGCAAGGTTGTTTTTCGGCGTCTGCGCTGTTTTCGGGGTCATCAGCGGCGCCGCGCCCGACACGCATGCGCGGCAGTCGGTGATCGCGCATGTCGACCTGTCGAAACCGATCACCGAAGTCCCGCAGGAGATGCCTCCGCTTTTCGCGTCTGAGATGCCCTCGTCGTTCAAGGATCTCCTCGTGCGTCTGCGCGACGCGCGAGAGGACAAGAACGTCGTCGCCGTCATTCTCAACGTCGAGAACGCCGCCCTCGGGCTGGCGCAGATGGAGGAGGTGCGCAAGTCCGTCGAGAAAATCAAAGCCGCGGGCAAACCGGTGTACGTTCATGCCGACGGCATTGCGACGGGGGAGTACGCCCTCGCAAGCTGCGCGTCGGACATTTCGATTACGCCGACGGGCGACGTCTGGCTTACCGGCATTTACGGCGAGTCGCCGTATCTGCGTGGAATGCTGGACAAGATGGGGGTCGTCCCGGATTTCCTGCAATGCGGGGACTTCAAGAGCGCCGGCGAGATGTTCATGCGCACCGGACCGTCCGAGTCGGCCGAGAAGATGGAGAACTGGCTCTTCGACAGCATCTACGACAGTCTCGTCGGCATGATCGCGCAGGGACGCGGCAGCACGCCGGACAAGGTCAAGGCGCTCATCGACGGCGGACCTTACACGGCCGAGGACGCCCTCAAGGCCGGCGTCATTGACGCCGTCGAGCACCGCCAGGACTTCATCGCCCGCCTGAAGAGTAAGTACGGGGAAAGCGTGGAAATCCGCAGGAATTACGGGGAGAAGGACGCGCTTGGCGACATCCCCGCCGATCCTTTCACCCTCCTGAGTAAAATTTTTCAGATGATGCTCGAAGAACCGGAGGAATCCAACAAACCGGTCGTCGCCATCGTTTACGTGGAAGGTGCGATCCAGTCCGGCGAGGCCGAGTACAGTCCCTTCGGCGGCTCCGACGGCGCATACAGCACGACGATCCGCAAGGCCCTCGACAAGGTCGCCGATCATGAGTCGGTCAAGGCCGTCGTGCTTCGTGTGGATTCGCCCGGCGGGTCGGCGCTGGCCAGCGAGATCATCCTCGACGCGGTCAAGCGTGTGCAGGCGAAGGGCAAACCCGTCATCGTTTCGATGGGCAACGTCGCCGGCAGCGGCGGGTACTACGTCTCCTGCTCCGGGGACGCCATCTTCGCCGACGCCACCACCATCACCGCGTCGATCGGGGTCATCGGCGGAAAGCTCGCCACCACCGGCGGCTGGAGCAAGCTCGGCATCAACTGGTACGGCTACCAGCGCGGGAAGATGGCGGGCATGATGAGCAGCGCCTCGATCTGGAACGACGAGGAACGCGCCCGCATGACGAAGTACATGCATGACATCTACGACATCTTCAAGGGACACGTCACGAAGTACCGCGGCTCGAAGCTGACGAAACCGATCGACGAGCTTGCCGGCGGGCGCGTCTTCACCGGAGAGCAGGCGCTGAAGCTGGGGCTCGTGGATCAGATCGGCGGGATGGCTGACGCCGTCGCGTACGCCGCCGACAAAGCGAACCTCGAAGACTTCGACCTGCGCACCTACCCCGAGGCGCCGAACATGTTCAAGATGATGTTCGGGGGCGGCGACGACGAGGAATACGCGGAGTCCCGCGCCGGAGCGTCGCTGTTCACGGCGGATTCCCCGCTGGTGCGCGAGGTTCACGCTTTGGCGCAGACCCTCGACCCGGTCCGGGCGGCGGCGCTGATCCGGGCGGTCAAGAAGCTCCAGCTCATCCAGGCCGAGGGCGTGGTCACGATGATGCCCCAGGAGTGGGTGATCCGCTGACAGACGAACTCGGGCGGGCTGATTTTCGTAAGTCAAAATTTTACAGAATGTTATGAGTGGAGAGGGGCTGGACCGGCGGGGTTCAGCCCTTTCTTTTTTCGGGGGGTGGTCCGCCCCCGTTTTTCACGAAAAAGGACGACTCGACCTTTTTGGGTCGCCTTCGCCGGAAGCCCGCTGGGACGGGGTATGCTCAGGCCCGGTACGTCAGGAATCTTGAGCGGGGGGTCGCAAGGGATTCTGAAAGCGGGAGTCGCGGGGTTCCGATCGGGCGCCGCGGCACGACGCCAAAGCGAGGGGGTCGTCCCGCTGAGCATCAGCCGCGCCGGGCGTCGTTGAGACGCTCGGCGCGGTTGTTTTTTTCTTCGGTCCCTGAATCCGCCGCCACCACGCTTGATGCTCGTCAAGGGCTTGCCCCGCGGCAAAGCGAATCCGAGGCTGCCGGAGATCGGCCCGCGTCTTAACCCTCGAAGCCGGTCAGCGGTTTGCGGTGAAATCCGCGGGGGGGCAGAGTCGGCGCCGGAGCCGAAAGCCGTCAGGAGACGCGCATTCCCGTCGATCACGAGCGGCCTGCCTTCTCGTGTTGAGTCTGAGTTCCTCGGAATACCCGTGTCCCGGGCCAAGGCGGCGAAACTCCTCTTGTTTCACACTCCCGGCGCAAGTCCGTGCCATCTCCTGGCGGGCCGACATCCGCGGATGCTTCCGCGGGCGTTCGGCTTGGGTTAACGTTCTCCGGGCTGGGATGAGGCACACCCGGTCGGCGTCTCGACGCCGCAACGCGGAACCGCGTCTTCGGCCGGTCACGATGGGAAACGACGACATGAGCGAACGCAGAACCCTGAGGAAGAGCCGACGGACCCCGACGCCCCGGACCCGCCGCCCCGCCGCACGACGCGCCGCGCGAAAGCGCCGGATCCTCCACGGTCTCAGCGACGTTCGCCGCTTCTTCCACCGTAACGAGACGCCGATCTACTTCATCTCCGCCACGAACTTCAACCTTCTGGGCATTGATGAGTGGGTCCGCAACTTCCGGTTCATCAACTACATCGACTGCTTCGATCATCAGCATCCGGCGGTGTTCGTGCCGTCGGAGATGCCGCATCGCCCCTTCGCCGGCATCGAGGACATCAACAACTACCTGCTGGAGCACAAGGAGGTCATCGACTTCATCGACCGGCGCGGTCCGGGCGGAAAGGCGGTCTTCCTCTTCTTCGATGAACACACGGAGCAGTTGTGCGCCGACCGGGGGCTGGAGGTCTGCTTCCCCTCCGCGGCGCTGCGGCGGAAGGTGGACGACAAGGTCGAGGCGACGCGCATCGCGAAGCGGGCGGGTGTCCCCAGCGTGCCGAATGTGCTGGCAAGGGTGGACAGCTACGCGAAGCTCCGCAAGCTCTCGCGCCGGCTGGGTGAGGATCTCGTCGTGCAGACCTCCTTCGGCGACTCGGGACACACGACGTTCTTCATCAGCACCGAGGCGGACTGGGAGCGCCACGCGGACGAGATCATCCGCGAACCGAAGGTCAAGATCATGAAGCGCATCCGCTGCCGCGGGTCGGCGCAGGAGGCCTGCGTGACGCGTCACGGCACGATCGTCGGACCGCTGATGACCGAGCTGATCGGATTCAAGGAACTGACGCCCTACCGCGGCGGCTGGTGCGGGAACGAGGTCTACGCCGACGCCTTCACGCGGCGCATCCGCCATCAGGCGCGCAAGTACACCTTCCAGTTCGGACAGGCGCTGCGCCGTCTCGGATACCGGGGATACTTCGAGATCGACTACCTCACCGACCTCGACAGCGGCAAGCTCTATCTCGGCGAAGTCAACCCGCGCATCACCGGCGCCAGCAGCATGACCAACCTCGCCACGTTCGCCCACGCGGACGCCCCGCTGTTCCTTTTTCACCTGCTGGAGTGGTCCGGGGTGGATTTCGACCTTGACGTCGCGGCGATCAACGACCGGTGGTCGGACCCCGCGAACATCGACAGTTGGGGCCAGCTCGTCATCAAGCACGTGCCCGACACGGTGGAGCTGATCACGTCCGCCCCGAAAAGCGGCGTCTGGCGCATGCGTCCCGACGGGCGCCTGGAATACGTGCGGATGCAGACCCATCGCCGCACGGTCGAGGACGAGTCGCTCGCCTTTTTCCTGCGCATTGCCCGCGAAGGCGACTACCGCTATCACGGCAGCGACCTGGGCATCCTCGTCACGCCCGGCCGCCTGATGACCGACGACTTCGACTTAAACGACCGGGCGCGGATGTGGATCCGCGGCATCCTCGAGCAATACCGCGCCCGCCCGGCGGAATCCTTCGAGGCGCCCTCCGAACCCGCGGTCGAAGTCGGCAGCTTCAAACTCATGTAAGCGCAGCACCGCCGCAATCATGACTGCCCGCCCGCTTGCCGCGTGATATAATCGGCATCGATGAGGGAGCACGAACATCAACCGGGAAACCGTGTATCAGCGACCCGGATGGATCGCACCGTCTTTGAGTTCGGCGCGCTGGACGACGACGGCGGCGAGCCGGAGTATGGGCTGAGCCGCACGCCGGAGGAGCGGCTCGAAGCGGCGGAGCTTCTCAGGCAGATCCATTATGGCGACGCCGCGATTACCGGCCGACTTCAAAGAGTTTTTGAATTTGCTGAACTCGGAGCGGGTTGAGTACCTGCTGGTCGGCGGCTATGCGATCATCCATTACGCCAAGCCGCGCGCAACGGGCGACATGGACATCGGGGTGAATCCGTCGCCCCATGACGCCGAGCGCGTGGTACGCGTGCTGAACCGGTTCGGTTTCCGCGATCCGTCGATCACGCTCGCACGCTTCAGCGCGGAGAGCAAGGTGTTCCGGATGGGCGTGCCTCCGCTGCGAATTGAGCTGCTTACCCCCGTCTCCGGATTGACTTTTGAGCAGGCCTTCGCGCATCGTCGTTGGGTGACCATCGACAGCACGGAGGTGTCGCTGATCGATCTGAACGACCTTAAGATTAACCAACGCGCCACCGGTCGGCGCAAGGATCTTGACGATTGGGGCGCCCTTCCCTAATGAAAGTCCAGTGACCGCAAGCGTTCTTTGCCTGAGCAATTCAATGAGGAAGCGCCATCCAACCCGTCAAGTCCGCGTCGGCTCCGTCCCGCTCGGCGGCGGGGCGCCCGTCGTGCTTCAGACCATGACCGCCGGGTACACGCATGACGTGGACGCCTGCATCGCTGAGATTCAGAAGCTCGCCCGCGCGGGGGCGGACATCGTGCGCGTGGCCGTGCCGGAGAAGGCGGACACCGAGGCGCTGAAGCACATTCTTCCCGCCTCGCCCGTGCCCATCGTCGCCGACGTGCATTTTCATTTTCAGCGGGCGCTGGAGGCGATCGAAGCCGGCGTGCATAAAATCCGCCTCAATCCGGGCAACCTCCAGGATCGCAAGCAGGTGCTCCGCGTCATCGCCGCGTGCAAGGAGCGGCGCATCCCGATCCGCGTCGGCGTCAACGAGGGAGGCATCGTCGAGCGCCGCGACAAGGACACCCGCGCGGAAGAGAAGGCGCAGTTGAGCGAGGATTACGCGGCCGGCCTCATCCGCCTCATGATCGAGAAAACCGAGGAATACCTGCGCATTTTCGACGAAGCCGACTATCACGACATCGTGATCTCCGCCAAGTCGATCGACCCGCGCATCGTCATCGACGCCTACACTGCGCTGTCGCAGCGCTTCGACTTTCCGCTGCACCTGGGCGTCACCCACGCCGGTCCGCCGGAGACCGGGCGCATCCGCAGCATCACCGCGCTGGGGACGCTGCTCGCGAACGGCATCGGCGACACGATCCGCATCTCCTACGCGGCCGACCCGGTGTACGAAGTCGAGGACGGCAAGGAGCTGCTGTGCTGTCTCGGCCTCCGCAGCCGCACCGAGCCGGAGCTGATCGCCTGCCCCGCGTGCGGGCGGATCGAGGTGGACCTGTACAAGCTGGTGACGGACGTGCGGCACAAGCTGGCGGAGGAGAAGCTGCCGCCGCTGAAGCTGGCGGTGATGGGCTGCGTGGTGAACGGTCCCGGCGAGTGCGAAGGGGCGGACGTGGCGATCTTCGCGGGCCGCGGCAAGGGGATCATCTACGTGCAAGGCGAGCAGAAGGCGATCGTGACGACCGATGCGATGCTCGACGCGCTGATCCGCGAATGCCGCGAATTCGCGGAAAAAGTGGCCCGTGGCGAGGCGACGCTGAAGAACGCCAGCGTGGACATCAAACCGCCGGACCCGCTGCCGAGAGGGGACGGGAGCGTGGTGCTGAAGGTGATGCCGATCGGGCGATGATCCGCGCGAGGCGCGAGAAGCCCGGTCGATTTCCGGATTCCCGGGCGCTGTTGCAAAAAGTCCCGACCGGGGGCGGGGGAAGCGCGCCACCTGGCTCTTGAGATCGCTGCGCGACGTCGCGGATCTGCGGGCGCGGCAGGGCAGGAATCGCCCCCGCTCGGAAATTGCTCTCGCTCGGGAATCGCCCTTGCTCGGGAATTGCCCTCGCTCGGGAATCGCCCCCGCTCGGAAATTGCTCTCGCTCGGGAATCGCCCTCGGCGAGGGGTCAGCCTTTGATGATCGGACCGGTCAGGCGTCTTGCGCCGACCAGGGGGCGCAGGTCGCCGGCGTTGAGGACGCGGATGTCGCGGATGCCGTACTTCATCATCGCCAGGCGCGTCAGCCCCAGTCCGAACGCAAAACCCGTCCATTCCTCCGGGTCGATCCGCCCGGCGCGAAGCACATTCGGATGCACCATGCCGCAAGGCAGGATTTCCACCCATCCCGAGTGCTTGCAGGTCGGGCAGGCCTTTCCGCCGCAGATCTGGCAGTTCATGTCGATCTCGATGCCCGGCTCGACGAAGGGGAAGTATCCCGGGCGGATGCGCAACTCGACCTCGCGGTGCATGACTTCCGACAGGAGGAGCTTCGCCAGCGCGATGAGGTTGGCGATGCTGATGTCGCGGTCGATCATCAGACCTTCGACCTGGTGAAACGTATTCTCGTGCGAGGCGTCGATCGTCTCGTAGCGGAAGCAGCGCCCCGGCACGAGCGTCCGCAGCGGTGCTCCGAACTTGTGCATCGCCCGCACCTGCACCGGCGATGTGTGCGTGCGCAGCACCTTCCCGTTTTTCAGCCAGAAGGTGTCCTGCATGTCGCGCGCCGGGTGATCCGCGGGGATGTTCAGCGCTTCGAAGTTGTAATGCTCCGACTCCATCTCCGGACCGGCCTCGATCGTGAACCCGAGGCGCACGAAGATGCGCTCGATCTCCCACTGCACCGCGGTGACCGGGTGAACGCTGCCCAGCGGGCGCTGCGTTCCCGGGAGGGTGGGGTCGAAGGCCCGCGCCGCGTCGTCCTCGGTGCGGGCGGCGGCGGATTCGAGGGCGGCGAGCCGCTCCTCCAGCAGCGCCTTGATCCGGGCCTTGGCGCCGTTGACGGCCTGCCCGAAGGCGCCGCGCTGCTCGGGAGGGAGGGACTTGAGGTGCTTCAGCAGCCCGCCGAACGGACTGTCCTTCCCCAGCAATGACGACTCGACGCGCCGCAATTCCTCCGCGGACTGAACCGCGCCCGCGCGCGACGAGGCCTCCTGTTCGAGGCGTTGAAGCTCCTGATGATGCGAATTCGTATTCAAGGGTTCCTGCCTGCCGGGACCACGATGCGTGACCTTGGCGCGGAATATACCGCACGGGACGAGCGGAGGTAAACCGCGCTCGTCGGGGCGCGGGGACTCGGGGAGGGGACATCGCCCGTTGTACATCGTGCATCGTGCGCCGGGAATCGGGGATCGTGCGGGCAGGGCGTGAAGCGTGCCGCGTGGATCGGGTCGTTCACCGCTCGGCGGCGACGCGGCACCTTCGTGCCTTGGCGCCTTCCTGGTTGTTTTTTGCGGCGCATCCGCACTTGCGCTTGACAGATCCGCCTCGCCTCGGGACGCTGCCGCGCTCAACGTCGTAAGGAGTCCATCACCGTCATGCGCGTACTTTCCGGTACCCAGCCCAGCGGCAAGTTGCACCTGGGCAACTACTTAGGCGCGATCAAACAACACCTGGAGGACCAGCAGGTCCACGAGTGCTTTTTCTTCATCGCCAACTATCACTCCCTGACCACGATCCAGGACGCCGCGCGACTGCGGGAGCTGACCCGCGACGTGGCGCTGGATTACCTCGCCCTCGGGCTGGATCCCGCCCGGGCATGCCTCTTCCGACAGTCGGATGTGCCCGAGGTGACGGAGCTGGCGTGGATTCTTTCGACGGTGACGGGCAAGGGGCTGCTGGAGCGGGCGCACTCGTACAAGGATAAGACCGCCAAGGGAATCCAGCCGTCGATGGGTCTGTTCTGCTACCCGGTGCTGATGGCGGCGGACATCCTCATTTACCGAAGCGACCTCGTGCCGGTGGGCAAGGATCAGGTCCAGCACATCGAGATGACGCAGGACATGGCCGAGTACTTCAACAACACGTTCGGCCGACCCGTGCTGAAGCGTCCGGAGCCGAAGCTGAACGAAGCGCCGGTGGTTCCGGGCCTGGACGGGCAGAAGATGTCGAAGAGCTACAACAACACGATCCCGCTCTTCGATCCGCCCAAGGCGGTGCGCAAGCTGATCATGAGCATCAAGACGGACAGCACGCCGGTCGAGGCGCCGAAGGATCCGCAGACGTGCAACGTGTTCTCGCTGTACCGCCTGATCGCCGCGCCGGCGGAGCGGGACGCGCTGGCCGAGCGGTATCGCGCCGGCGGGATGGGCTACGGCGAGGCGAAGGGGCTTCTGGCGGAGACGGTCGAGCGGTTGCTCGCCCCTGCGCGAGAGCGGCGCGCGGCGCTTGCGGCGGATGCGGATTACGTCGAGGACGTGTTGACGACCGGCGGACGCAAGGCACGGGAGGTTGCGGCGGCGGTGATGTCGGACGTGCGCGACGCCTGCGGCATCGTGACGGCGAGGCGCTCGTGATGCAGGCGCAGGGGCTGATTCCCGTCGCTTCACAAAAAATTGCGGAATGAGGAGTGGGGGGAGGCCTCCGCGGTGTTCTCGGCCTCGTGCGGCAGACATGCGCCGCGGGGCAAACGCAAGGGAGCAGGCGGACGGACCCTTTATGACGGGCATGAATCAGTGCGTGCAACTCCGGTTACGAAGTCGGTCCGTGCGTCGGTATACCCGCCTCATGCATGCGTGGTTTTCCGTTGCGGCGTTGTTTTGCGCCGGGCGCGCGGTTCAGGCGAGGCATGTCCTCGACGCCTTCGTCGTCAACACTCTGGATGGGTCCGTGTCGGTCGTGAATCCGCATGACATGCAGGAAACGCGGCGGTTTGCGGTGGGGAAGCGGCCTTACGGGATCGTCGTGTCCGCTGAAACCGGAACGATCGTGGTCGGCGTCGAGGGCGAGAACAAGCTCAAGTTTTTCAATTCCACTTCGTTTGAATTGATGGGCGCGGTCTCCGTGGACGGGATGGCGCAGTGCGGCATCGTGCTGACGCCGGACGAGAAGCACGTGCTGATCGCCCACCCTCCCAGCGGCGATCTGATCGGCATCGCCGTCGAGACGCGGAAGGAGGCGTTCCGGATCAGGGAGGTGGGCGCGGCGGGATTCGTGCGTTGCGGGCCATCGAAGGCGAGCGTCTACGCGACGACCCGTCCATCTCCCGGCATCGCCGTGGTCGACCCCGTGGCGCAGAAGCTCCTGCGGCGGATTCCGCTGAACGTCTGTCCGACCGCCCTTGCGTGCGTCCCGGATGAATCGCGGGTCTACCTGACCTCACCCTGGGTGGAGGGGATCCTCGATCTCGACACGGGACGGGCGAAAATCGCTCGGCTGATTCCGCTCCTTCCGCCGCCGGAAAAGGCGTCGCCCGTTGAGGTGGCGTATTCCAGTCTGACGGTCCTGGATGGCGGGTTGGTCGTCGCCGCGTCGGAGGAGCGGTCGCTCGTGGACATTGTCGACGTGGCGACCGGGAAACCGCGGGACCGCGTGACGGCGGTGATCCGGCCCGCGTGGGTCGAGCGCGTCGTCAGTCCGGTCAGTCCGCCGACGCCAGGCCGGTCGGCACTGCTGATTTCCACCGGCGATCACACGGTTCAGCGCGTCGAGATCGGCGCCGACGGGAAGCTCATCCTCGGCGCCAAGGCGAAGGTCGGCGCAGGCCCGCGCTGCATCGCCTTCAGGTTCGGACATTAGCACGGTCCCGCTCCCACGTTGCAGGTTCGCCCCTCGTCCCTCAAATTCGGATCGCGGATCTCCGGTCCGCGCGCCGTGCAGAGCTTCGCGATCCGATCCCAAGGTCATTGATGCGCAAAAGGCCCCCTGACCGTCCTTCCTGCAAGCCGCAGACTTCAGTCCGCGCGGACTCGATGAGGGACCGGAGCGAGTCCAACGCCTGCTCACGCTGCACCCGATCGTCCATCCGTCCGGGCGTGGAGACGCTGCGGCGGGGCGGTCGACGCCGTCGATCACCGCCTCAACCGTTGTTGCGCAGCACGTCCAGGATGAGCTTCAGCGCCGCGACGGCGGCGATCCAGGGGACGGCGCGGAGCGCGGCGTGCAGCAGGCGGGCGGTCTGCGGGCCGGTGAGGCGCGACCTCGCACCGGCGGAGAGAGATCGACCTGCCGACGTTCCGTCGATGGACGACGCCGCGCCTGCGCTCGGCGACATTTCGGAGACGGCGGGACCGGCGGACTCGTCGAAAAGGGCGCCGAAGGGAAAGTCGCCGCAGGCTTCGAGATCGTCGAGCATCTCGGCGGCCGAGGCGTAGCGATCCGCGGCGGCGGGGGCGCAGGCCCGGCGGATGACTTCCGCGACGCGTTCCAGATCCCACTTGGGACCGGGGTCGAGTTCGTCGAGCGGCAGATCGGGGAAGGATCGGACGTCCGGACCGGCGATCATTTCGTGAAGGACTTTGCCGAGGGCGTACGTGTCGGCGGTCTTGTCGATGACGCGGTCGGGCGGCATGTAGCGAGGCGTTCCGGCGACGACGTTCGAGTGCTCGCGCGGCGTGATCATGCCGATGTCCGCCAGCTTCGGACGGCGGTCCACGAAGACGATGTTCGACGGCTTGATGTCGCGGTGGACCAGGTCCAGCCCGTGCAGCTTCGCCAGCCCGCGGAGGAGGCGCCGCGTGATCTCGATCGCGGTTCCGGGGGTGATGCGTCGGCGGCGGATGACGGAGTGCAGCGTGAGCGGGCGGTAGGGCGTCGCGAACGCCGCGCCGACCGGCGCCTTATCGACGTCGTTGTCCGCAAGATCCATCGTGTAATACAGACGGTCGCCGACCACGCCGACGTGATAGACGCCGATCAGATACGGGTGGCGTCCGACCCTGCGGCAGTACGTCTCCAGCGCCGTGCTCTCGCGGCAACTGAGTTTCGCCCGGCTCATCCGCGCCATGTCGAGAATCTTCAGCGCCCGGAAGACGCCCACCCGGTCGCGCACCGCCCAGACGCTTCCGTAAGCGCCTTCGCCGCACAGTTGCACGCGGGTGTAATCCGGGATCGGCCACTCCGCCTCGATCGACCCGGATGCTGCGGCGGATCGGTCCTTCGTTCCGGGGGACACGACGAGGTCGCCAGGCTCCGCCGCCGGGGCGCCTGTCCTCGCGGACCACCCGGTGGGCGCGTCGCGCAGCGCCTCACGAAGAAACGCCGCGTCCGCGTCCGTCCCGCGGAGCTGGTCCACGCACGTGCGACAGGGATCGCAATGCTGGAGGTGAGCCTCGATCGGAGCGGCCTCGTGATCACTGAGGTCGCCGCGCTCGAAGGACAGCAACCGGGAGCGCGATGGGCAGGCGGTCACGCCTCGCCTCCGTAAAGGGAGGACATCAGCGCCTCGAAGCGCTCGCGCAGGCGGCGCATGATGCGGTTCTTGGCGACGTAAACGTGGTTGCGGGTCATGCCGAGGGTCCGGCAGATTTCGTCCACCGGTCGCTGCTGAAGCACATACATCTCAAACGAACGCAGCGTGTGCTCGGCGAACTCCTCGCGCAGCGTGGACAAGCAGTAGAGCAGGTGCGTCTGGTTCCAGTGGCGCTCCCAGATTTCGGCGGGAGAGTCGTCGTTCGCGCACGCCAGGTCGATCGCGGGGTTCTCCCCCCCGCGGGCGGCTCGTCGCTGCCGGGTCATCTGGTGCATGACCTTGTTCTCGACAATCCGCCGCAGCCAGCCGCGAAAGCTCTTCCGCTTTCTGAAATCCTGGATGCGCCGGAGAACGACTTCGAGCGACTCCTGTGCCACATCTTCGGCATCAGGAGCGCTCAGACCGCGCTGACGGGCGTACCGCGTCAGCAGGGGGCGGTAAAGACGGTCAAATTCCGCCCAGCCGCCGACGTCGTCGAGGCGGCGCACGCGCTCAATCAGGGTGGATCGCGTCGTCAACATGATAAATCAGGCATTCGCCCAATTATACCACGCGGATCCCTGTCCCTAGAATCCTCCGCCCCGTCCAGGGGTGAGAATGATCGGGCGGGGGGACGAGCGTCGGGGCGACGGACCGGAGCGACTAAAGGAAACGATGGGCCGGACCGAGTTACGGCGGCGAGGGACCGCCGCGACCGGATCCGGCGGATGACGATCTTGATGGGATTCCCGCCTGCGTCGAGGCGGACGGACGCGCCGATGCGGAAGGGGGGAATCGCACCGGCGCGATCCCGCGCGGCGGGAATTCCTTGAGCCTCCTCTTCTCCAAGCGGACGACTGTGCCCATCCGGCTTCGGCAGGGCGGGCACGGTCGCCGTGGAGATCAGCCTTCCACGTGAGTTTACCGACGTCCCCAAGGCGGAAGACCCGTCTCGCCAGTTCAGCGCCGCCATCAACACCCTGCAAGCCGCCCGCTGCACGCAACCCGCCGCCGACACGGCCCCGGAGCGCGGGATCGCGCGTGACGACGAGGCCGGAATAAGGGATGATTCGATCTCCGTCGTGGGCGCCACGATTGCGGCCTTCGAGTTTGAGGATGGAAGAACCGCGTGTAACAAACCGGCCTTTGCCCGTGCTGCGGGCGATGATCGACGCGATCGACCGCGACATGCTTCAGCTCATGGCGCGGCGGATGGCGATCGTCGGGGAGATCGCCGCGTACAAACGGGAGCACCAGGTTCCGATCCGCGACCGCTCCCGCGAGCGCGAGGTCATCGCCGATCGCTGCGGACGGGCGGAGAAGCTGGGGCTGCCGCGCGAGGAGATCGAGGCGATCTACCGTCTCGTGCTGCTGACCAGCCGCGATCATCAGGCCGCCCTGCGTGCGGAGCTACCGATGCAGATTGAACCGAAGAGCGTGGCCGTGGTCGGTGGAAAGGGGGGGATGGGGTCGCTGCTGGCGCGTCTTTTCGGCGACCTGGGTCACGCGGTGCTCATCGCCGACGTGGACACGCCGCTGACGCCCGAGGAGGCGGCGCACAGCGCGGACGTGGTGGTCATCAGCGTGCCGATCGGCGTCACGGAGGAGGTGATCCGCCGGCTCGGTCCGCACGTCCGCGCCGAGGCGCTCCTCATGGACGTCACATCGATCAAGGAGGCGCCGCTGCGGGCGATGATGGATGCGACGGCGTCCACCGGCGCCTCGGTGGTCGGCACGCATCCGATGTTCGGTCCCGGCGTTCACTCGCTTCAGGGGCAGCGCGTCGTGCTCTGCCGCGGACGCGGGGAGGCGTGGTATGACTGGCTGACGAAGATGCTCTCCGCCCGCGGGCTGGTGCTGACGGAAGCCGATCCGCGGGAGCATGACCGTGCGATGGGCCTGGTGCAGGTCTTGACGCATTTTCAGACGCAGGTGCTCGGTCTCGCCCTGTCGCGGCTGGGCGTGGATCTGCGCGAGACGCTGCGCTTCACCTCGCCGGCCTATCTGATGGAGTTGTACGTGGCCGCGCGGCACTTCGCCCAGTCGCCGCGGCTTTACGGTCCGATCGAGATGCTCAACCCGATCCGCGACGAGGTCACCGGCGCCTTCATCGCAGCGGCGCAGGAACTGTCCGGGATTCTCCGTCGCGGCGACCAGCCGGCTTTTGAGGCGATGTTCGCCGAGGTGCGGCGCTTCTTCGGGGACTTCACGGACGAGGCGCTGGTGCAGTCGAGCTTCCTGATCGACCGGGTCGTGGAGCGGTCGTAACGCCTGCTTCGTTGCTCCGCGGCGGCTTGCCCGGATCGCTCATCTTCAAGTCCTTTGCCTATCCGCCTGCTGAAGAACCCGGGATCGGTCTTTGTGATGCCGGTTTTTCTCGATCAAATTCGCATCCCGGAGGGACGCGCCCCCCTTTTTCAACGGGCGGCTATGCCTGGAGCGCGCAGGGCGGGCATTGCCTGCCGTCATCGGTGTCCGGGGGCGGGTCGCAGTTGCGTGCGGTCGGTCGGCGGAAACCAGAAGACCATCCCGGGACCACGAAAGGCGGTCCTTCCGTGGTCCCGGAAGTTCCGTTTCGGGAGGTCCATCGCTCCGCCTTACGGGCAGTCCGTCGAGCACGAGCAGGTGCTTGCCCCGCCGAGGCCGGCGTGCAGGATCCTCGCTCCGTCTGCGCCTTGTCCTCGTCCTGACCCCCCTCGACCCCCCTCGACCCCCCACCGTCACTCGACGTTGCACGCCGTGCAGGAGCTCGCGCTGCCCAGGCCGAAGGTCGCCGTGGCGGCGCCGGTGGTGACGATCTGCGCCTGGGACGGCGTGCCGTTCACGTCCACCGACTTCCACGTCAGTTTGCCCGACGTGCAGAACCGCGAACCATCGAGCACGCTCAGCAGGCCGGACTTGAGGATCACCTCGCCGGTCGCGGCCACGCACCCGTCGCCCACGTCCGGATGACCCAGCAGAAAGGAGCCGGGAGCGTTCGCCTTGGTCAGCCAGGTGCAGGCGCCGGTGATGTCCGTCCCGATGGCGATCGACCCGCCGTCTTCCGCGATCCACCAGCCCACGCTCGTCCCGGTCATGTCGTAGCCGTCGAGCTTCAGCGGCTTCGAGGCGTCTTTCCCGACGACGAACGCCCGGTTGTCCAGGCGCACCGCGATGTAGCCGATGCCGAAGACCGTCAGGCTGCACGCGCGGTCGTCGGGATACCCGGTGCATCCGCTGTCGCCCGTGAGGATCAGTAGGTCGTCGGTGTCGTTGAGCGGAATGATCGAGGATTTCTCCTTCAGCTCGATCGTGCCGCCCTTCCCGGTGATGGTGTGCGTGCCGTTGATCTTCAGACTACCGTAAGGCAGCGAGCCGTCGCCGAGGACGAGGTCGCCGTCCACGGTGGAGGTCAAGGCTCCGCCGTTGCCGAGAATGAGCACCGACCCCGACTTGATCGTCAGCTTCGCCCGCGTGCCGCCGCTCACCGTCATCGTGAGCTTGCCGGCCTCGGCATCCACCTCGCTGTTGTCGATGACAGGCCAAACACTCCCGCCTGTGGGGTTGTGGGGAATGACCGCCTCGAATGTGTCGTCGGGCACGACGCTGCCCGACCAGTTGTCGCCCTCGAACCAGTTTGTCCCTTCCGAACCGTCCCACGTCGTCTGAGTCAGTTGAGCGAACGCCGGTTCACCGGCGCACGCGGCGCAGGTCAGCACCGCGATCAGAATCACAAGAATGTTCCTCATGGTTGAATGCTCCTTCGGAGCGACTTACGGCGTCGTCCCGGTAAAGGCGTTCTGGAGCCTGGCGTAGTCGTCCAGGTCCAGATCGCCGTCGTGATTGATGTCCAGAAAACGATCTTCGCACAGACCTTCCGTCCGGACGGGTCCGGTCATCGCTCGAACCAACCGCTTGTGGTCGCGCAGATCAATGTCGCCGTCGAACTCGCTGTCGCCGGTGCGGATGCGTCGCAGATACATCACGGCGCCGCGGTTTCGACTGTTTGGAGGATCCTCGGACCAGGAGGTCGCGATTTCTCCCCACTCATTGACGGAGCCATCGGAAAACCAGTAATCACTGTCCCTGAGCATGAACATGTTCATGCCCTCGTCCGTTACATCGAGCACCCACGGGTTCCAACTGGTCTTCTCGAAGTCGAAAATGGTTACGTACAGCCGAAGCCACTCGTTTAAGGCCGCCCGCCCGCTTCTTTCCAGCAATAGCCTGCTTTCAGACCCTGTCCAAAGCATTAACCGGGACGTGGAAAGCCAGGTCACGAAACCGGAGTTGGTAATCTCCGTTGCTTGATTCTGGGTGTATGGAGAGGGCAGCGTGATCTGCCCGTCTGCATATCTAACGAGAACCTCCGCACTCCACGGATTGTCGCAGAATTGAGCCTTGGCCCAGGCTATTTCTGCGCCATCGTTAACGCTGGGTTGCACGTTGCTCAGTTCTAAATCAAACGTGAGTTGAGTTGTATTAGCTCCGTCCCACATGAACAGATTCTCTTGGCGCGGGCAACGCACGCTGATTTTGCGTGACCAGTAAACATGTCCCAAGTTGTTGATTGCTCTGCCATTAAACCCATCGGGATTTTCATCAACAACGGATTCGACACGACCATCCCAGAAAATGAGCTGGGTCACAGGATTTCGGTCAATGCCCCGACCCCAAATTAACTGGCCCGAGTTATTGATATAGGTTGTTACGTTTCGATCGCCAGTGCGGGTGATCTGCGCGATATCTTGATTATCATACACAAAGATTTCGCTGTGCCCATTGGGCGCCTGCCATTGCGAATAAGCAACCTGCCCACAGTCGTTGAGATCCACGTTGGCTATGCCGTAGTCGTTCTCCGCGAACTCGACGATCTCGAATCCTGGCGGCAGGTTGACCTGCGCCTGGGCGTGGCAAGCCAGCCCCGCCACGCACACGACCCAGCACACCACGCGCCACGACCTGCATCTCATGACTCGTTCCTCAATTCCAGACCTGCCCGACCGTCAAAGCGTCCGGTTCAAGCGATGACCGGACCCGTCCGGAGCGGAAATCTGTGCGTCAGTTGGTTTCGATGCCGGCCAGTCCGGTGACGTGAACGCCGCCGAAATCGCCGCTTGTGTCTCCGCTGATGACCACGGTGTCGCAGGTCAGCGTCCGGCTGTTCTCACCGTCGGATTGGAAGTACGACCCGCTGCCGTCATCCACGGTGAGGTCGTCGATCGTCCGGCTCGCGTCGAAGTCGGCGAAGCCAAAACTGCCGGAAAACGTCGCGTCGTCCGAGCTATCGTCCGGATAGCCCACGCCCGCCCCGGACCAGTTGGCGGCGTTGTTCCAGGCGTTCGACGCGTTTCCCGTCCACGTGAACGGCGCGAGCATCGCCATCGCCATCGGCTCGGCCCCCGTCATCCTCGACGTCGGCATCATCAACGTCGCCTCGGTCATCGTCGGCGTCGGCTCCGGTCCGGTCGCGCGGGAAACCCCCATCCCCGCGCTCACGACGACGATCCCCGCGATCGCCGCCCAAGCGCCCTCTTTCGTTACGATCTTATGACGAAACATGTTCGCAACTCCACGAAAAAATGCGGAAAAAGTTCCGGAAACGTTCCGGCATCACGATTCACGTCCCTGGATC
>JABWBH010000042.1 GCA_013360585.1 Phycisphaerae bacterium | reverse complement strand
CGGCTGACCGGGCGGACAGTTCTCGTCATCGCACTCGTCCGCGTAGCACTCTCCCTCGACGCAATGCTCCCCCGGCCCGCAGTCCCCGTCGTCGTCGCAACACGCCTCCTCGTCGCAGCAGTCGATCCCCTGCCCCAGCTCCCGGGCCAGATCATCCAGCGACAGCAGGCTCGTGTCCGTGAACTCGTGGCTGACCGGCACGCCGTTGCCGTTCTCCGCCTCGCCGCATTCATCGTCCACGTCCAGGCCGCCGTCATCATCGTCATCGGCCAGCAGGACCAGCGGATCGGATATGTCCCCCGGCCCGAAGCCGAGCACTGTGGCGATCTGCCCGCGCGTCGCCACCGCCCAAGTCGTCGCATCCGGCGCGTCCGCCAGCGCCCAGTTGACGGAATCAAGGAGCGTCGTGCTGCCGGAGGTGAACGCCGCGCGATCGACGCTGAGGAGCGTCTCGAGGCGCAGGATCGCGTGGCCCAGGTCGGTGTGCGTGAAGACGCGGCGGGCGAAGACGTAGGGTTTCGCCTCGGCGAAATCGCGCCAGACCGCGACATAGCCGGTGGGCGACGTGCTCGGAGCGGGCGGGGCGGCCGTGACGAAGAGGAAGCCCTCCGGGTGGGCGAAGCAGATGCGCGGATCGCACGGGGCCGGCGGCGTCAGGCACGGATCATCCGGGTAGGCGACGGGCGTCAGCAGGGTCAGACCCAGCAAAAGCGGAGGTGACGAGGGCAGCGCGACCGGTGCGGCAGTCCCGGCAGGGATCGACATTGGCCCGGCAGATAGCGCGGCCGATCCGACAGGCAGCATCACCGATCCCCTTGGCGACGCCTCAGGCGCAACCGGCGATCGCCATCGTCCACCCCTGACGAACATCAATAAGCCCGCCGCCGCTACGAGCAGCAGAGAGAGAGAGAGAGAGAGTTCAGCCGGTCCGGGCGACGCCCCGAGAACGCATCGGCACGACGCCTCTCAACCCGATCGGGCGAACCCTGACGGAGCCTGCGGAGCATAGGACGTTCTCCGTGTCCGCCGCGAAAGCGAGCCGCCGAATCGTTCGGGCGCGAGCGTCTCCGCCGCGGGACTGCAAGGAGTTTATCGGAAACAACAGGGCCGGTCAAGGAGAATCGGTCTGGAGTCGGGGCAGTTGCAGGGCAACCGCATTCTGATATCTGCCGGCACGTCGGGGGGGCCGGGTCCGCAGCAGCGGACCCGTGGCCGGAAAGAACGGGCGTTTTGCTCCTCCAGCATGGCTAGGCGAGTACGCCAAGCCATGCCACCCTGTCGCGCGGGCTGAAGCGCTCATCATCACGACAGGGAGACGCGTCATCGGGCAACGAGGGGTCGCGCGGGCTGAAGCCCGCGGCTCAGAAGGGGGCTGACTGGTAGGGGGGTTTGTTGAGCGGTGCGGGGGGCGGATAAGCTGGGCGGCGCATGATTCAGCGGTGGCAAGCTTGGATGATCGGGGTTGCGGCTGCGGCGTTCATCGGGTCGTTTCTCCTGTGGCCGGTGGCGACGACGGTGCAGGGCGGGCTGTTCCTGAACGGGGAGTTCAGCCTCGCGTATCTGCTGGCGGTGTTTCGGAACCCGGTTTACGTCGAAGGGTTGATCAACGCCTTCGTCATTGCGGTTTCGACGACAGTCTTGACTACGTTGATCGCGGTGCCGCTGTCGGTCATCTCGGTGCGGTTCAACTTTCCGCTGAAGGGGTTGTTTTCGGCGGCGGTGCTGGTGCCGATGATCCTTCCCCCCTTCGTGGGGGCGATCGGGATGCGGCAGATCCTCGGTCCTTACGGGGTGCTGAACGCGGCGCTGATGCAGCTCGGGTTGCTGGAGGAGGGGGCGTGGATCGACTGGATCGGTCAGAGCCGGTTGCTGGGGGTGATTCTGCTTGAGGCGCTGTATCTGTATCCGATCCTGTATCTGAACGCGACGGCGGCGCTGGCGAACGTGGACCCGGCGATGGAGGAGGCGGCGGAGAATCTCGGCTGCACAGGTCTGCGGCGGTTCATGCGGATCACGCTGCCGCTGATGATGCCCGGGCTTTTCGCGGGCGGGACGATCGTGTTCATCTGGAGCTTCACGGAGCTGGGGACGCCGCTGATGTTCGATTTCACGCGTGTCACCAGCGTGCAGATTTTCGACGGGATCAAGGACATCGGGGCGGACAACCCGTTTCCGTATGCGCTGGTGATCGTCATGCTGACGTTCTCGGTGCTGGCGTACGCGCTGGGGAAGCGGCTTTTCGGGCGGCAAAGCTACGCGATGATGGCGAAGGCGACGGCGGCGTCCGCGGTGCGGGAACTGCGCGGGTGGCGTGCGGCGCTGGCGATGGCGCCCTTTGTGTTCGTCACGGGGCTGGCGATCCTTCCGCACGCGGGGGTGGTGCTGACGAGCATCAGCCGGGACTGGTACCGGACGGTGCTGCCCGCCGGCGTCACGCTCGGGCATTACACCACTGCGCTGGGTCACTCGATGACCCTGCCGAGCATCGCCAACAGCCTGCACTACGCAGGGCTGGCGATGATCGTGGACATCATCGTGGGCGTGGGCATCGCGTGGGTGGTGGTGCGATCGAACCTGCGGTGGCGCGGGGCGCTGGATGCGCTGGCGATGCTGCCGCTGGCGGTGCCGGGGATGGTGGTGGCGTTCGGATACCTGACGCTGACGCAGGAAGGCGGGGGGCTTTCATTTCTGGTGGGCGATCCGAAAAATCCGGACCCGATGCTCATCCTCGTGATTGCGTACGCCGTGCGGCGACTGCCTTACGTGGTGCGCTCGACGGTCGCGGGGTTGCAGCAGACGTCGGTGGCGCTGGAAGAGGCCGCGGCGAACCTCGGGTGTCCGCCGCTGCGGACGATCCGTCGCGTGACGCTGCCGCTGATCGCGGCGAATGTGCTGGCAGGGGCGCTGCTGACGTTCAGCTTCGCGATGCTGGAGGTAAGCGACTCGTTGATGCTCGCGCAGAAGACGGAGGACTACCCGATCACGAAGGCGATCTTCGTGCTGTTTCAACTGCTCGGCGAGGGCAAGTATGTCGCGTCGTCGCTGGGGGTGTGGGCGATGGCGTTCCTGACGATGACGATCCTCGCCGTGTCGTTGCTGCTGGGGCGGAAGATGGGGGCGATCTTCAGGGTCTGACGGTCCGCTGCGCATGCTGCACGCCGTGCTCATCTCGATTCCGGACAACGACCGGTCCGTTCCGGGACGCGAGCGGATGCGCCGGCAGCGTGAGGCCGCAGCGCAGGCGCTGGACGAATCCGCACGACGGACAGGACTGCCGGTCCTGCGCTGGGAGCGCGACGCGGCGGGCGTTCCGGTGTTCGAGCAGGGCGTGTGCTGGTCCCTGTCGCACAAGACGTCGGTTGCCGCAGGAGTGGTCGCGACGAGGCCGGTCGGGATCGACGTGGAAGTCATCGAGCCGCGCAACCCGGGGTTGTGGGAATACGTCGCCTCGGCTCGGGAACAAACCCTCCTTCCTCATCGAGACTGGGCGACGTTCTTCCGTCTTTGGACGGCGAAAGAGGCGGTGCTCAAAGCGAACCGCGTCGGATTGTCGAAGCTGGACGCCTGTCGTCTGGTCGCCTCGCCGACGCTTTCCGGTGCCGCGCTGACCTTTGAACAGTCGCTCTGGTTGGTCACGTTCTTCGCTTCTGAGCGGATTCTCACTGCCGTTGCGCACAAAGGCGCTGAAGTCGCGTGGCATCGGGCGTAGCCCGGGACTTCACCCTCCTCATCGGATGCGACCAGATTCGCACCGAGTTTCGAAGTGCGAGCCTGCTCACGACCGAATATCCGCGGCTGGGGTGTTCGCGCTTGAAACCCTCCGAAATCCACAAGGCACGTGAGTTTTCCGGGATCATGCCGGTTTCGGCACGGCAATTGCCCGAATACGCGCAACCCCCTTGTCCTGGGGTCCACCGACGTTTCGTCGCCAGGGCGTGAGTTGGTGCAGCAACGACGACGAAGGCGGGAAACAGGAGGAAAAAGGGGGACGTGAGCCGGCGGCAGGATTGACGTTCTTGACTTACCGCCGGCGGAAGATCGCCCGGCGCAATCACAGGATCGTCGAACGCACTGAAGCCCGATCTCAAGCCACTCCTATCAGAACGAGCCAGGGCGAGCCTGTTTTTTTCCGTTGGTCGCATTACGCAGCGCATTCGACGGAGACAGGCAAGGAGCAGAAGGATGAACGTCGGATCAAACTGGAAGTTGGCTCATGTGGTGGGAACCGGACTGATGCTGACGAGTCTGCGCGCGAGTGCCGCGGTTCCGCAGGAGTGGACGCGGCGCCTGCCTTCGGGGAGCACGCTGTATTCAGGTCTGACCGGGATGGTCGTGGACGCTGAGGGACACTCTTTCGTTGTGGGCAATGCGGGCACGTCGGGCAACGTCGACATCCTCGCGGCCAGGTATGCCCCGGACGGAGCGTTGGTGTGGTCGCAAACCTGGGACGGGGTGGAGCGCTGGCATGACACGGTCAGCGACGTTGCCCTCGGGCCTGACGGAAGCGTCTACGCAGTCGGCTCGACGCCCGACCGCAATCGCTACGCGGACCTTCTCGTGCTTAAGTTCAACGCCGCGGACGGCGCGTTGATCTGGTCGAGGACGTTCAACGGCGGTCCCGGTATCTCGGATGCGGCGCTGGTCGTCGCCACCGACCGTGACGGGAACGTGTACGCGGGCGGTCACACGGTCGGAGACGGCGCCGACTGTCTGATCGTCAAGTTCGATGCCGACGGCGTCTTTCACTGGTCGCAGACCTGGGACGGGCCTGCCTCCGCACCGTATTCGCAGGAGGCTGTGCGTGATCTGCTCGTCGCGCCGGACGGCGACCTCGTCATGCTCACGGACGGCGTGATGGCGACGCTGCACCCCGACTACGTGGTCATCAAGTACGACGCCGCGGACGGGAGCATGATCTGGTCGCGCAACTGGGGTGTAAACGGTGGCGACTACCCGGTGGATATGGAGATCGACGCCGCGGGCGACGTTTACGTCACCGGCGACGCGCTCAACAACGGAAGCGTCGAGTACGGAACGATCAAGCTGCGCGGAAGCGACGGCGCGTTGCTGTGGGCGGAGTACGACGCCGCGGGGTTCCGCGAGGCTGCGTACGCGCTGGCGCTGGACGCGGAAGGCGGCGTGTACGTCACCGGCTGGAGCGATCCGCACGGCGACCAGAGCAAATTCATGCACAATCTCTTCACCGTGAAGCGCGACGCGGCGACGGGATCGCGGTGGTGGACGCACGAATACGGCGAGGCGTGCCTGTGGTGTTACGACGCGGGCGGCGACCTTGTGATCGACGACAGCGGTCACGTCTTCGTCGGCGGTATCACGAGTTCTCCGCCGTATGCGTCGGACCAGATCATGCTGGTTCTGGACGCGGCGACGGGCGCGGAGCTGGACCGCGGGATCGTCTGGACGACGGGGAGCGAGTCGGCGGGCGTCAACGTCGCGCGGCTGGACCGCGCGCAGAACCTCTATCTTGGCGGAAGCGTCACCAACTACGACACGGGCGCGGTGGACGTTCATGTGGTCAAGTACGCCTCGATGAGCGAGGGACCGGACTGCGGCGCGATCCGCAAGTTCAGCGCCCGATGCCGCGACGGGAAGCTTACGGCGAAGGTCGTCTCCTCCCTGCCGGAAGGCACGGAGCTGACGCTCTTGCGCAACGGCGGCGACGCGAAGACCGTGGCGATCAACGCCCGCGGCAAGGGCAAGGCGAAGTGGAGCGGGCAGGGGGGATCGCAGACGCTTCGCATCGAGGAATGCCCCGAGGTTCCTGAAGCATCAACGACCTGCTCATAGGGAGCAGGCCAGGACATAACTGGAACGCAGCATCGCCCGTGACGGCGGCGCCGCAAGGAGGACTGGGCATGTGCATTCGAAACATGTTGGTTGGCATTGTACTTTGTATCGCGGCTCCTGCGGGAGCCGACGCCCCCCGTTATCGGGTCGATTACCTGGGTGATGGTTGGACGGGGACGGGGATTAATCGCCACGGCGACGTGTGCGGGAGCATGTCCCCCGACGGTACGGCGCTGCTGGCGGGAGTTTCGAAGGGAGGTGCGCCGTTCGAGTTCCTGCCGCTGCCCGAGGGCATGCAGAGTTCCCGGGCGCATGACATCAATGATGAAGGCGTGATCGTCGGATCGGTCTGTCCGAACCAGTATGTGATTACAGCGCCGACGGCGGCCGTCTGGCGGCCGACCCCGGAGGGATACGAGGTCGAGGTCTTCGAGCCGCTGCCGGGCGATCCCTACTGCGCCGCCTACGCCGTCAACAACGTCGGCGACATCATCGGCGCGTCGGGTTTCTGGGGCTGGAACCTGTCCACCGGCGTGCGGTTCTCACCGGAAGGAACGGTTCCGCTTCCGGAAGGCATGCTCAGCGGGGACATCAATGATGAGCGGGTGATCATCAGCAACAACCGCCTGCTCGATCTCGACACCGGCGAACTGACGGTCTACGATCTTCCCGAAGGCCGCTGGCAGGGGTTCGTGGCCGCGGCGCTCAACAACAAGAACGACTTCTGCGGATACATCCTCGGCTACTCCGGTTGCAGCACGTTCCCGATGCGCTATCGCCAGGGCGTCGGCTGGGAGTATCTGGGCGGATGCGCAACCACCACCAGCGCCACGGCGATCAATGACCGCGGCGATGCGCTGAGCTACTACTACTACACGGCGTCGGGTGTGACCTTTGTACCGGAAGGGTACTTCAGCCTGGGCGAACTCATCGACGGTTCGCAGGGCGAATATTACGTCCAGTGGGGCGGCGCCAACGGAATCAACAACAACCGCCAGATCGTTGCCGCGGCGCGCAACGGCTTCAACGGCCCGATCGGCGCCATCCTCATGACGCCGATGAACACCGGTCCGGACTGCGGCGCGATCCGCAAGTTCAGCGCGAAGTGTCGCGAGGGGAAGCTCACCGCGAAGGTCGTCTCCTCCCTGCCGGAAGGCATGGAACTGACGCTGACCCGTAACGGAGGCGACGCGAAGACCGTCACGATCAACGCCCGCGGCAAGGGCAAGGCAAAGTGGACGGGGCAGGCGGGATCGAACGTGGTCTGCATCGTCGAATGTCCGGACGTCGAGTGCCCCGCGGCGGACTGCGGCTGATTCAATTCAACTGAACGTACACACACGGGCCGGAAGGGAGTAATCGCACAATGCAACGAACAGGGATCGCGGCGCTGCTCGCCGTTCTGACGGTCGGGTCGCTCCGCGCGCAAACGATTACGGTGGACACGTCGGCGGATGTCGTGGATTTCGGAGGGGCGCAGCGCGTCGGCGACTTGCCGGGGCCGGATGGGCGCGTCTCACTGGCCGAGGCGGGCCTGGCCAGCGACAACACGCCCGGCGTGCAGACGATCGCCTTCGCCATCCCCCAGAGCGAGTGGTTGTATCAGTGGCTTTTCCCGGGGCGCGCCGTGCTGCGCCCCTTCCTGGGGTTTCGCGTTTTTGACACGGTCATTCTCGACGCGACGACGCAGACGGACTTCACGGGGGACACCTACCCCGACGGGGGCGAAGTCGTCATCTGGGCCGAGACGTACCTGATCGACAACGTCGGGGGGGAGATGCGCGGGTTCGACAACACCAGCATCAACCTCAGCGGCGGATCCGCAAACGTCATTCAAGGCAATTCCGCCTGCAACATCACCGTGTATGACTCCGGGTTCAACCTGATCGGCGGCGCCGGGTCCGGTCAGGGCAACAGCGGCGGAACGATCAAGATCGATCGCGCCTCCGACAACGTCATCATCGGCAACACGGTCTCGCGGGTGCGCATCCTCGGGTGGATCGGGGGCGGGCAGCCGGCCTCGAACAACCGCGTCGGAGGGCCCACGCCGGAGGAGCGCAATTACATCACGGGGTACGGCACGTTCAATGGAGAAGGCTGCCCGGGCGGTACCACGGTGCAGATCTTTGACAGTCTCGACACCCTCATCGAGGGCAATTGGATCGGCACCACTCCAGATGGCATGAGCCAGGGAAGCGACGCCTCCACAACCGGTATCGGATTCGAGGGGGAGAATCATGGCGCCATGATCCTGAACAATCGCATCGCGGGCATCCTGGCGCGCGGATATAATCATTGCCGCAACCTTGTTTTTGGTACGGGCATCACCCTTTACGGAACCGGCGGCGACTTTGTAATCCAAGGCAACACGATCGGTCTGAACGCCGCGGATGAGCCCGTCCTCGGCAGCGTGACCGGAATCAACAGTTATGACTACTACCTCGGCGCGGTGGGCAACGTCCTTATTGGAGGAACGGGCCTGGGGGAGGGAAACGAGATCGCCGGCCACCTGACCAGCGGCATCGAAATCCTGAATCCGCTTTCGGGCATCCGCATCTTAGGCAACTCCGTCCACGACAACGCCACGCTGGGCATCGACCTTGTGCCGGCGAACTTCGCGCGCGGCGTCACTCCGAACGACCATCTGGACGGCGACGCCGGCGGCAACGGGTTGCAGAACTTCCCGGTGCTTGCGTCCGCGATCGCCGACGGCGCGATCACCCGGATCACGGGTTCGTTCAACTCGAAAGCCAACCGCGCGTACACCCTTGAATTCTTCGCCAGCGCCGCCTGCGACCCGACGGGGTACGGCGAGGGCGAGAGGTTCCTCGGATCGTCCGACGTGCAGACCGATGCATCAGGCGACGCGGTCCTTGATGTGGCGCTGGGTGCGACCGTTTCCGAGGGCGAATTCATCACGGCGACCGCGACGGATTTGGTTACGGGCGACACCTCGGAGTTCTCCGCGTGCGTCGAAGCGACCGGCGGCGGCGGACTTGACTGCGCGCTCATCCGCAAGTTCACCGCGAAGTGCCGCGAGGGGAAGCTCACCGCGAAGGTCGTCTCCTCCCTGCCGGAAGGCACGGAGCTGACGCTCACGCGCAACGGCGGCGATGAGAAGACCGTCACGATCAACGCCCGCGGCAAGGGCAAGGCGAAGTGGGGCGGACAGTCAGGATCGCAGGAGGTGTGTGTGGCGCAGTGTCCGCAGACGCCCTGCGCCGCCGCGCTATGCCCGTGACGGCAATGCAGGAGTCGTGGAAGCAGGGAGTCGCGGTCTCTTCAGACCGACGGGTTATCCCGCCGGTCCGGGGTCCGGGACATCGTCAACAGGTGGATCGGGTTCGGGATGCGCCGCTGCGGACGGTTCGCGGCGGCTTCGGCTTCCGGATCGGGTCGGACAGAAACGGGATGACAACGGACATGATTCAATCAGGCCGGTATTGGATTTGGGTGGGGGGGGTTGCGGTCTCGGCGGGGGCGTTCTCGGCAGGCGCGCAGGAGCTAATGTGGACGCGCGACGTCGGGGGCACGCGGCCCGACGGCGCCTACGCCCTTGAAGCCACGGCGGACGGCGGTTTCGTGGCCGCGGGGTTCACAGGCTCTTTCGCCACCAGCGGAGTCAACGACTCCTACATCGTCAAGACGGACGCGATGGGACAGGTCGAGTGGACGCAGGTCATCGGCGGGCGCCCGAACCTGAGTGAGTTCGCCCGACAGATCCGCCAACTTCCCGACGGAGGATTCATTGTCGCCGGTTTTCTTGAGGTCAATCCGCAGACGTTTGACGCGATGGTCATGCGACTGGACGCCTCGGGCCGGCTCCTGTGGTTGAGGCAGTACGACCCCGGATTCGGCGAGGACGACCGCGCGCACTGCATTACGCCGACGTCGGACGGGGGGTTCCTCGTCGGGGGGCAGGCGCTGCTGCCCGAAACGGAGTTCTGGAACTACGACGTTTACGTCTTCAAGATCGACGCCGACGGGGACTTGCAGTGGCGCCGGTACTTTGACTACGCGCAAGGGTATTACGACAACGCCGACATCGCCTTCTCCGTCATCGAGGTTTCCACCGGGGGTTATCTCGTTTCCGGCTGGACGCACAGCGCCGGCTGGGACGGTTGGGTGCTCCGTCTTGACGACGCGGGCGGTCTGCTCTGGGACCGCGCCTACGGCGAAGCCTACTCGGATGAGATTCTCTCGGCGCAGGAAGTTTCGGTCGGCGGCTTCGTCTTCTCCGGCGTCAACGCCTCGGACAACGGCGACACGGATTTCTGGCTGTTCCGCACGGATGAGAACGGCGCAGTGCTCTGGGACCGCAAGTGGGGCAAGAACACCGGCGTTCAGTGCGAGGACCAGGCCAACAGCGTTCGCGAGCTGCCGGACGGCGGGTTCATCGCCGCGGGACAGACGTCGTCATACGGCGCGGGCGGGTGGGACCAGTATTTCGTCCGCACGGACGCGGAGGGCAACGCCTTGTGGACGCGCGTGTACGGCGGGACGTCGGATGATCGCGCGTTCGCCGTCGTTCCCGCGCCCGGCGGCGTGGTCGCGGCGGGATGGGCCTGGTCTTTCGGCCACGGCAACGGCGACGTTCATATCGTGAAGCTCGCCGATCCGCACGGGGCGCCGGATTGCGCCGCCGTCCGGAAGTTCAAGACCGCGTGCCGCGACGCCAGGCTGACCGCCAAGGTCGCCTCGTCACTGCCGGAAGGCACGGAACTGACACTGGTTCGCAACGGGAGCGACGCACGGACCCTCGTAATCAACGCGCGAGGGAAGGGCAAGGTCAAGTGGATCGGTCAGGTCGGTCCGCAGGAAGTCTGCGTCGTGGAATGTCCGGAGGTCGCGTGCAGCGCCACGGATTGCCTGTAACGCAGGAGGGTCAACATTCAGAGCGGTCTCAGAGCCGACCCGCCTGCGGGAGGGCGAAACCCCCTGGTTCCCGGCGCGGTTCGGTGATGAGGCGGGGATTTCGAAAGACATGACGGCGGCGCATCCGCAGGGGGGAGCGGGACGTGGCCCCCGCTCCCGGATCCTGGCGGAGGCAACGCTGAAGGAGAGATGATGATGCTTCGTTTCAGATTCAGCGCAGGAATTTTCATGCTGGCGGTCGCGGCCGGCGCGGCGAGCGCTCAGCCGGTCATTCACGCGATCAACCGCGACACGCTCCCGCGCAGCGGACGGCTGGCAATTACCGGGTCCGGGTTCGGATCGCGGAGCGACGCCAGCCGCGTTGAGGTGGACGGCACAACGGCGTGGTTCACCACCTGGACCAGCACGCGCATCGTCGCCTACGTCCCGGAGACGTCGGACCTCGGTCCGGCTGACGTCAAAGTCATCGTCAACGGACAGGAGAGCAACCCTGTCTCTTTTACGGTGACCGCGCGGCAAGGCGACGGGCATGTCAAGTGGACGTTCGAGGCGGATACCGACAACCTGTGGTTCCGACCGGCCCTCGCGCCCGACGGCACACTGTATCTGCACAGCTCGCAGGGGTTCGTCTACGCGCTGGCGCCCGACGGCGCGCTGAAGTGGACGCAGAAGGTCAACTGGTATCCCTACGCGCCGCCCGCCGCAGGCCCGGACGGGACGGTCTACGTCGGCAGCATCTGGAGCACCTTCGCCCTCTCGGCGCAGGGCGAAATCCTCTGGCAGTTCGACGACCCCGAGGCGCAGGCGGTCCAGATCGTTCCTACCCCGGGACCGGACGGACACCTCTACGGCGTGTTCGATCCTGGAAACCCCGGGCTTGGCGCATACTCCCTGACCCGCAGCGGGCAGTACCGCTGGAACAACTGGGGCAATCCGCTGATGTTCGAATACGGCGGGCTTGGCGCGGACATGCGCTTCGGTCCATCGCGGTCGGACGGCCCGGTCGATCAGATGTACGTCGGCATGGACCGCCGCGGCAATAACCAGTTGTACGCCTTTTCTCTCGACGGACAGCAGCGCTGGGTGATTCCCGTCGGTCCGAACGGCGCTGGCGCGCAGCCGGTGATTGGCGGGGACGGTACGGTGTATACGCCCGACTTCATCGCCCAAGGCTACGGCTGGGTCATCCGCGGGTTCGACCCGTCCGATGGTTCCGATGTGCTCTTTTATGACGGCGGTTTTGTGAGCGGCGTCAGTCATCTGTCCATCGGACCGGACGATGTCCTGTACTACGTCGCCGACCTCGCGTATCTGGAAGCGCTCGATCCCGAAACCGGCACCCTGCGCTGGAGCCACTTCACGGATGCCGTCATGGACGCGCCGCAGGTCAGTCCGGACGGCCGCGTTGTGATCGCCTCCGGCGTGCCGACGTTCGGCTATCCGGGTTTCATCAAGGCGTTCGACGCGGCCAGCGGCGCGGAGTTGTGGAGCGTTCCGCTGCCCGGCGAGTTTTATCCGGCGCCACGATGGCTGGGCACGCACATGCCGCGCATCACGCCGGATTCGCGCACCGCGTATGTCAGCACGGTGGCGCTTTCCGGGGGTGACGCCGATCCCTACAGCCTGCTCTACGCGATGGACATTGCCGGCGAAGGCGGCGTCGATTGCGCCGCGATCCGCAAGCTCTCCGCGCGCTGCACGGGCGGCAGGCTGACGGCGAAAGTGAAATCCGCTCTGGAGGAAGGAGCAACGCTGACGCTGACCCGAAACGGTGGTGACGAGCGTACCGTGACGATCAACGCCCGCGGCAAGGGCAAGGCGAAGTGGACGGGCCTTTCAGGCGCCCAGGAAGTTCGCGTCGTCGAGTGTCCGGAGCGGGTCACCTCCGCGAATTGCTCGTGACGCGCTGCGCCGCACTGCGGAGGGTTCGTGACGCAGCACATTGCATCACGGACGGTTTGGACCGGAGCGCCGCACGCAGCAGGTTGTCTGCGACAAGGCGCGTCGCGCCGGGAGTCATGCGTGACGGCGGGCGTTGCGCCGGGAGTCATGCGCGACGGCGGGCATTGCACCGGGAAAGGTGCATGACGGCAGGCGTCGCGCCGGGAGTCATGCGTGACGGCGGACGTCGCGCCGGGAGTCATGCGTGACGGCGGACATCGCATCGGGAGAGGTGCGCGAGGGGACGTACCGCGCGAGGAGTTGTCCGGGGCGGCGCGCCGCGCGGTCAATGCCGGAAGTGTCGAGCGCCCGTGAAAATCATGGCGACGCCACGCTCGTCGCACGCGGCGATGACTTCGGCGTCGCGCTTGCTGCCGCCAGGCTGAATGATTGCTGAGACCCCGGCGTCCATCAGGATGTCCGGACCGTCGCGGAAGGGGAAAAAAGCGTCCGACGCGGCCACGGGCGAGCCGCGGACCTCAGTCCGCACGGGCTTCTCAGGGCCGCGCCCGCCAGGAAGCGGGTTCTGCGGGCCTCGGGCTCCCGCCCGCGCGAACTCGCCGAGCGTCCCCGGCGCCGCGGGTTCCGGCGCTCCCGTGCGTTCATGATTTCGTATCTCTGTGCCTTTGTCCTTTTGTCCCTTTGTCCCTTCTACCAGATGCCCGTTTTCCCGCGCCAACCACACCGCAATGCGGCAGGACATCACCCGCGACATCTGCCCCGCCCCGTTGCCGATGAGTTGCCCGCCGCGCACGAGGCTGATCGCGTTGGACTTGGTGTGTTTCGAGATCAGCCAGGCCAACCTCAGGTCCGCCATCTCAGATTCCGTGGGCGCCCGCTTCGTCACGACTTTCCACTGCTCCTCATTCAAGCCCACCAGGTCCGGCGTCTGCACCAGCATTCCGCCGGTGATCGAGCGGTACTCCAGGACGTCGGGGTCTGGCGGGGCGGTCATGTCCCCCACGGAGAGGAGCCGCACCTTTTCTCCCCACGGCTTGCGCGTGCGAATCACCTGGGTCGCGTCGTTCGTGAAGCCTGACGCGACCCAGACTTCCAGGAAAAACCCGCCCGGTGCATTCGACGCCCCGGCGTCCTTGAGAGGTCTGCCGAACCGATCGAAAGTTTCCATCACGGCGGCGGCGAACTCGGCATCGACCTCAAAGTTGACGGCGAGGATGCCGCCCATCGCGGCGTTGGGGTCGCCCAGATACGCGCGGCGGTAAACCTCAATCTTGTCCCCTCCAACGCCGGCGCCGCAAGGATTGTTATGTTTGACGAACACACAGGCCGGTCGGCTGCCGGTCCGCGTCAGCTCCGCACTCAACCGCAACGCGGCGTCGGCGTCGAGGTAGTTATTGTACGAAAACTCAACCTCGTCATTCAGAAAACAGTCGGCGACGGTCAGGTCCATCGGGCGCCGGCGTTGCGAATCCTGAAGCAATTCCGCCCCCTGGTGCGAGTTTTCTCCGTAACGGAGCGGGCCCCAGTCCAGCAAGCGCAGAAATCGAAACGTCGGCTTTCCGTCCGGGGTATCAACAGCGCCAAGCCACGTCGTGATCGCGGCGTCGTATTCACAGGTTCGTAAATAAGCATTGCGAGCATAATCGCGCCGGACCCTCCCCCAACCGTCATCACTCAGCTCATCTCCGCGCATCCAGAGGAGCAGCGATCTCAAATCCTCCTCGCCGCCAGGAACCAGCACATGTTTATGATTCTTCGCCGCCGCGCGCAGCAGCGACACACCGCCGATGTCGATCATCTCGACGGCCTGCTCGAACGTGCAGTTCGGATCGGCCACGACCGTCTCGAAGGGGTAGAGGTTGACCACCACCAGGTCGATCGGCTTGACGCCGATCGCCTCGAGCTGGCGCAGGTGCTCGGGATTGTCGCGGTCGGCGAGGATTCCGGCGAAAATTTTCGGGTGCAGCGTCTTCACCCGTCCGTCGAGCATCTCCGGGAACCCGGTGACGTCCTCGACGAGCGTCACCGGGACGCCGCTTCCCGAAAGCAGTTTCGCGGTCCCGCCGGTGGAAAGAATCTCGACGCCGAACTCGTCGTGCAGCGCGCGGGCGAACTCGACGATGCCGGTCTTGTCGTAGACGCTGATGAGCGCGCGGCGGATGTTCATAGCGGTCCGCTCGAAGCTCCCGGCTTCCAATCCTTACTATGTAGAGCGCCCCCTGATAGAGCGCCTCCTGAGCCGCGGGCTTCAGCCCGCGTGATCGCCCGTCTCGTCTCTTGCCGCGGAATCGAGAATGACAAGTGAACTGGAAACGCCAAACCTACCGGGAGCGAAACCGGCAACCGCAATAAACCAACCCCCTCCTACTTGTCCCGCTCACTGCGGAACGGATCGCGCGACGACGCCTGCGGCGCGGGAGGAGGAGGCGGGGCGTCCTGCGCCGTGTTCGGCGCGCTTTCCAGCCGGTCCTGCGCGGCGAGCACCTGCTGGCGGCGCAGATACGGCGTCGTATCCGGCCGGGCGCAGAAGACCTTTCCGTCCGCGGTCAGGGCAATGATCCGGTCATCGCGCACGTTCGGGACGGTCGTCCCGATGCCCGTCGCTCCGAGGTCGCGGATCGTCTGTCCGGTATCGCCGTCCACCGCTTCGAGCGTCCCCCGCTCCGTGAGCAGGACGACCTCGCCGGGGCGCATCGCCACGAACGCCACCGCGTCCGCGCGAACCCATCGTTCGTCGCCGAGGTCCGCGTCGATCGCGGTCAGCCCCACCGTCGGTGCGTACTGATACACCGTGCTGCGCGTCACGACCGGCGGCGTGGTCAAAGGCCGCGGGAACCGGAACCGCCACTTCTGCGCCCCGGTGAAGGCGTCAAACTTGTAAAGAGAACGATCGAGGCTGGCCACGTACACGCCGCCGGCGTCCACCCACGGGTCCGCGATGATCGCGTCCTCGGTCCGCGCCCGCCAGTTGAACCTCTTGTCGAACGCAACCAGACTCATGATCAGCCCGCCCTGCGACGCGACGATGATCCGGTCGCCGAAGAGCACGGGCGCCGCACGAACCGGTCCGCCCGCCTCGACCTCCCACCGGTTCATCGGCCGCGCCCCGAAGGGGTGATTCCAGGAGAGACAATGCACCAGCCCGTCCGCCCCGCCGTAATACAATCGGGTGTCATCGCCGACCGCCCCGCTTCCGGGTGCAAACTCCGGAACGAACTGCCGCAGCACGTCGCCGGTGTAACGATCCAGAAGCACCGTCTTTGTCGTGGTTACGACGCACAGCGGTCCCGGTCCCGAGGCGGAATTCAGATGCGAAGGCCGGTAGATCGTGTACTCCGGTCGGGTGATGTCCTTCATCCAGCGCAACAGGCCTTCTTCGGCCTGGACCGCGTAGAAGTACCCTCGGGAGGAGGTGACGTAGAGGTTCTCATCGACGAGCGTCGCCTCGCGGACGGTTTCGCCTTTTTCAAACGGCAGGTCCACCTCCCAATACTTGAGGTATCCCGCCGACGCCAGCGACGCCGCCGACATCGGCTCGCTCGGTCGCCGTGCCGACGCACACCCGATCAGCCCCAGTCCCAACCCGAGGACGCAAATGCTCTTGCAGATGTTCAACCGATTTCTCCTGCCCCGCCGTCCGCCGATCGCTCGTCCCGACCCCGCGTGATTCCGGGAGTCGCTCCGCTCGCATGTATGAAACCGGGGCTTATTGGATGAAAAACCGTCGGTCGGGTCAAGACGCAGGCTCCGAACCCGATCCTCGTCATCACCCCAGTAGCGACGGGTGGCGGTTCGCCGGATCAAATCGGCGGCGAAGTCCGTCCCCTAGTCCGCTCAGCGCCAGAAGAAGGGCGACCAGCGTCGCACAAGGAAAAGCCAGCAGCCACCAGTATCCGGAAAACGGGCTGATCGCCGACACCCCGTCCGCCGCCAGCCTCCCCAGCGAAGGAAGCGGAGGCTGGACCCCGATCCCCAGAAAGCTCAGGAACGCCTCCTGGAGCACCGCCTGCGGGACGGTGAGCGTGGCGTAGACAATGACCGGACCCGCCAGCGGCGGCAGCAGGTGTTTCCTGAGAATCCACCACGGACCAGCGCCCATCGCCCGCGCCGCCTGAACGAACCCCTCGTGCTTCAAAGACAGAACCTGCCCTCGCACCACCCGGGCCATCGTCAGCCACGCCACCGAACCGATCGCCAGAAAAAGGATCACCAGATCGGCGTAACGGGTGCGCCCGCCGAGCAGCGCGGTCAGCGGACGGGTCAGAGCCACCTTCATCAGGATCACCAGCAGAATGTAGGGCAGCCCGTAAAGGACGTCGACGATCCGCATGAGGATTTGATCGACCCGCCCGCCGCAAAGCCCGGCCGCGGCGCCCCACGCTGTCCCGATCACGGTCGCCGTCGCCGTCGCCCCGGCGGCGATGACCAGGCTGACCAGCATCCCCAGCGCCAGCCGGAAAAGCAGGCTTCTCCCCAGATCGTCATGTCCCAGAAGACTGCGGGCGCCTGCGAGCGTCTGCGTTATCCACGACGCCCGGAACGCAACCGGTTCCCGACTCAATCTTGCAAGGAAGGCTTCCTCGTTGCCCGCGGGCTTCCACGACGGGGCACGCCGCACCGCCGAGTCGATCTCCTGCACGTCGTACCACGCCGCCGACCACGGCCACAGCGCCGCCGCCGCCAGCGTCATCAGCGCGAGCACGGCGATCGCAGCGCGCCCGGAACCGGGAAGTCTCGACGGGCGGCGACCACGTAGCACCATCGCATCCTTAAGGGACTCCGTCATGTCGCTGCCTCGCCGCGGACGCGCGGGTCGATCCACGCATGAACCAGGTCCACCGCGAGATTGAACGCGATCACCAGCGCGGCGTACACGGTGACGCAGGCGATCAGGAGGCCCGCGTCACGGTTCAGCGCCGCGTTGACGAAATGCTGACCCATCCCCGGCACGCTGAAGACTTTCTCGACGACGAACGACCCGGTCAGCGCCTGCGCCGTGGCCGGACCGAGGTAGGACAGCACCGGCAGGAACGCCACCGGAAACGCATGACCCCAGAGCACGCGCCGTTCCGGGATTCCGCGGGCGAGCGCCGTGCGGATGAAGTCCTGCCGCAGTGCCTCCTCCATCCCCACGCGGGTCAGGCGCGCGATGTACGCCGCGAAGGGCAGCGCCAACGTGATCGTCGGAAGCGGCAGCGCCGAGATCGTCCCCCAGCCTCCGACCGGCGCAATCTTTAACCAGACTCCGAAGCAAAGCAGCAGGCACGCCCCAGTGATGAACGTCGGCACGCATGTCCCCAGCAGCGCCAGGGTCGTCGCCGCCGCTCCCGCCACCCCTCGCCGCACCGCCGACCACGCCCCCAGCGGAACCCCGATCAGCACCGCCGTCAACATCGCCGACAAACCCAGCAACACCGACACCGGCAGCGCCTGCGCCAGAATCTCGTTGCAGCTCCAGTCCGGGTATTGAAACGTGGGTCCGAAGTCGAGACGCATCAGCCCGGAAAAAAGCTGGAGAAAGTACCGCCCGTTGTGGTCCACGTCGTAGCGCGCCCGCAACGCAGCCTCGACCTCGGGCGCAAGCCGTCGCTCCGACGACTGTAAAGGGTTCCCCGGAACACTCACGGTCATCAGAAACGTGACCGCGTAAACGCACGCCAGCGTCAGCACCCCCAGCCCCACGCGCCGCATGACGTAGCGGATCATCGTCTCACCGTCACGCCCGAAAAGGGAAACCACAATCGGGAGTTCGGATGCAGTCCTTCGACGCCCTCACGCACCGCGATCACGCTCGTGTAATGAAATACGGGAAGGATCGCCGCATCGCGCACGACCGCCGTCGCCTCCGCTTCCTTCAGCAGCCGCATCCGCGCCTCCGGATCGTCGGCTGTCCCCGCCTGTGCCAGCAGCGCGTCAAACTCGGCTGAAGCGTATCCGCTGTCGTTGTTCCCGTTTCCCGTCGCCAGAACGTCCAGAAACGTCGTCGGGTCGTTGTAATCCGCGTACCAGTTGGCCTGGGAGATCATGAAGCGTCGCCGCGCCTTGTCCTCGGCGAACGCCTTGCTCTCCTTCCCCCGAAGCTCGACGCGCGCCCCCAGGTGAGTCTCCCACTGTCGGGCGATCGCCTGACTGACGACAGGATGCGCGCCGCTCGTGTTGAACAATACGTCGATCACCGGCAGACCGCGCCCCTGCGGATACCCCGCCTCCTCCAGCAACCGCCGCCCCCCCTCGGGATCAAAAGGGATACCTTCCGGAGTGTCGTATCCCGGCAGGGTTCCCGGGGGAATGAACGTTCTCGCGGGTCGATCGCCGCGCTGGAGAACGTGCCGCGCGATCGCCTCCCGGTCCAGCGCCAGGCTGAACGCGCGGCGCACGCGCGCATCGACAAAAGGATTCGCACGCCCATCCACCTCGGCGTCGGCGCAGTTGAAGTTGAAGAAGGACGTCGCGGCCAGGGGGGTCGGTTGGAAATCCGGCCGATCGCCGCTCTCCGCAAGACGGAAGATCGCGTGATCGTAACTGACTTCGACCGTCGGGATGAAGTCCACCTCGCCGGCTTCGTACGCCAGCAGCGCCGAATTCGCATCCGCGAACACGGCCGCCTCAACGCTGCGACAGGCGATCTGCGAGGCGTCGCGATGATGCGGATTCACCTCCAACCGGACGGATCGCTTGAAGCGCCACTCGATCAGGCGGTAAGGTCCGTTAGTGACGGGGCGCGCCGCGCCGTCGGACGTCTTCACGGGGCGCGTCCAGCGTGAGTCGTACACAACCAGCCCCTCGCGCGTCAGCGGGGCGCCGCGCCAACGTTCCCGGTGCTCCTCCACGCTCGGGTGCATTGGTGCGAGAACCGGAAACGCCGCCAGATCCGCGAAGAACGGACACGGCCTGCGAAAACGCACGATCAACGTCTGATCGTCCACGGCCTCCAGGCCGACCCGTGCAAACCGAGCGTCCAGCTCGGCGGCGTGCGCCTCGAACACGCGGCGATGCAGTTCGCCCCACGCCAGGACCGCGCGCGCGATCCGCGCGCCGGAAAGCGCCTCCGGTTCGGCGACGTTCCCCATCGCCTCGGCGTACGCGCGGCGCACGATCTCCGCGCACTCCGCCGTCGCCAGGACCGACGCCTGCTCCTCGTTGATCGACCAGCCCTCGGCCAGCCGCGACAGCACCGTCAGCACGCCGACCGCCTCGCTGCGCCAGGAGGCGTACTGCGCCGCGCCCTCCACGTAATCCGTGACGAAGAAGGCGTAATCCGCCGCGGTCCCCGGCTCGATCAGGCGCCGCCACCCGCGCACGAAGTCCGCCGCCGTCACCGGCGCGCCGTCCGACCACCGACCGTCTTCCCGCAGTCGGAACGTCCACGTCAATCCGTCGGCGGAAATCTCCGGCGGAAACTCCGCGGCGGCGCTGACCGGTTTGAGCGTGCGCGGATCGCAGGCGTAAAGCGTCTCCCAGAGGTTCAGCGCCAGCCGCAGATCCTGCGTCCAGCTCATGCGCGCCGGATCCAGCGTGTGAACATCCGAGGAATTGACGTAACGAAGATCGGGGCGCGGACGCGGTGAAATCCACTTTCCGGCTATGTAAACGCCCGCCAGCAGCGCGATCAGCAAAACGATGACGGCACGAAGCATCGGCGCTAACCGAAATCGCAAATGAGCTTGACCGAGCCGCGTGGCTTCAGCCCGCGCAACGCGTCAAGCTCGGCGAACTCGACCGCTCGGGGAGAGTTCCTCAATCCGCGTGTCCACCCTGGCGGTACGATCCAGGTAAACTGCACCGCCCGCGGTCGTCAGGAAATCCGGTTCGGTCCGATCGCACGCGTCACGGCGCGCCCGCCTCGACGCGCCACGGGTCGCCGCTCAGCACACCCTGCCGGTCCGACGAGCCGTACCAGGCGATCCCCGCCTCAAGCACTTTCTGACGCACGTCCGCCGCTTTCTCGTCGATCGCCTTGCGCACCTGCCCGTTCTGCTGCGTCAGACGCGTCAGGAGCGCCTCGGTCTGCGAAAGCGTCTGCTCAAGATTGTACTCCTCCTCGAACGACCGCTCCCCGGGCGCCGCGTACTGCGCCGCCGCGAAACGCAGCAGCACCGCCAGCCGCCGGACGATCGCCTCGCCTTGCTGAGGGTTAAGACGCTCCGCCTCGCTTTGAAGGTAATTCAAAGCGACGATGTAATCCGTCCCGACGGCCGCGGATTCTTTACGTAACGCTTCAAGCCGTGCATCCAGCACCGTCATCAGGGCGTCGAAAACCGCCGCAATCTGCCCCGGCGCTGCCAAGGCGTGAAGCAGGCGCGCCCGTGTCGGTTCATTCTGCTCCGCAATCGCGGCGGCGCGCAGCGCCGTGACCACCTCCGGAAGCTGATTCGCGGCCACGATCTCCGCCTGCAAGGCGCGCAACAACACCGCGCATTCAAACCGCACGCTCGCCAGCTTCGACTGCAAGCCCGCCTTTAACGCGGGAAGCGTCTCCAGCTTCGGTGAAATCCCCAGCGCCCCGGTCAGATTCATCCCTTCAAGCAGCGTCAGGTCCGCCGCAGGAAGACGCTCCGTCGCCAGCGCGACGAGCTGCGCTGTCAGCGCGTTGCGGAAGGCGTCTTTGTTCGACTCATCCTGATACTCGGCCCGGATCCGTCCCAGAAACGCCTTGTAACCCTGGCTGACCAGCGTCATGTAACCGGAATCCTCCGGTTTATACTCGCCAAGAAAGGCCGCCGACCACGCCAACTCCGCCAGAATCAGCTCCCGGATCGTCTGCGGATCGGTGGATTGCAGCGCGTCGAGGGCGTGCATCGCCTTCACCTGCTCGCGCAGCGTCTTAAGCCGATCCGGAACCGCCGGTTCGCCGACGCCCTGCGCCAGCACCACCGCGGACGGGGCCACCCCCCACAGCACGACCCCTGCAATCCACGGCGCTCTGCAACCGCGCATTCACATCCTCCAACACCACCCCGAACACCTCGACGCTCTGTCCGCCCACGCGAAACCGTGCCCGGCATGACGCGCCGAGGGTAATCCAAGCCTCCCTCGGCTCGCCGACAAAACGTAGCCCCAGACCCTACACTTCGTCAGCGCCCCGTGTCAAGAAACCGCTCCTTGACCTACGCATCCCGAGAAACACCCTCTCCGTCGGAACCGGGGCTTGGTAACGCCGCGACGCACCCGACTCACACAGCACCTCTCGCTTGCAGCCCGGCGCCCGCAGCTTGCAGCCTGCGCCCCGCCTTACTCCTCGAGTTCCGCGAACGCATCCGGCAGGTACGCAATGACGTCCTCCGCCGTCATCGACACCACCCCGAGATCCTGCGCCGCGAAATCCCCCGCCAGACCGTGAACATGCACCGCCAGAATCGCTGCCTCCAGCACAGGCATCCGCTGACCGATCAGCGCCGCGATCATCCCCGTCAGGACATCTCCGGTTCCCGCCGTCGCCAGCCCCGAATTGCCGGTCTGGTTGATGTACATGCGTTCGCCGTCCGTGACCACCGTGTGCCGACCCTTCAGAACGATCACCGCTCCGAATGCGTCGTGAAGATCCGCAGCCGCCTTCTGCCGGGCAGGCGAATCCGACCCGATCGGACCTGTCCCGAGCAGTCGTCGCGCCTCCCCGGGGTGCGGCGTCATGACGATCCGACCCGCGTCTTGGAGCTTCCTACGTCCGTGTTCCGCAAGCCGGTTCAATCCGTCCGCATCCAGCACAACCGGAACGCGACAACTCTGAACGAACTCGACCACCGTGGACGCGGACAGAGAGTCGCCCAGCCCCGGCCCCAACGCGACGACGTCGGCCTCAAAACGATCGCAGATCGTCCTCAATTCTTTTACACAATCCCCTGATCCCGCCGGCAGCGTCTGTGCCGTCGCCATCGGAACCAGCGTCATCACGACCGGCTTTACCCTTTCCGGAGCAACCACCCGCACCAGTCCCGCCCCGCAACGGAACGCCCCCCGCGCCGCCAGCGCGGGGGCACCGGACATGCTGACCGGTCCGCCGCAGCCGCCGATAATGAGCACGCGACCGACGTCACCCTTATGCGCGTCGTCCGCTCGCGCGGGCAGACCCGCGACTTCCTGCGTTATGACCGGCTTCGATGTCATCAACCTTGAATAACGGGTGAAACGGGCGCGCGTCGCATGCGCCCTTTGCGCTAATTGTAGCAGGCGGGTTCCGGATTGCATCGCGCGGGTGTCACTCGGGCGGCGGAGTGGTATAACCGCACAACGAGCACGCGCGTCGGGACCGACGGACGGATCCCGCCCGCGCGATGCCCCTCGGAGGCAGGATCGGGCATGTCAACGATGCTGGTCACCGGTGGCGCGGGCTTCATCGGATCAAACCTTGTCGATCGATGTGTGCGCGAGGGGCGCCGCGTCGTCATCGTGGACAACTTCGACTCGTTTTACGACCCCGCCCGAAAGCGCCTTAACCTTTCCGGCTCGCTCCAGTCTCCCCGGGTCACCCTGGTCGAAGCCGACATCCGCGACGCGCGAGCAATGCAGACGCTCTTTGAGGACCACCGCTTCGACACCGTCGTGCATCTGGCGGCCCGCGCCGGCGTCCGCCCCTCGATCCAGGATCCCCTTCTTTATGCCGACGTGAACGTCACCGGGACTGTCGTCCTTCTCGACTGTGCGCGGCGGTCCGGCTGCCGGCGCTTCATCTTCGCCTCCAGCTCGAGCGTTTACGGCAACAACCGCAAAGTCCCCTTCAGCGAGTCCGACCCCGTCGATCATCCGATCTCCCCTTACGCCGCGACGAAAAAGGCCGGTGAACTGATCTGTCATACGTTTCACCACCTGTATCAACTGCCCGTCACGTGCCTTCGATTTTTCACCGTGTTCGGTCCGCGCTGCCGGCCGGATCTGGCGATCGCCAAGTTCACGTCGCTGATCGACCGGGGGGAGGTCGTCCCGATGTTCGGCGACGGGTCGATGCGCCGCGATTTCACCCACATCGACGACATTCTCGACGGCCTGACCCGCGCGATCGACCGCTGCTCGGGGTTTCACATTTATAACCTGGGAGAATCCCGCCCGATCGAACTGCGCCGCATGATCGACGTGATCGCCGAAGCTCTCGGAAAACCGGCCCGGATCGAGCGTCACCCCCAGCCTCCCGGTGACGTCGACGTCACTTACGCGGACGTATCCCGCGCCCAGGCCGAACTCGGGTACGAACCGCGCGTCAGGTTCGAGGACGGCATCGCCGACTACGTCGCCTGGTACCGATCGTTTCAGGGTGAGCGACGCTGACGCTCGGGAAGGCGCGGATCGCTGCGTCAGGACGCGGTCGGAACCCGCGGGCGCAGACTCAGCAGCGCGGCCTGAATGCAGCGCGCCAGGACGCGCACGTCCGCGCGCCGGTGCAGGCTCCGTGCCCACTCCAGCGCCGCGACCCGGTGCTCGCCCCGAGCGTACGCGAACATCCCCAGGTCGCTACGGACTCCGGCCAGACGGCGACGGATTTCGGCGCGCGTTTCCCGATCCGCGTCCGCAAACCGCTGCAACATCTCCTCCAGAAGACTTGCGAGGTTTGTAAGATTATCCGACCTCGACGTGCGCGACGCGCTGCCGGTGACGTGATGATGCAGGCACAGCGGCTCGTCTACGTAGCCCGCCCGCGTCCGGCGCGCGATTTCGAGATAGAAAAGCCACTCCTCAGCGTAACGATGCGCCGTCGAGAAACGAAGGTCGTCCGCCAGCACCTCACGCCGAACCATCCCGACGATCGTCGCGATGAAATACTGCCGTGCGAGATGGCGGAAAAGGTCCGGACCGCACACGCGCAGTCCCGGGGCGATCTCCTGCGACGGAACCCGCCGCGCTTCAGGCGCAAGCTCGTCGAATACGCTCTCGTGCCGCCGCCCTTCAAGATCGACAAAGGCGTAGTCGCCGAAAACCAGCCCCAGCTCCGGCCGCAACCGGAACAGCGCCAACTGACGCTCCAGTTTCCTGGAAAGGTATTCGTCATCCGCGTCCAGAAACGCGACGAACGCTCCGCGCGACTCCTCGATGCCGCGGTTCCGTCCTCCCGACGCGCCAGTGTTCTCCTGCTCGATCAGCCGAAGTCGCTCAGGGTTCCGCATCCGGCGTTGCGTCATCTGGACAATCTCGACCGCGGCGGCGCGCTCCGGCGTTCCCGCGCCGGATTGTTCGACAAGAATCAGCTCCCACCCCGTGAACGTCTGCGCCAGCACCGAGTCGATGCAGCGGGCGAGCGTCCGCGACGCGCGGTAGGCGGGAACGATCACGCTGACGAGCGGGTCCGACGACATGTGCAACTCCCGCCGCGCGGCGCGGCGTCATCAGATCATCGGCGATGCCCCGCCCGACCTTGAAGGAACGCGCCTCGCCAGCATCAAACCGCGCCCGTCGGAACCCGGGACCGCCCGGCGGATCACGTCAGAAGCACGCTCGCCGCGCCGTGGATCATCCGTCCCGCCACGTACATCAGGAGCATCACAAATCCGATCGCCAGCTTTCGCCTCGGCAGCCGATGTACGAGCGAAGCCCCGAAAAAACTGCCCGCCATCGCCGTCGGGATCAGCAGCGCCGCCAGAAGAAAAGGCGACCTTGCGTGCGTCGCGCCGTCCGTGAGCACCGCCCAGTTCTTGACCACCGCGCCGACGATGCTCGTCGCCGCGATCGTCGCCGACGAGTTCGCGATCGCTGTCGTCAGTTTCATCCCGAGAAACCGCCGCTGCATCGGCACCGCCACCACGCCGCCTCCGACCCCCAGCATCCCCCCGATGACGCCCGTCGGCACCGCCACAAAAACGGCGCGAGGCCACGTCAGCGCCGCCGCCGACTCGCCCCCGCTTCCGGAACCGCCAGGTCGCGCAAGCCGCGCCGCCTCGACGCCCGCGCACGCCAGCACGAACGCCCCGAAAAGCAGGCGCAACACCGCCTCACCTTCGCCTTTGAAATACGACAGTTCGCTCAGCAGCACCCCGACGATCATCGCTCCCAGCGCCGGAGGGATCAGCCGCGAGATGACGCCCCGGTCGATCGCGCCAGCGCGCACATGATGCCGCACCGCAGGCAGGACGAGGAAGAAATTCACGATCATCGCCGCGGCCTGGTAAAGGTGCTGATCCGGTCCGAGCAGCCACGTCATCGCCGGGATCATGACGATGCTTCCGCCGATCCCGAACAAACCTCCCGCCACCCCGGCGACCAGACCCACGCCCAGGAGTACGATCGCTTCGTTCACGTTACGCCTTCGCCCCGCGTCTGCACGGATTCCGTGACCCTCAAGCTTCGCGCGCAGCGCGCCGACGGAGGCTCACTCGACCTGAAGCGCCTCCAGAACGTTGTCCTTCGCCGCCGTCCGGGCAGGCTGGATCGCCGCGCACACGCACACCGACAGCGTCACCAGCACCGCCTTGACGATCGTTCCCCACGGAATGATCCACGGCACCTCGACGCCGGCCACCGACAGCGAAATCGCGTTCGCAAAACGCGCCAGCGCGAACCCCAGCCCCACCCCCGTCACCGACCCCAGCAGCCCCAGCGTCACCGCCTCGCTGAACACGAGCCGCAGCGTCTGCGACCGGGTCATCCCCACCGCCCGCAGCATCGCGATCGCCTTCGCTCGCATCCGCACCCGCACCATCATCAGGTTCGCGATCCCCAGCGACGCCACCGCCAGCGCGAACGTCGGCGCCCACGTGATCAGCGTCACGCCCCGCCGCAAGTCGTGCTCCAGCATCTCACGCATCCGCGAAATCGACCCCACGATCGCGTCCGGACGCTCCAGCGTGTACGCGATGTTCATCAGCACCAGCCGCTCGCGGAACGCCTTCCATCGCTCTTCCGGAAGCGTATTCTCCCACCTTCGGCAGATATACCCGAACGCCCGGCGGAAACGCTCCAGCGCCGGAACCGCGTCCGCGGGAGGCATCCCCTCGGCGGAGGACGCCCACCCGAGAACCTCATCCTCGAACCCCGACCACTCCTCGCGGATTTCCGGCAGCCGCGGCAGCCACTCCAGCGCAAGACGCGCGACTCCTCGCGGTGAAGATTCTGACGGCGGATCGTCCGCCCGGAAAAGTTCGGGAACGTCCGAGGGTTCGAGCCGGAAGTTGCACATCATCATCGCCACGCGGTCCACCCCGAAGTGCTTGACCAGATCCTCACGCGTCCCCAGCACCGCGCTCGACGCGGCGAACTGCATGTAATTCTCCGCACCGAAAAAATTGACCGCCAGATCCAGCGCCGGCGACTGCACCACGTCCGCCACTACAAATTCGTGTGAAATGTCGTTGATCGTCACCCGCACTCGGTCGCCCTTGCGGATGCCCTTCGACCGGGCGGTCTGCGGAGGCACGAGCACGTGCCCGCCCGCGTGCATCAGAGATCGGATTTCCTCCGTGTCGCTTTCCGCAAAACCCAGCTTCGCCAGATCGAGAAACGTGTCCACGTCGCCCGCGACGTAGACGGGGCGAGTCAGCTTGTCGAAGATCGCCGTCAGCAGCGGGTTCTGCCGGGAACCGTCCGCCCGCACCGGCTCGATGGTGCAGTCCACATCCGTCGTCACCGTCATCTTCCCGACTCCGGGCAGGCGTGACGCCGCCTCCACCGCCGAATACGGCACGTGATCGTACGTCCAGACAAACGCCTCCGGCAGGCGGCTCGGAAAATCCCAGAACACGAGGATGCCCTGCGACCGCACCGCCGTGAACACGATCAGCGACAACCCCGCCATCAAAACCCAGCACACGCACGCCGAAAGCCACGGCGACTTCCCCACCTGGTCCCGCGCCAGCGCAGGACGCAGCAGCAGCAGCCCGCCCCCGATCGCCGCGAACCCCGACCCGAGCAACGACACCACCGCCGGCGCCGTCAGGACGAACCCGATCACCAGCGTCAGCATCCCCGCGAAAATCCCGGGACCGCGCGTCCAGTGCGCCGGGTTCATTCCTCCGTGCGTGAGGTACTCGTGAACCGCAATCAGCAACGCTCCTGCACCGAACGTCGCCCACAACAGCCGCCGCGACGCCGGACGCGCCTCAGGGGTCGCCGCACGCATCGGCGAAACCGAACATACCTGCATCATCAGGATCGCCTGGCTCAGCGCCCAGACAATTCCGGCCGCCGTCATCGCAATCCGCACGCCCCACCCGGACAGCGGCACCTCCCACGCCGTCGCCTCATTGCCCTCGAACTTGACTTCCACCGCCAGCAGCAGTCCGAGACGCACCAGCCCCCACCCCAGCGGCACCCCTAGCAGCGCCCCCAGCACCGTCGGCGGCGTCGTCTGCACCGCCACCAGCCCCGCGATCTGTGCGCGAGTGAACCCGACGCAGCGCATCACGCCCAGCAGGCGGCTCTGCTTGTAAATCGCCGCACTCGTCGTCGTCAGCATGATGAAAAACGCCGCAAGCAGCGTCACCGATGCCGCCAGCACGACGATCAGTCGCGTGATCCGCTCCGCCTCGTCCAACTGCGCCAGGCGCGTCGCTGCGGAGTGAACCTCATAAGGCTGAATCTCGCGCCGGATCAGGTCGCGCAGCGCCGCCTCGCACCGCCTCAGCCCCTCCTGCGACGGATCGTCGATGCGCACTTCGATCACCGTCGCCTGTCCCGGCTGGCGCTTCAGGGCCTGAAGATCGGCGATGTGAACGTAGACGATCGGATGCTGGAATTCCGCGACGCGCCGACTCTCGATCAGCCCCGTGATCGTAAAAGGCGTGGGCGGCGCCGTGTCATAAGGCGCAAGCTCGACCGTATCCCTGAGCGAAAACCCCAGTTCATCCGCGAGGGGCTTCTCCATCACCAGCGCCCCGCGCTCCTCCGCTCCCGGGATCCGGCCCGTCAATCCCGACGGCGTCCAGAACGGCGCGATCGTCGCCGGATCGATCCCGATGATCTCGATCCAGTGGACCCGGTGATCCGGACCGGCCTCCTCCTGCCCCTTCGGAAGCACGACCACCCGGCGGATCAGTTTCGCCGTTACCTCCCGGACCCCGTCAATCCGCGCTACTTTCTCAGCGAACGCGGCTTCGAGCTGTCCCCAGTGCGCGCCGGGCGGGGCAATGCTCAGGTGCGACTCCCCCAGCCAGCGCGTCACCACCTCCCGGCGGATCATCGTCAGCGCGGATTCGTAGAACGACGTGATCGCCAGAACGATCGCCACGCCCAGCGCCATCACCACCACCGTGGCGACCGCCGGACCCCGGTCAACCGACCAGTTCCGCGTACCGAGCTGCCACCAGCGACGCATGCTCCTCTCCGCCCGGCGAAAACTCGCCCGCCACGCGACCGTCCCGCAACACGACGACCCGATCGGCGAACGCCGCTCCTCGCGCCTCATGCGTCACCGCGACCACCGTCGCTCCGTCTTGCCTCGCCAGCGACGCCAGCAACCGCCAGATCTGCTCGCCGTGCTTCGAGTCCAGGTTCCCTGTCGGCTCATCCGCCAGCAGGATCGCCGGGTTCATCATCAGCGCCCGCGCCACCGCCACCCGCTGCTGCTCACCGCCCGACATCGCCTGCGGCCGGTGCGTCAGCCGTCCGGACAACCCCACCCGGTCCAGCAGCGACCGCGCCCGATCCGCGCAATCCTGTCCGTTGATGCCCTCCAGCATCCGCGGGATCGTCACGTTCTCCAGCGCCGTCAACGTCGGCAGCAGGTTGTACGACTGAAACACCATCCCGATCCGACGGCGACGGAAAAGCGTCCGCTCACGATCAGGCATATGCGCCAGATCGGCACCGTCGATCAGAATCTCTCCGGACGTCGGCCGGTCCAGTCCGCCCATCAGATGCAGCAGTGTGCTTTTTCCCGATCCGCTCGAACCCATCACCGCTACGAATTCGCCTCGGTTCACGATCAAGCTCACGCCGTCCAGCGCAGTCACCGCCGCTTCCCCGGTTTTAAACCGCTTGTGAACGTCGTTGACCTGGACGACCGCGCTCATGTCTGCCATCGTACCGGCGGACGCGCACCGCAACTACGCGCATAATCTCTGCGCGACAAAAAGGGACGGCGAGCCCGACAGAGCACGCCGTCCCTGAAGATTCTTCGACGACGAAGGGTTCCTTCGTCGGTAGTTGTCCGTCCTTCGCGATGATCGTCGCCCCGTCGTTACGCCGGCGGCGCCGTATTCAGCTTCTCTGGCGCAGGCTGGTTGCGTCCTCGCGTCGGAGCGCGTTCTTCGCCATCTTCCTGTCGCGTCGGGGCAGGCTCCTCCGCTGCACGCTCGCGCTGCACATCACGCTCCGGTGCGCGACCGGCCGCCTTAGGCGCCTCCGGTTCCGGTGCAGCCGTCTCCACGACCGGCGTGTCCTGCACCGGTTCTTCTTCGTCTCCGCCGCTGTTCATCCACCAGACGCCGGCGATCGCCAGCACCAGTACTCCGAGAACCGCCCCCATCACGGTGTTCTTATTGCCCCCGCTTGAGCCGCCCTTTGCTGCCACGGTGGTTTCTCCTCATACCCGCGCCAGCCGCCCCTCACCTACGCGGAACATCCGCGTCTTTCCTCGGCTGGCGATATTGCCCTGATTATCCTTTCCAGGTTCGACCGGTCAATTGACCGCACCGGTTGACCGCACCGGTCAGACCAGGCAACCCGACCCTCATTAGACGCGCAGCTCCGCCGGGAGTTCGCGCCATCCCGCGACCGAGTTCACGCGGACTTTTTCACAACCCCAGATCCGGTTACGGTTCTAACACCCCCGATAGCACCCCGGTCTCATCCTTCGCCGCCCCATGTCCCTGATATTTCGCGATCAGGTGTCGGATCCGGGGTTGATTCGAATCTAGCTCCAGCGACCGGTGCCAGTGCTCGATCGCCCGCTCCTTCCCGTCTACATTCGTAGAATCACTCAAATACCTCAGCATGAAGATCGAGCCCAACCCGGCATGACACCGCGGACGTTTCGGATCCTGAATCAACGCTTTCTGATACGCCTCAAGCGCCAAGTCATATTCCTTCCGCAGAAAGTGACAATACCCCAACGCCTCCAGCGCTTCGGCATATTCAGGATCAATCCGAACCGCCTGCTCAAGCGACTCCCGCGCCAGCAGCAACCGATCCTGCTTCAGATAGGCGTTCGCCAGGTTGACGAGAACCCGCGGCTGGTTGGCGTCTCGCTCCAACGCATCCTTGTACGCCCGGATCGCCTCGTAATATTTCCCCTGCGCCGCGCACGCGACACCGAGATTCACCAGGGCAAAGGGCGCGTCCGGCTGAAGTTCGACGGCCTCGCGGAACGCCGCCTCCGCTTGTGCGTAATCCCCCAGTTCCTGATAACAGACCCCGAGGTTGACCCGCGCCTCCGCATTACCCGGGCGCAACTCAACCGCGTGCAAATACGCTTTCGCGGCTTCGGCTAACCGTTGAGTTCTGAAATAAAGGTGCGCAAGATCAAGTGCATCTTGAAAAGAGAAGGGGTTGCGCTTCACCGCCTCAACGAACTGCTCAATCGCACGGTCGTAATCGCCCAGCTTTCGGTAGACCGCCCCCAGCCGCGAAAAAGGCGTCGAGAGCTTCGGATCCCAGGCGGAGGCTCGCTGAAACTCGCGGATCGCGGCGTCGAGATCATTTCGGGCAAGGTGCCGATCGCCCGACTCGACCAGGTTCTCCGCCGCAAGGCGGTTCACGGGTTGGCAAGAGACGCAGGTCAGTCCTAGAATCGCCAGAGCCAGCCGGAAACAGTGAATTCGCGGCCTTTGTGTCATGTCGCTTACCTTTCCGCTGGTTCGGACATCCAAGACGACCGGGAGGTCCGTTCGTACTGGATATCGGACGAAAAAACCTCCCGGGTTTGACTCAGGAGGGCCGGCGGTTTCCGCCCCGGTGTCCCTCCAGATAAACCAGATACCAGATAAAGGGGAAATGCCGTGCCTTGCAAGCCGCTGGTCGCCGTACCGGTCTACAACGAGCAATCCAACGTCGGCACCGTCCTGGACGCCGTCCGGCGGCAGGTCCGCGACATCCTGGTCGTCGACGACGGATCGACGGATGACACCCCCGCACTCCTGCGTGCCCTCGACGGCGCCCACGTGATTACCCACCCCGAGAATCGCGGCTACGGAGCGAGCCTCGCGACCGCATTCCGCTTTGCCGCACGGCGCGGGTATGACTGGCTGATTACGTTGGATGCCGACGGTCAGCACGAGGCGGATCATATCCCGGAGTTTCTTGAGGCGGCCGCCCTGGGCGACGCCGACATCATCAGCGGAACGCGCTACGCGGACGGGCATGACACGCCGCAGGCCCGACAGACCGCGCCGCCCGAGCGCCGCCGCATCAACCGAAGCATCACGGCCCTGCTCAACCGGGAGCTGGGACTGTCCCTGACGGACACCTTCTGCGGGTTCAAGGCCTACCGCGTGGCGGTGCTTTCCCGGTTCGACATCACCGTCCCGGGTTACGCGATGCCGATCCAGCTCTGGGTGCAGGCTGCACGCCTCGGACTTCGAGTCCGGGAGATACCGGTTCAGCTTCGCTATCTTGACCCCAACCGTCACTTCGGCGGGTTGCTGGATGATCCGGTCGCGCGTCTGAAGCATTATCTTGAGGTCTACCGGGCTGAAACCGGGCGTGCTTTGCTCTCGGCGACGCCGATCCGCACGCCCGCCGAACCCTGCTCGTGCTGCGACGGAAGGGATGTTTCCTCATGATCGACTTCGCCCGCCTGACGACGCCCGTCGGCGACGGCGACCTTCTCCTTGAACCGCCTCCGGCGCGCTGGCAGGAGGTGTCCGCCGCGAACGCCGCAGCCTTCGCTGGCCCACCGTCAGGAAAGCGCCTTGCGACCTTTGCCGATCGTCGGCGGCGCACGCGCGCGGCGCTGGGCTACAAGGATCGAACGCCGCTGATCGTTGTCGGACACCAGCCCGAGTTCATGCATGCCGGCGTATTTGCAAAGAATATCGCCGCCGCATCTTTTGCCGGCGCCTGCGGTGGATCCGTGTTGAATCTGGTGGTTGACAACGACGTGCCTCGTTCGCCGAACCTGCGCGTTCCCGTCGTCAGCGGCCCCTCCGTCGGCCTCGTTGACCTTCCGGTGCTGCCCGTCCGCGCCGGCATCCCCTACGAACACCTCGGGCGCGTTACGTCGGATGCGCTGACGCGGGTCGTCGACCGGACGCGCGATCTGCTGGGCGAGGCCTGGCCGTCATCCTTGATGCCCCTCTTCATGTCCGGTGCGACAAAGCACGGCGCCGACGCGGACTGGGTGGACGTGATGTCGGCAGGAAGGCGCAACGTTGAGCGAGCACTCGGGCTGGAGCTCCGCGACCTGCGCGTCCGCGACCTTCCCTGGCACGACTTCGTCGGCGAGGTGTTGCTCCGGCACAACGAGTTCGCGGAAATGCATAACGCCGCACTTGCTGAATACCGACGTACCCAGGGCGTGCGCGGCGGCAACCGGCCGATCCCGGACCTCACGCGCCGCGGCGATCGGATCGAAGTTCCCTTCTGGTTGACGCGACCGGATGTGCCTCGCCGACGGTGCTTCGCCCGGGGACGGGAGTCCCGCATCGAACTCATCGCAGAAGAGGACATCCTCTTTGACATACCTGTCGCGGCGCTGTCGCCTCCTTGCGACATGCTCCAGCGGGTCTTCGCTGAAACCGGGTGGGCGATCCGGCCGCGAGCCCTGACCTTGACGATGTGGGCCCGGGTGTTTCTCGCCGATGTCTTCATTCACGGCATCGGCGGGGCGAAATACGACCGGATCACCGATCCGATCATCCAGCGATTCTTCGGCGTCGCGCCGCCCGCCTACCTCTGCGTCTCCGCAACGCTCAGACTGCCGATCCCCGATCCACCTGGCGCCCCGCCCGACCTGAATCCGCCCGTTCCGACCCTCCGCGAGCTTCGCTTCAACCCCCAGCGGCATATCCACCCGGATGCTCAAACGTCACCCCTGCTTCAGGCGCGCGCCGCCGCCGTCGCCGAAGCCGTCCGTCTCCGCTTCGACCGCCCGCGCGACGCCCGTGCCCGACGGGCGGCCTTCGAACGCATTCGTGGAGCGGGCGAGGCTCTTCTCGCGTTGCGCCCAGATGTCGTCGCCGCGGTGCGGGCAGCGGAAGCGTCGAATGCCGAATCCGCCCGCACGCGGGAGATTCGCTTGAACCGGGAGTACTTCTTTGCACTCCACCCCCGCAGCCGGATCGAGGCGCTGGCCCGACGGATTGACGCCCTCATCCGCAGCCGCGCGGACACAGGTTCCTTTTGACGCCGGCTGCCCCGGCGTTCAAAAAGAACGCGCTGCGTTCACCCCTGAACTCAGGCGGCGCCGCTCTCCTCCGGTTTCGGGGGTACAAACGCGCGCGCATAAGGTGAGAGCCGCGGCAGGAACCGGTACACGACGACAAGGTATCCCGCCCCGACGGCGAGGATCAGCAGCCCCGTGAACTGAGAGATCGTCAGCCCGGCGGTGTCGCGCGGGTTGTCCGCCCGGATGATCTCCTCCATCACGCGGGCGACGGGATACATGACCAGCATCCACCCGAACACCGTCCCGTGACGCCGCCGCAGGTAAAAAATCGCGGACAAGACCCCCGACAGGATCATCGCGTTGATCGCCGCATAAAGCTGAACCGGATGCACCGGGACAGATCGAAGCCCCGCCGCCAGGTCCGTCAGTTCCGTCAGCGAGGTCCGCGCCGCGTCCGCGGGGAATCCCTCCGCCACGGAGAACCGCTCAGGGTGCTCCCGCGAAGGCAGCATCTGCGCCCGACGAAGAACCACCGCCTCCTCGGGCGGACGGATCTTCTTCGCCTGCGCTATCAGTTGATCCCGACGCTGCTTGAGCTTGCGGACGTCCTCCTCCCCCAGCTTGTCATGCTCCGCAAGACGAAGCTGAGTGTCGATCGCCCGCACCTCCTGCTCGATCGCGGTCGCCGCAGCGACGGCGCTTTGCAGCTTCTCCAGCGGAACCCGCAACGCCGCCGCCGGAACCAGCGTCGCCAGCGGCTGGTCCTTCGCGGTCAGGACCAACTCCGCAGGAACCGTCACCTGCCGCTGGTTCCACTGATGCACGAACGCCGGACTCCCGTAAGGGAACCGCACGGCCCACGCCTCATCGCAAGGTCCGCCGAAGCAGCAACCGTTCAGGAAGCACCCGACCCGGCCGAACGCCAGCCCCCACATCAGACCCGGCGCGAGGATGTCCAGATAAACGCGGATCGACTCCTTCTTCCACCACAGATACGCCGTCACCGCGGGAACCGCCCCGATCACTGAACCGAGAAACTCAAACCCGCCCTGGCTGATGTCGAGGATCGCCGCGATCTTGTTCGCCGATCCGGCGAATTGCGACTCCCAGTAATGAATGACGTAGAACGCCCGCGACCCGAGCAGCCCCGCCACCAGCCCGACGAACGAGATGTTCAGCACCAGGTCCGGATCGGCCTTGACCCGCACCGCCCGGCGCATCGCGAACCACGCCGCGGTCAGGAAGCCCAGCATGACGCAGAAGCCGTAGCTTTTGACGTTGTATTGAAAGCCCGGAATCGTGAAAAGTTCTGGATGCACGGCGAACCCGAAAAAGAACCGTCGCGCCCGCCCGGCGCGAGCGCACGATCGTAGATGAGAAGACGTTGGACGGCAACTGCGCGGCGCGTGCGTCCCTCAATCCGCGACGAAAAACCGCGCCGACACTCCGGACGGCCCGACGCGGGCCCGCGCCTCGCGCCCGCAGCGCGGACACCGCCCGACGTACGCCGTCCCCTCAGGATTTCGGTAGACGCGCTGGTAGACCCCGCAACAGTCAAACCGCACCCCGATCCAGGGGCGTCCGGCCGGGTCGTCCGTCGCTCCCGACGCCTTCCGCGCAAGATTCGCAGCTTCGGCATCGTCGCTGGCGGACGCGCGAAGTCGGGATACGTCAAGAATGTAATCCGGTTCCTGCGGCATCAGATGGTTGATCGGCTGACCGCCGGATCTCGCATGACCGGCCTGCCGCTGCGCGTTCAACCGACGGCGGGAAACGCTTCGATCGCCGCCGCCAGCGTCCGGGCGTGCGTCATGACGTGCTCCAGTTCGCTGGCCAGCCCGCTTCGGCTCGTGCTGCCCGCCGGTAGCGAGGGAAGATTAACCTTGACGAAGGTCTCCGCCGCCCGCGCCGCGGCGAACGCCAGCACCCCCGCCGCGCCCAGATCGCTGAGGAGATGCTTGTTCGACCGCGGCGCTAGCTCGTGCAGCAGCGCCAGCGCCGTCGAGACCGCCGCGGCGATCTCCAGCGGAACGCTCGCCGCCGCCAGCGCCGCCGCCTCCAGCGCCACGCGATCTCCGGCGCCGTCCCGCATCCGCGACCGCGCCTCCGTCAGCGCCTGATACGCAGCCGCGTCCTCATCCGTCAGCCGCCGCAGCATCGCGCGGCAGTTCGCCAGCCCACTGCGGACATGCTCGATCTCGGACCGCGTCGTCGCGTCCGCGTCCTTCCGGATTGAATACGCCGCGACCATCTCGCCCAGGGCGCAGGCGATCGCGCCCGTCACCGCCGCCGCCGCGCCTCCTCCGGGCGTCGGAGTCTTCGCCGCCAGCGCGTCAAGAAAAGCGTCCATCCCGGTCCCTCAATCCTTCGGATCGCACGTCGAGCAAGGCTCACGCCCGGCCGCGCGAGCCTCCGCGGCGCTGCCGAAGATCACCCGGTTGTCCGGCTTGATGTTCGTCGCCCAGCGGCAACCGGGAACGTGGAACTTCGTTGAGTTCTTACTGCCGATGAACGACACGGCGGGCTTCGTTTCGACCGTCGCGGCGGGTTTGGCGCCCGGTTCCGGACGACCCTGCGGTCTGGACCCGGCGAGCGCCTCGGGACGCGGCGCGGTCGGCGACGATCCGGCGACGACGTTCGGCCGCTCCATCCCCCTCGACGCCGCGTACACCAGCAACCCGGCGCAGAAACACGCCGACTCGTCCAGACGGGCACGCACGATCGGCAGCGCGTCATGATCCAGCTCCGCCAGAAACGTCTCGCGCACCGCGCAGTACGACACGCCGTCCCGGATGTCCCACCGCGACAGCAACTCCCGATCCGCCTCAACCAGCGCGTCCAGCGCCGCCGATGCCGCCATCATCGAAGCAAACGACGCCTCAACCACGTCTTCGATCGCCGCGCATTCCGTCCCGCTCTCCTCAAGAAACGCGCCGAGCACGCCGCGATGTCGACGGATCAGACCGTCTTGCGCCCGCGTCCGAGCATCCGTGTCCAGCATCCCCTCGTCCTCGGGCTGGTTCTCGGGCAGGGTGAGCTGGGCCGCCGTCGGTCCGCGACGATGCGCCGTGGTGTTGAAAGGAAGTCCCGCGTCCACCGCGAGATGCAGGACAACGCCGCTGAGTCGGGCGATTTCAGGCTCGTTTCGCGCGCGGATCGCTTCCACCAGCGCGTCGCATTGTTCCCCCAGCACCCACGGCAGCGCTCCGCCTTCCCGCTTTCCTCGATCCGAAAGCAGTTTGCTCGCTTTGCCTCGCTCCCGAGGGAAATCCGCCGACTCCGCCGCCGCGTCAAGCATCAGGTAGTGACTGTCCGCACGCGTCAGAACCGGCGACCCGGCGAAGCGCCCGCTGCCCTGCCCCGTCGCATGCGCCAGCAGCGCCTCCCGATGCGGCAGGTAGACGGAGCGGAATTCGACCGGCAGTCGGGCCAGCGCCGCGTCGATCACCACCTCGTAAACCCCCGGAGGCTCGACATCAGCGGCCCAGGCGGCGCTTGAAGCCAGCGCCGCAATCAGCGCCGCTCGATGACGGCAACCGCGCAAGGAACCCCGTGCGGAAAGGCGATGCACGTCCGATCCTCCTAATGTGCCCGCAGCTTTCGGACCTCCTCCGTCACCAGCGGAACCAGCGTGAACAAATCCGCGACGCAGCCGTACGTCGCCACCTTGAAGATCGGCGCTTCCTTCTTCGTATTGATCGCCACGATCACCTTGCTGCCGCGCATGCCCGCCAGGTGCTGGATCGCACCGTCGATCCCGCAGGCGAAATAAAGCTTCGGCGTCACGACTTTCCCGGTCAGTCCCACCTGCCGCGAATGCGGCTGATAGCCCGCGTCGCACGCGGCGCGCGACGCCCCGACCGCTCCCTCCAACGCCTGCGCGAGGGGGAAGATGACCTTCTGAAAATTCTCCTCGCTCTTCAGCGATCGTCCCCCGGAGACCACCACGTCCGCCTCCGTGACGTCCTTGATCCCCGAGCTCGTCGCGGTCACCGCCTTTACCGTCAACCGTCGATCCGCATCCGACGGCGTATACGCCAGCTTCTGGACAGCCGCGCTGCTCCCTCCCGCCGCAGGCGCCGGGTACACGTTCGACCGGATCGTCAGCACGCGAAGTCGCGATCCCGACAAAGCAAAGGTTGCTTGGAGTTTCCCCGCGTACATCGATTTCGATGCCAGGATGTTCCCCCCGCGCGCCGACACCTCGGTGCAGTCGATCGCCAGCGCCCCGCGCTTCCGCGCGGCCGTCCGCGCGGCCCAGTCCCGACCCATGAAAGTCGTCGGAAAAAGCACGACCCCCGCCGACGCCGCCTCGATCGCCGACGTCACCGCTGACGTGTACGCGCTCGCCCGGTAGTGCTTCAGCTCCGCGTGCTCCACCACGTACACCGTCGCCGCCCCGTGCGCCCCGATCGCGTCCGCCAGACCGGACACCCCTTCCCCCACGACGCAGGCGACGACCTGTCCCCCGGTCGTCGACGCCAGCGCCCGCGCCGGCGTGAAAAGCTGATACGACGCGGGCAGCACCTTCCCCTCACGCTGCTCAACCACGACCAGAATGTTCTTGCTCATGACGATCCGTCAGACAGTAAAAACCGCGATTTGCATCACGCGTTGCCCCGACGTCGTGTCCCTATCCCGACTCAGATGACCTTTGCATCCTCGCGCAGCAGCCGAACCAGCTCGCGCGCCATCTCCGCAGGCTCGCCCTCAATGAACCGGCAATCCGCCCGCGGGGGCGGCGGCGTCAGGGCCTCCACCACGGTCCCCGCCTCAGCCGCCGTCTCGCCGGGCAGGTCCGCCGACGTCAGCACCTTCAGTTCCTTCTTCTTCGCCTTCATCAGGTTCGGCAGCGACGGATACCGCGCCTCCACCAGCCCCTTCTCGATCGTCAGCAGCACCGGAAGCGCCCCCTCGACGACTTCCTCCGCGCCCTCGATCCGCCGTCGCGCCGTGAACCGCTTGCCCGCCTCGTCGAACTCCAGCCCCTGCACGGCGCCCACATGCGGCAGATCCAGAAACTCCGCCAGCGCCGGACCCACCGCCCCGGCGTCGAGGTCGATGTTCTGCTTCCCGCAGACGATCAATTCGAACGACTCGCCCAGCTTCTTCACTGCCGCCGCAACCAGATACGCAAAGAAAAGCTCGTTGGCGGAGTCGAACTTCGGATCGCACAGATGCACCGCCCGATCCGCCCCGATCGCCATCGCCGTGCGCAACGCCTCCGCCGCCTTGTCGCCCCCCACGGTGATCGCCACGATCTCCGAGACCGGCTTGCCCTTCTCCCGAAGTTGTACCGCCAGCTCGACCCCGAACTCGTCAAAGGGGTCCACCACCAGCTTCAGCCCCGCCGGATCGAGGTCTTTCCCGTCCGCCCGGACCCGCACCGCGGCGTTCGAGTCCGGAACCTGCTTGATCACACACAGAATTTTCACGCCGACGTTTCTCCTGAGGGTCGCCGCCGGACCCGATGCAACGCGGGAGCGGGTCGAATCCTACGCTCGACCCGCTCCCGATTCCACCTCATATGATCCGATTCTTCTCGGTTACGGGCAGGACGCACCGGCCGACAGATCACACCCGTCCACCGTGACTTCATGCGACCCGGAACCCGCCGGGCACCACTTCGCCACGGCCTTGCCGTTGGCGTTCGTCGTCCGCGTCTGCACGTCTCCGCCGTCGAGGCGGAAAATCGCGTTCGTGTTCGGGATCGCGTTCTTCAGAATGCCCTTAACGTAGTTCCCGCATGCCCGCTCCCGGCAGCGCGCCTTGAGCTTCTCCCCGCCGTCGCACGGCGCCTCCACCGTCTCCCCCGACAGGTAGAACGCCCACTCATTGTCCGGCTGAAGGTTGAACACATCCATCGTCACCCACTCTCCGCCAACCGTCCCGTCGCGGAAGACGTCAAAGTTCCAGTACGCCCGCGACTCGTGGTTCGCCCAGCGCGTCGTCAGCAGGCTGTGCTTGCCCCCGCCGTTGGACAGCGTGATCAGGCTGCGCAGCGCGGCGAAATACCGCCCCGGTTCCAGCGTGACGTCGATGTCCATCGTGTTGCGGTACACCACCCCGAAGTTCGAATTGACGATCCCGCTGTCCTCATGCGCCAGGGGCAGCGTGTGTCCGCCGGCGATCAACGCTCCCGGCGCGCCGTCTCCGCCGACCTCGTAGATGTACCAGTCTCCCCCGAGAATCTCCGCCTCGAAGTCCACGCTGTAAAACCCGATCTGGGTGATCCGCGTGCGCGACGTCAGCACGAAGTCCTCCGCGGCACAGCGGTACGAAATGAAGTCGTCATCCTCGGCCCGCGCCGCCGTCCAGGCGTCCTCCGACGTCTCCAGATCGTCCGGAAACACGTTGACGTTGACCCACGTGAATTCGTCTGCCCGGACCGTCGCCGCTCCGAGCAACACCAGAACAACCAGACCTCGCTTGAACATGTTTCCTCCTCCTCCAAGGAACTTTGTGTGATCTCTCTCATCCCGCGTGGGAAAAACCCAATTATAACAAAATGACCTGGCGGGTGAAGTCTGACCTGGAGCATGTGAGATCGCCGTCGAGGCCGTGGGAGCACGCGCGGGGGGACTGAAGACAGGTTTCGGGCGTCGCAGGGCGAAAGCATCGGAGGGGGAATGCGACGTGCGTCTGCGTCGGACGCTACACCGCGCGCATGACCGAGTCTCGTCGTAAGGATGCATGATCGGCGTCGCCCTGACCGAGCGGTTTCCGTCGGTCGCGGTTCGAACACCCGACGTTCGCACCGGTCTGCCCTGCGACCGTGGGACGGCGAACCGCGGCTCATCCGTTGCTCCCAGATTCACGCGGTCCGCTGAGGTCAATTGATAGCGGCCGACGCAATCCGGTCGGGTGTTTTGCAATGCCGCGGGGTTGAGCGGCCCAACCGGAACCGCTTCCCGGCACACTCGACGGATCGTGGTGATCACGAAGTCGGCGCTGCGGGTTCACGGGACAACGCCCCGACCGACGGGTGCAGCTACCAGCCTGTTGAAAAAGGGTCGCGCGTCCCTCCGGTCCGCGCTCCTCATTACATTAAATGCAAGGAACTTAACAACTCGCCACACGAACCAGGCTCGGTGACCCTGAGGGAATCTGGTCCGTCGGTTCGGCGGGGATCGGGTTGGTCGCCTCGGAGAAACCCCCGGATGATCGATTCAGAGGCAATCTGGTTCTGCGATCCGGCAGGTGGACTTTGTGCCCTCTCGCACGATGTTCCCGGGTTGATATAATCCCGCCTCCCGTCGGCGCGGACGGGCGTGAGAGGTCGGTTTGCGGGAGCCGTCAGGAGCGGGGCGAGTCGGCTCTGCGTTGTGATACGAGGCTGAAGCGGAGTCGAGCATTGCCCGCCCTGCGACGCGGGGGACGAGGTAGAAGCGGGAAAAGCCGGTCCTTCAGGCGCGGAGGACGGGGCGGCGAGCGGGGGGTACCCTGCGAGGCGTGGGTGCGGCGGATCGGGAGTTCCTCAGGGAACCTGGATCTGCGAGGCGCGTCTCGGGGGATTCGGACCGCCGTCAGGTCGTGGAGTATCGGAGTCGAGCCTTGAGTCAGTTCAGCGTTCCGTGGACGACGCGGTATCGGCCCAGCGGGAGCGTGTTCGCTCGCAATGCGGTGGTCGTGGGCGCCCTGCTGGGGGGAGGCGGCGTATTCGGGCTGGGGGTCGCGGAATCGGCGCTGAAGGGTCATCCGGCGGCGACGTTTCTGCTCGGGATCGGCCCGTTAGCGACGGCGGCGGCGCTCGTCGTTCTGGCGATCGTCATCAAGGCGTGGCGGGGGGTGGAATCGTTCCTGATGCGGGCCGCGTTCCCGATCCTCCTTGGGGCGATCGCGGGGACGACGTTGGGCGTTTTTTTCGGCGCCTTATTCTTTGAGTGGGTGCAGTCCCTGATCGGGCATGCCGCTAACGACCGGACGCGGTTCACGTATTTCGGCGGAGAACTTCTGCTTTCGGAGATCGCGGCGGCCTTGCCGAATCTGCCGAGACTGGTTCACGGGGCGGTCTGGTTGTTCCAGTTCCCGCTGGTGCGGGATCTGGTGAACCTCGGGGTGATCTTCGGGGTCATCAACGTGGTTCCCGCGTACATGATCTGGTGGGAGCGGAAAATCGCCGGGCGTATTCAGTCACGCCTGGGTCCGATGCGGGTGGGTCGCTGGCACGGCTGGGCGCAGACGGTCGCCGACGGCGTGAAGCTCATCTTCAAGGAAGACCTGATCCCCGACGGTGCGGACAAGCCGTTGTTCAAGCTGGCGGCGTATCTGGCGTTCGTGCCGGTGGTGCTGGCGTTCGTGGCGCTGCCGTTCGGGGCGACGTACGTGTTCCGCGAGATGGACGTGGCGCTGGTGTTCATCCTCGCGATGATGGGCATCGAGGTGGTGGGGGTGATCCTGGCGGGTTGGGCGTCGAACAACAAGTGGAGCGTGTACGGCGCGATGCGCGAGGCGTGCCAGATGGTGGCGTATGAGATCCCGATGGGACTTGCGCTGATCCTTCCGGTGATTGCGGCGGGAACACTGAACCTGAACCACATCGTCTCAGCGCAGGACGGCGGGTGGTTCAACTGGCTGGCGTTCAGGAATCCGTTTCTTTTCGCGGGGTTCGCCTGCTACTACATCGCGTCGCTGGCGAGCTGCAAGCGGGCGCCGTTCGACCTTCCGGAATCGGAAAGCGAGCTGGTCGCGGGGTTTCACACGGAGTATTCGGGGTTCCGCTGGAGCCTGTTCTTCTTCGCCGAGTACGCGGCGATGTTCGTGGTGTCGGGTCTTGCGGTGATTCTGTACCTGGGGGGGTGGAACTCGTTTATTCCGCCGCACTGGGTGGCGGGGGTCGGCGAGGGGGCGCTGGGCCGGGCGGTCGAGGGGCTGCTGGTGAGCGGTCCGCTGTGGTTCTTCGCCAAGGTGATCTTTCTCCTTTATGTTCAGCTCTGGCTGCGTTGGACGCTGCCGCGCATCCGGATCGATCAGGTGTTGTATGCGTGCGTGCAGGTGATGCTGCCGCTGACGATGCTGCTGTTGATCGGGAACGTGCTGTGGGTCTGGGCGGATACGGCGTGGTTCGGCGGCGGATGGGCGGGGTTGTCACGGGTGATGAACTGGGCGCTGGGGGGGATCGGCGCGATGTTCATGTTCGGGTTCGTGGCGATTGCGGGGTACGGTTTTTATCACCGTCGGCGGCTGGTGGGGAACCTGGTCGTGGACCCGTTGCCGGCGTCGTAGGACGTTACTTGCGAAGGGTGATCGGCGAAGAACGAATGCTGAGAACGAGCATCATGTCGCTGCAAGTGGGGATTCTGTGGCTGTGCGTTACGGCGCTGCCCGCGCTGGCGCACGAGGAGGCCGCGTCGGGCGTGGGGACGGGCGTGGTGTACGCCGTTCCCGGGGGCTGGTTCGAGGCGGTGATGTTCTACGTCTTCGCGGGGACGGCGGTGCTCTCGGCCATCGGGGTGTGCGTCTCGCGGAGCGTGGTGCGGATGGCGACGTGGTTGTTCTTCGCGCTGGGGGCGATCTCGGTTCTGTATTTTCTTCTGGCGGCGACGTTCATTGCGGCGATTCAGTTGATCGTGTACGTCGGCGGCGTGCTGATTCTGTTGATTTTCGGCGTGATGCTGACGAGTCAGTCGCCGTGGGTGCGGTTCACGCCGAGCCGTCTGAACCTGGCGGTGGCGGGGCTGATCTGCGTCGGGCTTCTGGTGTGCCTGTCGTCGATCCTGCTGGAGGCGGACTTCGGGGCGCCGCTTTCGACGACGCCCGGCGTGACGGTGGAGGCGATCGGCCGGCGGATGCTGACGCACTACCTCGTGCCTTTCGAGATCGCGGGCGTGTTGTTGATGATCGTGATGGTGGGGGCGGCGCACCTGGCGCGGCAGGAGAAGCAGTAACAGCGGAGGGGGGGGCAGAGGTCTGATGAAGGGCGACCCGGCAGGTCCGGTCTGAGCCTTTGCTTTCCAACATCAGCCTCTGCATTTCGGAGTGCATGCGACCGTGCTGACGATCGGATTAACTCATTACCTCATCGTCTCCGCCGTGCTGTTCTGCGCGGGCGTGTTCACGATGGCGACGAAGCGGAACGCGATCGGGATTCTGATCGGCGTGGAGCTGGTGCTGAACAGCGCGAACGTGAACCTGGTGGCGTTCGACCGGTATCGGGCGGGCCTGATGGACGGGCAGATCGCGGCGTTGTTCGTGATCGTGCTGGCGGCGGCGGAGGCGGCGCTGGCGGTGGCGATCTGCATGAACTTTTACAAGAACCTGGTGACGGTGGACGTGGACCAGGGGGATGTGCTGCGGGGTTGACAGCGCCGAAACACCAGGAAGTCGAAAGTCGAAACGTCGAAAGTTGAACACTCGAAAGCCGGAGGACGCACGCTTGCCGTCCGACGGTCAAGAGGCGGACATAACCGCGAACGGCTCATCGCGGACAGTTAACAGCAATCTATGGAACCTGTTCTCGCAAAACTTCTCGCGGCGTCGCTGATTACGCCCTTTCTTACGTTCTGGATCCTCGTTCTGTGGGGGCCGAAGATCGGCAAGCCGCGCGCCGGATGGGTGGGGCTGATCGGCGGGATGGGGGTTCCGCTGGCGCTGTCGGCGGTCGTGTTCGTCACGTGGTTCTTTACCTCGCCGGAGCAGCGGGCGGAACTGACCGCGGCGGCGCAGCACTCGCAGGTGTTGTGGGCGCAGCTCGGGCGTTTCGACGTCACGTTCGGAGTGAAGCTCGACTCGCTGACGGTCGCGATGCACTTCATGGTGTGTTTCATCGCGTTCTGGATCTTCTTTTTCAGCATCGGGTACATGTCGGGGCACGCGGACTGCGTGCATCATCAGAGCAAGTACTGGCGGTTCTTCGCGTACCTGGCGCTTTTTGCGTTCTCGATGCTGGGGCTGGTCATCTCTCCGAGCCTGCTGTTCCTGTTCATCTTCTGGGAGCTGGTGGGGCTGTGCAGCTACCTGCTCATCGGGTTCTACTTTGAGACGGACTACGCACCGCCGGCGGCGATGAAGGCGTTCATCACCAACCGCGTGGGCGACTTCGGGTTCATCATCGGGCTGGGGATCGTCTTCACGTTTCTGGGGACGCTGGACCTGGAGGGCGCGGCGGCGGCGTTCAAGACGCAGCTCGCCACGAGCACGGGGCTTTTCGCGCCGCAGGTGACGGTCCCGATCTTCGGGTGGACGTTTTCGGGGATGACGCTGGCGACGCTGATGGGCGTGGGCCTGTTCTGCGGGGCGATGGGCAAGAGCGCGCAGTTCCCGCTGCACGTGTGGCTGCCGGACGCGATGGCGGGTCCGACGCCGGTGTCGGCGCTGATCCACGCGGCGACGATGGTGGCGGCGGGGGTGTACCTGGTGGCGCGGGTGTTCCGCCTGCTGACGCCGGATGCGCAGATGTTCATCGCGGTGATCGGGTGCATCACACTGACGTTCATGGCGCTGATCGCGATCGTGCAGACGGACATCAAGAAGTGTCTGGCGTATTCGACGCTGTCACAGCTTGGTTACATGATTTTCGGGATGGGCGTCGGGGCGTGGACGGCGGCGCTGTTCCACCTGATCACGCATGCGTTCTTCAAGGCGATGCTTTTCCTCGGCAGCGGGCAGGTGATCGAAGGCTGCCACCACGTGCAGGACATGCGGCGGATGGGTGGTCTGCGGACGAAGATGCCGGTGACGTGCTGGACGTTCTTCGTCGGTGTGCTGGCGATCGCGGGCTTCGGGATTCCGGGAGTACACCTCGGGCACTGGAAGTTCGGACTCGGCGGGTTCTTCAGCAAGGACGAGATTCTCGCCGTCGCGTATGACCGGGCGTACAACTGGGGGCGGTTCGGCGCGCCGTCAGAGGGTCACGCGGAGGCGGGCGCGAACGGCGAAGCGCGACCCGCGAATAAGGAAAAGCATGCCGACGGCGGGACGCGAAGTGCTGAAAGCGCCGCCGGCGGGCGCGGGGTTCGGCTTGCGGCATTTTCGAGCGGAAGTTCAGAGGAGGTTCAGCATTCCGCGGCAGGAACACCGGCGCAAAAGGCTGCCGGGAGCGAGAAGGATGCTCACGGGGCCGAAGGGGGCGAACATCACGCAAGCGAGAAAGACGGCGTGGCGTCCGGGATTCAGGCGCTGCCGAAGTGGATGTTCTGGTTCGCCATCCTTACGGCCTACGTGACGCCGTTCTACATGTTCCGGGCGTGGTGGCTGACGTTCATGGGCCACCCGCGCGATCATCACGTCCACGAGCATGCGCATGAATCGAAGATGATGACGACGCCGCTGGTGGTGCTGGCGGTGGGAACGTTGGTTTCGAGTTACTTTCTGTTCCGCCCGATGCTGTCGCACGCCGCCGAGGCCGCGGCGGACGCTCCGCTGGTCGTCGCGGTGGACGGCGAGGCGCATGAGCCCGCGGCGGCGCTGCTGTCGCTGGATCACACCCCGGAGCGCGACCCGCACAAGAAGCTGGTCGGACTGGTGGGTTTCGCGTTCCTGATCGGCTTCGCGGTTTCGTGGGCGATCTATCGCAACGGGCTGGACGTGGCGTCGCGGATCAAGGCGATTCCGCCTTTCAATCTGCTGCACACGCTGCTGGAGCGGAAATACTACTTCGACGAGTTGTACGACTTCCTGTGGGTGCGCGGATGCCGGGCGGTGGCGGCGGTGTGTGCGTTCATCGACACGTGGGTGATCGACCTGGTGTACAACCTGCTGAGCGGAGTGACGGAGCGGATTGCGGCGTTCTCGGGGCGCGTGCTGGATGCGCAGGGCGTGGACGGGTTCGTGAACGGGATCAGCGAGACGGCGAATGATCTGGCGGAGGTGCTGCGCAAACCGCAGACGGGCGGGATCCGCAAGTATGTGTTGTGGAGCGTGGGTCTGGCGACGGCGGCGATCGCGGCGCTGATCGTGGTGATGCGTGTGAACGGCGGATGACGGTTCGCGCAGAGCAGGAGGGTCCGCCGTCCGTGAGCTTGGTTGGGGACCGGAGGTTCGCGGTCCGGTTGTGGCAGGGCGGGCTCTGCCCGCCGGGATGGGTCGGGTGATGAGGTGGGTGTAACCCGAGAAGACGGGGCGCGGGCAGCGGCGGGCGCAGCCCGCTCTGCGGGTGGGATTCTCAGGGGATTGAGGTGTGGTAGGGCGGGCTTTGTCCGCCGGGATGGGTCGGGTGTGCTGAGGCGGGCGTAGCCCGCCCAACGGATGCGACGATATGTTGAGTTGGACGATTTTTCTTCCGGCGATCGGGGCGGCGCTGTGCTTGTTCGCGCCGAAGGGGCAGGTGAAGCGGATCGCGCTGGCGACGACGCTGGCGACGTTCGTGCTGTCATTGTTCCTGCTGCCGACGTTTCTGGGCGGCGTTGAGAACCCTGAGGCGACGTTCGGCACGCGCTACGGCACGATGCACTTTGTCGAGCGGGCGACGTGGATCACGGCGGAGAGCTTCACGATCGAGTACTTCGTCGGGGTGGACGGTCTGTCATTTCCGCTGGTGATCCTGACGACGCTGGTGAGCTTTCTGGCGTGCTGGGCGAGCTGGAACTTCGAGCACTGGAAGGTCAACAAGGGGATTCGCACATATTTCATTCTCTTCCTGCTGCTGGAGACGGGCATGCTGGGGGTGTTCGCGGCGCTGGACTTCTTCCTGTTCTACGTGTTCTGGGAGGTGATGCTCCTGCCGATGTATTTCCTCATCGGGGTGTGGGGCGGTCCGCGGAAGGAGTACGCGGCGATCAAGTTCTTCCTGTTTACGCTGGCCGGGTCGGTGCTGATGCTGGTGGCGCTGGTGGCGATGTACTTCCAGAGCGCGGCGGCGATCAGTGCGGCGATGACGCAGGAGACGCTGCGGTCCGGGTCGCAGAGCGCGGGCATCGCCAGCGGTTACGTGCTCGGGAAGTTCCTGACGGGGGGCACGTTCGATCTGATCGAGATGGCGACGAACGACGCGATCGTCCAGCACTTCGCCTCGGCGGGGACGACGTTCCTGGGGATCAAGTTCGCCCCGATCATGTTCATCTTTCTGTTCATCGGGTTTGCGATCAAGCTGCCGAGCTTCCCGTTTCATACGTGGCTGCCGGACGCGCACGTGGAGGCTCCGACGCCGATTTCGATGATTCTGGCGGGCGTGCTGCTGAAGATGGGCGGATACGGGTTCCTGCGGTTGTGTTACCCGATCTTCCCGTCGGGCGGAGAGGCGTGGGCGTTCACGCTGGCGACGGTGGGGGTGATCAGCATCTTGTACGGGGCGTTATGCGCGATGGCGCAGACGGACTTCAAGAAGCTGGTGGCGTACAGCTCGGTGTCGCACATGGGGTACGTGCTGCTGGGCGTGGCGATCATGTCGGCCGAGGGTTTTCAAGGGGCGATGTTCCAGATGCTGGCGCACGGGATCAGCTCGCCGATGTGCTTCTTCCTCGTCGGCGTCGTGTATGACCGGGCGCATCACCGCGACCTGAATCGTTTCGGCGGGTTGTGGCTGACGATGCCGAAGTACGGGACGATGGCGACGATCGGGTTTTTCGCGTCGCTGGGGCTGCCGGGTCTTTGCGGATTCATCGGGGAGGCGTGGGTGCTGATCGGGACGTTCCGGGCGGGGGCGCGCTGGGACTGGGCGTATCCGATGGCGGTGCTGGCGGCGGCGGGGGTGATCCTGACGGCGGGGTACATTCTGTGGACGATCAAGCGCGTGTATCTGGGTCACCCGCACGAGGATCCGGATCACGACATGCCGGAAGCGACGGCGCGGGAGATGGGGATCCTCGCGCCGTTCGCGGTGTTGTGCATCGTGATGGGCGTGTTTCCGAGTCAGACGGTGTTCAATTACTGCAACGGGACGTTGAATCATATTCTGGCGATGATGGGGACGGGTTGAGAGGCAACCGGTCACGAGGCCGGTTGACGGGGTTACCGGGGTGGCGGGCGAATGATAGCAGCAGCGAGCGACATCTGGGCCGGGATCGACATCGGCGGACAACTGCGGTTGTTCTCGCCGGAGATTGCGCTGGTGGCGACAATGCTGGCGATCGTGACGGCACCGATGCTGCTGGGGCGCGGGGCGCGGACGATCGGGACCGTGGCGACGCTGGGCGTGCTCGCGGCGCTGGTGCTGGTGTTGCGCAATTTCGGGGTCGTCGCGCCGGAAGGGCAGGGGGTGCTCACGCCGGAGGCGGGGTCCGGGATGCTGATCGCGGACCACCTCGGGACGTTTTTCAAGCTGGTGCTGATCGTGTTTCTGGGGGGGGTGACGGCGCTGTGGTGGATGGGCAGCGCCTCGACGGAGCGCGACGCGCCGGAGTTTTTCATCCTGCTGCTGGGCAGCGCGCTGGGCATGGCGCTGATGGTGAGCACGACGAACCTGCTGATGATGGTCATTGCGATCGAGACGGCGTCGCTGCCGAGCTACGCGATCGTCGGGTTCAACAAGCGGGATGCGAAGGGCGCGGAAGCGTCGCTGAAATACATGGTGTTCGGGGCGATCAGCGCGGCGACGCTGATTTACGGCGTGAGCCTGCTTTACGGATTGACCGGCGGGTCGCTGGAGATCGGGGACGTGGCGCGGGCGTGGTACGCGGAGACCTCCGGCGCGAACCGGTTAGCCCTGGGGCTGGGGCTGATCGGGTTGCTGGTGGGAATCGGGTTCAAGATTTCCGCGGTTCCGCTGCACTTCTGGTGTCCGGACGCGTTCGAGGGGGCGAAGACGGAGGTGACGACGTGGTTGTCGGTGGCGAGCAAGGCGGCGGGGTTGCTGCTGCTGGCGCGCGTCGTGCACGGATTTACGGTGAACCTTCCGATCACGAAGGCGGATGCGGGGTTTCTGCCGTATTGGTCGTCGGTGGCGCCTCTGGCGTGGGGCGTGGGGCTGATGTCGATCGTGACGTGTACCTGGGCGAATTTCGCGGCGTACCGTCAGTCGAACGTGAAGCGCATGCTGGCGTATTCGTCGATCGCGCACGCGGGGTACATGCTGATGGCGGGGGCGGTGTTCCTGAGTCCGTCAGCGCCGGATGCGACGGCGGGGATGAGCGCGCTGCTGACGTACATTGTGATCTACATGTTCATGAATCTCGGGGCGTTCGGCGTGGTGGCGATGGTGGGGTGGCGTGCCGGCAGTGAGGAGATGTCGGCGTTCACGGGGTTGATCCGTCGGGCGCCGCTGCTGGCGGTTCCGATGATCGTGTGCCTGGTGTCGCTGGTGGGGCTGCCGCCGTTTGCGGGGTTCATCGGGAAGTGGTGGGTGCTGGTGGCGCTGGGTCGCCAGGGGACGCTGCTGTCGTGGGTGTTGATCACGGCGGCGGCGCTGAACACCTTGTTTTCGCTTTATTATTACATGCGGGTTGTCGTGCAGATGACGCTGCGGGATGACGGGAGACCGGCGTTGTCGATCCCGGTGGGCGGTGCGGCGCTGGTGAACTTCTGCGCAGTGGCGTTATGCGTCCTTTTCGTCTTCGTGGATCCGGTGAAGCGGGCGTCGGAGCGTTATGCGTCGGGGTTGTTTGAGCCGCGCCCGACGGTGCGCGTCTCGACCGGGGACGCGGATGCACCTGCGCTGGCGGAGCGCGCGCCGTGACGGATCGCCGCGAGGTCATTGAGATTCTGAATGACCTGCTGTCGCTGGAGCGAGGCAGTCTTATTTCGCACCTTCTGGCGTCTACGGTGTTCGTGTCGCGTGCGACGGCTCGGGAGGATCTGGCGGTGCGCCGGATGGTGCGGGAGATTGACGAGCACCAGCGTTGGCTGGTGGATGCGATCGTCGGGTTGCGCGGCGGCGTCGCCCCGGGTCGTCCGGATCCGCGAGCCGCGGAACTTCATTATCAGGAGCTTCGGCATGTGCTGCCGCGGGTGATTCGCAACGAACAGCGGATCGTCGAGGAGTATGAGCAAGCCCTGCCGAGACTGGGCGCGTGGCCGGAGGCGGCGGCAGCGTCATCGCGGATACTGGCGCGGCATCGGGAGCATGTGCGCGAGCTGACTTCGTTCATGACGTCGGGCGCGCCACCCGCCGCTGGGTCTGTTTCGGCTGCGAAGTAGGCCCACCGGTTCGAGACAGAGTTGGTGAGGTGCGGACCGGAGGTCCGGGGTCCGGGTGTACGCTTGTGCATGGCGGACCGGAGGTCCGGGCGGGCGTTTACGTGAAGCGGACCGGAGGTCCGCGGTCCAAGGTCCGTAGTCCGCGAGGCCGTGCAGGGATCATCGTTGACGACGCTGCGAGAACCGGTAATCGAGGCGAATCCGCAGCAGCGCCTGGACCTGGTTCTGGCGTGCGTGGCGGCGGTGGCCGCAGCGGTCGGCGTCATCCTTTTTTTTCTGCTGACGGGTTCGCGAGCGGTGGATGATGATGAGCTTCAGCACCTGCACTTTGCGTGGTGCCTGACGCAGGGGCTCGCGCCTTACCGGGATTTCTGGGACAATCACCCTCCGCTGCTTCATCAGTTGCTTTCCTTTCTGATTTCCCGGCAGGGAGAGTATTCGGGCGTGCTCCTTTCCGGGCGCTGGTTATGTGCGGCGCTGGCGCTTCCCGGGGTGGCCGGCGTATACCTCCTGGGACGGGCGTGTGCGGGGCGCGGCGCGGGTGCGGCGGCGGCGGCGTGGCTGGCGTGCAGCGAGGTCTACCTGCTGAAGGCGGTGGAGATCCGCCCGGACGGGATTCTGCTGACGTGCATTACTTTCAGTGCGTGGTTGATCTTGTCCGCGATGCGGGGCGCGTCATCGTCCGGCGATGAAGGCCCTTCGGGAACGAATTCGAGGCAAGGGCGGTGTGGTTCGGCGTGGCGGTGGGTGGCGGCGGGACTGATCCTGGGGATCGGGGCGACGGCGACGACGAAGGCGTTGATACCGCTGGCGGCGATTCTGGCTGCGGTGAGCGTCGGGTTCAGAGCGAGCGAGAGACGATCAGGGGTTTCGCGTGGCGGCGTGGCTTGGTTTGCGGCGGCGTTCTGCACGCCGGTGGGGGTCTGGCTGGTGGGCGAGGCGCTGCGCGGCGACGCCGGGGCGGCGTGGCGCATGACCGTGATGGAAAACGTAGCGTACCCGCAGCGTTTCAATCCGTGGTCGCTGATCCACGCGACATTTCCGTATCCGCTGCTTGCGGCGGCGGGCGTGGGGACATGGGCGGCGTTCAGGCGGCGCGGGAACGGCGCTGGGCGTTCGCAGGCGCTGCGGGGCGCGGTGATCGGCGCGGGGGTTTCGGCGGCGGCGATCGCGCTGATGCCGGCGGCGTATCTTCAATCCGTGCTTGTCGCCCTGCCTTTTTTCTGTGTACTGGCGGGGGCGGGGGTTGCGTCGCTGGTGGAGTGGGCGGGGCGACGCGCGACGGAAAACGGGGGATGGGGGGCGGGGATCGGACTGATCGGCGTGTTCGCGGCGGGGGCGGCGGTGGCGCCGGTGCAGCGCGTGGCGGCGACGATTTCACGGCAGCGGGAGCAGCTTGCGGGCGCGATGCATGCCTTGGACGCGGTGTGCGTTCTGGTGGATCGTGACGCCACGGTGTTCGACGGCCGCTGTCAGGCGGTGTTCCGGAAACATGCCTACTTCTACCCGTCCCTGGTGCAAGGCGTGCTCATGCGCTATCGCGAAGGGAAGCTCGGGGCGCCGGTACGCGAGGTGTTCGAGTCGACGGCGCCGACGATGATTCTGAAGGATTCGAGAAGCGCGGCGATCGGCGACGAAGACTGGGCGTGGATCGCGGCGAATTACGTGGCGCTGGCGGAGCCTTATGCGTGGGTCTATCTGCCGGGGTGGGATTTTGGCGCGGAGCACTCACCGGATGCGGTTGAGTTTGTGACACGGTTCCCGGTGCGCGTGGCGGGGTGCTACCTTGTGGAGCGAAGCGATCCGGCGGTGCGCGTCACGATCGACGGTGAGACGATCGGGGACGAGGTCGAACTGTCGCCCGGCAGCCGCGTCATCCGGCTGGAAGGGCGAGGCGCGCGAGTGCATTTGCGTTACTGCCCGCCCTCTTCAGAAGAGATCGGCGGAGGGGGGCTACCCTGAGGGTCGGGCCACGTCACTTTCCGCTCGAGGTCAGAATCTCCGGCGAGCAGTCCCACCGTCCGGACTTCGGAGCATAATCCGTCCGCCGCAAAGCAGAGGATGATCAGCTTGGGCATCGATCCCGGAACGAATCCCGTGTCATCCCAGATCACGGCGCGATAACCGGTAGCGGCGCTGTCGACGTCGCGCAGCGGCGCGCCGAGGCGAGCCGTTTCGGCGCAGGCCTCCGGCGGGAGCGAGAAGCAAGCGGTCAGCAGGCGTTTCGCGCGCCAGATGTCGGGGAGGCCGTCGCGGTTGCGCTTCCAGATTCCGACGCCGCGGATGCGTTCGCCTTCGTCGAGGTGGAGGACGAAGAAAGACTCGCCTTTGCGGTTGCGCGGGGAGGGGTAGATGACGAGGGTGTCGCCGGCGTCGTTGGGGGTGAGGGTGTCGTTGCGCGGACCGAGGAGTTCGTCGGCGCGGGCGACGGGTTCGCCGATCAGCTTCGGTCGCCACTCCCGCAGGTCTTCGGTGGCCCAGCGGGTGGTGATCAAATCGACCGAGGCGCTGAAGGGGTTTCCTCGACAACCCGCAAGCAGGGCAGCGGTGAAGAGCAAGAAGAAGTGTAGTATCGCTCGTCGTCCCTGGTGCTGAGCCAGGCGCAGGTTAAAGGCGAACGAAATAAATACACGCTGGAATTTTACCATCATTATATTAATCATGAACCAAGTTCCCTGTATGAAATGATCGGACGTTCACCGGGGAACGCAAGATCGAAATCCGGACGGGTCCGGCAAGAAGTTGCGGGGCTGAGAGGCGGGCTCAGGACGTCCGGAACGAAGCGACGTGTATTGCCCTGTGATCAGTCGCCTCACCGCGTGGAATAATGAGCGTGCGGCGGCGAAATCCCTGAGGGTGGAGACGGTCGGCGACGCCAGCCGGATCAGAACGCCACGAGAGGTGATATGTTGAGTCGCTTGGTATTCATGCGTCTACGTGCGGCGGAGCAGGCGTTAAGAGCCGGTCGTCTCGACGAGGCTTACCGCCTGGCGAGCGCGGCGGATCTTCGGATTCATCCGCGCGGGAAAGCGGTGCTTGAGCAACTGGTGGAGCCGCTGGCGGAGCGGGCGCGGGGACATTTCCGCGGGGATCGCTTTGCGGAGGCGTTGGCGGACGTGGACCGGGCGCTGCTTGCGGGAGTCCGGACGGATGAGCTTGCGGAACTTCGTCGGAACATTGAGACGGTGGCCAACGCCGTCCAGCGGAATCTTGCGACGCGCGAACACGTGCTGACCGAGGCGCGGCGTCGCGTCGAGGCGGGCTCGCTGGTCGCAGGTCGTCAGATTCTCGAGCACGGGGCGGTCGCAGATGCGGAGGCGGCGGTGATCGGTCAGACGATCGAGCGGCGTGCGGCGGAAGCGGCGACGATGATCGAGCAGGGGCGGCAGCGCCTGAAGGAAGGCCAGGTGTCAGCGGCGGCGGAGCGGGTTGAGGCTGCGCGTCGTCTTGATGCGCACAATACCGCGGTCGTGTCGCTGGAAGCGGCGGTGGTGAACGAAGGCCTCGATCGTACGACCCGGGCGATCCAGGAAGGGCGGCTCGCGCGGGCGGCGGAGGAGTTGAAGGCGTTAAGGGATCTTGCGCGTCAGGATCCGCGGCGGCTGGAGCTTGAGGCGTTTCTTCGGGAGGCGCGCCGGGCGGCGGATCACCTTCGGGGTCATGCGTTCGGGGAGGCGCGGAAGAGCGTGGCGGCGCTGGCGCAGATGACGCCCGCGCCGAAGTGGGTGGACGCGATGGCGAAGCGTCTGCGTGAGGCGGAGGACATCGACCTGGAGCTGCGGGTCGGACCGCTGGGGCAGTGGGCGACATGGGAGCCTGCGCCGGCGGGCGCTGCGCGGCTCGTGCCGGTCGGATACGAGGGACGCGCGGCGCTGGACGAGACGGTGATGCTGGCGGCGGGGGCGGTGACGCGCTCGCCGTCGGGTCCGCGGCAACTTCTGATGCTGGTGGACGGTGGCGGAAGCACCCTTCTGATCTTTTCGGATCGGTGCAGCATCGGACGGGTGGCGACGGAGCATCCGGCGGACGTGACGCTTTTCGGAGACCTGGCGGAGCGGCACGCGGAGATCGCGCGGGTCGACGAGGATTATTTCCTTTTCGGAACGAGGGACGTCGATATCGGCGGGCGGATGTACCGCCAGCAGCTTCTGCGGGACGGCGACCGGGTGATGCTCGGGCGACGGGCGAAATTCGAGTTCAAGCTGCCCAGCCGCAAGAGCCTGACGGCGGTTCTGACGCTGAGTGACACGACGAAGATGCCTCAGGACGTGCGCACGGTGCTGCTCTTCAAGGATCACGCGACGATCGGAAACGGGTCCACCTCGCATGTTCGTTGTCGTCATGCCGAGCGGGCGATCGTGTTGATGAACCGAGGGGGACGGCTGTGGGCGCAGCCGAACGGGCTGGAGGCGTCGAACGGGCAGTGGGTGGAGGTCGGCGTGCCGGCGCAGATTGCGGGCGTGAGTTTTGTGCTTCAGCCGTGGCAGGCGAGGATGGCGTAGGGATTTCGGATCGCGGATGTCGGATTTGGAAAGGCGTGGGCGATCCGAGAAGCGGCGGGGGAGGAGTGCGGCGGGCGGAGCCCGCTCTGCGGAGGGGGTCAAAGCGGATTTCAAGCAGGGCATTGATGGCGTTTACGTTCAAACATGGTGATCGGCCGGTCGAGGGGTACACGATCCAGCGCGCGGTGGGGCGCGGCGGGTTCGGGGAGGTGTACTACGCGGTCAGCGACGGCGGGAAAGACGTCGCGCTCAAATACCTGCGGGACAATCCGGAGGTGGAGCTGCGCGGGGTCGAGGCCTGCATGAACCTGAAGAACCCGCACCTGATCTCGATCTACGATGTGCGCAAGAGCGCGGCTGGCGAGCCTTTCATCGTCATGGAGTACGTGTCGGGGCCGTCGCTGCGCGACCTGCTGACGGCGGAGCCTGGCGGGCTGGGATCCGCCAAGGCGCTCTTTTTTCTCAAGGGGATGTGCGAGGGGTTGTCGTATCTGCATGACCGGGGGATCGTTCACCGGGACTTGAAGCCCGGCAACATTTTCTACGACGACGGGTACGTGAAGATCGGCGACTACGGTCTGTCGAAGTTCATGTCGGTGTCGCGGCATAGCGCGCACACGTCGAGCGTGGGGACGGTGCATTACATGGCGCCGGAGGTGGGGAGCGGGAATTACTCGCGGGCGATCGACGTGTACGCGGTGGGGGTGATGCTTTTCGAGATGCTCACGGGTCGCGTGCCGTTTGAGGGGGCGAGCATGGGCGAGGTGCTGATGAAGCACCTGACGCAGGCGCCGAACGTGGACGGTCTGCCCGAGCCTTTTGCGCGCGTCATCGGCAAGGCGCTGGAGAAAGATCCGCAGCACCGCTACGCGACGGTGGACGACCTGATGACGGACGTTCTGGGAGCGGAGGCGGCGAGGAGCAGTCTGTCGGTGTTTAACCCGGAGCTGAGTCTGTCCGGCGCGGCGGCGCGGGGCATTTCGGATCCGCGTCCCGGTCCGGTCGGGGCGGGCGGCGGGGCGTTCGGACCGCCTCCGCCGCCGAGGACGCCGCCGCCGGCTGCGGCGCCTTACATTGCGGCGAGCGGAAAACCGCTGGCGCCGGAGGTTTCGACGGGGCGCGTGCGGTACGCGGGGTTCTGGATCCGGACGGGAGCGGTGATCATCGACAGCATCGTGCTGCTGCTGCCGACGGCGCTGGCCCAGATGATGCTGCCGGTGCTGGGGGGGGTGATTCTGTCGGTGGTGTACGAGGTGTGGCTGCTGGGTTCGTGGCGCGGACAGACGGTGGGCAAGCGGGCGTGCGGAATCCGGGTGATCAACGCCGACGGGACGATGCTGGATTCCGGGGATGCGCTGCGGCGGACGCTGGCGAGCTTTCTGAGCACGTTCACGCTGGGGATCGGGTACGTCATGGCTGCGTTCGACGATCGCAAGCGGGCGTTGCACGACCGGATCGCCAACACGCTGCACATCTATGCGGACGAGGATGTGCCCGGGAGGGTGCGGCGGGCGGCGGCGTGAGGGGAATCGCGAATTGCGAAGCGCGAATAACGATGAGAGTCAGAATGCAGAATGATGAGAGCTGAAATCAGGATCGCAGGGCGGGCTAAGCCCGCCGTTTGATTGCGGCCGTGGGATGGCGAAGGAGATGGCGGGCTAAGCCCGCCCTACGGTTAACAGCGAAGAACTAACAACCGGGAACTTTGATGGCTTTCACATTCCAACATGGCGATCGACCGCTGGAGGGGTACACGATCCAGCGCGGCGTCGGGCGCGGCGGATTCGGCGAGGTGTATTACGCGCTGAGCGACGGCGGGAAGGAAGTGGCGCTGAAGCACCTGCGGGACAATCACGCGGTGGAGCTTCGCGGCGTCGCGCAATGTCTGAACCTCAAAAGCCCGCACCTGGTGAGCATTTTTGACGTGAAGCAGAACGCGGACGGCGAGCATTTCATTGTGATGGAATATGTTGCCGGACCGAGCCTGCGGGAGCTGCTGATCGAGTCGCCGAAGGGGCTGGGGGTGCAGAAGGCGCTGTATTTCCTGCGCGAGATCGGGCAGGGTCTGGCGTATCTGCACGACCGGGGGATTGTGCATCGCGATCTGAAGCCGGGGAACATTCTCTGTGACGAAGGGCGGGTGAAGATCGGCGACTACGGTCTGTCGAAGTTCATCACGGTTTCGCGGCACAGTGCGCAGACGACGAGCGTCGGGACGGTGCATTACATGGCGCCGGAGGTGGGCAGCGGGAGTTACTCGCGCGGCGTGGATATCTACGCGCTCGGGGTGATTCTGTATGAGATGCTGCTGGGGAAGGTTCCCTTCGACGGCTCGAGCATGGGCGAAGTCGTCATCAAGCATCTGACGGCGCAGCCGGAGGTGGACGAGCTTCCCGCGCCGTTCCCGCGTGTGATCCGCAAAGCACTGGCGAAGGATCCGAAGGATCGTTACGCGACGGTGCAGGAGATGATGGCGGAGGTGTTCAGCGAGCCGGATTTCGAGCGGTCGGTGGCGGGGTTCGAGCCGATGAGCCTGACGCGCGCCGCCGGGCGGTTCGCGGCGGGTGCCGGCGTCGCGGTTCCGACGGGCGGATCAAGCGGGGGGCGCGGACTCGGGGTTGAGTCACTGCTGACGCCTTTTGCACCGAGCCTTGCCGCGGAGGCGTGCGAGTCCGGGGCATCGGATGAGGCGGCGCGGGCGGCGCTGGTGAGGCGTCGGAGTTGGGCGGTGAAGCTGCTGGCGCTGGGGGCGCTGCTGCTGGCGTTCGCCCCGGTGAGCGTGGTGGTCGAGGCGATCGACGGCCGGATCGGTGGGGGCGATGTGGCGATCCTGGTGGTGTGCGGAGCGTTGGCGCTTCAGGCGTTGGCGGTCGGGGCGTGGTTGTACCGCCGGCCTTCGCCGAGGGGTGAACGCCTGTCGCTGCCGCTTCAGCACTCGTTCGTGACGGCGCGGCGGGGGAACCTGGATGAGCTGATGACGCGGTATCTGAGCCTGCTGGGGTACAAGGTCGGGGAGCGGGAGCCGATGATCTGGCGGTTCAAACGCGGGAGTAAGAGCGGGGAGTGGACGGACGACATCCGCAAGTGCAAGACGCGGCTGACGATCGCGGGATTCGAGGCGGAGGGCGGACTGCGGCTGAACTGCTCGCTGGAGATGGACGGAAGCTGGGGCTGCTGGGTGACGCAGCGTGAGATGCGGGTGCTGGCGGGCGAGTTGCGCGGGCTGGAGGGCGTGTTGAGCGACGTGCCGAGTTCGGGGAAGGAACCGAGACCGGTATCGCCCGAACTGGATGCGATCATTGAGCGTGGGGTCAGGAGGGTGGTGGAGTCGGCGATGGGGGATTGAATCGCGAATTGCGAAGTGCGAATAACGAATGAATGAAGGAAGAAGGAAGAATGTGGGGCGCGGGGAGAATGCGTCGCGAGGTGCGGACCGGAGGTCCGCGGTCCGTGGTGGTGCGGACCGGAGGTCCGCGGTCCGTGGTGGTGCGGGTCGGAGGTCCGCGGTTCGGGGAGGCGGCAGGGAGGGTTTTTGAGGCAAGCAGAGAGTGCCGCAAGGCGGGTCCAGCCCGTCGTTTGATCGTCGCCGTGAAATTGCGGAGGAGGCGGCGGGCATCGCCTGCCACCGTCAAGAGCTGACAGCCAGGAATTACGATGGCTTTTACGTTCAAACATGGGGACCGCGTTCTGGATCAGTACACGATCCAGCGCGCCGTGGGGCGGGGGGGATTCGGAGAGGTGTACTACGCGCTGAGCGACGGCGGGCGCGAGGTGGCGATCAAGCACCTGCGCGACAATCCGGACGTGGAGCTGCGGGGCGTGGCGCATTGCATCAACCTGAAGAGTCCGCACCTGGTGTCGATCTTCGATGTGCGCAAGAACGAAGCCGGGGAGTACTTCATCATCATGGAGTACATTTCGGGGGCGTCGCTGCGAGATCTTCTGACGGCGGAGCCGCACGGGCTGGGCGTGGCAAAGGCGGTGTTCTTCCTCAAGGGGATTGCGTCGGGGCTTTCATACCTGCACGAGCGCGGCATCGTCCACCGGGATCTGAAACCGGGGAACATCTTCTACGACGACGGGTACGTGAAGATCGGGGATTACGGGCTGTCGAAGTTCATCTCGGTGTCGCGGCACAGCGTTCAGACGGCGAGCGTGGGGACGGTGCATTACATGGCGCCGGAGGTGGGGAGCGGTTCGTACACGCGTAGCATCGACGTTTATGCCCTCGGCGTGATTCTTTACGAGATGCTGCTGGGTCGGGTGCCCTTCGAGGGGGCCAGCATGGGGGAGGTGCTGATGAAGCACCTCACCCAGCAGCCGGAGGTGGACCGCCTGCCGGCGCCGTTTGCGAACGTCATCCGCAAGGCGCTGGCGAAGGATCCGAAGGATCGTTATGCGACGGTAGACGAGATGATGCAGGACGTGTTGGGCGTCGAGGACGTTCAGCGCAGTCTGGCGGGGTTCAATCCGGAGTTGAGCCTGACCGTGGCGGCGCGGGCGGGATATGCGGAGCGGTTCGACTCGCCGCGCCCGTCGCCGAACCCCAGACCTGCGGAGCGGGGAGCGGGGTGGGCGTCTCCTCCGCCTGCTCCTCCTCCTCCGATCATCGGGCCGGATGCGCCGGCGACGCCGATTCCGAGGCGCGACCGGACGCAGCGCATGCTGCTGACGGGATTGATGGCGGTCGGGATGAGCTTCCTCTCCGGTCTGGCGACGGCGGCGGTGAGCGAGTTCCGGACGGAGGAGCTGGCGGCATCGGCAGGTCTGATGACGCTGGCGGGGTCGGGGGGGATTCTGCTGGGCCGGAAGGTGCTGGGGTGGCTGGGGGCGAGTGCGTATCCGACGTGGGCGAAGCGCGTGGTGATGCTGGTGTGCGCCGGGTTGCCGCTGCTTTTCGGAGCGGCGCCGGCGCTGTCGGACTCCCGGGTGGACGGGGACGGGGGGGCGATGCTGCTGAGCCTGCTGATCCTGGTGATATTCGCGGACTGGTCGAAGGCGATTCATTTCGGGTCGTGCGGGGCGTTAAACGTGGGCGATGCGTTCCGCAAGGCGCTGGGGGCGTTCGCGGCGGCGGTTCCGCTCGCGGGGATACTCGACGGAGAGCCTGCGGCGATGTTCAGCTCAGCGGCGATCGCGATGGCGATCACCCTGGTGCTTCAGGCGTCGGGGTGGTGGCTTCAGCCGGCGGGCGGCGTCGGACCCGCGCCACCAAAGCCGGTCGGTGCGGGCGACGCTGGAAAAGGTGTGAGCAACCGGATCGAGAAGCATTTCCGCGATGGCGCGGTGTTCTTCAGGATGCAGTATCCGCGGAGTTGGAACGTCGCGGGCCCGACGGCACCGCCGGTCAGCCCGGCGCCGCCGCAGCGGGCTGACGCGCCGCTGGGGGAGGGGGTGCAGCCGGGCGGGGCGGAGTCTGCGAGAGAAGCGGGGGGGGAATTGCCGCTTCAGCCTGGGCTTCGATCCGGGTTTGCACGGGCGTTCTGGAGCATCGTGGCATTCACGCTGCTGATCGGGGTGGTGGTCAGCGTGGTGGCGCTGGCGGTGATGGGACGCACGATGACTACGCCGCAGGCGCCGATCATTGCGCTGATCGGGTGCGCGATGGGGTCGTTGTTCGCGCTGAGCAAGACGACGGTGCGGCGGCGGGTTGGGTTCTGGCGCGAGACGATGCGGCCTTTCCTGCTGGCGGGGACGGCGACGGCGATCGGCGCGGCGATCACGCTGATCGCGGATCCGCCGATATCGCGCGGCTACCGTCAGGTGTACGAGGGGTCGTACCCGAACGGACACTACGTGTTTCAGCAATACACGTGGCGGAACAACAATATCCGCCCGGCGATGATTCCGGTGCTGGTCGCGTCGTCGCTGATGTTCGTGACCGTCGCGGCGGTGCGGGGGCGGAAGAGCGCTGCGCCGCGCCCGTTTCTGATGACGGATTCGTCGCATTCCGGCGCGGCGTCGCCGCCTCGGTCGTCCGCAGGTCCGGCGGGGAACCTGTGACGACGGCGCGTTTCCCCGCCGGAGCGCTGCCCGTATAATCGGCGTCATGCCGAAGCTGGGCGTCAATATCGACCACGTCGCGACGGTGCGGCAGGCGCGTCGCACGGATGAGCCGGACCCGGTGTGGGCGGCGGTCGAGGCGGAGTTGGGCGGCGCCGACGGGATCACCTTCCACCTGCGCGAGGATCGTCGTCATATTCAGGATCGGGACGCGCGCGTTCTGCGTCAGACGGTAGGCGTGAAGCTCAACCTGGAGATGGCGATCGCGGAGGAGATCGTCGTATTCGCGGAGGAGCTTGCTCCGGATCAATGCACGCTCGTGCCTGAGCGGCGCGAAGAGTTGACGACGGAAGGCGGGCTGGATGTCGTACGCTTTCACGGGCGCGTGAAGGAGGTTGTCTCGCGGTTGACGTCCCGCGGGATGATCCTCAGCGCGTTCATTGAGCCGCTGGATGATCAGATCCGAGCGTCGGCCGACGCCGGGTTTCAAGCGGTAGAGTTGTGGACGGGGCGGTATGCGCACGCGCCGAACGCGCGAGAACACGGGCGGGCGCTGGATGAGATTCGACGTGCGGTCGAAGTTGCGCGATCGATGCGGTTGGAGGTTCACGCCGGACACGGGCTGACGTACCGGAACGTGCGTCCGCTGGCGGCGGTTGCGGGGCTGTCGGAGTTCAACATCGGGCATTCGATCGTGGCGCGGAGCGTGTTCGTCGGTTTTCGGGAGGCGGTGCGGGAGATGAAGCGGTTGATTTCGCCCCCGAGAGGGGCGGAGGGAGTCGAATGATGCGCGGGGGACCGCCGATGCAGGGGTCGATGACGGCGCTGGTGACGCCGTTCCGGGACGGTCGGGTGGACGAGGCGTGCCTGGCGCGTCTCGTGGAGCGTCAGATCGAGGGCGGAACGGACTGGCTGGTTCCCTGCGGGACGACGGGAGAGTCTCCGACGCTCAGCGAGGAGGAGCATGACCGAGTGATCGACGTGGTGATCGGCGCGTCGCGCGGTCGGCGACCGGTGCTGGCGGGGGCCGGGTCCAACTGCACGGACAAGGCAGTGAAGCTGACGAAGAAGGCGGCGGCGGCCGGGGCGTCGGGCATCCTCAGCGTGGTTCCGTATTACAACCGTCCGACGCAGGAAGGGTTGTACCGGCATTTTGCGGCGGTGGCGGAGGCGGTCGAGCTTCCGATTGTGTTGTACAACGTGCCGCTGCGGACGGGACAGTCGCTGGCGAACGAGACGGTGGTGCGGTTGCGGAACCGGTACTCGAACGTCGTGGCGTTGAAACATGCGACGGGGTCGGTGGCGGGGGTGGATGAGTTGCAGGCGCAGTGCGACATCATTGTGCTCAGCGGGGACGACTCGATCACCTGGCCTCTGATGGCGCTGGGGGCGCGCGGCGTGATCAGCGTGATCAGCAATCTGGTTCCGGCGTGGATGAAGGAGCTGGTGGATGCGGCATTGCGCGGCGAGGGAGGTCGGGCGCTGGCATGTCACCGGAAGCTTGCGGATCTGGCGGACGGGATCGGTCGTTTCGGTCCGAACCCGCAGCCGATCAAGACGGCGATGGCGCTGTGCGGATTGCTGTCGGATGAGTTCCGGCTGCCGCTGTGTTCGCTGGACGCGAAAGCGAAGGGCGAGATCGCGGCGCTGCTGAAGAAGCATGAGATCGGTTGACGGGCGGGGGTCGGAGGTTTGCGCGTCGAGGCAAGGGCGTGGCGGAGCTGACGGGACAGGACGTGGTGCAACGGCAGGAACACCGGTTTCCGGTCAAGGTTCTGTTGTATGCGGTCTGGATTGCGTCCGGGTTGCTTTTCTGGCATGTCGGGTACGCGCTGTGTGCGCCGGTGGATCCTGAGGCGAGCCTGAGCTGGGCGTCGGGGGGGCGGATTCTGGCGGGGTTTGTGCCCGTGGCGCTGCTGGCGGGATTGACGGCGGGCGCGGCGACGGCGGTGGCGGGGCGTTGGGCGGTAGATGCGGGGGTGTTCGCCGCGGCCGTGGGTTTGTCGACGCTGTCGGTGCGCGGAGGGACGGTTGAACATCTGCTCCTGCGGCGTGCGGATGCGGGCGCCGGGTCCCGGGGACTTGCGGTCAGCTTCGCGGGAGAGGCGCTGGCGTGGATCGCGGTGTTCGTGCTTGCAGGGTGGATAAGCGGCCGAGTTGCGCGGATGCTGGGACTGACGGGGCAGCGTGAGACGAGCGGTGCGTCGGCGCTGATGACGATGCTCGACGGGTTCACTGCGTTGCGAGAGAGGTTGCCTTCGTCTCGGGCGGAGTGTGTGACGGGTTTGACGCATGCGGTGGTGGCGGGCGCGCTGGCGGCGGCGTTGACGATCGTGTTCTGCGTGGACCTGGCGCGGCGACCGGTCTCGCACGGACAGGCGATCTTTGTGTGTTCCGCATCGGCGTGGCTGGCGACGTATTTCACGTTCAAGCGTTTCCCGGTGCGGACGGCGTTGTACCCGGCGGTGGGGGTCGCGGCGGCTTGCGTGGTCGGGTATCTGATCGCGATGCTTTCGGGGGGAAAAGCCGACCTGCCGCCGAATCTGCCTTCGTCGCCGTTTCTGCGTGCGTTGCCGATGCAGGCGGTGGCGGGCGCGATCGGCGGGTCGCTGCTGGGATTCTGGTTCGCTTTCGATCCGGGCGTGTTTGCGGCGCGGGAAGGAAGCGAAGGCGCAGCGGCGCCGTCCGACGTTTCGAAGAAAGCTCGAGGTCGTCGATGAGATTGCGCCGTCTGCCGCTCAGCGCGTACGACGAACTGCGCCTTCAATTCCTTCGCGAAACGGAGCGGACGCTCGCTTACGCCCTCGCCCATCCGGAGGAGTTTCCCCGGATTCCGGCGGTGGAGGTCGGGAAAGGGCGGTTCAGTCGGGCGTTCGCAGAGCAGTTCTGGGCGGATGTTCTGACGTCGTAGCGTCGGTTATCGTTTGCGGAACCGCAGGACGTAGTTCTCCTCGAGATAGGGCGTGTCCGGCGTCTCGATCAGCGTGAAACCGTCGGACTTGACCTCGGCGATGACTTCCTCGCGCCCCGCGCGGACGTGATCAAGGATCCAGTCCCGGCTGACGCCGGGGATGCGGATGAAGTCAATGATGATGAGTTGGCCGCCGGGGCGGAGGGCGCTGCGGATCGATGCCATCGTTGATCGCGGATACTCAAAATGATGATACGTGTCGCAAATGAAGGCGACGTCGATCGACTGCGGCGCAAGCTCCACCGAGTCCTCCTTGCAGACGACGGGCACGACGTTGGCGAGGCGTTCATGCTCGGCGAGGAGGCGGATATGCTCAACGAACCCGGGCATGAGATCGACGGCGTACACCTTTCCGCTGCTGCCGACCGCGCGGCTGAAAAGAAGCGTGAAGAACCCGGTTCCCGCGCCGATGTCGGCGACATGCTGCCCCTCCTTCAAACCGATCCACGCCGTGAGGCGCTCGCGTTCGCGGTAGATCTCGCGGCTTTCCGCCTCGAACCGGGCAACCCAGGTTTCGACCGGCTCGGTCAGGTAGGGGTCGTTGATGCCGGGTTTGACGCTTTTTTCGCGCGGGGGGCTGACCTCGGCGGCGCGCGGTGCGAGACAGCCGCCGACGGTTGTCGCGAGGGCGACGATCGCAGCAAAGACGAGGTGTCCGCGGCGACGGTTCGGCGATGTCAGACGGCGCTCGTTCATATGATGAGGATCCTGGAAGGCGCGAATTGTCATGCCGCAAAGATATATCGCGGGCGCTGCGTTGGAAAGCAGGGTGAGCCGGTCATAACTTCGGGAAGTGATCGACGTCGCAGCGAGGCGCGCCGTCGGCTCGGGATGAGTACCTGACGTGATGTACTTCGACCACGCGGCAACGAGCTGGCCGAAACCGCCCGAAGTTCTCGCGGCGATGCAAGCCTGTCTTGAGCGGGCGGGCGGAAACCCCGGTCGGTCGGGGCATCGCGCCGCGGTGGAGGCGCACCGGACGTTGCGGGAGGCGCGGCGGAAAGTCGCGGGACTCCTCGGCGGCGTGGACCCGGACCGGGTGGTGTTCACGCTTAACGGTACCGACGCGCTCAACCTTGCGATCAAGGGAGCCGTGCGCCCCGGCGATCATGTCGTCTACACCGCCGCGGATCACAACAGCGTACATCGCCCGGTGCATGCGCTGATGCTGCGCGGCGTCATCACGAGTACGTGCGTCGATGTCGACGGTGACGGCGTGGTGGACCCGGATGAGGTACGTTGTGCGATCACAGGACGGACGCGGCTCGTCGCTCTGCCGCACGCGAGCAACGTGACCGGCGTGATCCAGCCGGCGCGGGACGTGATTCGGGCGGTGCATGAACATGACGCGCTGGTGTTGCTGGACGCCGCGCAAACCGCGGGAGTGCTGGACTTGAAGGTCGGTGAGATCAGTGCCGATCTTGTCGCCTTCCCCGGTCACAAGGCGCTGCGCGGACCGACGGGCACAGGAATCCTTTACGTGGGACCGCGCGCCGATCTGCAACCTCTGCGCGAAGGTGGGACGGGCGGCGAGTCCGACAGCCCGCTTCAACCCGAAGCGCTGCCGACGAGGATGGAGGCAGGTACGCCAAATACAGTGGGCATTGCGGGGTTGTCTGCCGCGCTTGACGTCGTTCGCCCCGAGACGGCCCTGGCGCATGAGCGGGCGTTGCTTCGGCGGCTTGTCTCGCGCCTCGAGGAAGTCCGGGGGATCCGCGTTCTCGGTCCGGCTGATGTCGAGCGCCGCGTGGGCGTCCTCTCGTTGACGATCGAGGGGGTTGATCCTCAGGACGCCGCCGCGATTCTTGACGAGTCGTTCGACCTCGCGGTCCGCGCCGGATTGCACTGCGCGCCGAACCTGCACCGGGCGCTGGGCACGTACCCCTCAGGAACGCTTCGGGTGTCCTTCGGTGTCTCAAACACTGAAGCCGAGGTGGATGCTCTAGCGGAAGCTCTGAAGCAGATCGCCGCGCAGACCTGATGGCGCTCCCGTCCGGGAGGCCAGCCGCGCGTCACTCGTCTTTGACGGACGTGTGATCGTGGATGATCACCCACGACCCCTCGATCTTGCGGAACACGAGGCTGAAGACGCCGCCGACTGGTTTGTCCCGCTCCAGCCGCCAGGCGCCCAAGACCAGCGCCGCATCCGATCCGAGCGCGGTGACTTCGAGGTTGTCGAAGGTCAGCCGCCCCATCGCGGTGCGATCCGGATAGCGCGTCTTGAACCCGTCCAGCGTTTCCTTCCAGCCGCGAGTGACGCGCCCGCCTGAGCTGAACGTCAGGTTGGGTGAGTTCCAGTATCCGCGCATGAAACCCTCGACATCGCCGCTGTTCCACGCTGCTTCCTGATTTCTGAGAACGCGCGTGACCTCGCCGGCTGTCCCGGGGTCTGCGGGCGCGGCAGACTCCTGCGCCGAAGCCGGAACGGGCGACGGCGCCGGTTCGGCTGCGGCGACACAAAGCACCGCCGCCGCGCCAACCAGCATCGCAGCGACCGCGCCTGATCGGAGACGGTTTCCGCCGCGTAGACAGGAACGTGTGTCGGCCATCACAAAGGCACTCCTTTCTCAGCCCGCCGGATTCGAGGCTTGTTATTGTCATCGGGCCGATGCCGCGTCGTCGCACCGCGCACGCCGCGCATCGCCGCAGCCGTCAGGGATGTCGTCGAGTTCCTCAAATTCCGCAGAGTCGTTCGTCTCGACGCCTTGTTTCAGCGTCTGAAGATATCGCTCAACGTCTTCATTCTCCGCGGGCAGTCCCGTTGCGACAAGGTGTTGACGCACGGCGCTGCGGCCGGAGCGGGGTCCGAGCACGAGTTCGACGCCTTCTGCGCCGACCAGCTCCGGCGGGAAGGGCAGATACGTCTCGGGGTTTTTGAGCAATCCGTCCTGATGAACGCCCGCCTCGGTTCGGAAGAGATTGCGCCCGACGACGGGTTTGTTCACCGGTACGCTCAGTCCCGTCGCGCGAGCGACCAGCCGCGACAGCGCGGTGAGCGCTGACAGATCGATCGCGGAGGTCCGACCGTATTCGCCGGCATGCAGCGACAGAGCGACAACGACCTCCTCGAGCGCAGCATTGCCGGCGCGCTCGCCGATACCGTTGATCGTGCATTGCACGATGTTCGCCCCCGCGGCGACCGCCTCCAGGGAGTTCGCCGTCGCCAACCCCAGGTCGTTGTGAAAGTGAACGCCGAGCAGCGCGTCGTCGATGTTGGGCACTTGATCGAGGATGCCTCGCACCGAGCGCGCCGTCTGTGCGGGCGTGAGGATCCCGACGGTGTCGGCGAAACCGATCGACGTCGCACCGGCCGCGATGACCTCGCGGTAGAACTCATGAAGGAAGCAGGGATCGGTCCGCGAGGCGTCCTCCGCACCGACGGAGATGATCTGAAAGGACCGCGAGGCCTGCTCGACGGATCGGACCGCGGCGCGAATGACCTGCGACTCGCTCAAGTTGAGCTTGTCTCTGCGATGAATCAGGCTGGTCCCGATGAAGAGCGTGATCGCCCGCTTCAGGATCGGACAAGGGGCGAGCGCCTCGGACGCACGCTCGACGTCCCCGGGAAGCGTTCGAGACAACGCCGTCAGGATCGGTCCGCGAATCTCTCCGGCGAGCACCTGCACGTCCGCGGTTTCGCGCGCCGAAGCCGCCGGAAACCCCAGCTCGATCGAATGCACGCCGGCCCGCGCCAGGGCTTCCGCGATCCGGCGCTTCCCCTGCAAAGACACCCGAACCCCCGGCGTCTGCACACCGTCGCGCAGCGTCGTGTCGCTGATCAGCACGATCGGCTGACGCTTCTGCTGGCGGATGATCCAGCGTTTTATCTTCCGGTTGATCGCGTTGAACATGCGTTCGTCTTCGGGCTCTCTTTCAGGCCTCGTTGACAGATCGGCGAATTCGGCAATTCAGCCCGAGCACGAGTTTACCGCCAGTCCCCCGCGGTATCTTAGGGGGGCCGAAACCTCTTAATACACATTGTCCCTGGATCGGACATCGGTCCGGTCCGGGGGTTAGGGCGGGCCACCCGACGGGAGGCCGGAACTGGAATCCGTCGTCCACGAGGACGGGCATCCACGGGGTCGGGTCGGTACAATCGACCGGGGAGCATGCAAAGACCGGGAGGCGGGCGGGGCGGATCGCCGCCGTCTGTGCGGACCAGGGGACGAGAATCATGACGCCATCTTCGGGCAGCGGTGAACGTCGGGCGCTCGATCCGTCGCGCGCCGCACTTTACAACGTGCGCCGACTGCGGACCGACATCTGGAACCGCCTGCGCGACGGGGCGCGGCGGCTGCGTCGCATCGGTCCCGACGACCTCGAAGTTCCGGAACTGACGGCGCGGTGCGCCGAGGCGTTCGAGTTGCTGAGGATGATCGAATCCTGCTGCGCCTTTCCGGGATCGCGGGTGCTGGAGCCTTTGCGTCGCCGGTTCGAAGCCGGCGATTATGAGAACTTTGCGAAGCTGTCGATCGGCGTCGTGCGCCTTCTCTCCAGCGGCGCTTACCGCCGTCTTGATCTTTCCGCCACGCGATTCCGGGACTGGTCGGACCTGCTGGACGCGGCGCCGATCACCGACGCCGTCCTCTCACGCCTGGGCGAGGAGCAGCGACCGTATTTCGAAACCTTGTTCGTGGACGACATTCAACCGCACGAGGAGAGCGAACTGAGACAACGCCTGCGCGAGCTTCGACGCCCCGAAGACGCCTTTATGTACGAGACCGTCGTCACGCACACATTCGAGGACGCCCTGATCGCCGCCCTCGTCAACCCCAACGTCCAGAGCATCGTCGTCCGCTACAGCTTCCCGTTTCATTCCGCCGACCAGCCCGAACTCCTGACCGGTGCGTATGCGCTCCTCGGGCAGGATCCGCAGCGGATCGAAGCGCTCAAAGCCAGCGAGCGAAGCCTTCTTCTGGGGGAAATCCTGCAGGCGCTGCGACCGGAGCTGGATCTCTTTCTCGTCACGGACGCCCCGGTGGAGAACGTCGCGGGTGACCCGAGCCGCGCGTTCCGGCGCGTCTTCTACCAGCAGGAAAACTACCGCGAACTGCACCTGAGCATCCTCAAGGGCGTTCACGAGCGCTTTGAGACGCCTTTTTTCTCCGCCCTGCGCGCCTACAGTCGCAAGCCCACCGGCATGTTCCACGCCCTCCCGATTTCGAAGGGCAGCTCGATCGACAAGTCGCACTGGATCAGCGACATGGCGCGCTTCTACGGACACAACGTTTTTCAGGCTGAAACCAGCGCCACGACCGGCGGGCTGGATTCCCTTCTTCAACCGCAGGGCACGATCAAGCGGGCGCAGGAACTCGCCGCCCGCGCGTTCGGTGCGCGGCAGACCTTCTTCGTCACCAACGGAACCTCGACCGCCAACAAGATCGTGATGCAGGGCCTGTGCCGACCCGGCGACATCGTTCTGCTGTCGCATGACTGTCACAAGTCGCACCACTACGCCGTCATCCTCTCGGGGGCAAAACCGATCTATCTGGACGCCTACCCGATCCCGGCGTGCTCGATGTACGGCGGCGTGACGCTCGCCGAGATCAAGCGGACGCTTCTCGCCCTCCGCCGCGCCGGCAAGCTCGATCAGGTCCGCATGTTACTGCTGACGAACATTACCTTCGACGGTCTGACGTACGATCCGCTTCGCGTGATGGAGGAGGTGCTGGCGATCAAACCCGACATGATCTTCGTCTGGGACGAAGCGTGGTCGGCCTACGCCCGCTTCTCGCCGACGCTGCGCCGCCGCACCGCGATGGACGCCGCCAACCGGTTGCGGGAGCGCCTCCGCGGTCCGGGCGCGATCGCCGCGTACCGCGCGTTCAAAGCCGACGCCGACCGCCGGGGGGAGGATGACGCGTGGTTCGCCGAGCACCGCCTCGTGCCCGATCCGGATCGCGCCCGCGTCCGTGTCTACGTGACGCAGTCGACGCACAAGACGCTCACCGCTCTGCGCCAGGGGTCGATGATTCACGTCAACGATGAGGATTTCGAGTCGCGCGTCCGCCACGCCTTTCACGAGGCGTTCATGACGCACACGTCCACCTCGCCGAATTACCAGATCATCGCCTCGCTCGACGTGGGTCGCCGGCAGGTCGAGCTGGAAGGATACGAACTCGTCCAGCAAAGCCTCGAACTGGCGATGATGCTGCGTGAGCGCGTCCACGGCGACCCCCTGCTGGCGAAGTATTTCCGCGTGATGGGCGCGCTGGACCTGATCCCCGCGGCGCACCGCCCCAGCGGACTTGAATATTACTGGGACGCGCAGGCCGGGTTCACACGCATCGAGCAGGCCTGGATGGGCGACGAGTTCGTGCTGGATCCCACGCGGGTGACGATCCACGTCGGGCGGACGGGGATGGACGGCGACACGTTCAAGAAGCTGCTCATCGACCGCTTCGACATTCAGATCAACAAGACGTCGCGCAACACCGTTCTGTTCATGATTCACATCGGCATGACGCGCGGCACGGTGGCTCATCTCGTCAAAGTCCTGACGCAGATCGCCCACGAACTGGATGAGAAGCTCCTTCGGCAAAGCGCCGTCGAGCGCCGCCTGCACGATCGGAACGTCGTGTCCCTCACGCGGGAGCTGCCGCCGCTTCCGAATTTCAGCCGTTTTCATGACGCTTTTCGCGATCCGCACGGCGCACCCACGCCGGAAGGCGACATCCGCAAGGCGTTCTTCCTCGGCTGCGATGACGCCTCCTGTGAATACGTCCGCCTCGATGCGGCGCTGTCGGCGACGGCGATGGGCGCGGCGAAGACGGCGGACGTGAGAAGCGCCGCGACCGCCGACGCAAAGAACACCTCCGTGGATGAGGGAATGACCGCTTTGGCGCAAGCGTCCCCCCGGAGCCTGATGCCCGAACGCGAATTCGTCTCCGCCGGATTTGTGACGCCTTACCCGCCGGGGTTTCCGATCCTGGTTCCCGGACAGGTCATCACCGCCGACATTCTCGCCTTTCTTCAGGCGCTCGACGTCAAGGAGATCCACGGCTACGAGCCGGAGTTCGGTCTCCGCGTCTTCACCCGCGACGCCTTGGAAGCCCTGAACGGCCGCGATCTCGAAACCGACGCTCGCCGCGACCGCCCGTCATCGTCACCGCCCGTGACCTTGACCGAAGCCGCCACCCCCGCGGCCTCGGCGGGAGGCAGGCAGATTCCCGATCCGGTTCGAGCCAGGCGGATGTTCGAATCTCCCGAGACGTAACCCCGGTCGCCGTGCCGAGACGCAGACCTTGCAGGCTCGATGCCGTCTCTGAGCCGCAGGCTTCAGCCTGCGCGTACGCTCGTTGCCCGATGGCGCGTCTCCCAGTCGTGATGATTAGGGCTTCAGCCTGCGCGAACGCTTGTCTCCTGGCACGCCGCGGAATCGAAAGCGACGATTCAGGATGCCGCGCCTCGGAACATCGGAACGCACCCCCCACGTCCGGACCTTGACTTCCCGCCCGCGCCGACGGACGTTGCACGCTTGCGCGGGGCGTAGCTCAGTCCGGCTAGAGCGCCTGGTTTGGGACCAGGAGGACGCAGGTTCGAATCCTGTCGCCCCGAGTTCATTTTCAGCCGAAAAACACGGGTTTTTCCCGGTGTTTTCTGAAGGTGTCATACTCGTGACACTTTTCCCAACCGTGCCGATGAATGCCGCGCCGCGCCCCTGAATGCCGTTGTGAAGTGCAACCGGGAGTGCAACGCGCTCCGTGCCCGGTTTTATCCAACCCTTCGCCCCTTGCGCACGCACGCGCGGGGGAGCCGACGCCTTGCCGTGCGTCCCCGTCGCCTTGACGGACGCCGCTTCCGTTCCCGCCTTCGGGATCGGGGGCAGCTTGCGTATCTCCGCCCATAGGTCCAGGAGCCGGGCGTCCGTGTAATGCCGTTCCGTGACGCCTACCGCCGCGTGCCGGGCAAGGAGCCGCTTCGCCGTCCCGCTCACGCCCGCCGCTTCCAGCCACGATACGAACGTCGTCCGCAGGGCGTGCCGGTCGATCGAAGCTCCGTCGTCATGGTCATCCTTCCGCCAGGTGATGCCCGCGCGGTCCAGGTCCAATTTGAACGTCCGCAGCGTCGGGGGTCGCGTGAACACACGGTCGGTCGGCTTGGCGAAGGGGACGGCTTGGCGAAGCCGACCGAACACGTCGGCCAGGTCCGAGTGAAGGGGGAGCACGTCCGCACGCTTGGCTTTCGTCGCTTCCGCCCGGAGCCGGATCGCGGGACGGTCGCTTGTCAGGTCCGCATCGCGCCATTCCAGTGCCGCTATCTCGCCCCAGCGCAACCCCGACCACAACGCCACGGCGTAGTACGCCCGGCGGGTTCCCGCGACGTTCAGGAGCCGCCCGGCTTCCTCGACGGTCAACGCCCGGCGCACTTTCACGATGTCCGATTCGCCGCGAGCCTTGCGACGGGGGACCGCTTCAACCGGGTTCCGATCCAGGAGCCGCGCCGTCGTCATCGCCCACCGCGCCAGCGCGAAGCATATCCCGCGATACTCGTTCACTGTCTTGACGCTTCGTCCGGCGTCCGCCAGCTTGCCCAGCGCCTTGTCAATGCGTTCCTCGCGGAAGTCGGCCAGCCGTTCCATCGCCGCGTGGTCGATCATCCACTTGATGGACGCCAGCGCTTGCCGAGTGTACGCGCGCCCCGTGCCCTTCCGCCGCAAGTGCCGGATGAAGTCCGCCAGCACGACACGCATTGGCGTCCGGGCCGCTTCCAGCGTCCGGTCCACCAGCCCGGCGGATTCGCGCTCCACGCGCTTCAGGATCGCATCCAGCACCGACCGCGCCACGTCCTTATCCGTCACCCGCCCGCCGTCGGGGAGGGTGAGTGCATGACAGCAACGCCCGCCGTCCGCATCGACGTACCGCGCCCAGTAGAAGGCGGCCTTGCGCTTCACTTTCCGCCCGCCGACGGTCCGCGTCGTCACCGGTCGATAGAGCGTGCCCTTGCTTCGTCGCATCACCGTCCCCCTTTCTTCGACGTGCCCGCCGCCTTCGACGCCTTCGACGCCTTCGGGCGCAGTTCCAGGTCCAGCACGTCGGCCAGCTTCACCGCCGAAGATAGCGCAATGTCCCGCTCGCCCTTCAAGAATCCGTGGACCGTCTGGTAGTTCAAGCCGGTCGCTTTGGATATGGCCAGCATAGACAACCCGCTCCGCTTCGCCGCCGCTTTCAGACTGTCTGCTAGGTTCATGTATTCTATGATATCACGCATACAGGTATCCTGTCAAGCGCTTTCTTTCAGCTTCCCGAAGACCGCTTCCGCCTCGCCCGCCACGGTCCGCGCCGCCTGATACAGGAACCGCTCGACGAACCGCCCGGATTCGTCATGCGTCCCGCCGAGCCAAACCGGCAGCGTGTATTGCGCCGTCCACGCGGCCAGGCTCCCCAGCACGTGCGCCGGTGTCAGCTTAGATCGCCACAAAGGGCGTGCCCCTTGGGGGTTTAAGGGGTACGCCCCTTGGGGGTACACCCCTTGCTCCAGGTCCGCCGCCGACGCCTCGACGATCAGCAGCCGGAAGCGATACGCCCGGAGCCGTTGAAGCTCCCGCTTGAACCGATCCCGCTCCCGCCCGACGCACGCGAGCAAGTCGTCCAAAGACTTCCGCTCCACCGCGACAAGACGCTCCAGCCCCCGGACGGAGTAGTCCCCCGTGTCCAGCGTGCCCGGCTCGCTCGGCAGGTTGGCGAACGTGAACGGCGATTGCTCGCGGGTGTCGATGATGATTACCGGGGTCAGCTTCACGCCGGTCCACCCCGTTCGATCCGCCGCCATTCAGCAACCAGCATCCCCGACGCCCGGCGGTACAGGTTCGCCCGGTCCGGGTGAAGCTCGGCGCACCGCCCGGCCAGGTAGCGCATATGCTCGGCCCACGATGCAGGTGTCCAACCCTCGCGTGGCATGACCAGCCCCTGAAGCTCTTCCGGCAACCCCGCCAGCCGGTCCCCGACGATCCACCCAAGCCCGGCCAGCTTCCGCCGCCCCGCCGCCCGGATCGCCGCAAGAGCGTCGCCCCAGCCCGCTCGGTCCGTCGGCGCGTCCGGCACGGGTCGGCACGCATCGGCATCGACAGGGGCAGCTTGGCATGACGCGGGCAGCGGGGATACAATTCCGGCATGACCATCGACTTGCTTCAAGGCTTCCTGCGGAAGCAACCCTTCGAGCCGTTCCGCGTCGTCGCGTCCAGCGGACAAGGGTACGACGTGACCCACCCCGAGAACGCGATTCTTGTCAAAGGGGGGTTGGTCATCGCCTACGGCGGCCACAACGGCGACTTGCCCGAGCGCGTGGCCACGCTCAGCCTTCTTCATATCGCCGCCGTCGAATCCATCCCCGGCAGCGCCGGAAGCCAGCGCCGCCAGTAGCTCGGCCTTGTGCGCCCGGAGCTGCGCCAACAGGTCGCGTGTCAACACGCCCTTGGGCGCTTCCGTGCGCAGCCGTTCGCCGCTGACGGACAGTCGCACGCCCAAGGCGGAAAGCCGCGCCAGGAGCATCGTCGGGGTCATATCTCGACAACCTCAACAGCGTCCTGTCCGCCGAAGGTGCTCATCCCTAAGGGGTCCATTTGAGCACCTTCAGCTGGCGCACGTTTTGACGGACCTAAAACCCCGTTTTTGATAGCGCCAGCCGAAGGTGCGCAAGTCTCCGAAACCTTGAGCACCTTCGAAGGTGCGCAAACGGGTATGCTCGGGTCTTGAGCACCTTCGGGAAGCCCCCACGTCCATCCGCCGTCCATGCCGTCTTTCTTGGTGACGATACCCAGGACGCCCTTGGCACGGCGGACCGTCGCGGCGGAGTAGCCCGCCTGTTTCGCCTCGCGGTCTACCTCGGTTTTCGGAACGGGGCCGTTGGCGAACACCTCCCGAAGGAAGCCCACCGCCTTATCCAATTCGGAATCCTTCCGATCCAGTTCCGCCGCCAGAACGTCGTTGGCCGTCATGGTGTTGCCGCTCGCGTCCCAGACCACAGCCGGTCGGCCCTCGGCGTCCTGCTGGATCGAGTACCCCCAGCTCGGCGCGGCTCGCCCGACGTTCACTTTCATGGGAAGCAACAGCCGGTGGTCCGCATCGTTCGGGTCTTGCGCGATGAGCCACGCCGCCCGAGCCGCCGCCGCGAACGCGAGCGAACCCGTCGCCCGGTAGATCGCCTTGCCGCCCGCGCCTTTGCTCAGGTGGGTGATGGCCAGGACCGCGACGCCGTGTTTCGCCGCCAGCGCGCCCAGCGGGGCGAGGATCGCGCGCACGTCCGTGTTGCGGTGCGAATCCAGCCGCGTTCCCATGTATGCGGATACCGGGTCGATGATGATCAGCCGCGTGCCAGGTTGCGCGTCAATTGCGACTTCCAAACAGCCCAGGTCTGCGGACATGTCGAACCCGCGCTCGGCCTCGCCGCACTTGATCGCGCTAAGCGAGGTCACCCGCGACACGTCCGCCAGCGCCGCGTCCAGTCGGGGGCGAATCGTGTCCGCCGCGTCGTCCTCCGCCGAAAGAATGATGACCCCGCCCGGCTCCTGCATGAGTCCGGGGGCGTCCGGCCAAGCCGCGCCGCGCGTGAGCCGCGCCGCGATGTCCATCGTCGTCAGGGACTTGCCCAGGTTGGGATCGCCCGCCCAGAGGGTGAGCTTCCCCAGCGGAATACGACCCGGCCAAAGCCACCGCACGCGCTCGGGCTTCACGTCGGCCATTCTTACGAGCACGGGGGCGGACCGAACCGTCGGGGCTTCGTCGCCTGCGCCGCGTTTCGGGGGCGCAGCACGTCGCTCCGTTGCGCCTTCGGAATGGCTTGTCGCGGCGGGTTTCAGGCAACGGTTACAAATCGGTTCGGGTCCATACGCCGCGAGCCGTGTTTTCAGGTAAATGTTGCGGCAAATGGTGCACTTAAAAGCGTCATCCGGGATCATTTTTTCGCGCCTCCGTGCTGATTCTTGACATGCAGCGCGCGTTGAGCGGCGCGCGTCGAGCGCCACGCCCAGCACCAAAAAAGATCGGGGTCGCGCTCCAGCGCGGCCTTGTACGGGTGAGGTGCTTTCGGATACAATTTGCAGGTCAAGTTTTTCTCCATTGAACCCCGGCGCGCCGCCAAGCATGGCCGGGGTTCTTTGTTATTTGTGAGTGCCGTTATTGTGGCACTTTTGCTCTTCAATCCAGGTTTGAATTGTCGAAGCGCGCCAGCGCAACCATTTCCCCTTCAACCGCGCATCCGGCGGCGGAAGGCTGCGCGCCGCGAGCCACTTCCACAAGGTGCGTTTTCCAATCGAAAGAAGCTCGCAGACCTCCGTCGTGGTGAGCAGTTTTTCGGGGGGGTCATTCATCGGCGCGGCCTCCGCGCCTTGCGCTTTCGGGTTTCGCGGCGCGAAAGTTCGCGCCTCAGCATGCGCGCTTCGACGGAATCAGCGCCCGCCACCGACTCCGTCGCTCGGAGCGCGCGCCGCAGGTCCGGTAACGGCAAGTCTTGAAGTTTCATGCGGGATATTTTCACGCGGAGGGTACGCGCCGTGTTGTGGCTGGTCGCAAGCTGGTCGCAAGATTTGCGTTTCTTACGGGGAAAGTGGGATAAAAATCATGAAGGGTGGTCGCAGGGTGGTCGCCAGGCTGGTCGCTCAATTACCCGACTTGAGGGCTTCCACGATATGACGGACAGCGCCAACGTGATAGGTGAATTTAGGTTCCGTGCCCGACCGATCGGCGTTTTCAACCCAGCCGTTATGATTCGTCTTTCGCCAGCGGTTAAGACGTGTTCTCAGCGCGTCGGCCTTGTTGGGAATTCCGAACGCATCCGCCAGTGCGCGTGGTGACAGAAACGCGGCATCGTGCAGATTCTCGGGGTTCCCCTTCGCCCCGGCTTCCGCGCCGTTGCTCGCCGCGCCCTTCCCCGCCGCTTCCGGCTTCGCGTCGCCCGCCGTCGCGGGTTGGGCAATCGTCGCGGGGTTCATCCGCAGGCGCGCCAGTTCCGTACGGCCCTCCGGGGTCACCCGGACGTGCGTGCGCAGGTCGGGGCACGCTTTCACGTCCGGGTCTTCCGCCT
>JABWBH010000041.1 GCA_013360585.1 Phycisphaerae bacterium | reverse complement strand
GCCTGCTGACGGACGTGATCGGAGGCATTCAGTTCGTCAACGGACTCAGGATGGACGCCGCCTGAAACAGGACCGTCCACAGGATTTGACAATACCTCGACGGGTTTCGCGTGAACCGCAAGCGCGTGTGGCGGCTGTGGCGGAAGGAAGGCTTCAAGGTGCCACGAAAAGTACGGAAAAAACGGCGATTGGGCGGCAGCGCCGGCGGCGTGGTGCGTCATCGCGCGACGCATCCCGACCACGTGTGGTGCTACGACTTTGTCAGCGACCAGACCTGCGACGGCCGGACCTTGAAGATGCTGACCATCGAGGACGAATACACGCGCGAGTGCCTGGCCATCGAAGTGGAGCGAAGCTTCACCAGCCGCGAGGTGATCGACACGCTGCGTTACCTGTTCGAGGTCCGCGGCGTTCCCGGGCATGTTCGCAGCGACAACGGACCGGAGTTCATCGCCCGGGCGCTGCGTGACTGGCTGCAGAGTGCCGGAAGTAAGACGCTCTACATTGAACCGGGGGCGCCGTGGGAGAATGCCTACGGCGAGTCGTTCAACGGCCGGCTGCGCGATGAAGTGCTGAATCGTGAACTGTTCACCAGTCTCCAGGAGGCGAAGGTAGTGCTGGAGGATCATCGATTGGAATACAATCACGACCGGCCGCACAGCGCCCTGGGGTATCAGACGCCGGCGGCGTTCGCGGCTGCGGTGCGAGGGAGTAGCGTGCAGTCGGGGGCTCCGCTCCGTGGCCTGGGGACTCCACTCCGCCCGCCCGAATGCCAGACAACCAGGGAACTCTCATAGCAGCTGGACCATGAAATGGGGGCACGTCATTCTTACCGCCTTACTCCAACTATTCGCGCCTCACACCTCGCTTTTGCATCCGGGCATTCTGTTTGATCCAACGCATCATCCCTACACGATCGCTTCGCCCGTCATTATCTGAATCTTTCACGAAAGGCTGTAACTCTAACAGCACCTCCAGAGCACTGGGAACACCATCCTGATCAGGGTCTTCCATTGCATCAGTAGCATCATTCGGATTCATGCCAACTTCGACTTCAGATTGATCCGGAACTCCGTCGTGATCCCCGTCCAGCGCCACATTCTCATCGCTCTCATCCGTACCTTCAACAAAGGTTACTGCGTGAGTGTTGATCGCCAGCTCAAGTTGCTGCGTTGTCCGAGAAGCTCTCCCATCTCCACCTGGTGGGCACCCAACACGGCATTCACAATTGACGTACGGTAAGCCTTTTGCCGAAACGGCCACAAAGAAGAAAGATGCAATTACATTACATTCGTCTCTCTGGATACCATAAAACCCGCGACAGGTGCGAAGCATGTCGCCGTAGAACTTCATATCACAATACATCTGACGAATCTTCCTGCATCGGACGTCCGAAAACTGGCAGCAGCACTCCGCGTAACACACGTCATGAGCGTTGCAGGCGGCTTGAAAGATTCTCCTGTAGCGTTGGCATGTCTCATACCGATAACCCTCACCCCAGCGAGGTTTTACCCAGGTCTCGCAGAAGTCCTCGCCACCGGGTCCGCAACCGTTACCCACGTTGCAGTCGGTAAGAGGATCGTTGTCGGTGTTGCCGGGATTGAACTCCGCGGTAGGCACAAGAGCCAACGACGACGCGCAACAGAGTGTTATTCCGACCACAAGGATCACGACGCGGATACTATGATGATTGATGCTGCTGCGAATCATGCTCTCTACCTCCACTGTAAATTGCCTGGAGCCACACTCCGCGCAATTCCCGAAATTGGCGTTCCTGATTTTGATGTTCCGCGAAGGAGCTTGTTTTCCGATCAGGCCCCAAACATGAATGCCAGCGCCCACAATGCGAAGATCGCGATGCCCAGAATCTGAAAGAATCCCATGCTATTCTCCTTTGTTTCCTGAGACTGAAATGATCTGCATTCACCCACATCAAGGTACGATGATCCAACGGGTGATCGTATCTTGGTCATCACTCACAACCCGCGACTTCCGTCAACCCGCCGCGCGCGCTTCAAGCTGAACGTCGTAATGATCCTGATAGTAGGCGCCGAAGCTTCCGGTGGCGGCATCGATGATCCATCCCGGGATGCCTCCAAAAATGAAGTTGCCGAGCAGCGCCCACATGCTGACGCCATTCTTGACCACGATCTCCTTGTCGGAGCATCCATCCTTGCGCACGGTCAGGACGCTTTTGAACGGGCGACGACTCAACTCGACATCGCAAGGCGTGACACCTTTGACTGCGCCATTATGGAGCACCTGCGCACCCGGCGGAGTGGAAGTCACCGTAATCTTCTGATCGTTGCCGTGGACAATGGTCGCACACCCGGTGAGCGGAACCATAAAAATGACCATCAGAACATACAGAACATGGCGGATCATTGAATTGCTCCAGATAAAGGATAAAACAGAATTTCCGAAGACCCAGTTACGAGAACAACATGTTTGAGCGGCGACGAATTCTTCGCTCGCAAGGACGGGTTGAGTGCCACGTCTCGCTCACTCGCGCCGCGCCGTGAGCGTGTGTGAAAACTCCAGCGAAAGGTCTCCCGTCAGGAGCCCCTCACGGATTCCGGTGATCGTGCGACCGTCTCCCGATACCGATCCAGAGAAACTGACGGAGCCGTCAGCGCTCGTATAAACCTGCGAGCCGGAGATCAACCGTATGCGGATGTCGTAGGTGAAGGACAGGGATGCCCCGTCGCTCGACGACGAACTGTCCAGCGCACTGACCTGATAGTGCTGACCTTCCCAGTACACGTCGGTGACTTCGCCCGGTCGGTGGTCCACCCAGACTTCGAGATCGCTGCCCAGCCCCAGCAGCGAAGCGTCAAGAAAGATGTAGCGGGATACCAACCGGCCTTGGTCGAAGGCAAACTTCTCGATCTGTCCGTCGGGAACGGCGCCGCCGTTGTACTCGGTGATGCGATACACTCCGCTCAGGTCGTTGCCAGCCGCATCCGAAAGCACCTGCTTCCGCAGGAATACCGTCACCGAGCGGTCTTCAAAAACATTGACGCACTCGAGAGCATAAGTTCCGCTTCGGGTGAGGTCGTGGCGGATGTTGTCCGGGAGTCCGCGGAGGTTGGTTGAGGATCCCACAGTGGAGTTGGAAGGATCGTAGAGGAAGAGATCCACGTCAGCCTCGTCATCCGGCATCGTGGCGTCGAATATGACGGTGTCCCCCTCCGCCCCGTAGAACTCGAAGCGCTTCGCCGCCGCCGCCGCGAGGGTCGTCTCGCTCGGGATGCCGCTGACATCGGTGTCGTCGTCAGATGAATTGTCGTTCGATCCGCCGCCTCCTGAGAATCGCGGCCCGCAGTCCGCGAGGTCGGAGCCGTAGGCACAGAGGGAGTTGGTCGCCCCTGTTCCTCCATCGTCACACTCGCCGTCAAAGGCGAAGCGACAGGTGTTAGAGTCCATGAGTGGTAAATCGAAGCAACCGGGAAAACAGATCAGCACGGCTAACAGGAGTAGGATTCGAAGTTTCATGACCAACCTCTCAATCAGAATCGCCACTACCTGTGGCGTTCATTTCTTCATGCGCGAGGTCAGCTCCGGAGGCGGGGTTTTCCGTATGGTCAATCGTTGCTCCTCAAGCGCGACGGTAAAAGAAGTCAAGGCGGGGAAGATGGGGTATCCAGCGAAGGCGGCTGGGAGCGTCCGGTCGAGGTTCCTTTGCCATCCCTCAACAGCCGCGCCCAGCGGTACGGGGAGCCGTGGACGCTGTATGCGTTGAGCGGGCAGGTTTCGGTCGAGTGGGTACGCGGAGGCCCGCCGGCGGGGTCAGCTTCGCAGTCGCGGAGGTAGTAGAGGCGCTCGGCGGCGTCCCCTTTTCCCTTGGCTGGAACCCACTCATCGCGGATCGGGGGGTGGCGCAGGAGGTTGATTCTGTGCGCAAACTGATACAGGATGCTCTCGGGCGCGGCGTGGACCAGGGCGGACTTGACATTGTCGGAATCTGGACAGCGCTTTGTCAGCGATCCGTCTGGGCCAAATTCGATCGACAACGAACCCATGCTCTCCGCCTCACCCCTTCCAATCACTTGCAGCCGGAACCCGCCTCCCTCGATCGGGTCAAGGAGCGCATGATCAAAACAGGCGTCCACCAGATTCCTAGGGCCGATCATGCGGCACCATTCGGGGGCAATCGTGCCCGGGATCGGCTCAGGCTCTAGGCACAGAAACGTGTCGTAAAGCTTGTCGAATTCGGGGCGAAAGGCGAAGACGACCTTGACGTGCCGATACTCGGCGCGCTCGTCCTCCGGCATCCCCTGGCGAGCGCGTCGAAAGGCCGAGCCGTCGCCGCCGAAACAGATCAGCAGCCGGGAGTCGGGTTGCCAGATGATTTCCTCGAATTGGGCATCGGCCCAGATTCGGTAAAGCAACCGGCCGTCAAGATCGTGGATTTGAAGGACCGATTGCGTGAACCCCCCGCCCTGAAAGACGATCACGATCTCGTCGCCCTTGCTCTCCTTGTTGTCGAAGATATCGGCTATGCAGCCATTGGCGAACCGGAAGGCTGCAGGGCTGAACTTCCTATCATGCGGGTCGGGGAGCGGTCCGGGGTCCGGTTGATGCAGTTCCCAAACGGGTTCAAGTGCCTGCTTCGGCTGGTTCCACCGGTACATCGTCAATGCGCAGGGAATTCTGGTTAAAGGTTGGCTTTGTAACCCAACGACGACCCTCAGGTCACGCCCGCCGCTTCGGGAGGATTCGAGCACGTCAGCAACACGAACCTTCCCGCCATTACCAGCAGCAAAGCCCGCAAGCGTTCTTCCATCGAAACTCATCAACTCCACGGAGGAGTCGTTGAACGCTTTTTTGAACCCCCACGGAACGGCTTGCATTCCCCGTCGGAACCCCCTCTCCCAAGCCAACATCGCGGGTATCCACGCCAAGACCCCGGCAGAGAACGCGATCGCGGCGGTCGCAAGCTTTGGATGCTTTCGCATCCATCGCACGGTGCGCGTGCGCCACGTGGGCGGTCTCGCCGTCGTCGGTTCGCCCGACAGGTATCTTCGCACGTCGTCTTCGAGGTGGGCGGCGGAGGCGTAGCGGTGGGCGCGGTTTTTTTCGAGGGCTTTGAGGATGATGGCGTCGAGGTCGCCGCGCAGGCGGCGGTCGAAGTGCGACGGGGGGGTGGGCGCGGCTTCGCAGATGGTGCGGGCGGCCGAGACGATGGTCATGTTCGAGACGTCGTAGGGCAGGCGCTCGGTGACCAGTTCGTAGAGGAGGACGCCGAGGGCGTAGACGTCGGAGCGGGTGTCCAGACTCGGGGGTCGGGGATCGGGAATCGGGGTTTGGGGCTGAGGGTTCAGGGTTCGGGGTTCAGGGTTCAGGGGTTGAGGGTTCAGGGCAGGTAGTTCGTCACTCCGTGACGAGACTTTGGGGTTTTCGACGCTCTGCGCTGGGCTTTCGTCGCAGAGCGACGAAGTACCCGGCGCGTTTGGCGAACCACCCATCGGACCGATTCCTGACACGGGCGGCTCTGCCGGGGAGAGTGAATTCGCGCGGGCTGAAGCCTGCGGCTCGCTTAGACCCACGTCGCATTGCTCCGGGCTCATGTATTGCAGCGTGCCGATGAGTTGAAGCTCGCCGGTGAGCGTGTGCTCGATGGCCAGACCGCTGGTGGCGAGAATCTTGGCGACGCCGAAGTCGAGCAGCTTGGGCTGTCCCTCGGCGGTCACGAGGATGTTCCCCGGCTTCAGATCGCGGTGGATGATGCCGCGCTGGTGGGCCTCGTGCACGGCGTCGCAGGCGATGGCGAAAAGCTCGAGGCGCTGGCGCAGCGGCAGGCGGCGGTCGTGGGCGTACTGCGTCAGCGGGATGCCGTCCACGTATTCCATCACGAAGTACGGCTGCGGACCGTCGCCGGCGCCGAAGTCCTCCACGTCAGCCTCGAAGACGCGGACGATGTGCGGGTGGTTGAGCTGGGCGAGGATTTCCGGCTCGTCGCGGAAGCGGCGCAGCACCTTCGGCGAGACGAACTGCGGGCGCAAGATCTTGATGGCCACTCGGCGGCGCGGGTGATCCTGCGCGCCTTCGTACACGACGGACATGCCGCCCTCGCCGAGGCGATGCTGAATCGTGTACCGGCCTTTGAGGCGGCGGCCCGGCAGCGTGTCCTTGGCCGGGTCGTAGGGCGCGGGCGGATGCGGCGTCGCTTTCGACAGGAAGGAAGGCGGGTCCGGCGGGGTGAGGAAATCGTCCGGCGCAGCGTCGGCGGCGTGCAGGAGAGCGAGAACCTCACGGACGAGCGCGGGGTCGTCCGGGCAGGAGCGGAGCAGGTACGGTTCCTGTTGCGCTGAGGGCAGGTGCAGCGCGGCGGTGAACAGCTCGTGCAGGCGGTCTTGTCTGGATGTGGGTTCGGTCATGGGTCGATGTTGTCGGCTGACGCGGCGTGCGTCGCGTTGGTCAACCGAATGTTCAGCCACGTCGGCTGGCCGATCGTTTCGTCCCGTTGCGGCGGGCATGGTTCGCGCTGCGCCACCTTGCGAGCCGCGTGGCTTCAGCCCGCGCGATCGATCGCGCGGGCTGAAGCCACGCGGCTCAGTGTCCTCTCACTTCCCTCCCAGCCGCTGATACAGCCACGCCCGCGCGAACCGCCAGTCGGCCTCGATGGTGCGGTCGCCGACGGCGAGCGCCTCGGCCGTTTGGCGCACGGTCAGCCCGGTGTAGTAGCGCAGCTTGGCCACCTCGGCCGCGCGCGGGTGCTCTTTTTCGAGCAACGTCATGGCTTCGTTGACGGCCAGCTCCAACTCCGGATCGCGGTCGAACTCCGCGGCGAAGCCGTCGCCGTCGAGCGGAACCGTGCCGATCCCGCCGCCGCGCTTGGCCGCCCTTCTCTTCCGTGCGTGTTCGACGAGGAGCTGGCGCATCGCATTGGCGGCCGCGGAGAAGAAATGTCCCGCGCTGCGGAAGTCCGCGCAGGCGTGTCCGAAGAGTTTAAGGTAGGCCTCGTGGACGACGACAGTGGTCTGGAGCGTGCGTCCGGCAATTTCGCGGCGCATAAATGCGGCGGCGATGGCGTGAATCTCGTCATAGGTGCGCCGCCACAGCTCCCGGCGCGCGGACTCGTCCCCCGTCTGAACGAGTTCGAGAATGCGGGTTATGGGCGGCGGATCGTAAACGGGCATTCCGGGGCGTCTCCCAGGAAACGATTTTTATGACTTCTTCATTTTAATGAAGGTCGGGACCGCTTCGCAACCGTTTTGTCATAAAAAGACCGGGTTCGCCCCTGAAGCGATCGGAGGATTGGTTCAGGTCGGTTCGCGGGCGATCGTAAGGAAGAGGGGGAAGGTGGATCAGGCATCGGGCGGCGGGGGGGCGAGGCCGGGCGCTGCGTACGACACCGGGCGAGGGGTTCGCCCTCGCCCGGTTCGTTCAACGTCATTTTCGTATCCCGCTCCAGCGGACCCGGGCTACGGGTTGCAGCTTGCGCTGCCGCAGAGGGCGGGGCACTCGTCGATGCAGACGTCGTGTCCGCCGCCGGCGACGTTCTTCCAGACCGCTCGCGCTTTGCCGCGGCTGTTGATTGAGACGGCCTGCGAGTCCGACCCGTCGCGCGTCAGGGTCAGGGTCGTCCCTTCCGCGAGCGTGGACTTCACCACGGCCTTGAGCTTGAAGCGGCCTTGCCTGCACGTCACGTTAAGCTCGGAGATCCGGTCGCAGTCGACGCCGCCGGTGCAGGGCGGATCGTCCTCGAGATTGCACGGGGCGTCGCCCAGGTAGGGCAGGATGGCTTCGTGGATCGTGCGATCGTGGTACGCCAGGACGATGTTCGTCATGCCTCCGGAGCAGCCGTGACAGTAGCTCATGTAGGTGCCGCCGAAGGCGTCATTGCAATCTCCCAGGCCGCAGCCGTCGATCGGCGGATTGTGATCGTGGGTGTGCGGCGCGCCGAGGTTGTGCCCCTCTTCATGCCCGACGACGAACACGTCCCAGTTCTGGTCGTGATGGTCCTGGAGCGGATAGGGGAAGAAGCCGTTCAGATACGAGGAGTACGCGTAATCATAGTCGGTCTGGCAGACGCCGGGCAGGTACGCCAGCCCGCCGATCTGGCCGTCGCGCAACGCCGAGAACATATGCACGTTGTCGCGGACGATGTGGCGCATGTTCGCGTTCCAGTGATCCTGATACTCGAAGAAGCGATCCCAACTGTTGTTCGCGGTATACGGATCGTTGTTGGCGCTCCAGGTCCGCAGATAGGCGATCTTCAAGTGTACATTCAGGTCGCGCAGCGTCGTCTCCCCCACCGCCGCCACGAGCGTCGTGGCGTAGGCCGCCGCCGCGTTGGTATCCCCGCCGAAGATGTCGCGCGTGTATTCGTAATCCGTCTCGATGGCCACGTTCACCACGCGGCAGGGCGGATCACCCGCCGGCGCCGACCCGCCCGTGCCGCGGGTCTGCGGTGCACGCGGAGGATGCGCCAGCAGGTCGCTGCCGCACTGGAAGGGAACCCAGTCGATGACGCCCTGCGGAAGCGTCGTGAAGTTGTAGACCACCGGACCGGTCCCGCCGACCGGACCGGCGGAGACGAGATGCATCTGTCCGTCCAGCTCGATGATTCCGTTGCATCCGTGCGCCGAGAACCCCAGCGTCACGTGGGATTCGGGCGCCCCGACCACGCTGCCGGAAAGAACGATGACGTCCGGACGCTCGACGGCCGACTCGCCCCCCGCGCCGCCCACGACAACGACCGCGTCCTCGGTGAACGCCTCGACGCGCCGCGCCTCGACATTCACCAGCCGCCGGTCCGTCAAAGGCACCTGCGTGAGGACGAACGACTCCGCCCCCCGCAACGCTTCGTAGGCGTCGGCATCGAACGTCAACGCCGTGACACCGTTTCCGTCCGTCGGTCCTTTGACCCGCAGCGGCGACATCCGCCGCTCCTCGGCCGCGACTTGTGCCGCCAGCACAACCGCCGCACAGGCGAACGCGCCTGCCTTGATGCACGTCCCAATTCTCATGATGATCTCCTTTCTGAAACCGACCCCGGAACCCCCTGCCGCCGGGTGCCGGCGGCAATGCCAGCGTACCTGGTTGAAGCGGTGATTTCAATGAAAATGTGCGGAAACCCGCGGTTACGGGCAGGGCGACCGCGTTCTGATATCTGCCGGTGCGTCGGGGGACAAGAGTCCGCAGCAGCGGTCCGTGTTCGGAAGAAACGGGCGTTCTGATCCCTCAGCATGGCCAGGCGAGTACGCCAGGCCATGCCACCCGGCCCGCATGCTCATCTGGTGGGATGAACTCGCATGCTCATCTGGTGGGATGAACTCGCATGCTCACGCGGAGTACCGCGAGAGCATGCCACCCTGTCGTCGGGCTTTCTGATCCTTCAACATGGCCAGGCGAGTACGCCAGGGCATGCCACCCGGATTCGAGGTTAGAATGCGGTTGCCCTGCGGTTACGGGCGTGGCGCCACGACCCACGGCTCTTCCTTGGGGACCAGGGATCGCGCATACGCCTGAGCTTGCCTCAGCCGCCATCGCGCTCGGACATAACGCCGAATCCGGGCATACGTCATCAGGGTGCAGAGCAACCCGGTCAGTCCGGTCAGGAATCCGAACGCCACGTGCAGCGCGGTGCGGCCGAACACGATCAGGGCATAAGGATCGAAGATCCACCCGCAGATCAGCAAGAGAACCAGCGACGCGGAAAGCTCCGCAAGAGGAAACTCAGCATGTTCAGGACGAAACACGCCGCGACGACGAAGTCCGGCCGCGCAGTAGCGGCCTCCACATTCCGGACAGCGACCCGCCGCCGGAAGCCCGCGAAGATCATAAAGGCAACCCCCGCACAAAGTCATCGCCCGCAGCGTCTCATCCCCCGACGCCCGCGCCACAAGGTGATCGAATTCTTCATCGGATACCGGCATTGCGCGACGATCCTTGCTGGTGAATTGTACGCACGCGGTTTCGTCCGACCAAGACGCTCCGCCGACGTGTCGTCCCGGAAACCCGGCGATTCCGCTTTGCGGGTTCCGCAAGTCATCGTTCAGACCGTCGTCTTCCTCATCGCGGCGGTTGCGGGGCCGTCGGCTCACGCCCGGCAGGAGCAAGACGTCAACCTCGCGTCCCGCTATCCGGCTTCGCTTGATGCTTCCGAGCCTCCGGTGGGGCGGTCGTGGAGCTGTGACGCCGCAGACATCTGGTCGGTCCGGTCGTTTTCGTTCACGTGCGGCGACGGGTTCGCTGTCGAACTCGGTCCGTCACAGGTCGCGTTCGGCGTGCATCAGGGGAACGTGGTCTGGGCCTACGTTCAGCCGGATGCGCCGGGTCGGGTGCTGCGCGCCCCCGTCGGGACAGGTGAGGAGGTCCGCTCGATCTTCCTGCGCTTCAACCCGGCGGTGCTCGGCCACGTGTTCCCGCCAGGAACCGTGGTGGGGCAGGGGAAGGCGGCGTTTGCGGCGTGGGGTCGGCGCGCCGCGACGTGGAAGATCAACGCGGCGTGGCAAAGCGGAAACCTTCCCGTCATCCCCTGGCGCAAGTCGATCGTCGTGGACCTTGAGACGAGCGTCGCCCGACGGCTCTTCATGACGGATACGGAGGCCGGAACAGTCAAGTACGAACCCTTTTTCGAGAGGCGCCCGCTGCCTCCCCTGACGCCCGTCACGGAGACCGACTCGCTTCGCGCCTTCGATGAGGTCTGGGAGGCGTTCGATCGAGAGTACGCGATGTTCGGGGTTCGCCCCGGAGTGAACTGGGCGAAGTTGCGAGAAACGTTCCGTCCGCGCGCTGCCGCGGCGAGGACGACATACGAGACCGCGGCGGCGATCGCGGACCTGCTTCGACCGCTCGAAGACCTTCATGTCTGGGTGAACTGCGGCGACGAGAATGTTCCGGGGTACTCGCGATCTCGTCCCTTGAACGCGAACTGGCAGGCGGCGGAGGCGCTCGTCGGTCCGCTGCGCGACTCGCGACGCGGCGCGGCGTGGGCCCGGACGGAGGACGGGATTGCTTACCTGAACGTGTACGCGCTGTCCGACGCGGAATTGCCGGACCTGGTGGACAAGATGCTCGAAACCCTCGGAGATTCGTGGGGGTTGGTCCTCGATCTGCGCTTCAACGGCGGCGGCGACGAACTTCTCGCCCGCGCCATCGCCGGGCGCTTCCTGGACCGCCCGCGCGTTTACAGCCGGAACCAGTACCGGTCGGGACCGAAGCATGACGACCTGGGTCCGATGCTGGATCGCGTCGTTGAACCGCGCGGGCCGTGGCGCTTCGAGGCGCCCGTCGTGGTCCTGATCGGGCCATGCACGATGAGTTCCGCGGAATCCTTCGCCCTGATGCTCGCGCAGGCGCCGCAGACGACGACCCTGGGCGACCGCACCGCAGGCTCCAGCGCGAACCCCCGACGGATCGAGACCGGTCTGAACATTACGGTTAACCTTCCGCGCTGGATCGACCGTCTGCCCGACGGACGTCCGCTGGAACCCGGGGGCGTCGAGCCTGAGGTGTACGTCAAAGCCGCGCCGGAGGCTTTTACGCCGCGGTCCGATCCGGTGCTGCTTTGCGCGCTGGAGAAGCTGCGGGAGTCGCCCGCCGAATCCCGCCGTCCCGGGCGGAAGCCGTGACGCCCGGCCGGTCTGCGGACACCTCGCGCGTGACACGCTGAATTGCGCCGCGTATAACGATCGGACAGCCTGGGAGGGTATTCGCATGAGTCTGCCGATCGCCGACCGCGTCCGTGACATCCGACAGTCCGACATCCGCCGGTACTCGGCGATCTGTCAGGCGATGGGGGGGGTCAACCTGTCGCAGGGCGTCTGCGATCAGCCCGCGCCGATCGAGGTCAAGGAGGCGGCGAAGCGCGCGATCGACGCCGACCACGCGATTTACACCAACCTCCGCGGCATCGTCGAGCTGCGCCGCGCCATCGCCGCGAAGATGCAGGCCTTCAACGGCATCGCGTGCGACCCCGAGACCGAAGTCACCGTCAACGTCGGGACCGCCGGCTCGTTCGCCTGCACCTGCCTGTCGATCCTCAACCCCGGCGACGAGGCGATCGTCTTCAGCCCGTTTTACAGCTATCACGTTAACCTGCTGACCCTCATCGGGGCGCGCGTCAGCTACGTGGACCTCAAACCGCCGGATTGGCGCTACGATGCCGGGGCGCTGGCTGCCGCCGTCACTCCGCGCACCCGGATGATCGTCATCAACACGCCCGGAAATCCCACCGGCAAGGTCTTCTCGCGGACCGAACTGGAGGCCATCGCGGCGCTGGCGGAGCGGCACAATCTCTGGATCGTCACCGACGAGATCTACGAGTATATCACGCACGAGGCCGAGCACTTCTCGATCGGCGCGTTACCCCAGGCCCGCCAGCGCACGCTGACGATCAGCGGCGCCAGCAAGACCTACGCCGTCACCGGTTGGCGCGTCGGGTACACGGTGGGGCCGGCGGCGATGATCGACAAGATCGCGGTCGTCTCCGACCTGTTCTACATCTGCGCTCCGAACCCGCTGCAACACGGCATCGTCGCCGGGTTGGCCCTGCCGCAGGCGTATTACGACCGGATGCGCAAGGATTACGAGACGAAGCGCAATCTGATGGCGGACACGCTGCGGGGGATCGGCTTCACGCCGTATCTTCCGACGGGCAGTTATTACATGCTCGCGGCGTTCGCCCGGGGGCGCTGGAAAAACGCGGTTCACGCCGCCGAGGACATTCTCGAACGTACCGGCGTGGCGTCGGTTCCGGGGTCGGCGTTCTACCGCAACCCTGCCGACGGGGACGATCAGCTCCGCTTCTGTTACGCGAAGAAGATGCCGGAGCTGGAGGAAGCGTGCCGGCGGCTGCGGAAGCTCGGGTAACCGCCGCGCGCCGGCGTCTTACTCCCCGTAACGGGCGACGATCTCCTCGCGTTTTTTGCCGAGGATCTCATACTTGCGCCCGACCCTGGTGAACGCCTCGATCGCGCGGTCGATGTGCGAGAACTCGTGTGCCGCGGAAAGCTGGACGCGAATTCTCGCCAACCCGCGCCCGACGACGGGGAAGAAGAACCCGATGACGTAGACGCCCTCGCCGTAAAGGTCACGCGCCACGTCCTGCGCAAGCTTCGCGTTGTACAACATGATCGGCACGATTGGGTGGACGCCGGGCTTGATGTCGAACCCGGCCGCCGTCATGCCCGCGCGGAAGCGCTTCGTGTTCGCCTCCAGCTTGTCGCGCAGCGCCGTGGTCTCGCTGAGCAGGTCGAGCACCGCGATCGACGCCTGCACGATCATCGGCGCCAGCGTGTTGCTGAAAAGGTACGGGCGCGACCGCTGCCGCAACAGGTCGATGATCTCCTTCCGCCCGGTCGTGAACCCGCCGGAGGCGCCGCCGAGCGCCTTGCCGAGCGTTGAGGTGATGATGTCGACGCGCCCTTCCGCGCCGCAATGCTCCGCCGATCCGCGCCCGGTTTTTCCCAGGAAACCCGTGCAGTGACTGTCGTCCACCATCACCAGCGCGTCGTACCGGTCCGCCAGGTCGCAGATGCGGTCGATCGGGGCGATGCTCCCGTCCATCGAGAACGCCCCGTCGGTGGCGATCATGCGAAAACGCGCGGCCTTCGCCTCCTTCAGTTTCGCCTCCAGGTCGGTCATGTCCGCGTTGGCGTAGATGAGCCGCTTCGCCTTGCACAGACGGATGCCGTCGATGATCGAGGCGTGGTTGAGCTGGTCGGTGATGATGACGTCATTTTCCCCCAGCAAGGTCTCAAAAAGCCCGCCGTTGGCGTCAAAGCACGACGTGTAAAGGATCGCATCCTCGGTCCCGAGGAACTCGCTGATACGGCGCTCGAGCTGTTTGTGAATGTCCTGCGTGCCGCAGATGAAGCGGACCGACGACAAGCCGAATCCGTGGCTTTCCAGCGCCGCCCGCGCCGCCGCGATCACCTTCGGGTGGCTGGACAGGCCCAGATAGTTGTTGGCGCAGAAGTTGATCACCTCGCGCGGCGCAGATCCGATCGGGAACGACACGCGGATGCCCGCCGACTGCGGCGTGAGGATCGCACGTTCCTCCTTGTAAAGCCCCGCCTCGCGGATCGCGGAAAGCTCCTTTTGAAGATGCGGCTGGAAGTTGGTGTACATGTTCGGTCTCGGGTACTCGCGACTCGGGTACTCGGGTTTCGAGTACGCTCCGGTGCGTATTGTGCGGCGCGCCGCGCGAGGCGTAAAGGCGGCCGGGCGCGACTACGTCGCCCGTTGTGCTCCCGTCGCCAGCGCGGTCAGCGCCGCGCCATCCACGCGACAGATGCGCCAGTCATCGAGCAGGCGCGCCCCCAGTCCGACATAAAAATCGATCGCCGGGCGGTTCCACTCCAGCACCGACCACTCAAACCGCCGGCAGCCCCGCTCCACCGCCAGCTTCGCCAGCCGCGTCAGCAGCGCCTTGCCCACGCCCCGGCGGCGCTCCTCCGGACGAACATAAAGATCCTCGAGGTACAACGTCGGAGCCGCCTCGAAGGTCGAGAACGTGTGAAAGAAAAGCGCGAAGCCCACGCCGCGCCCTTCCACCTCCGCCACCAGCGCCTCGGCGAAAGGGCGCGCCCCGAAAAGATGCCGCCGCAGCGCGTCCTCCGTCGCCGCGCAGGCGTGCGACAGCCGCTCATACTCCGCCAGCTCCCGGATCAAGGCGACGATCAGCGGGACATCGGCAACCGTCGCCGGACGAATCTCAAGGCTCGAAACGCGCGGCGCTCCCTCAGTCATCGTTGCTCCTCTCCTGCTCCCGCAGTGCGCCGCCAGGCGTTTCAGGTCGGGCACGGCGCCTCTGAGGCGGGATGCCGGCGCGAAAAAGCGCACTACCCCTCGCTGCCTTCAAGGGCCTCCATCTCCTGCGGCGTCGGCAGATGATGCGCCCCCAGGAAAAAGAGCACCGCGCCCGGAAGCGACGACACGATCTGCACCACCCGCACCGCCAGCGCCAGGCAGAGAATCTGCGACACCGATCCGTAGTCGCGGAAGACCTCCACATAAAACAATTCGACCGCTCCCGCGCCCTGCACCGAAATCGGAATCACCGTGATGACCCAGCCCGTACCGAAGTAGGCGAAGAACTCGAAGACCGTCCCGATCCCCGGTATCTGAAACCCCAGCGCCGCCGCCGTCACGACGTAAGACCCGGTGCAGAAGACCTGAAGCAGCATCGTCGAGACGATTGCGCCGGCCGTCAGCCAGCGATGCCGCACGAGGTTGCACGCCGTCTGATCAATCTTCCGCAGGTAGTCGATCTTCGGAAGGCGCGACAGCAGACCGGTCGGAACCCGACGACGCACCGGTCCCCAGAAATAAAGAAAGCCCCCCACGACGCCCGCCAGCAGGATCCCCCCCAGAACAGGCCGGAACGCCGCCAGCTTCGGCGTGAACAGCGCCATCACGCCGACCAGCAGCACCAGCCCCACCAGGCCCGCCACGCGGTCCAGCAGCACGCTCATGATCGACTCGGTTTTGCGTTTTGCGTGCCGCGCGACGCAGTACATCTTGTACATGTCGCCCGCCGTCCCGCCGATCGCGTACGCAAAGTTCAGAAAATTCCCGACGTAGCAGAGCTTCAGCGACTCCCAGTATCCGATGTCGATCTGCTGAGCACGCAGCATCCACTGAAAACGCTTCCCCTGAATAAACGTCCCGGGGGCGAAGACGAAAAGCGCCGCAATCAGCACCGCGATCTTCGCCTGCGACAGCGTCGTGCGAAGCCCGTAATGAATGTCAGCTTTCCCCGGTTTGTCGGAGCCTTCCGCCGGCGGATAGGTGCGCGGAAGCGTCTGAACCGGCCCGGCGCCGGACGCCGTCACCGAGAACGTGTCAGCGGCCTCGTCTTCAGCGATCCGCCCGACGAACGTGCGTCCATCCGGCAGCGTCGCCACGTCGCTCCACGACACGCCGCGCACGACCAGATACAGACCGGCCACGCACACGCCGATCCGCAGGGCGTTGAACAACAGTTTCTTGCGACTTTTCGACTCCACGCCGTTCCGGTTCCTTAGCGGGCGAAGGTGGGATACACGCCGCGGACGCGACTCGCAAGCGCGGCGGCAGGCAGGCCTTCAACTTCCGACGCTTCCGCGCGGGGGGCGGCGGTCCGCTTCGGTTGATTATCGGCGGAGCACCGGGACAATGCGGACGGCGTCGCGGGGTTTCGTTCGGAGCATCACCGTCATGCCGCTGCTTGCGCTGATCGGAGTTTCGATGGCCGCTTTCCTTCAAGCTGGTGAAACGGGTCCGCGTCGTCCTCCGATCCCCTCCGTGGAGGAACGCCGGAAACTGCCGCCCGACGGCGGACCGGACTTCAATCGCCTTGTCTTCGAGAAAAGTCCCTACCTCCTTCAGCACGCCGGCAATCCGGTGGACTGGTTCCCCTGGGGCGACGAAGCCTTCGCCCGCGCCCGCGCGGAGGACAAACCCGTGTTCCTCTCGATCGGATACTCGACCTGTCACTGGTGCCACGTGATGGAGCACGAGTCGTTCGAGGCCGACGACGTCGCCGCACTGCTCAACCGCGACTTCATCTGCGTCAAGGTGGATCGGGAGGAGCGTCCGGACGTCGATGCGGTCTACATGAGCGTCTGTCAGGCGATGACCGGAAGCGGCGGTTGGCCGCTCACGATCCTCATGACGCCCGATCAGCGCCCCTTCTTCGCCGCCACTTACCTCCCGCGCGAGGATCGCTTCGGCCGCGCGGGGATGCTCCGTGTCCTGCCGCAGATCGCCGAAGTCTGGCGCACGCGACGCGGCGACGTCGAGACCGTCGCCCGGCAGATCGCCGAGCAGACCGCCGCGCGCGACGCGGCGCCGGACGCGGGCGAGATCGACGCTGAGACGCTCACCCTCGGCTTCCGCCAGCTCGCCGGTCGGTTTGACGCCGAGCGCGGCGGTTTCGGCGACGCTCCGAAGTTCCCTACCCCGCATCACCTGACCTTTCTGCTCCGATGGTGGAAGCGGTCCGGTGACGCGGCGGCGCTTAACTTCGTCGAGCGCACGCTGTCCGCGATGGCCGCGGGGGGCATTTACGATCACCTCGGGTTCGGCTTTCACCGCTACTCTACCGACGCGGACTGGCTCGTCCCGCACTTCGAGAAAATGCTCTACGATCAGGCCCTGCTGCTCATCGCCTACACCGAGGCGCATCAGGCGACCGGCAAGTCCGAGTATGCGCGGACGGTGCGGGAGGTGATGACCTACGTCCTGCGCGACATGACCTCGCCCGAGGGCGCTTTCTACAGCGCCGAGGACGCCGACAGCGAGGGCGTCGAGGGCAGGTTCTATCTCTGGACGGCGGAGGAAGTCCGCGCCGCCCTCGGCGAGGACGACGCCCGCGTTGCCGCGGCGATCTGGAACCTCCACCCGGACGGCAACTTCACCAACCCGCATACTCCCCCGCGCACGAACATCTTACATCTCGCCCGGTCGCTCAGCGCCGTTGCGGCGGAGCTGAAGACGTCGGAGGACGAGCTGCGCTCGCGCTCCGAACGCCTCCGGAACAGGCTCTTTGAAACCCGCCGGAAGCGAATTCCCCCTTACAAGGACGACAAGGTTCTCACGGACTGGAACGGCCTGATGATCGCGGCCGCCTCGATCGCTTCCCGGGCCCTCGATGAGCCGCGCTACGCCGACGCCGCCCGCCGCGCCGCCGATTTCGTGCTGACCCGCCTGCGCCGCGAGGACGGCCGCCTCCTGAAGCGCTACCGCGAGGGCGACGCGGGTCTTCCCGCCCACCTCGACGACTACGCCTATCTCATCTGGGGGTTGATCGAGCTTTATGAGACGACGTTTGACGTGCGGTATCTCGAAGCGGCGATCGAGCTTCAGCGCGTGCAGACCGCTCAGTTCGGCGATGCGGAGCACGGCGGATTCTTCCTCACCGCCGCGGACGCAGAGAAGCTGATCGCGCGCCCGAAGGAGTTGTACGACGGCGCGTTGCCCTCGGGAAATTCCGTGTCTGCGCTGAACCTGCTGCGGCTGGCGCGCCTCACGGGCGACCCGGCGCTCGAAGCTCTGGCCTTGCGCACTGCGACGGGTTTCGCCGGGACAGCGCGCCGCGCTCCGATGGCGTTCACGCAGTTCCTCTGCGCCGCGGATTTCGCCCTCGGTCCGGCGTACGAAGTCGTGATCGCCGGAAAACCGGACGCCGCCGACACGCGGGCGATGCTCGGCGCGCTTAACCGCGGCTTCCACCCGAACGCCGTCGTGCTCCTCCGTCCGGACGCCCCCGACGCGCCGCCGATCACGCGCCTTGCGCCCTTCACCGCGGCGCAGAAACCGATCGACGGGAAAGCGACCGCCTACGTCTGCCGCAACTTCGCCTGCGCCGCCCCGACGACGGACCCGCAGGAGATGATGAGCAGGATCGGCCGTTAATCTGAAGCTTGTGGCGCGTTGCCTGTCCGGAAAGCGACAAAACTTCAGGAATTCCCAGTGTACCAGGCTCCGTCTCACCCGCCCGGAACAGAGCACATCCGGTTTTTTTGCGAAAACCCGTTTTCTCACTTGCCCCCCTCCCCCCCGGAATGGGTGTACAATCTATAGAGGTACGATCCACCGAGCATCGCGTTGGGAAACTCACCGGTCCGATCAGGTGGAACGAAAGGCATGGGGAGAGCGTCGAGCCTGCTCGCCAGGCGAACGCGATATGAGGCTCAGAATCATAGGAGGTGAAGCACGATGAGCAGATTATGGATGGGTTTCGCGTGCGGTATCGGCATTGTCGCGGCGATGGATCCTGCGAGCGCCTACGACGAAATGCGCGGTCTGATCGATGCGCCTAATGCTTGCACCTTTGCGGTCGTTTGCCATTGCGTTGAGGGATCCTGCTCCAATCGCCACGTTCCGCTCCAGGTGAAACGGCATTTCGTATCCGGGGATGGATATGTAATCGGTACGACCTGGAGCCCTTGTTTCCAGGAATGGACCTGTGTACCGATCGCAGGCCTGACGTGCATGGGATACGATAATTACAAACCAGGGATAATCATGCTTGGCGAGTATTCCATAGAGACGCTGATTTATTATGATGATCCTCCAGTTTCATGCGAAGGCGATCCCGTAGGCTGAACCTCCGAGCGTTCGAGTTGAAGCCGGTTATTCCCGGCTATTCAATGCATTCATCCGTCAATGCTCGCTTGATTCTCCCCGCACTGCTGAACGCCTCAAAGCCGTCGGGCAGCTTCAAGTGAGAGGACTCAGCATGCAATGAGAAGGCGACTTTGAACATGAGATTGTTCATTCATTATCAAACCGGTTTGTTTGTCGCAGCGAGCTGCTTTCCCTGCTTTCATGCCGAGCGTCATGCACAAGCTGTCGAGGTTCCCGCTGCCTTGAAAGCGGCTGAAGAAAGCCGGAGCCGATTCTTGACGGCACAGTTTGAGCGGGAGCAGATCCTGATCGATCGGGACGATACACGACGCTTTTCCTCTCAGTATGCCGGAGAGGATCAGATCTGTGTGTATCGCGGCAATTCCACGGGCCAGCGGCTTCCCGGACCGGACAGGTCTGGGGAACCGTATGCGTTTTCGGAGGATCGCAAGCTGATGTCAGGCGGGCGCCAATGGTACTATATTGAAGAATCGCTTGAGGCCGAGATCCGCGACAACAACAACCTGCATCCCTTCTTGGACATCAGTCTTCTGGGTTTTGTCGACGCTCCCAGTGCCACAGAAGTTCCTGGCGGGTATCTCCCGCAGGACATCACGCGGTTTGAGACTGAATCCTCAAATGGAGTCATTGAGGTCAGTGCCTATTATGACGAGGGGGAGGGGATTCGGCGCATCTGGAGACTCGATCCCGCCGTCGGCATGCAGCCGGTCCGCTGTTCGAGCTGGGTTAACGGCCAGGAGATCACCCGTTGCGACACCGAGTATGAAGAAGCCGACGGTCGTTGGTCCCCTGCTCGGTCCACTTTCTTTTTCATGGGCGACGCCACAGCGCGGATCGTGGTGACGCTCGCCTCTTTCGACAAGCCCTGGCATGACCAGGAGCTGACGCCTGCCGACCTCGGCCTTGTGGCGGGCGTTCATGTCGTTGAAGCGGGACAGCCGGTTCGCTTGTGGGATGGAAAGAAGACGATCACGATTGATGAATACGCCCGCGGCGTCGGTCAGGGCGAGATCGACAACAGCGCCATGATTGAGTTGCGCCGTCGGCACAAAGAGGGGGTGTCCCCGAAAAGATACGCCGGCACGGTCGATGAAGCGGGTTTCTTTGGACTGGGCGCCGCCGTTAAACGGGAGCCGGGGCTGTGGGAAACCTATGTTCGCCGTTTCATCGGGTTCTACAGACTGAACACGGAGCAGGCGACGAAGGCGTGGAAACACCACGGTGAATGCGTGTCCGCCGTCCATCAGCACCGCGGGCAGCACGAGAAGGAGCTTCGGGAAATCAACGAGCGAATTGCCCTTCTGGAGACGCGGAAACCTCGTTCCGACGAGGACGAAGAGGCCTTGATGGCAAGTCAGCGCCGGCTGGAGGAGCTTTCGGTCTTCATGGATAAGGTGTTCGATGAGCGACTCAAACCGGGGCTGCTGAAGTTGCCGAACGACACACAGAAAAAAGAGGCCCTGAATCGCCGCTCCTCCGCGAAGCCGGGCGACGGGTGATCCGCGGCGAAAGCGTCGGCGCATTTCGCCGGGTGATCCTTGCGCTGACGACCGGGAGCTGCTAACGAGGAGTCGTCCGCCCCGCGCGGAACAGGCGCCGCGAGGTGTTCACCGAGTCGTCCTCTCCGAGGACGGGCACCAACACCTGGGCGCGGTCGAACCGCGCCTCGTCGATCAGGCTCGTATGTTCTGCGCCGCCGTCAGCGGCTCCCGCTACGCCAGGTTCATCGTCATCAGGAACTCGCGGTTGGTGCGGACCTTGCTGAGGCGCGCCGTCAGGAGCTCCATCGCCTCGACCGGGTTCATATCGCTCGTCACGCGGCGCAGGCGGAAGACCAGCTCCAGCTCCTTCGGATCCAGCAGCAGTTCCTCCTTGCGCGTGCCCGACGCCGGGATGTCGATCGCCGGCCAGACGCGCTTGTCCACGAGGCGGCGGTCCAGGTGCAACTCGCTGTTGCCGGTGCCCTTGAACTCCTCGAAGATGACCTCGTCCATCTTCGATCCCGTGTCCACCAGGGCCGTGCCGATGATCGTGAGGCTTCCGCCCTCTTCGATGTTTCGCGCGGCGCCGAAGAAACGCTTCGGTTTCTGAAGGGCGTTCGCGTCGATGCCGCCCGACAGGATTTTGCCCGAGTGCGGCATCTCCGTGTTGTGCGCCCGCGCCAGGCGCGTGATCGAATCCAGCAGGATGACCACGTCCTTGCCCCACTCGACGAGGCGGCGGGCGTTCTCGATCACCATCTCAGCCACCTGCACGTGCCGCGAGGCCGGCTCGTCGAACGTCGAGCTGATCACCTGGGCCTGCGTGTGCCGCTTCATCTCGGTCACTTCCTCCGGGCGCTCGTCGATCAGGAGAATGATGACGTGACACTCGGGGTGGTTATGCGAGATGGCGTTGGCGATCTTCTGGAGCAGGACGGTCTTTCCGGTGCGCGGCGGGGCGACGATGAGCATGCGCTGTCCCTTGCCGATCGGCGTGACCAGGTCCACGACGCGCATGTTGAGTTCCTGCGTCGTGGTCTCAAGGATGATCCGCTCCTCGGGGTGCAGCGGGGTCAGGTCCTCAAAGTTGGTCTTCTCCATCACCAGCTCGGGGTCGGCGTAGTTGATCGCTTCGACCCTCAGCAGGGCGAAATACCGCTCGGACTCCTTCGGCGGACGGATCTGCCCCGAGACGATGTGCCCGGTCTTCAGTCCGAAGCGGCGGATCTGCGAGGGGCTGATGTAGATGTCGTCCGGACCGGGAAGGTAGTTGTACTCGGGTGACCGCAGGAACCCGAAGCCGTCCTGGAGGATCTCCAGGACGCCTTCGCCGTACATCATGCCGTTGCGGTTCACCCGCGTCTGAATGATGCGGAAGATCAGATCCTGCTTTTTCAGTCCGGTGTAGTCTTCCAGACCTTCCTGGCGCGCCAGTTCATGCAGGTCGTTGACCGGCATCTGCTGAAGCTGCGTGATGTGGATGTTGCCGCGTTTGACTTCCTCGTACTTGGCGTGCGTTTCATCGACGCCGGGCGTTCCGCCTTCCGCCGGCGGCGCGGCACCCTCGGGAGCCGACACGGACGGCGGGGGCGCCGGCTCGTCGATATCCTGCATCGTGTGTACGCCGTCGTCGTCATGACGGGCGAGCGTTTTGGGTCGGGGACGATGCCCCCCACGGTTGGGAGACGGGCCCCGGCGGGCATTGTTGCGACCTCTATCGGTTCCGGCTTTCGCCATCGGAACAAACCTCCTGTTGCTGATCGTCAGTGAATCGACCCTGGGCGTCCGCTCCGCGACGCGCTCCGGGTTCGTAGTGACAGGTTTATGAATGAACTTGATCGGGACGTCCGCGATGGAACGCCCCCAGAATTCTCTCGAACGCCGCGCGAACCACGGGACGCAGCGCGCATACGTCGGCGTCGTTGATTATGACCTCATCGGCTTTTGCCCGTTTTTCGTCCACCGAAATCTGCCGGCGCTCCCGAGCCAGCAGGTCCGCCTCGGTCCAACCGCGCGACGCCGCCAGCCGCTGAAGACGCCTGTTTCGGTCGGCGTCCACCAGGACGATGGCGTCACACTGGTTGTCCAGACCCGCCTCGATCAGTTTCGGAGCGTCCAGCACAATCGCCCGGATCGCCGCGTTCTGCTCGAACCGCGCCACCTGCGCATCACGCCGCTCGGCGATGCGCGGATACAAAAGCCCCTCAAGCCGGCGCAACTGCTCCGGGTCCGCGAACACGATCGAAGCGACGACCGACCGGTCCACCGCCCGCCCGTCCGGACACACCCGCGGACCCCACCACTGCACCAGCGTTCCGCGAACGTCCTCCTCCTGAAGGACTTCGTGCGCCGCCGCATCCGAATCAATGACGCCGGCGCCAAACTCCGCCAGCAGACCGGCGACGGCGGACTTGCCCGCGCCGATCGTCCCGACGATGCCAATGATGGGTTTCGATCGTTTCAGCGACAGCGTCCAACCCCGTCCGACCCGGCCTTGCCGCGACGTTCCGGTGTTTCACCCGCTCCTCGGCTCCATCGCGATCCCGAAACCTCCCGCACCCGCCAAGGCGAATCGGCACGCGGATGATCCACGGGGAATTGCGGGCCAACGGCTGAGGAGCGTCGGACACAATTGCGCTGCGATGGAGGGTGTTCGCCGCGTATCGACAATCAAGCCTAGTGGACCCCGCCGGCCGTGTCAAGCCCCTCGTACAAAGATTCCGCAAAGGACGGCGGCGACTACGGAACCGGACCCCGGCGAAGGCTTACCGCCCTCGACTCCCCCGCCGGAATCTCAGGGTCCGCCCGTTTCGAGCCTCGTGGCCAGCATGACCGTTCCGGAGGACGCCTCCCGACGCCGCAACTGACCGCAGGCCGCGTCGATGTCCAGTCCTCGGCTTCGGCGCATGTGCGTGTTCACGCCCTCCCGGCGCAGGATCGCCTGGAAACGCTCAGCATCCTCCGCCGCCGGTCGTTGATAGGGAAGCCCCTCCACGGGGTTATAACGGATCAGGTTCACGTTGCTGCGCATGCGCCGCGCGACGACGGCCAACTCCTTCGCGTGTTCCGCCTGATCGTTGACTCCGCCGAGGAGGATGTACTCCAGCGTGACTTCCCGCCCGGTCGAGCGGAAGTAGACGTTGGCCGCGTCCACCAGTTCGTCGATTCCGATCGCCTCCGCCCAGGGAATGATCCGCCGGCGCAGTTCGTCGTTCGGGGCATGCAGCGAAATCGCCAGCGTGATCTGGAGCTGCTCCTCGGCGAGGCGGCGAATGCCCTTCGGTACGCCCACCGTGCTGATCGTGATCTTCCGGGCCCCGATCTCCATCCCCCACGGGGCGTTGATCGCCCGCACCGCGGCGACCGTCGCTTCGTAATTCGCCAGCGGTTCGCCCAGCCCCATGAAAACGACGTTCGACAGCCTCGTGTCGGGTTCGCAGACCGCCCGCACGCGCATCGCCTGCTCGACGATCTGACCGCGGGTCAACTGGCGTTGGAGTCCGCCGATCCCGCTTGCGCAGAAGACGCATTTCACGGGACAGCCGACCTGCGTCGAGATGCAGGCCGTCCGGCGGTCGCCGTCCGGAATCATCACGCACTCGCTGGTCGCGCCGTCGTCCCAGGTCAAAAGGAGCTTGACGGTTCCGTCCGAGGAAGCCTGTTGTGCGGTCACCGCAGACCGGTAAACCGGCAGCGTTTCCGCCAGCGTCTGGCGCAGCGCCTGCGGGAGGTTGCTCATTCTGTCGTAGGTTTCGGCGCCTTTCCGGTAGACCCACTCCAGGATCTGCCTGGCGCGAAACGGCGGCTCGCCACGCTCGCGCAACAGCGCCGCGAGCGTCTCAGGCGTGTGCTCAAAAAGGCCGTCCGGCGTCATTTCTGTGCTCAAAAGCGTCGTGGTCCGAGCCGCTTGCGCCTTGCCCGGCGTCCGCGGTGCATGCGGGCGTGCTTCGTGAGCATCGACGAAACCCCGTGGTCCGGTCAACCTGCGGGCAGGCTTGCGTCCACGATCCTCCTCCGTGTGTTCCAACCCGGACAAGAGGCGGGAGACGGTGCGAATCGTGTCCCGGCGCGAGCGACCGGCCGTCTCCGGGTCGCCGGGCGAGGCCGGGTTTTTGGTGAGAGTGGGCATCGGCGGTTTGCCGACGTGAGAGCGGGTTACTATCATCATCCGCCATGTCGAAGAAGCGCAAGAAGCTGGGAGAAATCCTGGTTGACCGAGGGCTGCTGACGCCCAACCAACTTGCGGACGCGCTCCAACACGCCCAAGCCAGCGGGAAGCGCACAGGGGAGGCGCTCGTCGAGTTGGAGTTGTGCAGCGAGGAGGACGTCGCGTCGGCGCTGGCGAGTCAATTCGGGCTTGAGTTTATCGATCTCGGGCACACGCACATCGACCAGGAATCGCTCTCGCTGATCTCGAACAACCTGATCGTTAAGCATCAGGTCATACCGATGGGGATGGACGGGAACCGGATGAAGGTCATCATCACGGACCCGCTGGACCTGGAGACGCTGGACCTCCTGCGATTCCGGCTCAACTGCGACCTGATTCCCGCGCTCGGGGCGCCTTCCCGCGTCAAGCAGTTCATCGACAAGTTCGTGGACACCGGGGGTGACGAGCTGTCCAAGACGATGGCGAGCATCGACCAGGACGCCCCGGAGGAGATCAGCGAGGACGGGTTCCGGGGTCTGTCGGCGGACGAGTCGGACAGCCCGATCATCAAACTGATCAATCAGATCATCAGCGAGGCGGTGCATAACCGGGCGAGCGACATTCACATCGAGCCGATGGGCAATCGGGTGCGCGTGCGCTACCGGATCGACGGCGTGTGCATCGTGCGGGACGACATTCCGCTGAACCTGAAAAGCTCGGTGACGACGCGTCTGAAGATCATGGCCGGGATGGACATCGCCGAGAAGCGCGTCCCGCAGGACGGTCGCATCAAGATGAAATTCGGCAACAGCATCGTGGACTTCCGCGTCAGCGCGTGTCCGGCGTACCACGGGGAGAGCGTCGTGCTGCGTATTCTGCGTCCGGAGTCGGCGCAGATCGGGCTTGCGGCGCTGGGATTCGAGGCGGACGACAACGCGATCTTCCAGAAGATCATCCGGCGTCCGAACGGCATCTTCCTGGTGACCGGTCCGACGGGTTCGGGGAAGACGACGACGCTTTACGCAGCGCTTCAGGAGTTGAACCGCCCGGACAAGAAGATCATCACGGCCGAGGATCCGGTGGAGTACAACTTCACGGGGATGAATCAGTGCCAGGTCCGCGACGATATCGGGCTGACGTTCTCGCGGATTCTGCGGTCGATGCTGCGTCAGGCGCCGAACATCATCCTGATCGGCGAGATCCGCGACCGGGAGGTGGGCGAGATCGCGATTCAGGCGGCGCTGACGGGCCACCTGGTGTTCAGCACGCTGCACACCAACGACGCGCCGTCGTCGATCACGCGACTGATCGACATGGGGATCAAGCCGTTCCTGGTGGCCAGCTCGATCCAGGCGATCATGGCGCAGCGTCTGATCCGCATCATCTGCTCCGAGTGCAAGGCGCCGGATCCGAACCCGGATCCGCATCACCTGGCGCTGCTGGGGTTCAAACCGGAGGATCTCATCGGCAAGACGATCTACAAGGGGACCGGGTGCAAGCGGTGTTCGGGGACGGGGTATCGCGGGCGGCGCGGGATCTTCGAGATCATGGTGATGTCGTCGCAGTTGCGCGAGCTGGCGTTCAACCGGGCGCCGGCGAACCAGCTCCGCGCGGCGGCGAAGGCGCTGGGTATGCGTACACTGCTGGACGACGGGAAGCGTAAGATTCTCGCGGGGATGACGACGCCGGAGGAGCTGCTGCGGACGACGCAGGTGGAGGGCGTCGTCGAGGCGGCGTGAGAATGCAGAATGCGGAATGCAGAGTGCGGGATGCGGAATGCGGTAGGGGCGGGACGTCGGGTTGTTCGGGGAAGACGCGGAGCGGATAGGGTCGTTCCCCCCGACGCGTCCGGCGGGCGTGAGGATGACGAAGCGGAGGCGCGCTTTGAGGGCTGAAGACGTTTTGATCGGCTGCTTCCGCAGACGGCATTGAGAGATCGGCGGGATGGGCGGAGGAGGGCATGACCTCCCTGAAGCGGGGGTTGAGCCGGGGGAGCATCGATGGCCACATTACATATTGACCGTCTTCTGGAGACGGTGATCAAACAGGGGGCGTCGGACCTGCACATATCGGTGGGTCAGCCGCCGGTGATCCGCCTTCACGGGCACCTGCGCCGGCTGGAGACGAAGACGCTGGCGCCGGAGGACACGACGAGCCTGATGAAGTCGATCACGCCGGACCGCAACCAGCAGGAGTTGCAGGAAGAGGGCGGGACGGACTTCGGGTTCGCGTTCGGCGATCACGGGCGTTTCCGCGTGTCGATCTTCAAGCAGAAGGGCAACATCTCGATGGTGTTGCGTCTGATTCCCTTTAAGCTGCTCTCGTTCGACGAGATCGGGCTGCCGCGCATCTGCCGGGCGCTGTGCCGCCGTCCCCGCGGGCTGTTCCTGGTGACCGGACCGACGGGATCGGGGAAGACGACGACGCTGGCGTCGATGATCAACTACATCAACACGAACTTCGACCGTCACATCGTCACGGTCGAGGATCCGATCGAGTATTATCACACGCACAAGGAGTCGGTGATCAACCAGCGGGAAGTGGGCAGCGACGTGCCGAGCTTTGCCGAGGCGCTGCGGCGCGTGCTGCGCATGGACCCGGACGTGATTCTCGTCGGCGAGCTGCGTGACCTGGAGACGATGGAGTCGGCGATCCGCGCCGCGGAGACGGGCCACCTCGTGTTCAGCACGGTGCACACCACCGGGTGTCAGGGCACGGTGAACCGGATCATCGACGCGTTTCCGGTGGATCAGCAGGAGCAGATCCGCGTTCAGCTCTCGACGAACCTGATCGCGGTGCTGTCGCAGGCGCTGCTTCCGCGTCAGCCGAAGGGGATGGTGGCGGCGTATGAGTTCATGGTGACGACGCCGGCGATTTCGAACCTGATCCGCGAGAACAAGACCTACCGCATCGACTCGTCGATCCAGACCGGCAAGAAATACGGCATGCAGCTCCTCGACGAGCACCTGTGGAGTCTGTACCTGAAGGGCGACATCAACGCGGAGGACTGCATCGACCGCTCGCGTCATCCGGGACAGATGCAGGACAAGATTGACCGTCACCGCCGCGGTCTGGCGGTCACCGAGGGAGAAAAACCGGGCGGCGAAGGCGAGGACGATGGCGACGACATCCAGCTTCGGACGTAGTCGGGGCGAGGGGATTTCGGTGTAAAGAGGCGAGGCGCGATGAGCGGGGCCAGACCAGCGACGATGAGCGACGACAAGGACAAGGGCCGACCGGGGCGCCGGCGCGACGGGAAGATGCCGCCGATCGAGCAGCTTCGCGGACGGCAGCTCGGGCGCATCCTCATCAAGATGGGGAAGGTGCGCCGGACGCAGATCACGCTGGCGCTGGAGATTCAGAAGGAGAAGCGCGTTCCGCTGGGGATGATCCTGGTGGAGCAGGGGTTCATCACCGAGGAAGACCTGAATCTGGCGCTGGCGGCGCAGGTCGGGATGGAGGTGGTGGATCTCGGAAAGTACGACGTTCCGAAAGAGGTGCTCGCCCTTATTCCGAACCAGATGGCGCATACGTATCGCGTCATCCCCTACGAGTTCGACGCGAACCGCAACGAGCTGGCGGTGGCGATCGGGAGTCCGGAGAACTTCCTCGCGGTGGACGACCTTCGGACGCTGCTGGGGATGACGATCCGTCCGGCGCTGTCCAACCCGGACGACATCGGTCGGGCGCTGGACCGGTACTACCCTGAGCAGGAGCAGCAGTCGATCGCGTCGCTGATCGAAGAGGTCCAGTCGGATGAGGATCTGGCGCGCTTCGAAGGTCGCGGCGAGAGCATCGACCTGGACGACCTGCGGACCCTGGCGGACGCCAACCCGGTCAAGAAACTGCTCAACCTCGTTCTGCTTCAGGCGATCAAGGACAAGGCCTCGGACATCCACTTCGAGCCGTTCCAGGACGAGTTCAAGATGCGCTACCGCATCGACGGGGTGTTGTACGAGATGGTTCCGCCGCCGCGGTACATTGCGATGGCGATCACGTCGCGCATCAAGGTCATGGCGAACCTGGACATCGCGGAGCGCCGTCTTCCGCAGGACGGGCGCATCGAGTTAACCGTGGCGGGCAACCCGGTGGACCTGCGCGTCGCCGTGCTGCCGACGATGCACGGGGAGAGCGTCGTGCTGCGCGTGCTGGACCGGTCCAACGTTCAGTTGAAACTGGATCGCCTCGGATTCCGGGAAGAAGAGATGGCGATCTTCCGCCAGCTTATTAACAAACCCAACGGGATCATCATCAATACGGGTCCGACCGGATCCGGCAAGACGACGACGCTGTATGCAGCGCTTTCGGAGTTGAATAATCCGGATTCGAAGTTGCTGACGGCGGAGGATCCGGTCGAGTACGACATCGATGGGTTGGTGCAGGTGCAGGTCCGGCCCGAGATCGGGCTGACATTCGCCCGGGCGTTGCGTAGCTTCCTTCGTCAGGATCCGGACATCATCCTGGTCGGGGAGATTCGTGACCTTGAGACGGCCCAGATTGCGGTACAGGCCTCGTTGACGGGACACCTGGTTTTTACAACTCTGCACACGAATGATGCGCCGTCGGCGATCGCACGTCTGCTGGACTTGGGACTGGAGTCGTTCCTGATTACAGCCACACTTGAAGCTGTTGTGGCGCAGCGGCTTGTTCGCCGGATCTGCACGAACTGCAAGGCTGAGTACACGCCGACGGAAGAGCAGTTGTATGAACTGGAGCTTCGTCCTGACGACATCGGGGGGAAGGTTTTCTTCTACGGGAAGGGGTGCGACTACTGCAACAACACGGGCTACAAGGGTCGGATCGGGATTTACGAGATCATGGTTCTCGATGACGTGATGCGTGAGTTGATCATGCGTCATGCGTCAACGGGTGTGTTGCGCGTTGAAGCGGTGAAGCGAGGGATGCGTACGCTGCGTGAGTCAGGGTTGAACGCGATCTACGAAGGGATCACGACGATCGAAGAGGTGGTGCGGGAGACGATCATCGGGGACTAGGTGCTCGGGGGTCGGGCGCTCGGGTGGAGCGCGAGGGTGCTCGTTCATCGCAGGATTTGAGTTGGGCAACGGGATCGGGAAGTTCTGGCTGGCGGCGCACAGCGAGACATTCGCCTGAAGCCTTTCGCTGATATGGAGTCTTTCGGTCATGGCGACGTATGCATTCGAGGCGATGAGCCAGTCGGGGGAGGACGTCAAGGACGAAGTGGAAGCAATTTCCACGGAGGACGCGCTCGCCAAGATCCGTCAGATGGGCTACTTCCCGACGCGGATCAAAGAGAAGGGCGGGAAGAAAGGCGCCGCGGCGGCGGGGACGAAGAAGAAGCGTTCGGGCGGCGGGATCGGTCGCGTTTCGAACAAGCAGATGGTGCAATTCACGCGGCAGCTTTCGACGCTGCAGGACGCGGGTCTTCCGATTCTTCGGAGTCTGAACATTCTGGAGGAGCAGGCTCGTCCGGGGAAGCTCAAGAGCACGCTGCGGATCGTGGTGGAGGACATCGAGGGAGGGGCGACGCTGTCGGAGGCGATGGCGAAGCACCCGAAGGTGTTCACGCGGTTGTACACGAACATGATCGCGGCGGGCGAGACGGGCGGCGTGCTCGACGTGATTCTGAACCGTCTGGCGGACTTCCTTGAAAAGGCGCAGAAGCTGAAGCGGAAGGTGATCGGGGCGATGATCTACCCGCTGGTGGTGATCACGTTCGCGTGCGCGATCGTCGGCGGGATCATGTACTGGGTCATCCCGAAGTTCAGAGACATTTTCGAGGACTTCGACGTGGAGCTGCCGGCGCTGACGGAGGCGCTGATCAGCGTGTCGTACTGGTTTGCGAACGGGCGTCCGCCGGGCGTGGTTCTGGTTCCGCTGATTCCGATCGTGTTCTTCATGACGCTGAAGCTGGTGCGTTCGGCGAAGGGGGGGCGTTACGTCACCGACTGGCTGGTGATGCACATTCCGATCATCGGACCGCTGCTGGAGAAGTCGGCGATTGCGCGGTTCACGCGGACGCTGGGGACGCTGATCAGCGCGGGGGTGCCGATTCTGGAAGCGCTGAACATCACGAAGGAGACGGCGGGCAACGAGGTGTTTGCGCGGGCGATGGAGACAGTCCACGACGCGATCCGCGAGGGCGACAGCTTCGCCAACCCGCTGCGGGCGACGAAGACGTGCGACGCGATCGTGGTCAACATGGTGGACGTGGGCGAGGAGACGGGCGAGCTGGACAAGATGCTCATCAAGGTTGCGGACAACTACGATGAGGAAGTTGAGACGGCGGTGGCGAGCCTGATCTCGCTGCTGGAGCCGGTGATGGTTGTGGTGCTCGGCGGCATCGTCGGGTTCATCGTGGTGGCGCTGTTCCTCCCGCTGGTGAAGCTGATTGAGTCGGTGGCGGGGTAAGGGCGGATTGCGAATTGCGAATAACGAATTGGGTGCGAAGAGCGGGGGAGGGAAGAGCCTGATCGTGATTCGCCGTTCCGAATTCGCACTTCGAGACACGAGGGATATGAACATGCACACGAACCGAAGTCGTCGTCGCGGCGGTTTTACGCTGGTGGAGCTGCTGACGGTGATCTTCATCATCGGCGTTCTGATCGCGATCCTGGTTCCGTCGCTGAATGCGGCGCGGCGGTCGGCGAAGACGGCTTCGTCATCGGCGATCGTGCGATCGATCGGGACCGGTCTGGAGATGTTCAAGGGCGATCACGACAAGGACCACCAGCGGACGAACGGATATCCGCCGTCGTTTGTTCACCCGATGCTGCTGGACAAGAACGGCGCGCAGGTGTTCACGCCGCAGGACGGTGCGGAAGGGCGGTATCCGTATCTTCAGCAGAAACCCCGGGTGTACGGCGCGCATCTGCTGCCGCTGATGCTGATGGGGGCGGACTTGAACGGATACATCCGTCCGGGCAGCGTTCCCGAGGATCGTCGCAACGAGCCGTGGGAGTGGTACCTTCCGGATCCGACGACGGGACAGTTGCTGGACCGCAGCACGCTTTACCTGGATCCGAGCAAGATGCGCATGACGGCGACGGAGAACCTTCCCGGGTTCGCTCCGACGGACAGCAGCCTGTTTCCGGACTGGGACCAGATGAAGCAGCTTCCGGTGTTGCTGGACGCCTTTGACACGCCGATTCTGTATTACGCCTCGAACCGCGGAGCCTCGACGCGGAACCTTGTCGAGGACATGCACAAGCTGGACAACAATTACGCGGACGAGGGCGGTCCGCCGTTTTATTTTCATCAGGACAACCGCGGGTTCACCGGTTATGCGACGAACCCGTCAGGCAGCGACCTTCGTGAGGGATGGAACTTCGGGAAGGGGGGGGATCACCGGATCGCGGCGATCGGGCATCTGCTGACGGCGGACGACCTGCACGACTTTCCGGAGACGTTTGCGTACTGGGTTCACGACGAAGGCGCGCATGAGGCGACGGAGAATCAGTCGGGCAACGCGCCGAAACCGTTGCGGGCGAAGAACGCGGACTCGTTCATCCTGGTCAGCCCGGGGGCGGACCAGCTTTACGGGACGCCGGACGACGTGACGAATTTCTGACGCCGGGGCGTGCGGTCGCGGACGGCGCAGCGGGGCCGTGCTGACGCGGAGTGCGATGAGGCAAGTGAGGACGGGACGATGACAAGGACAAAGCGAGCGGCGTTTACATTGGTGGAGATGCTGGTGGTGATCGCGATCATCGTCATCCTGATCGCAATTCTGATTCCGGCGATCGGAGCCGCGCGGCAGAAGGCGAAGATCGCGGGGGTTCAGGCGTCGTTCAATGCGTTGAACGCCGGGATCGAGCTGCTGCGGGGAGATACGTCGATCGGCGGTTCGTATCCGCCTTCGCGCGGGGATGACACGACGGATTTCCGCAAGATCGCCGATCCGCAGGCGACCAACCAGGGGGCGGCGGTGGAGACGGCCGTGACGGGGGCGCATCTGCTGGCGTTTGCCCTGGTGGGGGCGGACCGGCTGGGGCCGCCGGGGTTCAAGGACATCAACAACAACGGTCGGTGGTCCGACGACATGCACGCCTTCGAGGGCAACGACCGGAATCCGGCGGGGCTTTACGGGTTGGACCCGTCGACGGGTCAGGCGAAGTGGACGCGTTACGGCGGGGGAAGCGGATACGTGGATGAGTCGGCGCGGGAGCGACTGAAGACGATCAACGATCTGATCACCGAGGGGACGATTCCGGCGGGCCAGTTGCCCGGGGGATCGCTGCTGGACACGGATTCAAGCAAGCGTCTTCCGTTTTTCACGGATGCGTGGAATCTCCCGATCCTTTACTACCGGGCGACGCCGTCGGCGAAGTCAATGTGTGGTCTGGACATGGGCGGAACGCCTTACGGCGGAATCTACAACCAGGAGGATAACGGCCTGATCACGGGGACGGAGGGGGCGCTGAACACGACGTACAACTCGGTGGGGATCGACTTCGGCGCGGGTCCGCTGGCGGACGATCCGAACCTGGTGCATCGCATCGGCAAGCCGGGTTACGTGGAGGCTGTGCCGCGGGGAAACAACGGCGATCTGACGAGATCAGATTTCGACAACACGTTCGCGCGGTTCATCTGGGACAAGTCGATCACCGCGCGGAATGAGCCGGTGCGCAAGGACAGCTACCTGCTGATCAGCGCCGGTCCGGACCTGGTTTACGGGACGGGCGACGACATCGTGAACTGGCAGCGGCAGGAGTAGCGCAAGAAGGTCGAATGTTGACTATCGAATTACGAATGAGGATCACAGCGTCTGACAGGTCGATGCGGCTTGGCGTGCGCCGAGCCTCGTCCGCCGGGTTATTCCGTCGCGGGGCGTTCACGCTGGTCGAGATCCTCGTGGTGGTGGCGATCATCGTCATCCTGCTGGTGAGCGTGGTGACGCTGGGCGGGTGGGCGGTGCGCAAGGGTCAGTCGAAGAACACGGAGGGGATGCTGCGGATCGTGGCGGACGCGCTGGAGCAGTTCGCGGCGGATGCACCGCTGGCGGCGGTGAAGCAACCCGGAGGGACGGGGCAGGTCACGTACGTGTCGCGCTACGGCAAGTACCCGGCGGATGAGCTGGAAGTTTACGGCAGCAGCGGGATTCCGGGCGCGACGGAGGGTCGCAGTCTTGCGCCGGGCGGCGGGGTCGTCGTTCCGGATTCGAGCGAATTTCAGGATATGACGTTCATCCTCGGGGCTGCGGCGCCGCAACAATATGAGAATCGGGACATTGCGACGATGCTGCTGGCGATCGAGCTGCACAGCGAGTCGGCGGCGCAGATTCTTTCGCGTGTGTCGGAGAAGCATCTGGTGGCCGTGCCGCTGGACAGCGCGGGCGATCCGGTGCAGTACCTCGATCGTAACGGCGACGGGAAATACAACCCGAAGGACGACGAGGCGCTGCGCTGGCTGGTGGATGACTGGCAGGTTCCGGTGACCTACTTCGCTCAGCGGGACTTCCGCGCCGGGGCGACGCCGTCGAGCAACCGGCAGCAGGACTGGAGCTGGAATGAGGTTTCGACACGGCTGGTCAAGATGAACGGCGGGGCGCCGGTGCTGATGTCGTGGGGTCCGGACGGCAAGGACCAGCGGACGGTGGAGAATCAGACCGGATCGACGGCGGCGAATATCGCGATGGATCTTCTTGGACTGGACGGATCGGCGCCGAACCGGATCGACAACCCCCTGAACGCGGACAACGTGTACGCGAACCCGGCGCTGGCGGAGAAGCTGGCGGGGGGGAAGTGAGGGGGGTACGGGGATCGGGGGCTCGGGTGAGCCAGCCGGGGGTTTGTCGCTTGCGGCATTGGTTATGAAACGACGGATGTGGACAACCCGTGAGATGAAACCCGCGCGGCGAGGCGCGTTCACGCTGACTGAGCTGCTGGTGGTGATCGGGATCGTCGTGCTGCTGGCGCTGGCGGCGGTTCCGGCGATCAACCAGATGTGGGAGCAGCGGAAGATCTCCGAGGCGGAGACGATCCTGCGCGGGGCGCTGATGAACGCGCGTCAGCGGGCGATGGGGGCGACCGAGGCGGGTCTGCTGTTCTACCTCGACGGAGCGGGCGTGCAGCACGTCGTGCTGATTCAGCGGGCGGATGAGCCGCTGTCGGCGCGGTATGACGAGAGCGGCAATCCGAAGTACACGACGGTCGATCCGCTGGATCCGTCGGTGCGGGTGGACCTGATCTCGTCGAGCCGGTTCGAGATCGTTCCGGGCGTGCAGTTCACGATGCCCAAGCCGATCCGGGCGGCGCCGAGCGCAGCGCTGCTTGATCCGGCGCGAAATCCGCGCCGTGATCGGCAACTCTCCTTCGAGCGCTTCAGCGACGCGGAACTGGTGAACAATGATTTCGACGCTCCGGTCGGCTTGACCGGACAGGAGGAGTTCGAGCCGCAGCGGCATCGCAACTACTTCGCGGTGGTGTTCTCGCCGCTGGGGCAGCAACTCATCGGACGCGACGTGTTGGTGTACGACGAGGACAGTGAGACGGATCTGGCGGGGTCGGCGGGATATCAACTGGGCGATCTGACGGGCGTGCGGGTGATGCCGATGGTGACGAAGTACGCGGCGGGTTCGTATGACCCGGTCCTGAAGGAGACGCCGCGGGAACTGGACGCTTCAAACCGTCTGGCGAACCTGGCACACATGCTGACCGTGCGGATGCGGGGCGAGGACGTGGCGGTGAACTTCGCGTCGGTGCGCGGGGTGATCGTATACGACGACGAGCAGTTCCAGCAGGCGACGCCCGGGACGCACCGGCAATATCTGCGGGAGACGGCGCGTCCGTATTACGTGAGCGCGACGACGGGGGACGTGATCCGCGGGCCGATCGGCAGCGAGGCGCAGTGACCGCCCGCCGCGTCGTGAGGGAGCAAGACGCAGGAAGTGATCCGCAGATGACGCAGAGGGACGCAGACAATTCGGGCGAGGCGAGGTTTGCCGCGGGGGGGGGGGCTTCGGTGCGTGCGGCGCGCGGCGTGCATTCGGCACGCGGCGAGCTTGCGGGTCGCCTGCGGCGTGCGGCAGCGGGAGCGGCGTCTTCCGCGGTCGGCGTGCGTCGGCGCGGTATCTCGCTGGCGGAGATGATGATCGCGGTCGTGATCCTCGGGCTGGGCCTGCTGATGGTGGCGAGCCTGTTCCCGGTGTCGTGGCTGTCCGCGCGGCGACTTGCGGAGAACACCACGCAGTTCTCCTGCCGGCAGGCGGCGGACCTGGCGGTGCGGACGCTGCTGAAGGTGGACGGGGAGGCGACGGACGTTGCAGTGCTTCCGGGGGATCAGATCCAGTTCTGCGACTGCACGGATTGCAGCGATCAGGGTCAGCTTTCGTTTGAGGCGGGGTCGATCGAGTTCAAAGGCGACCTCGGGTTTCCGATCGGGCGCGTTCACGTGCTGAACCTCGGGAACGTGCTCTTTGAGAACCGGGCGTTCGTGGGCGAGGATGCGTGGATGCTGGAGCAGACTCGGGTCGGCGAGTTGCTCCGTGGCGGTGGAACCTTCAACGTTCCGTCGTCGTGCAACTGCCCGTATCGCGCGTCGAACAACACGGTGGATTTTTCGCGGCTGCCGAACGTGCTGAAGCCCGTGATCGCCGTGCAGGATCGGGTGTATCCGCCGCTGCCGAGCCGACCGACCGACGACTTCACCGATCTTTCCGCGGACAACCGGCGCTGGGACGATGCGTATTCGGCGCGGCGCTACGCCTGGGCGGCGCTGTACCGATTTGACGACGAATACATCTGCACGGCCAACGCCGGAAGCTGCCTCGACAACGACGGCGACCGCTACCTCGACCTGGACACGATCAGCGACTCGCGCGTCGTGACGATGTACTACGTCACGCTCCGCCGTCCGAAACCGACGGCGCGCTACGCCCGGCAGGATCCGGACGCCGTGCCGAACCCGGACCCGCGGGAGGCGTACGAGGATGGGGCGACGCCCGTGGCGGCCTTGGCGTCGGACCAGGACGTGATGCTGCCGACGCCGTGGCGCGTGCAGGTGCTCTTTCCGGATGACCTGAAGCTTCGCAGCGGGTGCGAGGCGACGTCCGATCCGGATGACTGTCCGACGGGCATCGCTACCGAGATCACGGTCAATCATAAAGATGCGGAAATCGACCGAAATCAGCCGGCGTGGGTGACGGGGTTGTTCGATCGCGGGGCGGTGTTCATCGATGAGCTTTCGGGGAACATCTACCGCGTGGAGAAGGCCCGGCTCACCGACGACGACCGCACGGCGTACCTGACGCTGGACCGCGAAGTCTTCCGGGAGGACGTGGACTTCGGCGCGCTGGACGGCATCTGCGATCCGAACGACCCTGATTGCGATCCCTGCGGGAGACCTGACAGGACGGAATGCCAGGTTCAACCGAACCGGGTTCTCGACGATTGTGAGCGTCTGCGGACGGTCTGGGTGTTCCCGCCGCCGGTGCAGGGCGGGCGCGGCGCGGGCGATCCGCTGGTGTTCGACGGCAGTCCGCCGGTGGTGGACATCGCGGTGCAGACGGTGATGATCGCGCCGTGAAGCCGGCGCGCGATTCCGGCTCTTCGCGCATATTGTATCCAGCGTCCCTCCGCGGCGATTAACGGCCCGTGTATGAGCGTCGACACGAGCGGAAGATTCGCGCGGGTATCCGCAGGTGAAGCGGATCGGTGAGCATCAGGAGCGGTTGAACGGTTGCCGGGGCTGGGGATTCGCGCGGGCTGAAGCCTGCGGCTCGAGGGTGCGGTGAACTACTACGAGATCTGGTGCAACCTGAAGGACTCGCACAAGGACGTCGAGTTCGCCGACGCGGTTCATGTCTATCTGGGCGAGTTGAAACGGCGCGGTCTGATCGAGGACTACCGCCTGACGCGGCGGAAGCTCGGGTTCGGCCCGGCGGAGCTGGGCGAGTTCAACATGTCCCTGGCGTGCCGCGATCTGGCGCAGCTTGAGCAGGCGTTCGAGGTCATCGCGCGGCGCGGCGGGGACATCGAGAAGCTGCACGCCAACGTCTACGCCCGCGTGACGGACTTCCGCTCGGCGCTGTACCGCACCTTTCCCGATCCGCAGCGGCAGCGCTGACGAGGGACCGATCCGCGGGGCGCTTTTTTCTTGCCGCGTCCGAGCAATTTAATATACCTTGGATGCGTGTTTGCTCGGCGAGACCGGCGGGTCAGTTCTGACCGGGACGTCTGCGGCATGATTTTCTTTGTCCCTCAGCAGGAGTCGTTGCATGAGCCATCCCAGGAATCTCTTTTTCCGAAGTGTGCGCGTTCGGGCTCTGATGCTCGTTCTGGTCGGCGCAGGCGCGACCTGTCCGATCGCTGCGCAGATTCCGGAATACGCCCGGATCAACTTTCAGGAACTGACCGAGGGAGACTCGATCACGGACCAGTACGCGGCCTTCGGAGTGTATTTCTCGCTGGCGGACGGTCCGGGCGCGCCGATCGCGGTGGCGGAGGGTTCGCCGGCGGTCGCTTTCACCGGCCCGGACGGGGACGACACCCCGATCAAGGGACTGATGACCTGCGAAGAGGGCGTCGTGGACCACGGTTTGACTGACCCGGTCGGTGACGGGGGCGACGTGTTCGCGTTTCGCCCGATTCGGATCACGTTTGATCCGCCGGCGCGGGGGTTTCGATTCTGGGTGCATATTCCGGACGAAGACGGGCACGAGCTTCCCCAGGTCCGAGCTTACTACAGCGACCCGGAGCAGTCGGTGCAGTCGCACAAGGACTGCACGGGGCGCAACGGAAAATTCACGCAGTGGGCGGACGATCACGAGCCGTTTACGCGCGTGGAGTTAACGTCGTCCCGAGGGTCGCTGGGGTTCTCGCTCGGTGCGTTGTCCGTGTTTCGTGATCCGCAGCCGCAGCCGGTTGAATTCTTCATTCAAGTTGCGCAAGAGTCGGCGCCCGGCGCAGATGATTTCGATGCGAACGTGCTCGGACTTGTCCGCCCCTGGCGTTCGCCGCCGCTGACGGCGCCGAGCGTGTGCCACCTGTACTCTTACGGATCGGGCGGCAATGCCGTCTCCTACGGCGAGTTTCAGGAGATGCTGGACCTGCAGAAAACGCGAACCACGCTTGCGTTTCTGGATGCCCGGGAGGGATTGACGGCGTTGGTCGTTCACAACCGCGCCGGACAGTGCGGCTGTAGCGGCGAAGCGGTGGACGGAACCGCCCAGATGAGACTGACGTTTGCGGGCGACACTCAAGGCCTGGAGAACACGATCCAGGACGGACCGCACGGTCAGGAGGGCGACATCGGGGATCAGTATTTCTTCGCCGAGGATCGCCGGGAATTTACGGCGCAGAACGGCTGGGAGGGCTGCAATACGGACGGGTTCGGGATCAGCGGGTTGGCGGGAGACTGGGGCGTGACCGCCGCGTTCACGGACGTGGACGGCGACGGTTCGTCGCCGCCGTTTGATCCGGCAGGCGTCACGTCGTGGGTCGTGGCGTCGAGCGACGGTTTGCCGCTCGAACTGGCGCTGGAGGCGGACCGGCGCGTGCGTCTGTCGTCTGTCTGCGTCGGCGGATGTGAGGTCGGGTGTGCGGACGTCGCGTCGCTTAAGGCGCGGTGCAAGTCCGGCGAAGTCAAGGTGAAGCTGCGGCTCGTTAACGCTTTGTTTGACGGGCAGCGCGTGCGGATCCGGATCGGCGAGACGGAGCACGTCACTCGCATCCGCGGCGATCGCGCAAAGGTGCGCAGCGACTCCGGTGACTCGGGTCAGGTTCCGGTTTCGCTGGTCGAGCCTGATTGTCCTGCGTTCGATCGCACGGCGCGTTGTCGCGAGTAACTCGCGCGTTGAAGTCTGGCGTAAGCCTCAGGGCCTCCGTGCTGATCGCTGCGAGACCGGCGTGGACTGGAGATCGCCTTTTATGCTGACGGTGGAAGCGCTCAAGCCGTTGCTCCTTCATTCAGACGGGTACGTGCGGGACACGGTGGTCCGGTGTCTGCGTGACGCGTGGGCGCGGGACGTGGAGTTGGTGCCGACGATTCTGGCGGCGTGTCGGCGGTTCGGCTTTGCGGCGAACAACACGGCGCTGCACGCCTGGGTTCGGTTTCCGCTGGAATCGCCGGTCTTCGAGGACATCGTGGCGACTCGTGCAGCGCTGGGACCGGGGAAGCTGGGGCAATGCGTCGGCGAGCTGCTGGTGAAAGGGCCGGTCGATCTGCTCCGGGATCACGGCGATCGGCTGTGCCGCGAGGGGCTGCTCAGCCCGCAGCAGGCGAAGACGATGTCCCGCCGCATCGAAGCAGCCGGGTTGTCCGCGGCGGAACTCTGGGATGCGCTGGTCACCTTCGCGCGGCGTGCGGAGAACGCCCGGGAGCCGTGGAAGCTGGACTGGGCTTATGTCGAGGTGTTGGTCGAGGCGCTGAGCCGGCAGGATTTTCCCGGCGCGAAGGCGGTGTGCGAGCGGCTTGCAGATCCGGGCGTCGAGAACTCGTTTCTGGAGTTGGTTCTGGTCGACCTGGCCGGTGCGTGCAAGATGCGCGAGGCGGTTCCCGAGCTGGTGCATCGCCTGCACACGGACGACGACTGGATGCCGCAGCGCGCGCGGGATGCGCTGGTGCGGATCGGCGACGTGGACGCCATCCGGCTGATCCGTGAGGGCTATCCGTCGAGCGGTTTCGGTTTCCGCATGATGGCGACGGAGGTGCTCGAGGGGCTGCGCCGGCCGGAGTCGGAGGACGCGATGATCGCGCTGCTTGAAGGTGAGCCGGACCTTGCGATCCGGACCACGCTCTGCTACGCCCTTTGCCGCCTGTTTTCGCCGCGCGGCGTCGAACTGGCCCGGAAGCAGGTTGCGGACGGGTATGACCGGATGATGGTGGAGCTGGAAGACGAGATTCTCGTGGTGGCTGACGTGTTGGGCCTGACGATCCCCGAGGACGCCGACTGGCGCCGCCAGCGTGAGCATGACGAGCAGCGCCGGGAGCGCCGCCGGAACGAGATGGCCCGCCCCCTGGGGGAGTGGACAGTGAAGGACTCCGAGGCGTCGCTGCTGTTCAACCCGAGGGAGGAGGACGACGCTTTGGCGCCCGTGACTTCCGGCGGAAAGATCGGTCGCAACGAACCCTGCCCGTGCGGCAGCGGAAAGAAGTACAAGCGGTGCTGCGGAGGGACATGAAGACGTGCCTGCGTCGCCGGATGCACTCGGGGTTCGATCTTCCGTGTTAGCGACCCGTTGAAAAAGGGTAGCACCTCCCTCCGGGAGGCGAATTTCATCGGGAAAAACCGACATCACAAAGACCGATCCCGGGTTTTCAACAGGCGGTTGGGGAATGACCCCGGGTATTCTGCGTCCCGAGTCTCCACTGGACTCCGGTTGGCGGGCTTAGGATTCGCATGAACTTACGATCATGCTGGGAAATCGACGGGGTTTGTTGTGCCCAGGAGGAGCACAAGGGCGCGCCACGTCGCAACCTCGAGACCATCAAGGCGCGGCGCACCGGAGTCAGATAGAGACTCAGATCGTGCGATAAACAGCGGGGAATGCAGCGGAGTCGGCCTGGCCGACACCCGGCGAACCCAGGTCGCCGACGGGCTCGGCGAGAGGCCTACGGCGCTTGTGCCGGGTTTGCCTGTGAGGTAGCCTGATGCACGTGGTGGAGGCGGCGGGCCGCAAGGTGCGGCGCCGCGCAACGTCTGATCGGAGAAAGGACCGCGATGGAAGCTTTGTTTGCGTTGATCGTGGGGGTGCTGCTGGGGCTGACGCTTTTGAACGTTTTCCTGGCGTAGTCTTGGCGGTTCGGGCGACGTCTTCGACGACGTCCCGAGCATTCCGCCGCTGAGGCGCCGAGCGGCAGTGCGAAATGATCGCGCACCCGCCGGAAATCGCACGGTCGGAAAAGCAGACGACCGCCCATCGCCCCCCCGCGCTCGCATCTGCGTCATGACGAAATTGAATCCTATCGGGGCGTAGCTCAGCCTGGTTTAGAGTGCTGGACTGGGGGTCCAGAGGTCGCAGGTTCAAATCCTGTCGCCCCGACTTTTCGAGAGATCAAGCCCTTCGGCGAGCACGTCGAAGGGCTTTCTCATTGTGGGAACGAGGTTTACGCCCTCCAGCCGGCAGTTCAAACAGACGATTTCGAGCAGTCGCCGCTTGGCGGTGTAATCGGCCGTAACCCACTGTTCTTGCAGGGTTTGCGAGAGTTCAAACGCTTTCGCCGCCAGTTCGGCCGTCTCATCGTGCGAGCGGTCCAGCACGTCCAGTTGCAGCTTGATGGACGCCAGCCGGTCGCGGAGTTCCGTGTGCTTGCGGGCGAAGGTCTCCTGGTCCACGTCTTCGGCCAGCCGCAGGTTAAGGAGGCGGTCCTGCTGGGCGACGAGCAGCGACGCCTGCCGCGTCAGTTCCTCCCTCTGCGCGCGGGCGTCCCTCTGCGCATCCCGCGTCTGCGAAGCCAGCACCAGACGGAACCAGTCGCGGACCTCCGGGTCCTCGACCTTCATGCGGCCGAAGAGTTCGAGCACCTGGCGGTCCAGTTCCTCTTCCTTCACCCGCACGCGCGGATGCCCGGGCGCGGTGTAGCCGCTGCACCGGTAGTAGACATAGTGCCGCTCCCCTGACTTCGTCTCCTTCGTCTTGCGCTCGCCGGTGACGGCGCGGCCGCAGTGGGCGCAGGCGATGCGGTCGCCGGCGTAGGTCATCTGGTGGGCGTGGTAGACGTGGCCGCCGAGCAGCGCTTGCACGCGGTCCCAGGTGGCGCGGTCGATGAGCGGCTGCTGCCTGCCGGGATACCACTGCCCCTTGAACGGGATCTCCCCGATGTACGAGCGGTCCGTCAGCATCGCGTGCAGCTTGCTGCGGGTGAACTTCGGCGCTTCCGGCCGGTAGACCATGCCGTCGGCGTGCAGGCGGTCCCGCAGGGCATCGAGCGTCAGCGGCTCGTATGCGTAGAGGTGGAAGATGCGCTTGACGTTCTCCGCCGCCGGCGGATCGACCTCCGAGATGCAACGGCCGTCCCGGCGGACGTTCCTGTAGCCGTAGGGCGCCTTGCCGACGAACCAGCCCTCCTGGACGCGGCGGGCGAGGCCCTCCTTCACGTCGAGCGACTGCTGCTCGGTGTAGAAACTCGCCATATTGGCCAGCGTCCGCCGCATCATGCGGCCGGCGGGATTGTTCTCCGTCGGCTGCGAAACGGAGATGAACGGCAGGTGGTACTCGCTCTCCAGCCGCTCCAGCTCCACGTAGTCGAACAGGTTGCGCGCGGCGCGGTCCACCTTGTAGAAGAGCAGCCCGTCGAGTTCCTCGGCGTGCTTCTTGGCGTAGGCGATAAGCTCGCGGAAAGTCTTGCGCTCGTCGCTCTTGCTCGCCGTCTCGGCGATGCGGAAGAGCCGGACAATCTCGCCGCCGGCGGAGGCGGCGTAGCGCCGGAGGGCGTCCTCCTGCACCGCGAGCGAGAAGCCCTCCCGTTCCTGTTCCCGACTGCTGACCCGTGCCAGGGCGACGAACCTCTTCATGACGCTCACTCCCGCGACAGAACCGCGAACAACTCTCCGGTGTTGCGGATCATTGTAACGGCATCCTCGGGCGTGAGCCTCTGCGCGTAGTACGGCTGCCAGACTTGGAGTGTACGGCGGATGAGCTCCGGCGTGATCCACTCCGGCGTGCCGGGAGGGACGGCGACGGCCGCGTCGTCGCGCGCCTTCTCCGGTTCAGGATGGACCTTCCGCGTCCGCACGTGTCCGCGCCTCCCTCAACTCTGCTGGTGCTGCGCCATGCGCTCGCGCAGGCGCTGGTAGGCCGCGGTCACTTCCTTGAAGCGCTGCACGGCGAGTTCGACCAGGTGCGGCTCGACGTTCTGGCCGGCGAGGCGGTCGGGGTGGTACTTGTGACAGGCGACCCGGTACGCCTTCGTGACCTGCTCGAAAGTGGCCCCGCGCTTGAGGTCGAGCAGTGCCAGGTCCGCATCGAGCGAACCATCCGCCGGCGCTTCGCGCGGCGATGCCGCTTCGTCATCACCGGGATACCAGCGGTGGTTCGGGCGACGCCCGTTGCCCGACGGCCGACCCGCGCGCTCCCGCTGCGCCAGCGCTTCAAGCAGCGAGACGATGGCATCGAACTCCGCTTGGGCCTGCCGGAGGAAGAACTGCTCGCCGGCCGGCGAGAAGGTCACCGTCGGCAGCGCCCAGACCTTGAAGTAGAAGAACGTCTTGCCAGCGTCATTCCCGAAGCCGTTAGCGATGATCACCGGGACCTCGCCCCAGCGCAGATTGCGTTCCCACGGGACGCGCCTGACGGAGGTATCACCGCGCTTGTACACGTCCGACAAGTCATCGCTTTCCACGGCAACGCAATCGCCATCCGACATGTACTTCGCCACCGTGCGACGCACCATGTGCAGCGGCAGGTCGATTGTCCGGCGTCCGGTCCACTCGACGGGCGCCTGCGGCTTGCGGTTCTTGTTCCGGGACCACGCCCAGGCCACTCCGCCCACGGCCAACTCGATGGCGGGTATCAACAGGTGATGCATGGCGTCACTCCCTTTCCTGCTGCGGCGGTTCGGGCTCGCGGCCCTTGTCCGCGTCGCGCTGCTGCTCCGCCTGCTTGAGGCGCTCTTCGAGGATGGAGGGCTGCTCGTCGGGG
>JABWBH010000066.1 GCA_013360585.1 Phycisphaerae bacterium | reverse complement strand
CACGCGACCGCCCGGCCGCCGCGCTCCATCTGCGCGCTGCCACACCGGTGACACCAACGTGGCAACCTGGCACTATTTAACGCTTGATTTGGGGCTAGAGCGGAACCGGAGGACGGGATCAGCGTGGAGGACACCTCATGCCTGCAGACGCCTTCCGCAACGGATTGATCGTCGGCGGCGTCATTCTCCTTGTCGTCTCCGTGGCGGTGTACCGGGCGCGGGCCCCCTCGCCCGGCGCGGTCGTCGAGTCGGACGCATCGAACGAAGACTCCCCGCGGTTGCCGCGACTGGTCGACGTCGGCGCCGAGAAGTGCGAGGCCTGCCGGGCGATGGCGCCGATCCTCGCGGAACTGAAGGCGGTCTACGCCGGCCGGGCGCGGATCGACTTCGTGGACTTCTGGAAGGAGCCGGATGCCGCCGAGGGCTACGGCGTTCGGGTGATCCCGACGCAAATCTTCTTTGACCGTTCCGGGAAGGAGGTCTGGCGGCATGAGGGCTTTCTGCCCAAGGAGGACATCATCGCAAGGTTGAAGGAACTGGGGGCCGGATGATGCTGGAGCAACTTTCGGAGAACCTCGCGCAGATCGTACAGAGCAACCCGTGGCTTGCGCCGTTGGCGGCGTTTGCCGGCGGGTTGCTGACGGCCGCGAACCCGTGCGTGCTGGCGATGGCGCCGCTGATGGTCGGCTACGTTGCGGGGCAGGAGGCGCGTGGCGTGGGGCGATCGTTCCTGCTCTCGCTGACGTTCAGCATCGGCTTGACGATCATGTTCGCGGTGTTGTTCCTGGCGACGTGGGCGGCGAGTTCCGTGCTGAAGGCGAGCGAGTGGACGTACGTCGCCGCCGGCGTGTGCCTGCTGATGGGGTTGCACCTGGTGGGCGTGCTTCACTTCCGCATCCCCGCGCCTGCGGGCGTGCCACCGCGGCGGAGAGGATTTGTCGGCGCGTTGCTGCTGGGCCTGTTGTTCGGGCTTGTGTCGATGCCGTGCGCCGGGCCGGTCCTGCTGGCGCTGCTCGCCGTGGTTCCGCTCAGCGGCGCGGCGTTCGGAGGGGTGCTTCTGGCGGCGTACAGTCTGGGCCACTGCGGGCTGGTGTTGGCGGGCGGGACGTCGATGGGATTTGTGCAGCGTCTGTGCGACTCGCGCGGGTGGGCGCGAGGGACGGCCGTCGTCCGGCGGCTGGCGGGGGTCTTGATTGTTTTGGCGGGGGTCTTGCTTCTGCTGGCGTGAGGGAGTACACTTGCATTATGACGCAAGTACGAAACCGTCGTCCGACGAGTCCGAGGCAGGCGGCGGCGTGCTGTCGGCCGATCGACGATCGGCTGGATCCGGAGCTGTTCAAGGCCCTGAGCGATCCCACGCGGGTGCTGCTTCTGGCGTGCCTGGCGAAGTGCGGGCGGCCCAGCACGGTCTCCGAAGTGGCGGAGTGCTGCGCGGTGGACCTGTCGGTCGTCTCGCGGCACCTGGCGCAGCTTGCGGACGCGGGTGTTCTGGACGCCCGGAAAGAGGGACGCACGGTGTGGTACCGCGTCCGTTACGAGGAGATCAGTCAGAGGTTGCGGGCGCTCGCTGACGCGATTGAGGCCTGTGCGCCGTTGCCGGCGCGGCGACCCGCGGGAGGAACCGGATGTTGTCTGAAGACGCGATGACGCAGGAACGGGTGCGAGAGACGGTCCGCGAGGGTTACGGCAAGATTGCCCGATCCGGGGCGCAAGACGAGGCGTCGTCGGGTGCGTCTGCGCCTGCCGGCGGATGCTGCGGTCCGGCGTGCTGCGGCGACGCGTCCGAAAGCGCCGCCGCGAAACTTGCCCGCGACGTCGGTTACGCCGAAGCCGATCTCGACACCCTCCCGGAGGGCGCCAACCTCGGGCTTTCCTGCGGAAACCCGACGGCGATCGCCGGACTGCAACCCGGCGACGTCGTGCTCGATCTGGGCAGCGGCGGCGGGTTCGACGTTTTCATCGCCGGTCCGAAGGTCGGGGCGCGCGGGCGCGTCATCGGGGTGGACATGACGCCCGACATGATCAGCCGGGCGCGACGCAGCGTGCCGGCGTACCATGAGCGGACCGGGATGGACAACGTCGAGTTCCGGTTGGGCGAGATTGAACATCTGCCGGTGGCCGACGGGAGCGTCGATGTCGTCATCTCCAACTGCGTGCTGAACCTGTCGCCCGACAAACCGCAGGTGTGGCGCGAGATCGCCCGCGTGCTCAAACCGGGCGGGCGCGTCGCCATCTCGGACCTGGCGCTGCTGCGTCCCTTGCCGGAAGCGGTCCGCGGGATGATCGAAGCGCTGGTCGGGTGCGTTGCCGGCGCGGTTCTCGTGGAGGACACGCGTCGCATGATCGAGACGGCGGGGCTGGCGGACGTGCGTCTGACGCCCAAGCCGTTCTACGTCCGGTCCGCGGCCGAGCTGCGAGATCCGATGTACCGTAAAATTGCCGAGCAACTGCCGCCGGGCACGACGCCCGGCGATTACATCACGAGTCTGGATATCACCGCGCGAAAAGCGGCGGGGATTCGGGCCTTCTGAAAGGTTGAACATGACGCAGGTTCCCGAGGTCCGGCGGTTGAACGTCTTCGAGCGCTATCTGACGCTGTGGGTGGCGCTGTGCATGTTGGTCGGCATCGCGCTGGGCAAGCTGCTGCCGGGAATCATTGACGCCCTGCGCCGCATCGAGTTCGGCGGAGGCAGCCAGATCAACGCGCCGATCGCCGTGCTCATCTGGCTGATGATCTACCCGATGATGCTGAAGGTGGATTTCGCGTCGGTGCTCGGCGTCGGCAGGAGGCCGAAGGGCCTGCTTATCACCTGCTTCGTCAACTGGCTGGTGAAGCCCTTCAGCATGGCGCTGCTCGGGTACGTCTTCTTCAAGCACTTGTTTCTGCCGTGGATCGGGACGGATCTGGCCGATCAGTACATCGCCGGCGTCATCATTCTGGCCGCCGCGCCTTGCACGGCGATGGTGTTCGTCTGGAGCTACCTGACGCGCGGCGACGCGGCGTACACGCTGGTGCAGGTGTCGGTGAACGACCTGCTGATGCTGGCGCTCTTTGCGCCGATCGTGACGTTTCTCGTCCGCGGGGCTTCGGCGCTGACCGTGCCGTTTACGGTGCTCATTTACGCGGTCGTCTTCTTCATCGTGATTCCGCTGACGGCCGGGGCGTTGACCCGGCGCACGCTGATACGACGCCGCGGGGCGGAGTGGTTCGAGAGGTCGTTCCTGCCGAGATTTCATCCGATTGCGGTGCTCGCGCTGCTGGCGACGCTGGTGCTGATCTTCGCCTTTCAGGCGGACAACATCACGAGCCGCTTTTTCCACGTCATCCTGATTGCGATACCGATCCTGTTGCAAGTGTACTTCAACTCGTCGCTGGTTTACGGATTGATGAAGCTCTTTCGTGTGCCGCACAGCATCGCGGCGCCGGGAGCGTTGATCGGCGCGAGCAACTTCTTCGAGCTGGCGGTGGCGACGGCGATCGCGCTTTACGGACCGGAATCGGGCGCGGCGCTGGCGACGGTGGTCGGCGTGCTGGTCGAGGTGCCGGTGATGCTCAGCGTGTGCGCCTTCTGCAACCGCACGCGCGGGGCGTTCGACGCGGGGTCGGCTGCGGAATGCCCGGTCCCCGCCCCCGGCTGCTGCGCAAACTGGCGGGCGTTCGCGGGGCAAGCCTCCGAACTTGCCGGCCAGACATGAGAATGCAGGTCGGCGCACAAGCACGGGCGCCCGGCGAAGACGGAACCGTCCGGTTTGACACGGTGTTGCCGCAGACGTCGCGCGGCAGGTACACTGGCGAGCCATGTCGGACCGTGATACGGTTCAAACGCAGGCTGGGCCGCCCGCTTCGCGTATGTCGGATGACGAGCTTTCAGCCCGTCTCAGCGCGTGCGCGGACGCGCTCATGGCCGCCGTTGCGCCGGACATTCCGGAACGGCATCAGGCTTTGTTCAGCGCCGAGGACATCGTCCAGCAGACGTTCGTTGACATTTTCAGCGACGCCAGGCGCTTCGTTCCCGAGGGCGAGCATGCGTTCGTCTGCTACGTTCGGACGATCGCGCGGAACAACCTCGTCGAGGTCATCCGGGCGTTGGATACAGCGAAGCGCGGCGGGAAGCGCCGCCGGGCGACGAGCGATGGTCAGGAACCGGGGCTCGACCTGCTTCACGCGCTCGCGCCAGCGGCCACCGCGCTGGGCCCGCTCCCCACCGCCGCTCGGCGAGAGGCGGCACAGGCCGTCCGGGCCGCCGTGGCGGCGCTGCCCGAACTCTGGCGGCGCGCCGTCGAGCTTTACGACCTCGAACTGAGGGACATTTCCGAAGTCGCCTCGATCCTGGGCCGCAGCCCGGGCGCCGTTCATCTCCTGCGCAACCGCGCGTTCGCCCGCCTCCGCACCCCGCTTGCGGAATACGTGACGCGGTTTTCAAAACCGGCGTAAATCCCCCGGTGTGATTCTCGCTTGATCCATCAGAGCGGGCCGGAGGGTCTTCAGCCGGCGCCGTCAGCGACGCGAAAAGCGTCCGAATCCGTGGGCGACGCAAGAGTCGGGACAATCATCCAACGACGAAGGAGACGCCGCCATGAAAAACACGACCGCATCGCCAGACCGCAACCGGGGCGACCGCATGATCGCCGAGGCCCGTCAGCAGGCGGCTGAGCTGTCGCCGCACGAAGCGCCGTCGTCCTGCACGGGCGAGAACGCGTTCCTGAACATTGCCGCGCCCGACTTCTTCGGGCCGCACGACCTGCCCGGATACCAGATCATCCGCGAGATTCACCGGGGCGGGCAGGGCGTCGTGTATCACGGGGTGCAGCTTGCGACGAAGCGCGACGTGGCGATCAAGGTGCTGCACGGGACCGCGCCCGGTGCGGCGGCAAGCGACCGGCTCCGGCGCGAAATCGACATCCTCCGCAATCTGAATCACCCTGGGTTGGTGCCGATCCTCGACGCAGCGGTCGTCGGCGGGCGTCTTTGTCTCGTCATGCCCTACATCAGCGGTCGTCCCGTGGATGAATACGCCCGCGACGCCGCGCTGCCCATGCCGGAGCTTCTTTCGCTTTTCACCCGGATCTGCGACGCGGTGCAGGCCGTCCACCTCCGCGGCGTCATGCACCGTGACCTGAAACCGGGCAACATCCTCGTGGATGACGACGGTGTTCCGCATGTGCTGGACTTCGGGCTGGCCAGACACACCTCTTCAGAGGACGCGCCACCGGGTTTGACCCGCACCGGCCAGTTCGTCGGCTCGCTTCCTTACTCCAGTCCCGAGCAGGCCGAGGGCCGGCGAGACCTGGACCTTCGCACGGACGTGTACTCGCTCGGCGTCGTTCTGTATCAGCTCCTGACCGACGTTCTCCCGCATGACACCTCCGGTTCGATGCGCGAGGTGCTCGACCGGTTGTCCGGAGGGACACCGGTCGCGCCGCGGACGCTGCGGAAGGACCTGGATGACGATGTCAGCGTCATCGTGCTCAAATGTCTCGCCTGCGAACCGCAGCGCCGCTACCAGTCAGCGGGCGAGCTCGCCGACGATCTGCGCCGATTCCTCTTCGGTCGCCCGATTCAGGCGAGGCCTGATTCCTTCGGCTACGTCGCCCGCAAGTTCATCCGGCGTCACCGCGCGGCCGTGGTGCTGACGACGGTCGTGCTGCTCGGCGGGCTGGCGGGCGGCGTCGGTCTGGTGCAGCTTCAATCGTCCCGGCGACAGACGCGCGAAGCGCTGCGCATGATCAGCGACAATCTGGAGGTGTTCTCCTGGGTTTGGAGCTATCAGGACAGCGCGTCCGCCGTCGGTCGGCTGGAGGTGCTCTCGCGCGAACTCGACGCCTTGGAGATCGACGACGCTCGCCAGGCGTTCGACTTACACACGCGCTTGCGGGCGGCCTGCCTGCGCTTTGCGCGCTACGACCTTGCCTCACGCCACGGACGGCTGGCGTACGAGGCCGCGGTGCGCGCTGCGGGTCCCGTTTCGATCGAAGCCGCCAAGGCGCTGGGAAGCTGCGCCATCGACCACCCGGAAGAGGCCGTGGATTTCGCCCGGCGCATGATGGAAACGGCGCAGGCGCTTGGCGACCCCGAGATGATCGCCGACTCCCACGGGACGCTGGGGGGCGTGTACCGGCATCGCCGTGAATATGAGCAGGCGAAGGCGCATTTTCTGGCGGGGATTGAAGTTCTCCGCAGCGCCTCAGGAGTGCCTCCGATCAACTTAGCGCATCATCTGAAAAACGCAGCGGAGTTTTTCAGCGACGATCTGGGAAAGTATGAGGACGCGGACCGGATGCAGCGGGAGGCGCTGGATCTGGCGATCCGGGTTTGCGGTTCGGATGACGAATGGGTGGCGCACTACCTGCACAGCTACGCGGTTCTGCTGCGGAAAATGGACCGTCTGGAGGAAGCGGAGACGCTCGCCCGGCAGGCGCTGGACATCCGCGAGAAGGAGTACCCCCCGAACGCCTACTACGCCTACTACCGCTACGTCTCGCAGACTAACCTTGGCGCGATCCTCACTCGCCAGGGCCGCTTCGATGAGGCCCAGCCGCTGCTGCTCGACGCCTACGCGCTTTTCCAGGGGCCGGATGACATCAATCTTCGCATTTGCCACGCCGAGATCGCCGGGTTCATCGCGGACCTGTATGAGCGGTGGGATGAACAGTCGCCCGGACGGGGCTATGCCGAACAGGCGGCGGAGTGGCGCGAGCGTCAAAAGAATCAGGCCGCACTCCCCGTGGTGGAAACCCCGCCGCCGGAGGACGACAGCGGCTTCTAAATCGTCATTCTCGATTCCGCGGCGCGCCACGAAACGAGCGTTCGCGCGGGCTGAAGCCCGCGGTTCGGATGACGCTCCACATTCGTGAATAAGGATTTAGAAACCTCTGCATGATTTGTTTGCATGAGCTGTTGTTCGATCCGGAGCCTTTGACCCAGCCCTGCGCGTCGCGGGGCTGGACCTGAACCCATTTTTGAAGGAGTGAACCATGTTGTTTTTCCGAACGCTCTTGGTGCGCGCACAGAATGTCCCTCCCTCTCGTATCAAGAACCCTCTTTCGATACTGTTCATGCTGGCTATGGCTATCATGGGGAATGATGGCCAAGTCGAAGCCGGGGAGTTCCACGACGGCTTCGAAGAAAAGGTGATCCACACCTTCTGGAACGTATCAGAAGGGGTGCCTGATAGCGTCAATATCTCCAGCAACGCCCATTCCGGCTTGCAGTCAGTAGCCCTCAGCGCCTTTAACGGCTACAACGGAGGCGGCGGAGTGTGGCATGTGTTTCCGTTCCTTGCAAAGGGGGCGGTCTCCTGTTGGTTCTATGACAGTCAGCCTGGGCAACAAACCCGCTATGGAATGATGACCCTTTACAACGCCACCATTCCTTACGCGAACCCAGGCAACCAGTTCAGCGTCGGCGTGCTGGATTGGGATCCAAACAACTATATTGTCGTCAACCCTGCAACCGGACAAAGCGTAGTCAGCGGTGTACGAAGAACCCGAGGGTGGCATTTCTTTGAAATCATCATTGGCGATCGAGGCGGGGAGTACCGGATTGACGGGGCAACGGTCTTCACGTTCGAGGGAAGCTACGCTTTCACCCAAATCAGTTTGGAGGTTTTCGGTCCTTCCTGGAGACCGTCTGCAACGTTCTATTTCGACGAAGTATCCGTCAATTGGAACATGGTTGCGCCGCGCTTCATGCCGCTTGGCGATCTGTCGGGCGGTTCGACCTGGAGTCGTGCCAGGCGTGTCTCCGGCGACGGCTTGGTTGTCGTGGGAACGTCCTCCTCGGATAGCGGAGTGCAGGCGTTCCGCTGGGGCAATGGGATCCTATATGGTTTGGGCGACCTTGACGGCGGCGCTTTCGGAAGTGAAGGATCCGGCGTGTCCGCGGACGGTTCCGTAATCGTCGGGAATTCTTCATCGGAAAACTCCAACGGCCAACACGGCGATCGGGAGGCTTTCCGGTGGGAAGATGGCACGATGGTCGGGCTTGGCGACCTGCCCGGCGATCCCTTCCTCAGCGAAGCCCACGCGGTTTCATCTGATGGACGGGTGGTTGTCGGCCGAGCGTACTCCACCGGGAACGAGGCTTTCCGCTGGCAAGACGGCGAGATGCTCGGGTTGGGGGATTTGCCTGGAGGCTCCTTCGACAGCATTGCCTTCGGGGTTTCGGCGGACAGCTCGGTCATCGTGGGATACAGCTCTTCCGAGAATGGCCCCGTGAGCGAGGCGTGCCGCTGGGTCAACGGAGAGATCGGGGGCCTGGGCGATCTCCCCGGCGGGGAGTTCAAGAGCGTCGCGAATGACGTGTCGCTGGATGGCTCCGTCATCGTGGGTTGGGGCACGTCGGAATCCGGGATGGAAGCGGCTATGTGGGACGGCGGGTCCGTGGCCGGGCTTGGCGATCTCCCTGGCGGTGGTTTCGAAAGCACGGCATTCGGCGTGTCCGGGGATGGGGAGATCATCGTGGGCTATGGCACAACCGATACCGGGCGGGAGGCGTTCCTTTGGTCGCGGTCCGAAGGTCTTCAGAACCTTCGGGAGTGGTTGGTCACGGAAGGCGTCGAGATTCCTTCGGGGTGGCGGCTTACGGGTGCTTATGACATTTCAGACGATGGAACGACCGTCGTCGGCGAGGGGATCAACCCGGATGGGAACACCGAAGGCTGGCTGGTGCGCCTCCCGGCAAGCGAGATCCCTTGCGACGCCATCCGCCGGCTCAAGGTCGAATGCGCGTCTGGAACCCTGTCCGCACGCCTCAAGTCCTCATTGCCGGCGGGAACCGAACTGACGCTGGACAACAATGGCGACCAGCGCAAGACCGTGACCATCAACGCCCGCGGCAAGGGTAAAGCCAGGTGGACCCATCAGGTCGGCGTCCACATCGTAACGGTGGTCGAGTGCCCGGAACAGTCGCGGGTAGCGGACTGTGGTTGAAACTGCATCGAGTTCATACAAACTCGACAGGCAATGCAGAACGTTGTACCCGCGGGCGTCCGCGCTGCGCGAATAACCGAGGCCCGGTCGGCGATATGCCGACCGGGCCTCGTCCTGATACTCGTCGCTTCCTGGCACTCATCGCGTGCGGGTCGAAGGGCTTGATCTCTCGAAAAGTCGGGCGACCAAACGCCCGTTGAACGCTTCGTGCAGGGAATCCGCCTTGGGGGCCCGGAAGCGCGGGTTTTGCAGGACGTGAAACCGTGAAACGTGCATGACCGACCGGGGGCGACAGGTCACGGGCGCTTGGTACTGTCATACCGTAACCGCGCCGCGATGCGCTCAGCGCTCGGCACTCCGGCTGGGTATATCCGACACGCCATCGCTGGCGAGTTCGGGGGAGCCATATCGAACAGATCGCGTCCGTTGACCAGCACCGTGGGAGTCGGCCAGCCGCGCCGAAGGTCGGATTGGGGCAGAGCGTCCTGATTGATATCTTGAAAGGTCAAGTCTGCGCCGATCGACTTCAGCGCGGTTCGGAGGTGTTCCCGAATGATCGCCGTGTTCGGACAATCGGGAGAACCGAGCAGTTCGATCTTCATTGCCTGCGGGTGGTTAAGCACGTCGCGGCCCATGTGCTTCATCGCTTCATCCAGGTCGCCGGTCGTGGGTGGCGCGTCGAATCGGTCTCGCCAGTATCGGGAGCGCCGCTGCTCGTCACGCCCGATGTGCCAGATGAACGCATCGGGCTTGGGCGACCGTTCCGCCCACCGAACGCCCGGCCTGCTTGAGCACCCGGTACCCGCTCGACGGGCTCACCGCCACCACGTCCGCGTCCAGCATCATGAACGCCAGGCGGCGGTAACCCTCCAGCGGATACGCCGCTCGAACTCCAGGATCGCCGCCTTCTCCCACGCCTCCAGCCAGTGGTCCCGGGGCACCCAGGCGTTGTGCTCGTTCGCCTTCCCGTGGCAGAACGCCGCAATCGAAAGCCCGCTGCCCCGCTGCAGCCGTACCAGCCGCCGCCACCGCTCCGCCGCTACGCTTGCCGTCCTCATGCCCGACCATCATGCCGATGCGACCTCGCGGCGCATAGATGCGGTTCGCTCAGCGGATACGAAGAAAAGGACCGCGCCCGAAGTTCACGCCGACGCCCCGCCGCAGTAGCCAAGCACCCTCACAACGAGCCCCACCCGGACGCGCGGTGCAGTTCGTCAAACGGACACGTGCAGTTCGTCAAACGGACACGTGCAGTTCGTCAAACGGACACCGACCGACAACCCGCTGAATTGCTGTTCACGAAGAAGACGCTGCCAGTGCTCGGCCGATAGGCGGGTCCGAATCATGCCCCCCATCATCCTGTCCTGGTTCAGCCTGAAATGGAGAACCAGCCTTCCTGGGTTACACCTGTCCGGGAGACCGTCTCCCGGAATCGAATGCTGTTTCCGGTCCGCTTGC
>JABWBH010000002.1 GCA_013360585.1 Phycisphaerae bacterium | reverse complement strand
CATCGGTTGCGGAGGCGCTGGTGGCAGGTTTTCTCCGTCAGAGAGAGGTGCTTCCTCGCGCACGAGACCGCGGTCCGCGTTTGTCAGGTTCGCTCCCTGGCGCCACGTGATCCGCGTGACGCACGGGAGGAAACAGGCGCCGTGCGAAGGTCAGACCGCCCGCCACGAGCAGGAGCATCGGCAACGCCAGCACAGCCGGGGACGACGGAGGAGTTCGTTGCCGCGACGTAAGGTCGGTGACACTCCCCGCCGTCAACATCCCCGCTGCGAGCGCGATCAGCCAAGCGAGGGCGAGGCCCAAGAAACGGGCGATCACCCTCATGTCCCCGCCGCCTGCGCGATTCGCTTGCGGATCCACTCAGCCGCCGCTTCGAGCGCCTTCGGCAACCCCGCCGCATCCGTTCCGCCGCCCTGGGCGAGGTCCGGTCGTCCGCCGCCCTTGCCGCCGACCAGCGGACTGATCTCCTTGATGAGGTCGCCTGCCTTCAGACCGCGGTCCACCACCGCTTTGCTCATCCCCGCAAGCAGCGTCACCTTTCCGTCATCGCCCACGCACGCCAGCAGCACGGCGCTCGCCTCCGTCTTCTGGCGAATCCAGTCGATCGCCCCGCGCAGGGCGTCCGCCGGCGCGGCGGGAACTTCCGCGACGATGACCGTGACGCCCGACCGAACGAAGGTTGCGGAGGCGCTGGTGGCAGGTTTTCTCCCTCAGGGAGTGGCGCTTCCTCGCGCACAAGACCGCGGTCCGCATTTGTCAGGTTCGCTCCCTGCGACACCGGTTGCGGAGGCGCAGGCGGCAGGTTTTCTCCCTCAGGGAGTGGCGCTTCCTCGCGCACAAGACCGCGGTCCGCATTTGTCAGGTTCGCTCCCTGCGACACCGGTTGCGGAGACGCAGGCGGCAGCTTTTTTCCCTCAGGGGAAGGCGCTTCCTCGCGCACGAGAACGCGGTCCTCGTTTGTGAGATTCGCTCCCTGACGGTCGCGGCTCTGATGCGCCAGCAGTTCCGCCACGCGCTCCATCACCGCCCCGCCCGACACCGCCGCCTTTTGCTTCTCGATCTTCTTCGCCTTCTCGGCAAGCTGGTCGAGCTGCTCGCGGATCTTATGTCGCTCCAGCACAGGAAGGATCGCGTCGGTGAACTCCTTCTGCGCCGCTACGAGCCGCGCGTGGAACTCCGCCTCCGGCGCGTCCCACAGCGCCGCGATCCGGTCACGCAGCGCCGCCGCCCGCGCCCGCGCGTCGCGCGCCACCTGCGCCGTCACGCCCACCACGCGCCGCACGCCCTTCGCCACCGCCTCCTCGGAAACAATGACGAAGTCCTCGACCTCGCTCGTGTGTTTCACGTGCGTCCCGCCGCAGAACTCGACGGAATACCGCATCCACTTCGGATGTTGCGGCGACTTCAGCAGCCAGTCCGTCCTGCCCGCCGCCTTCGCGTCCGCCTCCGTGACCGGCACGCCGATCGAAACGACGCGGACCTTCTCGGGATACTTCTCGCCGAACACCGCCCGCAGCGTGTTCACCTTCCGCGCCGCGGCCTGATCCACGAAATCCTCCTCGCGCGTCGCGGCGTAGACCACGTGATCCGCGGCGATCTGCATCCTCACAAACCCCTCGATGTGCTCGATCTCCTCCTCGCTCAGCGCCTTGTTGTGCGAAAAGTCGAAGCGTGTCTTCTCCGCATCCACCAGCGATCCCTTCTGCTGCACATGCGGATTGACGCGCTCCTCCGGCGGGCAGAGCGCTTCGCGCAACGCCCAGTTGAGCAGGTGCGTGGCGGTGTGATTCTGCTGGATCAGTCGACGGCGAGCACGATTCACGCGAAGATGCGCAGTGATGCCCGCTGTGATTTCACGTCGCACAATGCCGCGATGAAAAACATGATTACCTCTTCGGATGACATCGATGACCTCAACCAATACGTTGCCATCCTTATCTTCGAGGCTGCCCGTGTCAGCGACTTGACCGCCCTGTTCGGCATAGAAAACGGTTTGGGTCGTGCTGAAACTGATCTGCTCTCCCGGACGAGCGGAATCAGAGGCGTCCAGCCCCGTCGAGCGTGCTCCCAGGCTGAACACAAATGCGTCACACTCAAGTGGTTCAAGGTACTTCAGAGAATCATCGCATGAAGCCGTGCCGAGGTGCTCGTACGTCTCTGGCTCAAGAGGTGTCTCGGTATCGCGGTCCGACCCGCGCGCTCGGATTCGCGCCTCCTCCATCAACCGCTCATACTCGGCGATGTCCACGGTCAGTCCGCGCTCCTCGGCCATCTGCTGCGTGAGGTCGATGGGGAATCCGTAGGTGTCGTGAAGCCTGAAGGCGTCCTCGCCGGAAATGACGCCATCAGAGCCGCGACCGTAAGGGAGCGACCCCTGCGACACCGGTTGCGGAGGCGCTGGTGGCAGGTTTTCCCCCTCGGGGAGAGGCGTTTTCTCGCGCACGAGACCGCGATCCTGGTTCGTGAGGTTCGCTCCCTCACGGTCGCGGCTCGGATGCGCGTGTGCTTGTGGGGGTGTTTGTGGGAGATCTTCTCCCTGGTGGAGCGCGACATATTCACATGCGCCCGCAACATCTTCGGGTTTCCAAAGGTATCGCGTGCTCCCGTGGCGACTCCAGACCCGCTGGTCCGCCTTAATCAACTCCGCCTCCCTCATCCGCCGCGTTGCATAGGCCTTGAAGTCGTTCATGACGCGTTCGGGCGCCTCCGGTGCGCTGACGACGACATGCACGTGATTGGTGCGGACGTTCAGACCGTGCAACGTCCAGTTGCGATGCTCCGAAACCTCCCGAATCGCGGTCTCGACAACGGCGCGATGCGTTGCGTTCATGACAAACGCCGGGGCGGTCATTCGCTTCTGCTCGGCGCTCACTGCGCGATCGTCGGGATCAAGGGTCGGTTCGCCGTAGCTGTTGCGGCCCGTAGTAACGGAGCCTTCGTCCGCCCCGTGGAGCCAGGTTCCGTAAGTGTGAAACGTGATGAAGTAAGCCGCGGCGCCGCCGTAGGCGCTGCGCATGTCCGGGCTGGTCGCATCTGAGCCGCGACCGTAAGGGAGCGACCCCTGCGACACCGGTTGCGGCGACGATGGTGGCAGGTTTTCCTCCTCGGGGAGAGGCGTTTTCTCGCGCACGAGACCGCGATCCTGGTTCGTGAGGTTCGCTCCCTCACGGTCGCGGCTCTGAAAGGCGCGGAGGTTCGCTCCCTCACGGTCGCGGCTCTGAAAGGCGCGGTTCTGCAACGCCCGCTCCACCGCCTCATCAAACAACTTCATCCCCCGGTCCAGCGTCTTCAAAAACGACGCTTCTTCGTCGCGGATGATTTCGGTCACGTGCCTGACATTCTTCCCGCCGTGCGCGGTGCGCAACTCCGGAAAGGCATCGCTCATGTAATGCACGAGCGGTTCCACCAGGTCGCCGATGAACGGTTCGTGCATGTTCAGATATTGCCGCCCGAAGCGGACGGCGCGGCGGAGGATGCGGCGGAGGACGAACCCGCGACCCTCGTTGCTCGGCATCGCGCCGTCGGTGATCGCGAAGGTCAGCGCGCGGAGGTGGTCGGCGATGACGCGGTAGGAGACGTCGATCATGATCTGCGCTTGCGCCCCGCGCTCAGAGCCGCGACCGTCAGGGAGCGACCCCTGCGGCGCCGGTTGCGGGGGCGATGGTCGTGAACCTTCTCCGTGACTGGGATGGGTTGCCTCACGTCCGATAGCGCGGTCCGGATTCGTGAGGTTCGCTCCCTGACGGTCGCGGTTCTGATCCGGAAGCGTTCCCGTGTACGCCGGCGCGCCGGTGCGTTTGCGGATCGCGTCGAAAATCGGGGTGAACACGTCGGTGTCGTAGTTCGTGAAGTTCCCCAGCTTGCCCGCCGACAGGCCTTGCAGCACTGAGCAGAGGCGCTCGAAGCCCATGCCGGTGTCCACGTGTTTCGCGGGCAGGGGTGTCAGCTTGCCGTCACTGCCACGGTTGAACTGGATGAACACGAGGTTCCAGATCTCCATCACCCGCGCGTCGCCGGCGTTGACGAGAGCCCCCCCGCTGCAATCCGGCGTCAGATCGATGTGAATCTCGCTGCACGGACCGCACGGACCGGTGTCGCCCATCTCCCAGAAGTTGTCTTTCTTATTCCCGGGATGAATGTGCGACGGGTTGATGCCGGTCGTGGTACGCCAGAGGTCGGCCGCTTCCTGGTCGGGTGCAAGGCCCTCAGCCGCGTCGCCCTGAAAGTACGTTGCGTGGAGTCGCTCCTTCGGAATGCCCCAGACTTTCGTGAGCAGCTCCCACGCCCAGGCGATCGCCTCCTTCTTGAAGTAGTCGCCGAAGGACCAGTTTCCGAGCATCTCGAAAAAGGTGTGGTGGTAAGTGTCCTTGCCGACGTCGTCGAGGTCGTTGTGTTTTCCGCCGGCGCGGATGCACTTCTGGGAGTTGGCGGCGCGGGTCGCCATCCCCGGCGTCACCCCCGTCCACCGGTCGACATCCGCAGGCTTCTGGCCGAGAAAGATCGGTTTGAACTGGTTCATCCCTGCGTTGGTGAAAAGGAGGGTGGGGTCGTCGAAGGGCACGACCGGCGAGGAGGGAACGACGGTGTGCCCGCGCTGACGGAAGAACTCGATGAACTGGCGTCGGATTTCGGATGAAGTCATGTGATTTCGCGCCTGCCGTGAAGATTGCGTCTTCGCCGGTTCGCCTTTAACCTTTTGTGCATGAATATCTTGCGTGAACGACCGCGAAGCCCCGGAACCCGATCCGGTCCTGACGCCGGCGGATCGCCCGTCGCAACGCTGGGAATCATACCGGCGGGAGCGGATAATGTCCCCCGTGTCGAAGGGGCGGGGAGAGTCGGGTCGGAACAGATCGAGGGGATCACCGCATGAACAACAATTGCATCAAGAGGACGACGCTGGGGGTTGTCTTCGTCCTGGTTGCGGCTCTGGGCGGGTGTCAGCAGCCTCGCAAGGACGGCGCGGTGCAGCCGCAGTCTGTGTCCGCGGATTCGCGTAAGCCTGACGGCGCTGCCTCCGCCGCGGAGGCGCCCGAACGACCAACCCCGGTGACGCGAACCGCCGCTTCGGATGCACCCGACGACGCGCGTCCCGCGCCAGCGACATCCAGCGCTTCCGCCTCGAACGCCGCGCCATCAGGAGAGACGGGCGAACCCGCCGTCACGACGAGCCTGCCGCCCGCACCGGATGCGAAGCCCTCGGCGACAGAAGCGCCGGCGGCAACCGGCGCCGCCCCCGCGGAGGATGCGACGGAATCGAACGCACCGACTCCGAGCGCGCCTGCTCCGAAGGCGGAAAACCGGGCAGGAACAGCCGATGACGCCGCGGCGTCCGGCCGGGACACCAACCCAGCGCCGGCTCCGGTGACGCCCGCGGCACAGACGGACCCGCGCTCCGCGTCGTCGTCAACCTCATCGCCCGACGGGTACACGCTCAGCGCGAATCCGACGACGCAGGCGGGCCGGGGTGCGCCTTCGCCGCTGGATCCGATGCGCCCCTGTGTCTGGATTTCGATCGACGGCCGAGAGGGGCGGTTTTCGCCGGGCAAGATTCAGTGGGAGATCAGCGAGCCGGTTTCCGCGACGCCGACGGTGTCGTTCCGGGCGTTGCCGCCGGTCGTCGGCGACATCGTGCGCGTTCAGGTTTACCTGATGCGGTTGGTGGAGGTGGCCGGGGCGCGAGGGGAGAAGGCGGATGAGTCGTTCCTGATCGCGATGGACTCGCGGCGTCAGGGCGTTCCGCGATCGGACGCAGCGTACCCGCTGTGCAGCGCCGGTGACGTGTTCACGTACACGGACCGGTCGGGTACGAGCGGACCTTCCGGAGGAACGGAGATCGAAGGCGTCCCGCCGCTGTCGCCGGGGCGCTACGAACTGGTGGCGACGATCGTGGGGACGAAGACGCAGGGCGAGCGAACGATCGCGATCACGCGCTTTAAGGTGGGGGAGTAAGCGGCTCCTCGCGGGAATACGGCGAAGCCTTGCACCTTCACGGTGCAGCCGTGACTTGATGACACGGGGGTCTGGGACTGCGGACGTGGATTCGGCTCCTGCAAGACCGAGCGGAGTAAGCGGGAGCGGTTCCTGGCGGGCGCGGCTTAGCTTTGACCTGAGTCCCCCCTTGACTCCGGCTGGCGGGCTTTGGCTTCGCATGAACGTACGATCGCGCCGGGAAATCGACGGGATGTCCTGTGCCCTGGAGGATCATCCGGCAGTCTTTGCCCCCAGAGGATCATCCGAAAGTCCTAGCCCCGGCAGGGGCGTCGGAAAACAGCCCAGCCCGCCAGGGCTGGGAAGCCCTCCGGGACGGCGCGGTCTAGGCGCCAAGGTTCCCATCGATAAATCGCTGGGCTACTCTCGGCTGCCCCTCCGGGGCACAAGGATGCGCCGCCAATTCGCCGTCCCTTCGGGGCACAAGGGCGCGCTGCTAATCCGCCGTCCCTTCGGGGTGCAAGGGCGAGCCGTGTCGCGACCTCAAGACCCTCCAGGCGCTACGTACCGGGGTCAGTAGGCGTTGCACACCGGGCTCAGGATGCAATGCACACTGGGTTCAGAGGCGCTGTGCATCGGAGTCAGCAGGCGTTACACACGGGGGTCGGAGGGGGACTCAGGAGTTTTGAAACGGCGTCTTATGTGCTTGCCGGTCGGTGTTGGCGCGGGTAAAGAGCGGAGTCGGAGGTCGGCGTGGGACGGCCGGCGGCGACCGCGATGGCACAGGAATCACCGAACCGACTAAGCGACTGGTACCTGGCGATCCGGGCGTGGCTGCCCACGGCGCGCGTGCGCCTGCATGAGTGGTACGTGCAGGTACGGGAAGAGCCGCGGTTGATCTGGGAGACGACGGCGATCCGCTGCGGGGTCTACGTCGTCGGTGCGGCGTTGGTGTTCTGGCTGCTGGCGACGATCATCAGTCTGGTGACGCCGCCGCCCCCGGCGGACGCGCTTCCGCCGGCGCAGGAGGCGTACTTTCACGTTATTTGCGCGTCGCCGTCGTGCGGGCATCATTTCACGATCTACCGCAAGAAAAGTTTCGACGACTTTCCGGTGGCGTGTCCGCGCTGCCGCAAGGAGACGGGGCAGCTTGCGCGGCAGTGCTTTTCCAGCGCCTGTCGAGGTCGCTGGGTTGTCCCGCTGGATCGGGAGGGGCGGGCGATCTGCCCGCAATGCGGCGCCGGTTGGTGACGCGGGAGGCGACCGTGGACGCTCTGCAACTCGGCGTGGACCTCGATGATCTGCGGCTTCCCATCAAGGAGGCTGTCCCGGCAGCGGCGCGTCTCGGGTTTCGCGCGATCGAGTTCGGGCTGGGCGGCGCGGAGCTGGCGGAGGCGACGACGACGCAGAGCGGCCGGCGGCACTTCCTGCGGTTTGCGAAGGATCACGGGTTGTCAGCGGCTGCGGCGTCCGCGGATTTTCCGGGATTGCGTCTGACGGACGCGGTGCGGGTGGAAGAGCGGATCGACCGGACGCGGGCGGTCCTTCAGGCGGCGGGGGCGATGCATATTCCGGTCGTCACGGCGGGGGTGGGCGCGCTGACGGACGCCGCCACGGGATCGCCCTCGGCGACGGCGATCGAGGCGCTGCGCCAGATCGCCCGGGACGCGGAACGATCCGGCGTAATCTACGCCATCCGTCCTTCGGCGGATGCGCCGGAGCCTCTTGCGGCGTTTCTTTCGTCGCTGGACACGCCGCATGTGCGGATCTGCCTGGATCCGGCGGCGATGCTGATGTCCGGGACATCGCCGCACCGGTTGCTCGCGTTGCGCAGCGGCGACGTGGTGCTCTCGCACGTCCGCGACGCGACGGCGGGAGCCCCCGGGCGCGGCGGCGCGGAGACGGCGATCGGCGAGGGAGACGTGGATTTTCTCTCTCACCTGATGCTGCTGGACGCCTCCGGTTATCACGGTCCGCACATCGTCCGGCGACAAACATCGGAACACCCGCTGCGCGACCTGGCCTCCGCGCGCGAATACCTGGCGCGATTGCAGGCGGAGTTGACCGAGTGACCGCGCCGTCCGGCGCGGGATCCTTGCCGTCGTCGTCTCGGTGCTCGATCCTCGGGGACTCGGGGATCGGATTTTCTTCGCACCTTGGTGCCTTGGTGTCTTTCCTCGAACGCTTCCTCACGGGCGCGGTCGGGTTCGGCGACCCCGGGCAGGAGGCGTCGCCCCCCTGGCGCTGTTTTCAGGGGGTCGCATCTCGTACATTGCCGTCGCGCGGAGGGCGAGGTGGAAGCGGACGCGGAAAAGCCGGCGACGGGGCGACGATGGGACGGGTACGCGGTGGACGCGGCGTCGCTGATCAGCAGCGCCTCGTTCGGGCAGCTTTTCATCGCGTGGCCGAACCTGGCGGAGCGTCACCTGGGCGCGTCGCCGTCGCAGATCGGGCTGATCGGGGCGCTGTATCAGGGTTTCTACGTGGGGTCCGTGCTCCTGAGCCGCCGGGCTGCGGGGACGTTGGACTGGCGGACGCAAGCGGTGGTCAGCAGCTTGGCGCTGACGCTGGGAGCGGTGGGGATGGCGTTCGCCACGACGCTGAACGCCTTGTTCGTGCTGGTTTCGTTTTTCGGAGTCGCGACGTCGTGGTTGTGGCCGCCGGTGATGGGGCGCGTCTCGACCGGGCTGGAGGGCGCGGCGCTGAACCAGCGGCTGGGGCGGTTCAATGCATCGTGGTCGAGCGGGATGGTGCTCGGGCCCTTGATGGGCGGGCTTCTTTTCGACATTCACCCGACGGCGCCGTTCTGGTTCGCCGCGGTGTGCCACGTGATTTCGCTCGGTTTGTTCTTCGTTTGTGCCCCGCTCCGCACGACAGCGACCGGTGACGAGCCTCCGTCCGCAGACGCCGCGGCGACGGATCGGATGATCGTCTACCGGAGGATGGCGCGGGTGGCGGTGGTCTCGGGATACGTCGCGCTGGGTCTGCTGCGCATTCAGCTTCCGGGGCTGGCGAACGACCTGGGGGTGGGGGCGACGCGGCAAGGGCTGATCGGAACCTTTCTGAGCCTCACGATGGCGGTGGGGTTCGCGCTGCTGGGGAGACACGCCTGGTGGCATCACAAGGCCGGGTGGATGTGGGCGTTCCAGGGTGGGCTGGGGGCGAGCCTTCTGCTGGCGTATTCAGCGTCCGGAGCGGGATCGCTTTTCCTGTGCGGCGGGCTGGCTGGCGTGGGCATCAGCTTCCTGTATGCGTCTCACCTTTATTACGGAGTCGCCGGCGGGCGCAATCGGACCGCGAGGATGGCGGTTCATGAGATTCTCGTTTCGACGGGGTTTCTGATCGGGTCGTTCGGCGGGGGGGTGCTGGCGGAGGCGGGGACGCTGGCGACGCCTTACTGGGTGGGGTGCGCGGTGCTTCAAGCAGGGATACTCGTTCAGGCCGGCATTTTCGCGGCGCATCGCCGGACGCAACAAGACCCGAAGTAAGATCAAGGTCTTAACGGATCGCACCGAACCGGAAGTCTGCTCGGCAGGTGCAGACTGGAGGTCTGCAATCCGAACCTGCGCCACGAACCCGCGACTTGGAACGCTAGCGCAACACGGGATCGGCGGCGGGTTCCTGCGGGAGGGTCTCGGAAGTCTGAAGCCTTGCTTCCAGCAGCGGCGCCAGCGCAGCGAACTCCCGGGCCGCATCGGCATCAGGGTGCGCCTGCATCAGGCGACGCCCGACATGCAGGGCTTCAAACAGGTTGCGAGAGAGCAAGGCTTCCCGGAGGCGATCCCGCAGTGAGCGTTCCGTGAGAGGTTCCTCGTCGCCGGGGTCGGTCGGACCGACATGCGACGGTGCAACGAAAGGACGGGATTGCGCGGGGGTGTCTGAGTCCGCGCGGTCGAGGCGTCCTTCAGCAGGATCCGAGGTCGCGGACCCGGCGTGGTACGAAGCGGCAGCAGCCGGTTCGAGTTCCTCCACCACCGCCTCGATCTTGAAAGGGGTTGCGGACGACGGCGTCTCGCCGTCTCCGAGCGTCGCCTGTGTCGAGGCCAGCGGCGCCGTGACGGCGTCTTCGATGCGCGCCAGGCGATGCTGAAGACGCATGACCCGCTCGCGGAGGTTGGCGACGGCATGTGCGACGGAAATGAAACGGTAGAGAATACCGCCGCACAGAAGAATGCACAGAATCCGCATCGCCTGACGGATCGCGGCGAGCACTTCGCCCGCGAAGGCGACGTGCATCAGCGCGTGAAGCTCGAGAACGACGAGCACGCACGCGGAGATCAGCACGAGCCCGCGCAGCCGGCGCCACGACCGGGCGTGATGCGCGAGGATCAGCCCCCCCGCACGATGTCCTCTGACGAGATTCCGCACCCCTCCTCCTCCGCCTCCCGCTCCGAGCGGTTACTTCTCCCGTTTTTCCGGGCGCACCGCAAGAGGCACGAACGCCGGCGGCGGCTCCGCGGCGGCCCGCAGCACCGCCCGATCCGGCCGATCAAATCCCGCCAGCGGACTGGGGACCGGGATCGTGATCTCCAGCCACGTGCAGACGGAGCTCGTGCGCACCCGCGCCTCGCGCAATCCCGCGGGCAGCAGGACGGTGTCCGAAGGCGCAAAACCGACGATCATCCGGTCGTCACCGAACTTACACGAAACCTCGCCCTCCCCGGCAAGGATCATCCAGATCACCGGTTCCGCATAAGGCACGTCCTGCTCGACGCCCTCGATCATCCGCACGCGCTCGATGACAAAGTGGCTGCACGAGATCAGCCGCGTAACCGACGTCCAGACGCTGGCGACATGCGACCTTGCCTCGGCCTGCACGAGGTTCTGAGCGGGTCTGAGGCATCGCAACGCCTGATCGATGTGAAGGTCGCGGGGGCGCCCGGTGTGCGGATCGGCGCGATTCCAGTCAAAGAGGCGGTAGGTGACGTCGCTGGGCGTCTGAACTTCAGCGACGAGAACGCCGCCTCCGAGCGCATGAACCACCCCGGCGGGCAGATACAGCGCCTGTCCGGCGCGCACCGGAATCCGCTCCAGGAGATCGGGAGCATGACCGTCGTGAATCGCTGACCTGAGCCGGTCCGCCGTCACGCCGGGGCGCAGACCGCGGTAGACGCAGCCCTCAGGGTCGGCGTGGAGTACGACCCACGCTTCGTGCTTCACCGGACCGGCGACGTCGGCATCCGCGTCCGGTGGCGGATGCACCTGAACGCTGAGTGGTTGATCGGCATCGAGATACTTGATCAGGAGCGGGAACCGTCCGTCGCAAAGGGGCGTCCGCCCGGTCAGCGAGGTTCCCCAGTCTTCGACGAGCGCGTGCAGCGGGCGGCCTCGTGCAGGCCCGTGCCGCACCCGGCTTTCCGCTCCGGGCAGATCGGAAAGCTCCCAGCTTTCGCCGATCGGCTCGGCGGGCGGCAATGAACGTCCGAGCAAAGTCTCCAGCCGGCGCCCGCCCCAGATGCGCGTCTGATAGATCGGGTCGAAAAGTAAGGGGTAAACGTCCACGATCGCCTGTTTCATTTCGTCGATCAACCGGCCCAACACCGGATCGCCGTGACCCGGCGTTTCTCGGACATGCCTTTCCTATCGGGCATCGCCGGGTCGGGCAAATCAGGAGCGGAACGCGGATCGCCGATGACCTGACCGGACCGGAATGCGCCGTGCGGGCGCACCACGGAGACCGGTTCGGAGCTTGCGCCGATGAACGAGGCCGGAATCGGCACCATCCTGATCGTGGACGACGAGGAGGAGCTGAAGTTCGTCCTCTGCGCCCACCTTCGGCACGCCGGATATCACGTCTTCACGGCGTCCAACGGCGCTGAAGCGATCGAAACCGCCCGACGTGAGCAGCCGGACGTCGTCGTGATGGACGTGAACATGCCGGTGATGGACGGGCTGACGGCGACCCGCCGCCTGAAGGAGGATCCCGCGACGGCGCATATCCCGGTCATCATGCTGACCGCCCGGACGCGCACCGAGGATCTGGTGCGGGGACTGGAAGCCGGGGCGCAGGAATACCTGGCGAAACCCTTCGACATGCTGGAGATCCTCGCCCGGGTGCGCACGGTGCATCGCCTGGCGACGAGCCGCCGTCAGATCGAGGAGCTGAACCGGAGGCTGGAAAGCGAAGTCCGGGAGAAGACGCACCGGCTTCAGGTGCTCTACGATTACATGCGGTCGCTGAATCAGGCGACGACGCGCGACGAGATTCTCGACCTGATCGTGCGCTGCGCGCGGGATGCGACCGGCAGCGAGCGCATCTCGCTGATGATGGCGGACAACAGCGGCGAGTCCCTGATCTGCGAGCGGGCGCTGGGGATCGAGCGAAGCCTGGTGCGGCGGATCCGCGTGGGCGCGGGCGAGGGGGTCGCCGGGCGCGTGTTCCAGAGCGGAAAGACGGTCGTCGCCAAGACGGTCTGCGACGAAGACAAGTCGAGTGGGCGGTATGCGTACACGAGCGACACGTTTCTGTCGACGCCGCTGGTGACCGCGTCGCTGGCGTCGCACGGCGAGGTGCTCGGCGTGCTGAACGTGACGGAGAAGGCGGCGCCCAGCACGTTCAGCGAGCACGAGATCGAGTGCATCCGGTCGATCGCGGATGCCGGGGCGATCGCGCTGAACCATCTCGAGCGGCGACGGCGGCTCCAGGAGTCGGTTCTCGTCCTGCTGCGAACGATCGGGCGGCTTTCCGAATACCGGGACGACGAAACGAGCCTGCACCTGGAGCGCGTCGCGCGTTACGCGCGGCTGCTGGCGCAGCGTCTCCTGGACGACGGGGCGTTCCGCGGACAGATCAACGAGGAGTTCATCGAGATGATCGAGCTGGCGGCGCCGATGCACGACATCGGCAAGATCGGCATCCCCGACGACGTGCTGACGAAGCCCGGCGCGCTGACCGACGAGGAGTTCGATCTGATGAAGACGCACACGGAAATCGGCTTCCGCGTGCTTTCGATGGCGATGGAAGGCACCGGCGGCGGCGCACCGCTGCTTCAGATGTGCTCGGACATCGCGTACGCCCATCACGAACGTTACGACGGTCGGGGATATCCGAGAGGGCTTTCCGCCGACGAGATTCCGCTGGCGGCGCGGATCGTTGCGTTGGCGGATGCTTACGACGCGATCACCAGCGTTCGACGGTACAAGGAGGCGGCTTCGCATGAGCAGGCGGTGGAACGCATCCGCAAGGACTCAGGCAAGCACTTCGACCCGGTCATCGTCCGCGCCTTCCTTGACGGCGATCGTCAGTTTGACGAAATCCGCCGCCGCCACGCCGACCGGGAGTCACGGCTCGAGGCCGTCGGCGTCTGAACCTGCGAGGCCTTCCTTCCCTCCGAACCGGCGCCTCGATCGCTTCTGCGGCGCCTACCGCTGCCACGAGAACTCGTTCCGGAGGCGATCCGCCTCCCGGCGCCGCGCCTCCGCGAACCCGGCCTTTTGACCCGACGTATTGAAATCGGATAATGCACCGCCCCGTCCGGATCGACGGCGCGGCCGACGGGCGCGGATGTTCCTGCGCCAATATTGACAGGGCACAAGCCTTGCTGACGCGAACCTGGGATCCCGACGCCGTCCGCCCGCTTCACGTGGTCATGATCGTGCTGGTCGTGGCGATGTTGTGCGGCGGTTTTCTGCTGCTGAGCGTTCCGGAAAGCGTCGAGTTGGTGGACGGGGCTCGGGCGTGGGGGGCGAATTCGCTGCTGCGGTCGGTGGTTCAGCTCCTGTGCCTGAACTACGAAGCCCCGGCGCGCCACGCGGACGCGATCAAGAGCTTCTGTCTCATGTTCTTCACCGCCGCGGCGCTGATCTGCGTCAGCGTCGTTCTGGCCTCCCGGCGATCGCCGGACGCGGAGGAGGTGGCGGCGCCCGCTGCCGCCGCGCCGGTGCTGCCGCCGGGTGACACTCCGGCGCAGGAGTCGGCGGCGTCCGACGCAGAGAAGGACCAGCCCGCCGCTCGGCGGAATATCGCGCCGCTGATCGCGGCGCATATCACGGGCGGCTTGTTCGTTGCGTGGCTGCTGATCCGGGCCCTGACGACCTCGGCGGCGTCGCCGGGCGGAGGCGCTTCCTCCGCAATCAGTCTGGCTCTCGCGGCGGCGGCGGTCAGCGGGGTCGGACTGTTGTGGTCGTTTGCACTGAGCGCATCGCTGACCCGGTCCGCGGCGCGTCTTGCGGTCGGAGGTCTGATGATCGTCAGCGTCATCGCGGCCTCGCTTGCGATCTGGTATTTTTACGAACGCAATCCGCACCTTCGGGCGAAGTTTCCCTTCGGCAATCCCACGTTTCTGGCCGCATGTCTTCTGCCCGGGCTGATCGTTTCCGGCGCGCATGCGGCCTCTGCGCTGACCGACCTGCGACGCGGAGGAGGGATCGCCGGCGTCGTGCGGGCCGCGGGATTCTCGGGTTTCGCGATGGTCTTGGCGTGGGCGATCCTGCTGAGTAACGCGCCGGACTCGGTCGGACGAGGCGCGGGCGCGCACGTCGCCGACGTGCTGCGCAGCGCCGCCCGCCCCTCCGGCGCGATCGTCGGGCTGGTGTGCGGTGTGCTGACGATGCTGTACCTGCGAGCCGGCGCCGGGCGGAAGCGCTATGTCGTCGGGGCGGGCGCCGTGCTGGCGGTCGCGGGGGCGTGGTACGGACTGCGCGCTGCGGAAGGCTCGTCCGAATACGGGCGAGACGCGACGGCGCGCGTCCGGTTTCACGGCTGGACTTACGCCGTCAGCCTGTTTCAGGAACATCCGATCGCGGGCTGCGGACCGGGCGGGTTCACCCTCGGGGTGGACCAGCTCATCAGCCGGGAGTGGCGCGACGACCCGCTTCGGCGGACCGACGTCGAGGAGGATCCGCGGGCGTTGTCGGCGCGTCTCGGGCATGCGCACAATGAGTGGCTGGAGGTTCTCGCGGACTCGGGATCGATCGGGTTCGTGCTGCTGCTGGCGATGTTCGCCCTGACTTTCATGGCGGGGATGAACGCGCTGGAGTCGGACCTGTCCGAACCGCAGCGTCGCGCGCTGATCGCGCTGCTGGCGGCGCTGGCCGCCTTGATCGTCGAGGAGTGCTTCGGGGTGGGGCTGCGCTTCGGTGAGGTTCCCTGCGCGTTTTACACCGTGCTGGGGCTGACCTGGGCGATGTGCGGCTCGCGGACGACGAACCTCGTGAGTGAACTCTCGCGGCGGCGCGACGTGGGGCTGGCGGCCGCGGGCGGGGCGTTCCTGCTGGGGATGGGCGTGCTCGTGCTGGCGTTTCACGACTTCCGCGCGGCGCGGGCGGGGCATGACGCCGCGGCGCTGGTGCGCGAGGGCCGGATCGAGGACGCTCTGGTGAAGTACGCTGCGGCGGGTCGCCCGCTGCGCACCGATCGCGCGATGCAGGATATGCTCCTTCATTGCGAAGCGGCGCTGATTCACGCCCGCACGCTGCAGCGCAAGGGTCTTGAACTGAGCTGGCGGGCGCAGCAGGAGACGCCCGCGAACACGACCCTGCTTGCCGAAGGACAGCGCGCCGTCGAGTCGGCGCTGACCTTCGCCGATCGCGCCCGAACGATCCTGCATGACGTGCTCACCTGCGCCCCAGGTTATCTCGGCGCCAGCCGGCTGAACGCGGAGCTGCTCCTGATGGGGTGGGAGTTCGCCACCGCCCGCAACCGCAACGAGGAAGCCGCCGCTTACCTCGCCAACGCCGCACAGTCCCTCGAAATCGAACTCGCCCGTCAGCCGTTCAACGCGGATATCGCCGTCAAGTGCGTGCAGATCGCCGGGCCGATGCTCGACTTCGAACGCGCGATCGTCTATCTCGCCCGCCCCCTGCGCCACGAACCGGTCGTCTCGGAATATGTCGGCGGACTGACCGACTACGCCGACGCCACGCCGGGGTTTGATGACGCCTTCGGATCGATCTACACCCGCGCGATGACGTTTCTCGACTCGCCCGTGTATCAACCTGCGGATGCGGTCCAGCGCTGGGCGCCTGAGATTGTCCGCGTCGGCGGCATTCTTCATGTCGCCGCGTCGCGGTATGCCGACGCGGTCGAGGCGTTCGACAAAGCTGCGGGAGGGTACGAGCGTTACGGGTTCTTCAGCTCCGCGCCGCTGGCTTCCGCGTACGCCCTGGCGGAACTCGCTGACGCCCGCTTCCTCGCCACGCCGGCATCTCCCGAGGCGGCCTTGGCGACGCTCGACCGCGCTATCTCCGTCGCGCCGGGCGGGGAGCAGGGCGACGCCTTCAAGCATCGCACAACGCTCATCCGACGGACGGCTTACCTGGCCGCCGGCGGTCGAGAGGAGGAGATCCGGACGATCCTGACGGATCCGGGAGGCGTCTCGGATTCAACGCAGCAGAATCTGCGGCTCTCCGCCATCTACGCGGACGTGGCGTTCCGGGTGTTGCAGCGTCGGCCTTGGGAGCTGCCCCCGGAACTGGCGACATGGATCGCGCGGGCGATCGAACTGGATCCCCGGAACATCCGCGCCCGCTTCGTCGCGGCCAACCTCGCGATGCTCGACGGAAAGTGCGCCGACGCGGAAGCGCACCTGCGGCAGGCGGCGTCGGCGGGCGCCCCGGTCGATGACGTGCTCGGGGCGATCGTCATTGTGCATCGCGCGCTGCCGGATTGTGAGGCGATGCCGACGTTGTGGGCGGAACTCGCGCCGAACCGCCCGATGCCGCCCCTTCCGGAGTTCGGTCCGTTTCCCGAGCCTCCCCCCGCCGACGCGGCTCCCGACTCAGCCACGCCGGGCGAGGAACCGGCGAAATCCGCGGACACGCCTGAATCCGAAGACTCACCTTCCCGTTCTGAACCAGCGTTGCCCCCCGACTCGAACGACCCGGGCGCGCCGCGGTAACACACGCCCAGCCGGATCGCCGGTTTAACCCTGCCGCCGCGTCAGCGCGCCGACAACGGGTTACGACGGCAAACGTCCGCGCAGGATCGCCGTAAGGCGATCGACGGTGCGCGCCGTCGCGCCCTGATGCGCCACGACGACGCGACGCGCCTTCTCACCGCGCTCCGCGAGCGCCGCCGGATCGGCAAGCCAGTCCCGCACCGCCGCCGCCAGCTCTGACGCGCTTCCGATCCGCCGCAGCGCCCCCGCTTCCGCCAACGCCGCGACCGGCGCCTCAAAATTGTTCATGTGCGGTCCGCAAAGCACCGCCCGACCCAGCGCGGCCGCCTCGATCGGGTCCGACCCTCCCAGCGGTACCAGCGAACGCCCCACGTACACGACCCGCGCCAGCGCGTAGAACTTCCGCAGCTCCCCCAGCGTGTCTCCGAGGATCACCGTCCGGACGCCTCCTCCGGGCGTCGACGCGCCGTCGGGACAAAGGCTGCGCCGAACGACGTCGAACCCGCAGCGCTCAATCAGGCGCGCCACGTCGTTGAACCGCTCGGGTTTTCGCGGAACGAGCGCCAGCCGCGGCGACGTCGGAGTTATTGCCGCGCCCGTCGCTCCCGCCAGCAAGGCGCGAAACGCCTCCAGCAGCAGGGGCTCCTCGTCATCGCCCGTGCTGCCGCAGACCCACAGTGCTTCGTTCTCGCCCAGACCCAGCGCGACCCGAAGCTCGTCCGTCCCGGAAACGCGGTCCGCGACGGTCGCCGTGTCCCACTTCATCGAGGACGTGATCTCGATCCGCTCCAGCGGCGTTCCGAGGCGCTCGAACCGCGCTGCGATCGTCGTGTCCTGCGCCCCCACCCACGTCAGCCGGCGGAACATGCTCCGGGCGATCCCCCCGAGACGAGCGAGTTTGCGCGCGCTGCGCTCAGTCAACCGCCCGTTGACGACCGCAACCGGAATCCCCCGCCGGTCCGCCTCGTGAATGAGGTTGAACCAGACCTCCAGTTCGACGAGCACGATCAACTCGGGATGCACACGATCCAGCGCCCGGCGGACGGCGAAGCTGAAGTCGAGCGGAAAGCGGAACACGCGATCCGCGCCGTAAAGCGCCGTTGCGCGGGCGAACCCGGTGTCCGTCGTCGTTGAAACCACGACGTCCAGATCAGGACGGACGCGGCGCAGCCCCTCAACCAGCGCGGGCGTCGCGTTCACCTCCCCGAGCGACACCGCGTGAATCCAGAGGCGCCGCCGGCTCGCATCGAAGTGCGGGACAGCCCCGAAGCGCTGACCCCACCCGCGGCGGTTCTTTCCGCGGACAAAAGCGTTGTAAAGCGCGACGGGCAGGTAGACCAGCCCCGCAAGAACGTAGCAGAAATCCGCGACCCAGCGCATACGCCGATCGTACCCGCGCCTTCCTTCGCTCAACAGTCGGCGGTGGCCCGACGAAAACGCCGGGGTCGTGCGGACCCCGGCGCGATCGTGAGGACGACGTATCTCCGGACGCGGACCCGTCCCGCGTCACACACAACGACTCAGCCTCCGGCGATGATCTGCTTCGCCATCTCAACGTACTCCGGCGTCGCCCAGGGCTTCTGCACAAATGCCTCGGCCGCCTTCTTCGCCGCGGCGCGGTCCCCCTTCTGAAGGTGGCAGTACGCGATCGAGACCAGCGCGTACGAGCGAATCTGCGGATCCTTGATGTTGGTGTCGGCCTTGGTGAAGTACTCGATCGCCTTGTCGAACTGCCCGGCGGTCTGGTACAGGTCGCCGATGCCGTTGTACGCGTCGCCGAGAACGTTGCCCACGTACTTCGCCGCCTCGGCCTTCACCAACGCTTGCTCCGCATCCTCGCGTTTGCCCCGGTTGGATAGCGCCCACGCGACCACGGCGTTCGCCTCACCGTCGTCCGGTTTGTCCTTCAACGTCTTCAGGGCCGTCTGATAGCGCTCATGACCGTCCTTGATTTTCGTCATCTGCTCGGCGAAGGGCCCCGCCGGAAGGTATCCGCCGATCTTCCCGACCAGTTCGCCTTGTGCATCGAGGAAAAGGATCGTCGGAAAGCCCTGAACATGATCCTTGTACTTCTGCGCGACCTCGACCCCGTCCTTCTCCGCGTTCAGCTTGATCGGGACGAACTGTGACGCGAGCTGCACGACTTTCGTGTCCGTGTACGTGTCCTTGTCCAGCCGCTTGCACCAGCCGCACCAGTCCGTGTAAAAGTCGATCATCACGATCTTGCCGGTGGACTTCGCGGTCTGCTGGGCGGTCGCCCAGTCCTTCACCCAGGGCATCTCGCCCGCCTGCACCAGCCCCGTCGCCCCCGTCATCAACGTCAGCAAACTCATCATCGCGCGCATATGTTTTCCTTATCTTCAGTTGCCGCGGCACGCGCCGCTTCAGCCGCCCCGCCGCCACGGATTGTATCGACCGAACCCGCGAAAACGGCGCACCCCTCCGTCAGAACCTGTCAAACCCGGACGGCGAAACTCCGCCACCACCCTGAAAAACCGGGAGATCCTCCGTCCTGCCGCCGCCCCCCCCGGGCCTCACTTCGCCGCCAGCCAGTTCTTCGCCCACCCCAGGTCCACCACGATCGGAACATCCAGCGGGATCGCGTTCATCATCTTCTCGCGGATCATCCGCGCCTCGCGCTCGACCGACGCTTCTGCGACCTCGAAGACCAGCTCGTCATGCACCTGCATCAGCATCCGAGCGGTATACGCCTCGGCCCTCGACGTCGATCCCGCGGAGTCGACGCGGGAACCCTCCAGCTCCCGGTGAATGTCCACCATCGCGCGCTTGATCAGGTCCGCAGCCGATCCCTGCACCACGGTGTTGACCGCGATCCGCTCGCCGAAGGACGCCTGCTGTCGATTCTGAGATTCCAGCTCCCGGATCGGGCGACGGCGACCGAGGATCGTCTCCGCGTAACCGCTGCGCCGCGCCGACGCCACGCACTGGTCAATGAACGCCCGAATCCCGGGGTAGCGCCGGAAGTAGCGATCAATGAACGCCTTCGCCTCCGTCTGCGAAATGCCCAGCCCGCGCGAAAGTCCGAACGCCGTCTGTCCGTAAATGATGCCGAAGTTGACCGCCTTGGCGGCGCTGCGCTGTTCCGGCGTGACACGCTCGATCGGGACATCATGAACCTGCGACGCAACGAAGCGGTGGATGTCCTCGCCGCGCTGAAACGCCTCCAGCAGCGCCTCGTCCTTGCAGAAGTGCGCGAGCAGCCGCAGCTCGATCTGCGAGTAATCCGCCGCCAGCAGCACCGTCTCCGGCGAGCCCGCGACGAACGCCTCGCGGATCTTCCGACCCAGCGCCGTCCGGATCGGGATGTTCTGAAGGTTCGGATCGCTCGATGATAACCGCCCGGTCACCGCCCCGGCCTGATGATAAGAGGCGTGGATGCGCCCCGTCCGCCGGCTCACCATCTTCGGCAGCGTGTCCACGTACGTGCTCTTGAGCTTGAAGATCTCCCGGTATTCCAGCAGCAGCTTCGGAACCGGATGATCCACCTGCTCAAGAATGCCCTCGAGCGACTCGGCGTCGGTGCTCCGACCCGTCTTCGTCTTCTTGATGACCGGCAGCTTCAGCTCGTCATAAAGAACCTCACCCAGTTGGCGCGTCGAGTCGAGGTTGAAAGGATGACCGACGTGGTCGTACACCTGCTGGCGCAACCGCTCCAGGTCCGCCTCCATCACCGTCCCCAGATCGGCGAGACGCTTCTCGTCGATCGCCACGCCGTTGTGCTCCATCTCGGTCAGCACCTCGACCAGAGGCATCTCCGTCTCGCGGAAAAGACGCTCCACCGGACTTCCCGCGAGCTTCTTCTCAAAAAGCTCGCCGAGGCGCCAGGTGTAATCCGCGTCTTCCGCCGCGTACTCGCAGATGCGCGCCGTCTCGACGTGATCCATCGAAATCTGCTTCCGCCCGCTGCCGATCAGGTCCGTGATCGGGATCATGCGGTGGCCGAGCAGACCCTGCGCCAGCGCGTCCAGCCCGTGCGAGGAACGCAGCGGCTCCAGCAGAAAACTCGCCAGCATCGTGTCGAACAACTCGCCGCGCACGCGGATACCCGTCTGACGGAGCATCAACATGTCGTACTTGAGGTTCTGCCCGATCTTCGGAATCGCCGGATCCTCCAGCAGCGACCGCAGCTTCTCGACGACCAGCGCCTCCGGCAGCGTGCGCCCCGCGCTCGACCGCACCGCCACGTACCACGCTCGCCCCGCCGCCGTGGCGAACGACGCCCCGACCAGCTTCGCATGAACCGGGTTCAGACCCGTCGTCTCCGTGTCGAACGCGAACCGCCCCGCCCGCCGAAGCTCGGCGCACATCGCCTCCAGCGCCTCGGGCGTATCCACCAGCTCATACCGCGACGCAACGTTCGACGGCGCCTCCTCCAGCGAGAACAACAATCCTGCGCCCGCCGGCACGCCTGACGCCCGATCCTGACCGGCGCCGGCCGATCCGGTCGATGACGTCGCGGGCTCAGCGCCTCCTCCGGCCGCAGCCGCAAGCTGCGCCCAGTTCTGTCGCAGCGTCTTGAACCCCAGCTCCTCAAAAAGCGGCAATGCCGCGCCAAGATCAAACGCCCCCACCCGACAACGCTTAAGCTCAAACGTCACCGGAACGTCCCGCCGCAGCGTCACCAGCTTCCGCACGGTGTCCAGCCGCTCCGCGAACGCCTCAAGGTTCTCCCGCATCTTCGGCGTCTGCTCCGCCGCATGACGCACCACCTCCGCCGCCGTCCCGTATCTCTCGATCAGTTTGACCGCGGTCTTCGGACCGATCCCTTTCACGCCCGGCACGTTGTCCGTCGAGTCGCCGGTGAGCGTCTGAATCTCGACCGCTTTCTCCGGCGCGTACCCTTTCGACGTCACGAGCGACTCCGGCGTGACGACCTCATCCTTCGTGGGGTCGAAAATGTGGACACGATCGCTGAGCAATTGATCCAGATCCTTGTCCCGGCTGACCAGGTAGCAGATCACGTCCCGGTCGCGCAGGCGCTCGGCGATCGTCGCCGCGACGTCATCCGCCTCGAAACCGGGAACGCGGAAGATCGGAATCCCGACGCGCTCGATGATCTGCACGACCCGGTTGAACTGGACCTCGAAGTCCTCCGGCGCGGGTTCACGATGTGCCTTGTACTCGGGATCGATGTCGCGGCGGAACACGGTCTCGTCGCTGACGTCCATCACCACCGCGAGATAGTCGGGCTTCCGGTCGCGCAGCAGCCCCAGCAGCATCTGACAGAAAACGTGCGTCGCCTTCGTCGGCTCGCCGGTCGGACTGGAGAGGTCGCGAAACGGCGCATAAAACGCCCGGAACATCTGGTAGTGGCCGTCGATGAGGTAAAGGGTTTCGGGCATCGCCTGTCGCGGACCTCGCCGAAGGGGAATCAACCTGCATCGCCGCCCAGCAGCGCCGGTAGCTCACGCAGCGAGCGGATCGTGTGATCCGGCGCACACGTCCCGACGTCATGAATCCGCTTCTCGCGACAGATCCAGGTCGTGCGGATGCCCAGCTTCCGCGCCCCGCCCACGTCGCTGTGCAACGAGTCGCCCACGTGCATGACCCGCGCCGGATCCACGCCGAGCTTTTCCGCCGCCAGCCGGAAGATCCGCTCCTCCGGCTTGTACGCACGGGCGCATTCCGACGTGATATACGCGTCGAACCGCAGGTCGTGCAGCGCCATCGCGGACTCGATGTCGTCCCGGTCCGCGTTGGACACGCAACAAACCGGAACCCTCAACCCGTCGAGCAACTCCCGCACGTCGTCGTGCAGCGGCGGATTCTGCCAGTACGACTTCAACACGGCCACGTGCGGCTCCGGGTCGCCGGGGCGCACGCCCATCCCCCGCAGGGTCTCGACCAGACTGCGACATTCACACTCGTGCAGCGTGGCGAAGCGCTCATGATTCGCCGACTCGATCGTGCGGAAGAACACCTCGCCCCAGCGCACCGCGAATTCCTGCGACGTTACCGGCAGAGCGTAGGATTCCACCACGGCGCGACAGGCGCTTTCCACCGCCGCATGATCATCGGCGCTGAGTGTGCCGTAGAAATCCAGGAAAAGCGCCTCCACCGCGGCGCCGCGCTGTCCGATCGCCCTCAGCATCCGGGGAAGTCTAATCCCGCCCCGCACAACTGCCCAGTTTCACCGCCCAGTCCGCGCCGCCTCGCTCAGGACACCTCGCAAAACCGAGCCGCAGGCTTCAGCCCGCGCGAACGCTCGCCTCGGGGCGCGCCGCGAATTGAGAATGACGTTTCGGGAACCGCAGCCCCGGAGAGGACGCCAGACAACGGCCCACCCCGCCGGGGCTGGGAAGCCGTCGCGGAGGATCCGCAAGTCCCGGAGGGACGACAGGAGTTCGAGAGGAAGGAAAACCCGTCGCTCCGCCGATCCGCCGCCCACCTCAGACCAGAACACACGTCGCGTCACAACGACCGAGCACCCAAAACATCGGGCGTCAAAGTCAGAGGGAGACTCCGCAGCCTGTTGAAGAACTCACGATCGATCTTTGTAATGCCGGTTGTTCTCGGTGAAATTCGCGTCCCGGAGGGACGCGCTACCCTTCTTCAACGGGCCGTCAGGTCAGCAACTTCCGAGTACCCGCCTCGCACCCTTCCCAACCGCCCCTGCAATGCTGCGAACAAGGCTCAATCCCGGAGAACCGAGGGTCGGATCGACCCCGTCAATGCGTCAAACACAAGAACCGCGTCGTTAAAGTACCTCCCGTCGGTCACCAGCACCGCGACAAACCCCGCACCGTTTCGCCGGCGCCCCGCTCGCGCGACCACCTGCGCTTCGCCGAGACAGTGAAGCTCAATCTCCGTCGATCCGTCCTCCGCGGAGCGCTCCTGCTGCCGCATCGGCATCAACCGGATCTTCAGATGACGCCCGATTTCAGCGACGCGCTCCGCCAGCAGATCGAGGCTCCCCTCGTCCGCTTCCGCCAGCGGCTGGAGATAGATCTGACCGCTGACCCCGAAGCGGCCACGCTCGTCCGTCCGGGGAATGTCGATCACAAGAAAGGGAAGCTCCTCCGACGGCAACCGCGCCGCCCGCGCCGCGCCGGGCAGGTCGAAGCGGATCGCCCACCCCAGCCGCCCGCTCAGATCGCCCGCCCGCGCCGTCCACCACGCCGCCGCGGACCCGACCGCCAGCAGCATCCCCACGGTCATCAGGTACGCGCGCCGTCCCGCACGCCGGACCGACGTTCCCTCGCCACCGCTCATCCGCTGCCAACCATCCCGCCCCCATCCTAGACCCCCCGCGCCGCCGTCACAAATCACGTGCGGCGGCTGACGTCGGAACCGACGAACGTGTATGTCTCCCCGCTCACATCCACCGTGAACCCGTCCCCCGGACCGAAATCGCCCGCCAGAATCCGCCGCGCCAGGGGGTTTTCGATCTCCTGCTGGATCAGGCGCTTCAGGGGACGCGCGCCGTACACCGGGTCGTAGCCGTCCGCGGCGAGTTTACGCTTCGCGGCGTCGGTCAGCGTCAACGTCATGTCACGCGCCGCCAGCCGCTTCTGAAGCTGGCGAAGCTGGATGTCCACGATCCGCGCCATGTCCTCGCGCGACAGGCGGTGAAAGATGATCGTCTCATCGATCCGGTTGAGAAACTCGGGGCGGAAGTGATGCCTGAGCGCCTCCTTGACCTTCATTTCGATCTCGATGTCGGGGATGGAAGCGTCGTCCACGTTGAAAGCGCCGCTGTCCCGTGAAGCCTCGCGCGAACTGAAGCCCGCGGCTCGGGAACCGCCTCCCGACCGGCGCGGCTCGGATGAAGCCATCGCAGCGATGTACTCGCTGCCGATGTTGCTCGTCATCACGATCAGCGTGTTCTTGAAATCCACGACCCGTCCGTGACCGTCCGTGAGGCGCCCGTCGTCGAGCACCTGAAGAAGCACATTGAACACGTCGCGGTGCGCTTTCTCGACCTCATCGAAAAGTACCACGCAATACGGCCGGCGATGCACCGCCTCCGTGAGCATCCCCCCTTCTTCGTATCCGACGTATCCCGGCGGCGCACCGATGAGCCGGGCGACGGCGTGCTGCTCCATGAATTCGCTCATGTCGATCCGCACGAACGCCGACTCGTCGTCGAACAGGAACTCCGCCAGCGCTTTGCACAGCTCCGTCTTCCCCACCCCCGTGGGTCCGAGGAAGAGAAACGAGCCGACGGGGCGGTTCGGATCGCCCAGGCCCGCACGCGATCGCCGCACCGCGTCCGACACGGCGCGCACGGCGTCGCCTTGCCCGACGACGCGCTCGTGCAGACGCTCTTCCATGTGGATGAGCTTCTGCTTCTCGCCCTCAAGCATCCGCGCGACCGGAACCCCCGTCCACTTGCTCACGACTTCCGCGATCTCTTCCGCCGTCACTTCCTCTCGCAGCAGCGCCTGTCCGGACCGGTGCATCTCGGCCAGCCGCGCCTCGCGCTCGGCGAGCTGCTTCTCCAACCGCGGGATCTCGCCTTTCTCAAGCTGCGCCGCCGCCCCCCAGTCGTAGCGCCGCCGCGCCGCGTCCAGCTCCGTCTGCTTCCGCGCGATCTCCTCCTTGATCGCCTTGATCTCGGCAATGCTCTTCTTCTCGTTCTCCCACTGCGCTTTGAGGCGATTGAATTCCTCTTTGAGCTGCGCCAGCTCCTTCTCCGTGTCGCGCAGTTGCTTGCGGCTGGCCTCGTCCTTCTCTTTTTTCAGCGCCTCGCGCTCGATCTCGAGCTGCATGATCCGGCGGTGCAGAGCGTCCACCTCGGCGGGCATCGAGTCGTTCTCGATGCGCAGGCGTGAAGCGGCCTCGTCGATCAGGTCGATCGCCTTGTCCGGGAGGTGACGATCCGCGATGTAGCGGTGTGACAGCGTTGCGGCCGCGACGAGCGCGGCGTCCTGAATGCGCACCCCGTGATGCGTGTCGTAGCGCTGCTTGAGACCGCGCAGGATCGCGATCGTGTCTTCCACCGTCGGCTCGCTGACGTAGATCGTCTGAAACCGGCGCTCCAGGGCTTTGTCCTTTTCGACGTGCTTGCGGTATTCGTCGAGCGTGGTCGCGCCAATGCAGCGCAGCTCGCCGCGGGCCAGCGCGGGCTTGAGCAGGTTGCCCGCGTCCACCGAGCCTTCAGCCTTGCCCGCACCAACCACCGTGTGCAGTTCGTCGATGAAAAGGATGACCCGCCCGTCCGACTCGACGACTTCGCGGACCACGGCCTTTAAGCGCTCCTCGAACTCGCCGCGGTACTTCGCCCCGGCGATCAGCGCTCCCATATCCAGCGCAACGACGCGCTTTTCTTTCAGGACTTCGGGCACGTCGCCGGCGAGAATGCGCTGCGCGAGCCCCTCGACAATCGCCGTCTTGCCGACGCCGGGCTCGCCGATAAGAACCGGGTTGTTCTTCGTCCGCCGGGCGAGCACCTGCATCGTGCGGCGGATTTCATCGTCCCGCCCGATCACCGGGTCGAGCTTGCCCTGCCGCGCCATCTGGACAAGGTCGCGCCCGTACCGCTCCAGCGCCTGATACGTCGTTTCAGGATCCTGGGTCGTCACCGACGCCGACCCCCTCACCTGCTTCATCGCCGTCAGAAGCAGCTCCCGCGTCGCGCCGCAGAGCGTCAGAATCTCCCGGGCGTCACTACGAACCTCCAGCAACGCCAGCAAGAGGTGTTCGGTGGAGACGTATTGATCCTTAAGTCGTCCCGCCTCCTTCTCCGCAACGTCCAGAACCTCCTGAAACGCCCGGGCAGGCGCTAAGGCGCCTCCCGTGACCTTCGGCAGGTGACCAAGCTGGGCTTCCGCGAGAGCGTGGATGCGCCTCGGCACCAGACCGGCGCGCTCCAGAATCGGCCCGACAACCCCGCCGTCGCTCCCCTCCGGGTGAATCAACGCCAGCAAGAGGTGCAACGGGGTCAGTTCAGGATGCCCCGCGGTGCGAGCGGTTCTCTCCGCACTTTGTACCGCCTCAGCCGCTTTGACGGTCAGTCGGTCCAGGGTCAATGCAACGCCTCCTTTGCGGACCCGGCAGGCAGGTCGGCAACGGACCGCGTTACACGTTTTGTACCATCGCGGTTATTTTTCTTAACATATTGATATGAAAATGTTTACAACATAACGACGAGCAGCGAAACCGCGGAGCAGGTGACAACCCGTCATCGGGATGGCAGGGCGATGCCGACGGGAGACCCCGTCATCCGACTTCGCGCCGGTTGAACAGGGCGATTCCGACGTTCACGAACGCCGCGGTCATCAGCAGGCTGTACCCGGCGGCATAACCGAGGTATGAGGCGTTGACCGTCATTTCCTGACGGTCGGCGAAGAGGCCGTCAATGATCCAGAACGGACCCAGGTTGGGGACGATGTGGTACGCCGCCGCCGCCGCGTTCGACACCCCGACGTATTGCCCGAAGGCGTAATCCGCCACGGCGGCGAGGCAGGTAAAAAGCACGCAGGTCGTCAGGGTCATCAGTTGTCCGAAGCGGGTGGAGGCGGCGGTCGCCACACCCGCCAGGATCATGTTAAAAAGGAGAACCAGCAACGTCGCGATCACCACCTGCCCCCCCGGAAACTCCTGGGCGAAAGGCGTCACGTTCCAGCGTTTGTCGAAAAAGGCGGTCAGAACCGTCGCCACCGTCAGGAGTGGTGTCAGAATCGACAGAGCGGTCAGGGGAAAGTCCCTGCCGTGGAAATAATTGAGGAAGACAGCCGCCAGCAGCGTCAGGAACACGCTCCCTGATCCGAACACGATGGCGGGCATATCCCAGGGGTCGGACGTGTTCTGAAGGACGCCGTGGCGCTGGGCCAGAAGGAAAACCAGCGTGTTCAGGTAGTGAGCGAGGGCGAGCGCCCCGATCAATCCGAAGAACTTGCCCAGGTAAAACAGGGGTCGGCTGACCGGTTTCGAGATGACCGTCAGGACCGTCTTGTTCTCGATCTCCCGGCTGAGGGCGGCGGTGGCGCTGAAGGCGGACAAGAACAAACCGCTCAGCAGGAGCGTAGACAACCCCAGTTCGAGGAGGAGTTTATCGTCGTCACTGAGCGTAAAGGCGGCGAGCGAGACGTTCAGGAGCATCATCAGCATCGTGCAGATGAGGAGAACGCCGTAAATCGGCTGGCGCACGGTTTCAATGAAAGAAACCCTCAGGATGGACCAGAATCGCGTCATTTCGTCTGAAGCACGCCCTTCCGGGGCAAAACAGCCGAAGCGCAGCTTGGCTGCGGTCCCGACTGCCTGCATTCGCTTTCTTTCATCTTCCGCACGGTTGGCAACTTCCGGGGCTTATTGTATGTTCCGCGACCCGCCTCACAATCGGGAGCGATCTGCACCGGCGACCGCTTCGGATAGAACGTCGGGGGCGGGCTGGCGGTTCACGTTGCGGTCCGGAAGATTTCAAGACGGGGTTGATCTTCAATGACGGAGTCCGCAGTTCCGAAGGATCGCGAAGCCACGCGGCACGCGGTCTTCGGTTTGATTGTGCAGTTCGTGGTGGCGGGGGTGCTCGGCGCGCTGGCGTGGTGGGCGCACTCCGACCTTCTGGACGCGGCGGCGCGGTTCGCGGCAGCGGGAATCCTGGTCTGGTTCGCCCTGCTGCTGGTGTTCAAGCAGGTCGAGCGGGTCAACGCCGAAGCCCGTGAAGCGGAGGAGCTGAAGCGCGCCCGGGCCGAGGGGGCGGATTCCGCCCTGTTTGAGATCGACGAAGAAGCGCTACACATCGAGCGGCGGAAGTTTCAAGGCCTGTTGCGCTGGATGTTGCCCGGCACGACGCTGGTTCTGGCCGCCGGGGGGTTGGCGGCGCAGTTCGCTTTCTGGGACTGGTCGGTGTCAGCGGCGTGGAAGGACGCGGCGTTCACCCGGACCGAGCAACCCACGATCGTCATCTGGTTCGTCCTGGGTCTGTTGTTCATCTGTTTCGCCGCCAGCCGCGGCGCAGTCGGACTGGCCCGGCAGCGGGAGTGGCGCCTGTTGCGGTCCGGTGCGGCGTTTCTGATGGGTTGCGCGATCGTCTGTGCGGTCGCCGTGGTGGGGCTGCTGCCGTGGGGACGGACCTTTCCCGCCGCCGAACCTCTTGCCGCCAGCGCGATCCGGATCCTGACCGTCATCATTTCCCTCGAGTTCCTTCTCAATTTCGTGGCCGACTTCTACCGCCCGCGGATGCCCGGCGCCGTTCCACGTCCCGGATTCGACAGTCGCCTGCTGGGGCTGGTGACCGAACCCGGCGGGATCGCCAAGTCGGTGGCGGACGCGATCAATTATCAGTTCGGGTTTGAGGTCAGCCGGACGTGGTTCTACCAGCTCCTTGCGGCGACACTGCTGCCGCTGACGCTGCTGACGATGATCTTCGTCCTGCTGCTGTCGAGCGTGGTGATGATCGACGCTGACGAGGCGGCGGTGATCCAGCGGTTCGGGCGGACGGTGCAGGCGCGGGGGGAAGTGCTCGGTCCGGGGTTCTATCTGAAGTGGCCTTGGCCGATCGAGACCGTGCGCCGCGCGCCGATCACCCGCATCCAGCAGATGATCATCGGCGACACGCCGAGCGAACCGGAGATTGACCCGCAAACCGGGCAGGAAAAGGTCGTTCTCTGGACCGAGGAGCACAAGTTCAAGGCGGAGATGCTCCTGATCGTCGGGCAGTCGCGTGACGCGGCCTTCGCCACTGCGGGCGGAACGACCGGCGAGACGTCGGGTCAGGCGGTTTCGGTCAACGCGGTGATGGCGTCGGTGCCGATCCACTATCGCATCGTTGATCTTCACCGATATCTTTTCGAATACGAAGAGCCGGACCGCCTGCTGGAGGCGCTGGCCTACCGGCGGCTTTCCGAGATGGCGTCGAGCGTGGATCTCGAGACGATGATGGGCGCCGGACGAGGCGCGTTCAACGAGCGCCTTGCGGCGTCGATCCAGCGGGAGGTCGAGGAAGCAGGACTCGGGCTGGAGCTGACATTCTGCGGCGTTGAGAGCGTTCATCCGCCCAGCGAGGCCAACGTCGCCAAGACGTTTCAGGAGGTGATCTCGGCCGAAGCGAAACGCCGCGATCGGATTCTCTCGGCGGAGGGCGAGGCGGAGCAGGTGCTCACGACGGTCGCCGGAAGCGTCGGGCGCGCCCGCGAACTGGACGCCGCGATCGTGGAGCGTGATCTGATCGCCAAGCAGGCGACGGCGGATCCGCAACGGCTGGCGGAAGCGGAGGCGAAGATCGACCGTCTTCTCTTCGGGGACGCCGCGGCGGGTCTTACCCCGGTCGGAGGTGAAGCGGCGGTCCGCCTCGCCCACGCCCGGCAGGTCACCGAGCGGCGGGTGAGTGACGCGGCGGTGAAGGCGCGTTCCTTCGCCAGCGAACTGGCGGCGTACAAGGCGTCGCCGAAGCTCTACGAAATCCGCAAGAAACTGGAAGTGTTCGACGGGCTGGATCAGGTGCGCAAGTACCTGATCATCGGCGATCCGTCGCGCGTGCTCATCGAGTACGAGAACGTCGAGCCGACGCGGCTCGACCTGAGCGAGAACCCCTGAGTCATGTTGAATCGCAGAAGCCATGAAGGGCGCGTCGGAAGCTCCGCCGCGCCGGGAGCGGGAGGAGACCCGACATGAATCGTCTGCCAACGTACATCGCTTCGCTGCTGCTGGTGTTCGTGCTGGGGGCGTACCTGTGTACGTTCCAGGTGCGGTCGTCGGAAGTGGCGATCCTCAAGTCCGCCGGGCGACCGGTAGGGGACGCGATCACCGAACCCGGCTTGCAGTTCCGCTGGCCCTGGCCGATCCAGTCCGTCGTCAAGTACGACAACCGCAAGCGCGTGCTCGAGGATCGGACGGAGGAGACCAGCACCCGCGACGGGAAAAACGTCATTCTCACGACGTACACGGTCTGGCGGATCGTCGATCCGCGGAAGTTTCATGAGAAGCACCCGGTCGAGGAGCAGGGCGTCAAGGCGTTGCGATCGGAGGTGCAGACGGTCAAGAACGCGGAGTTCGGACAACGCGATTACTCCGAGCTGGTCTCGTTGCGCCCGACCGCGATCGGCGGCGACGCCGACACCGCGACGGCGGATTCGCTGCGTGCGATCGAGGCTGCGGTCCTCGCCCGACTGAAGGCCCGGACGGCCGACTCGGGCGTCGAAATCCTCGCCTTCGGCATCAAGCGCCTTGGGCTTCCGCAGGGCGTGACCAACAGCATCTTCGACAGCATGAAGGCCGCCCAGGAGCGCAAGGCGAACACTTACACGAAGGAGGGCGAGGCGCTGGCGCAGAAAATCACGTCCGAAGCCGAAGCCGCCCGGCAGCGCATCCTGTCCGCCGTCTCGCTGCGCGTCTCGAAGATCGAGAACGAAGGCCAGCAGAAGGTCAGTTCGTATTACAAGGAATTCGAGGAGCACCCGGAGCTGCGGATCTTTCTGGACAACCTCGCGGCGATGAAGCGGGCGTTCGCCACGCGGACGACCCTGATCTTCGACACGACGGGGCTTCCCTTCAGCGTGTTCCTGCCGCAGGGCCGCGACGCCATCCTTCAGGGGCAGGGCGTGCCGGACCTGGCGATGCCGCGCGACGCGCGGGGGACCGCCGTCGGTGAGGGGGACGACGCCCGCACCGTCGAGCGGTCGGGCGATCGCAATGAGGCGGAGAGCGGGGACGCGGCGTCTCCCGAGGATGCAACGAAACCGGGGTAACCGATCATGCCGCACGATCACGATCATCACCACGATCACGGTCACCCGCACGACCACGACCACGGTCTGGGGCTTTTCGAGCACGCGCACCGCGCACCCGACGACGAGCCCGACGCTCCGATGGACGCGGCGAGTCAGTCGCTGGCTGAAGCCCTCCGGCAGAGCTTCCGGATTCTTAAGGGTGTGATGGTCCTGCTGGTCATCCTTTATGCCGGATCGGGCATCAAGTTTCTGGAGCCCAACGAGGAGGCGGTCGTCTTCCGGTTCGGGCGACTCCTTCCTGCGGCGCACACGTCGGGCGCGCTTTTCGCCTGGCCTTTCCCGGTGGACGAGGTCGTCCGCCTGCCGGTGAAGGAGGCGAACGAGATGCTCCTCGACAGTCACATGTTGTGGATGACGGAGGACGAGAAGTCGAAGGGACTGACGTTCGTGAACCGCGGGCACGAAGGGTTGGACCCGAACCGCGACGGCGCCCTGCTGACGGGCGACGGCGGGCTGGTGCATATTCGGTGGATCGTGACTTACCGGATCAGCGACCTGGTGGCGTATGTGCGGGAGCTTTCGGGGCGGAAGATGGAGCCGGCTGAGCGGTTGATCCGGGTGTTGGTCGAGAACGCCGCTGTCGCGGTGGCGTCGGGGATGAGAACCGAGGACGTCTACCTGGAAAGGCTGGAGGACGTCTGCGGCGAGGTGCGACGGCGGGTCAACGCGGAGCTGGACGCGCTGGGCTGCGGGTTGACCGTCACGGGCGTCAAGGCGCCGCTGTCGATCGTTCCGGTTCAGCTCCGCGGGGCGTTCGAGGGCGCACAGCAAGCCGAGAACCGCAAGGAAAAAGCGGTTCAGGACGCCCGTAAAACGCGCGCGGAAATCCTGAGTCGTGCCGCCGGCGGCGCTTACGAAGACGTGCTCGCCGAGCTGGACAAGCTGGACGCCGCCCGGGCGGAAAACCGCGAGGACGAGATCGCCCGGATCGAGACCCGGCTGGACGCGATCTTCGAGAACGACGCCTCCGGCGAGGCGGGACAGATGCTTAAGGCCGCCGGTTCGCATTACACGACAGTGGTGGGACGGATCGAATCCGACCTGGCGCTTTACAAGGCGCTGCTGCCCGAGTTCAAGCGCAACCCGCGGCTGTTGTTCGAGCGACTCTGGGATGAGTACCGCAACCAGGTGCTCAATCACCGCGAGGTGACGAAGATCTACCGCCCCTTCGGCGTCGCCCAGATCCGTATCAAGCTCGGACCCGACCCGGAGCAGAAGAAGCAGGACGAAATCCTGCAGAACCAGGAAAAGGTCGACGTGATTCGTCGGCCGGATCATTACGTTCCGGTGGGAGCCGAGTTTGATTGATGGCGCCTTCGAGCGGGCGTCCGCTGTCGCACGTGCGGACTGAACCTGATGGTCACGACGGTGGAAAAAAGTGTTCCGGTCGTCCAGTTGGCGGGCGTGTGCAAGACGTTCCGTGACTTCTGGCGACGTCCGCGCGTCCCTGCGGTGGTGGACCTGACGCTGGAGGTTCACCCGGGCGAAGTCTTCGGGTTGCTGGGTCCGAACGGATCGGGCAAGAGCACGACGATCAAGATGCTGCTGGGGCTGTTGTACCCCTCAAAAGGGCGCATTGCGATCTTCGGGCGGGCCCCCAGCGACGTCGCGATCAAGAACCGGATCGGGTTTCTTCCGGAAGAGTCGTACTTGTACCGCTTCCTGGACGCGCGTGAGACGCTGGATTACTTCGGTCGTCTTTTCCGCCTGCCGCCGCTGGTGCGTCGGAAGCGGACGGACATGCTGCTGGAGATGGTCGGGCTGAAGCACGAGGCGCGCCGTCCGATCGGCGAATACTCGAAGGGCATGGCGCGGCGGATCGGTCTGGCGCAGGCGCTGATCAACGATCCGGAATTTCTGATTCTCGACGAGCCGACCTCCGGTCTGGATCCGCTGGGCACGCGGCAGATCAAGGATCTGATCCGCGAACTGGGGCGCCACGGAAAGACGATCCTTCTGTCGAGTCACATGCTGGCGGACGTGGAGGACGTCTGCGATCGCGTCACGATCCTCTACGGCGGGCGTCAGCGGGCGGCCGGGCATCTCGCGGAGCTGCTGAGCGTCCGCGACAAGACGCAGATCATCACCGATCAGCTTTCGCGGCAGACGATCGAGAGCATCCGCGACCTTGTGCTGCGTCTCGAGCACAAGGATGTGCTGGATGTGTCCAGCCCGCGGACCAGCCTCGAGGAGTTTTTCATCTCGATCGTCGAGGACGCTCGTCGGGCAAACGTGGCGACGTCCGGAGCGGCGGGCGCGGGCGCGCTGGCGGAGTTCCTCGGCGGCGGCAAGGCAGGCGGGGCGGGTGATGTAATCCGCCAACTCGAGTCTGCCGCGGACGCCGCGATCGATTCCGCGGTGGTGGCGCCGACCCCTGTGCGTGCGCCGGACGAGGGGCCCTCCAGGCAGGTTCTGGAGCAGCTTTCGCGCCCCCGGTCCGAACCGACGCCCGCCTCTCGGGAGCCTTCGTCCGACGTTCCCGCCAAGACGGCGGCGCCGGTCGAGGCCGACGCGGACGTGCTGCGGCAATTGATGAGCGAACGAACGTCGCCGAAGCGAGGGTCGTCGTCATGAGCGTCGCATCCGCGGGCGTCTTGAAGGAACGCCCCCGACGGTTTCGCAGTGTACTGGGCGCCCTTCCCCGCGCATTCCGCGCCGTGATCAACCTCTCTCCGCTGGGGCGGACGAACGTCGGGGCGGTGGCGTTGCACGTCGTGGCCGAGGGCGTGCGGATGAAGATCGCCCTCGTGTTCCTCGGGCTGCTGGCGATGATCGTGCTGGCGCTGCCCTTCTCGATCAAAGGCGACGGCTCGCTGACCGGCGCGGTGCAGAGCTACCTGTCGTTCAGTCTCAGCTTCACCGGGTTCTTTCTGGGCGTGCTGACGATCTTCCTGTCCCGGTCGATTTCGGACGAACTCGTCCACCGGCAGTCGTTCCTCCTGTTCAGCAAACCCCTTGCCCGCTGGCAGTACCTTGTCGGGAAGTGGACGGGAATGACGATCTTCAATTTCGTCTTTCTCACGTTCAGCTTCCTGTGCATTTACGGAATGATGCACGTCATCATCCGCACGAAGCCGCCGGTCGAGGACAGTTACACCTCCGGACTGACGCCGACGAGCAAGGTGGACCTCGAGCGCCTCGCCGAGCGCAAGGCGCTGATCGGCGACGGGACCGAGCCGACGCAAAGCGCCGACCGCCTGCGTCTTTTCACGGACGTCCTGACCGCCCGACACTCGACGATGTTCAAGGTTCCCGACTTCACGGCGGTCGCCGAAGAGGAGTTTGAGCAGCGTCTCCGCGAGGGCTTCTACGACGCCGCGACCGAACCGGTGGACCGGGCGAAGGAGATCGAGCGCCTCAAGGGAAAACACGAAGCGCGGTGGCGGATCATTCCCGTGTTCGGTCAGCGCGTATTCGAGTTCGAGAACATCCTCTGCGACCGGTCGCCGGGCCATTTCATTCAACTCCGCTACCGCGCGGAGCTTTATGACTACCCGCCGGACGAGATCTTCCGCTCGATGTGGGTGGTCGGCGACACGGGCAAGGGCGCCACGCAGTACGTCATGCTTCCGCGCCACATCGTCGGCCGGTTTCACACGATCAAAGTTCCGGCGGATTGCGTCGCCCCGGACGGAACGCTCACCGTCCTGTTCAGCAACGTCAATCCCTACGCCGACCCGACCTGGTTCGAGACGCCGGAACCGGTGTTCTACAACACGCTGGAGATCACTCGCGACGGCGTGAAATGCCTCTTCACCGTCGGGTCGTTCGAGGGAAATCTTCTGCGGCTTTTCGTGCTGATGCTGTGCAAGCTGATGTTCCTGGCCGCGGTCGGCGTGCTGATGACCAGCGTGTTCTCCTACCCGGTCGCGTGTCTCGCCGCGTTCGTGTTGTACGCCCTCGCGGGGCTTCGGTCGTTCATGAACGAGTCGCTGGAGCAGTTCGACAAGTATGACGAGCCGGTGACGGCGACGATGAGCGCGTTCTTCAATGCGATCTCGTCGGGAGACGGCGCGAAGGCGTCGGAGTCGTTTCAGACGCTGGCGGCCGAGTTGATCTCCGGAGGCCTGCGGCTGATTTTCAAGGTCGTACCGGACTTCAGTTACTTTGATGGCGTCGAGACGCTCGTCAACGGGGAGAACGTCTCGCTGGTCTGGGTGCTTCAAGGGGTCGGGGAGCTGGTCGTGCTTCAGACGGCTTGCATCCTGGGGCTGTCGATCCTGCTGTTCTACCGGCGCGAGGTGTCGGAGACGTCTTTTTAGGAACGTGACATGAGTCGCTCCGCCACGCTTGAAGCCGTCATGCCGCAGTACCTGGCGGCGCGCCGGGACGCGCAGCGCCGCGACCGCCGCGTCCTGATGATCACGCTCCTCCTGGCGACGATCTGCGTCGTCGGCGCGGGGTTCATGCTCACGCCGATCAATACGCTGCGCCGGGAGCGGCAACTCGCGCTGGATCCTGAAACCCTCAAGGGCCTGCCGCCGTCGCTGGAGCTGGCCAGCAAGCTCGGACCGGTCCGCGCCCTGGTCATCGACATCGCCTTCATCCGGTATGAGCGTCTCAAGGAGCAGGGGAAGAATTACGAGGCGTACCAGCTCGCCAGCCTTCTGAGCCGCCTTCAACCGCGGTTTTCCGGGGTCTGGGCGTACAACGCCTGGAACATGGCGTACAACATCTCGGTGGCCTACTACAGCCCCGAGGCGCGCTGGAAGTGGGTGACCAACGGCATTCGCGAGCTTCGCGACGGCGGCATCCGCTACAACCCCCGGGACATCGCGCTGTACAAGGAGCTCGGCTACATATACTGGCACAAGATCGCGGATTTTCTCGATGACGAGCATATGTCGTACAAGCGGGCGCTCGCTGTCGAGATGGAGCGTGTGCTCGGCCCCCCCCCGATCGCCCTGTCCACCCGCGAATACATCGAGAGTTTCCGCCCCCTGGCCGATGCGCCGGAGAATCTCGAAGCCTTCCTGGCGACCGACCCGGAGGTCGGCACGTTGGCGCAGGAGCTTTCGGGGCTGGGACTGACTCCCGACGAGGTTCTGCTGGACTTCGTCGCGCGCCATGTTCGACCGGAGCAGCGCTTCGCCGGTCAGACCGTGGAGCCGGGGGCGGAGGGCGACGCGGAACTGAAGGCGAAGCGTCTGGCGCTGCTGAACGATCCCCAGCGGCGTCCCGTCGTGGACCGCCTCCTCGCCGCGGTGCGTGCGGATGTGCTTCGAAACGACATGTCCCTCGATCCGAAGTGGATGTTCAACCTGATGGAGAAGTTCGGCCCGCTGGACTGGCGCGCGGCGTGGGCGCACGCACTGTACTGGTCCACGCTCGGCGACATGCGCACCGAGGGGAAGTTCAACCTCAACCCCAGCGACCAGATGAACACGATCCGGTTCATCTTCTTCGCGCTGAAATACGGCGTGACCCGCGGGCGCATGCTCCTGATCCCCAACTTCGACAAACCCTTTGAGTCGTACATCGACTTCATGCCCGACACGCGCTACATCCCTTACTTGTTCGACGCCTACCTTGAGTTCGGCAAGAAGGTCTTCGGCGACGACCCGAACTTTCAGGAGGGGACGCCGGGAAAGAACTATCGCACGGGCTTTTTCAACTGGCTGGAGGAATCCGTCGGTAACCTCTACCGCGAAGGCACGGAGGAAAGTCTCGTCCTCGCCCAGAAATATTACGATCACCTGCGCGTCCACAACACCCACCCCGACGGACGCACGCAGGAGCGGTACATGATGCCGCTGAAGGACTTCGTCTTCGGTCAGATCAAAGAGGAACTGGCGACGTACAAGCAGACCGAGGTCATCATCCGTGGTTTCCTCGACGCCGGGCTGGACAAGATCGCCTCGGGAGACAAGGCCGGGGCCGACGGCGATTTCGCCGCGGCGCGCGAGTGTTACACCTACTACATGTCGGACAAGCTCAACGACATCAACGACCGCCGCCGCCTCCAGAGTTTTGAGCTGACCGTCGCAGAGCAGGTCGTCGGCTACCTCACGGACACCCGGCGTCACCCGCTGATGAAGATGTGGCTCTGGGACCGGATCGACCTGCGCCTGCGGCAGTTCGCGTGGGACGTCGTCCAACCCTACCTCGTCGAGTTGTGCGCGCGGCATGAGCCTCCGCTGGACATGACCCGCGCGTTCCCCGAACCGCCCGGGATGGAGGAGTTCCGCCTCGAGGAGGTCTACCAGCGCTTCAGGGAGAACCCCACGCGAGAGCTGGGCGAGAAGAAGTGACCGCCGCCCGCGCCAGTCCGGCGCGCCAGACGCGAACATACTCTCGCGCCGTCGCCCCCCAGTTCAGCCTTCGCACTGCTTGAAACGCCGCCTCGGCGCGTGCCCGTCGAAGTCGCGGATCCCGCAGCAGCTCCGCGACGTGCTCTGCGACCTCCGCGCCGTCGCGCGCCCTGCCGATCAGGGGGCTGAACCACTCTCCGCAGACATAATCCCGCTTGAGCGGATCCATGTAGGCCGCCACGACGCACCGCCGTCGCGCCATCGCTTCGAAGATCGACATCCGTCCCGAGACGAATGCCAGCGTCCCGTCGCATAACCGATCCTGCGCGTCCGCGCGCGGCGCTTCCCAGCGCACGTCGAGGTCGAACGTCTCCGCGCGCCGCCGAAGCTCGTCGCGCCGCGACCCGTCGGCGTACACCGTCAGCGGCAGGTGAATCCCGTGTCGCTCGCGCAGCGCCTGAAGCCCGTCGAGGTAGATGTCCACGCCGGTGTCCGGTTCGAGACGACCGACGAACACCGCCCGCGCCGCTTGCGGTTCAGGCGACGTCGAAAGCTCATCCGCCATCGGCCTCAAACCGGGGTCGGGAACCGCATCGGGCGTTGCGCCGTAGCGACGCTGAATGAACGTCCCGTCGTCCAACATGCCCGCGACGCACCGGCGCGCCCGCTCGTGACGGCGCAATTCCTCCACCGTCACCGGATCCCGCAGGCTCATTCCGTGCCGCGTCAGGAACACCGGTTTCGCCCCGACGCGCCGCGCGAGGAACCGCTCATATCGCTCGAGCATCTCGACGTCACTGACGTGAATCACGTCAGCGCGGTGCAGGACGGGCGTCGCCCGGCGCAGCGCCCACGCCGCCCGCAGCGTCGAACGCCGGCTCGGGTAACGCAGAATCTCAATCCCCTCGTGCGACTCCGTCGCGGGGCGCGTTCCTTCCGGGTCGCCGGCGATGACGTGAACGCAGTGCCCGAGTTCCAGCAGCGCCTGCGCCAGCTCGAACACGTACTTCTCGACGCCGCCCACGTCCGGCCAGAACCGCTTGACGAAGAACGCGACCCGCAAACGACTGTCGGTCTCCATCAACGACGGGTTCATCTCGTGCTCGTTTCCGAATCCGAGGCCAGGGCGGAAACGCCTCACGCGCCTGCCACCGGCGCCAGCCCTTCGCCCACTCTCACGGCGCCGGACATCGTCGCCGCGCATAACGCGGAGACTTCCGCGACCGCCTCCCGGATCACGCGCGCCTCCCCTCGGACGCCCAGCTCCTTCGCCACGGCGAACACGTTCGGATGAACGCACCCTGGTGAAACCTCAACGTCATCGCGGCGCGTCACGATCTCGTCCACGTACCGGCGGACGCCCGCCTCGGGCATCGCGTAATCGTGAAACACGATCAGCCCGCCCGGCGCCACGTGCGGCCACCACGCCTCGAAGTCGCGCCGCACCCCTTCGAACGAATGATCCGCGTCGATCAGCAGAACTCGGATCGGATTTCCGGGGTACGCCTTCGCCTGCTCGACCGTGTCCCCGACCAGCGCGGTGACGCGCCCTTCAAGGTCCGCCTCGCGCATGCGCCTGCGAAATGCGGGCCAGGTCGTTCCCCCGTGGCGCGCGACCGCGTCATACGACGTTCCGCCCTCCTTCGTTCCGGCGAACGTGTCCACTGCGTACACGTGACCGCGGCCGCGCGACGCGCACGCCGTCGCCAGATAGCACGTCGTCAACCCTGTCCACGACCCCAGCTCGACGACATCACCGTCGCCCGGCCAGGTGTACGTCAGCCGGTAGATCGCAAGAAGCTGATCCGGGGGCATCATGCCGTCTTCGCCCATCCAGTGAAGGCGCGACCAGAGCTTCATCAGTCCGGAAGTCGCCGGACCCGGCAGGGACAGGGCGTCCAGCGGAAGCTTGAACGACCGGCACGCACCGATCCGTCGCAACGCGCCCAGCATCGCCCGCGCCGTGACGCGGCCGATCCGCGTCCGGCAACTCAGGTAGTAACTTTGTCCGAGCACACTCATCACTCACCCCGTCACCTGACTGAGCCGCGCCCGTCAGGAAGCTTCATTACATCGTCCGCCGGGCACGATCGCCCGCCTGCAATCCCCGTCATCATCAACACCAGCCCCAGCGCCGCGTCGAGCCGGGACGCACGATCATCCACGCCGACGTCGCGTCGCAGCAGTCCGCGCAGAACGTGTTCGCTCCACGACTCTCGAAATCCGAACGCCTGACAGCGAACCTGCTCGAACCCCGCGCATCGCGCCCTCCGGGACAACTCGCCCCTGGTATAAGGAATCTCCAGTCCGTAAGGCCACCACCCCCGGAATTGAAGGTAAGTCTTCCAGATGCGGTACGTCGGGCACAGGGCGTGCGGAACGCTGATGACGACGGCTCCACCGGTGCGCAGCACCGCGCGATGCGCCGTCAGCGCCGCCGTCCGCGCCGCCCCGCGAAAATGCTCGACGACGCCGATCGACAGCGCCACGTCATACCGACCGGCATATTCCGACAGGTCGCCAAGAAAGTCTGCACGCGCGAACGTCGCGGGAAGCCCCAGCCGGTTGAACCGCTGCCGCGCCAGGGTTAGCGCTTTGTCACAGTAATCCAGCAGCGTGACGTCTGCTCCCGCCCGTGCCAGCAGCACCGACAGGTCGCCCAGTCCGCTGCCCAGTTCGATCGTGCGCAATCCGCGCAGCTCACCCAGCGCCACGGTAAGGAAGCGGACCGTCTCCGCCCAGCGCCGCCCCCGCGCCTCCCGCGCCAGCCGAATCTCGTCCTTCTCGATGTCCGGCGCGTGCCGCCAGACCCGATCCCAGATCGCGGGACCGGTTGTAACCGTCGTCGGTGCAACAAGTTGAGATGGCGTCATGTTCGAACGTCCCAGGGGGTTTATCGGACGACGCCGCGTCTCGCTTCAATGATCCCTGCGGCGGACGCGTCCGACCCCTGCATCACGCATTTCAACGCCGCAAAACCAACCCCTGCGAGATTTGCCGCAATTGCGGTGCGCCGATTGCAGGTATCCTGAAGTCGTATGCCCCCGCACAATCGAAAAGGAGTCGATCGTCATGCCAAATGAACGCAACCCTTTACCTCACGACGAGCGTACCAGCCGGATGCGCACACGCCTGATTCACGGTGTCAGTCACACCGGGCGCTGGGATTATGACCACCACGTCGTTCCACCGATGACCGCCAGCGCGACCTTCCGGCTCGATTCCGCCGAGCGCGGCGCGCGCGGGTTCGAGGCCTTCGCCCGCGGCGAGGGGCTCGACCCGCACGACGAGCACATCTACATCTACGACCGTCTCGACGAGCCGACCTGCGGGATGCTTCAAGACAACCTCGCCGCAGCCGAGGGCGGCCAGATGGCGCTGTGCTTCGCCTCCGGGATGGCGGCGATCTCCGCCGCGATCGGCGTGCTCACCCGGTCCGGGGATCACGTCATCGCCCACCGCGTGCTTTACGGTTGCACGTACTCCCTGATCGAGAACTGGCTGCCCCGTTACGGCGTCGCGCACACGCTGGTCGACCTCACCCGAGAGGAGGAACTGCGCCGCGCCGTCCGCGACGAGACGCGCGTCATTTATTTCGAGACCCCGGTGAACCCGGACATGACGATGATCGACGTGGCCGCCGTCCGGCGCGTCGCCGACGCCGCCAACGCCGGGCGCGATCCGGCCGACCGGGTCTGGGTCGTCGTCGACAACACCTTCGCCACGCCCTACTGCCAGCGCCCGCTGACGCTCGGCGCGGACGTGGTCTGTCAGTCGCTGACGAAGGGCATCGGCGGCTTCGGAACCGACATCGGCGGTGCGGTCATCGGACCGAAAGAACTGCATCAGCCGCTGCAGCTTTACCGCAAGGACTTCGGCGGCTCGCTGTCACCCAAGGCGGCGTGGCCGACGCTCGTTTACGGTCTGCCGACGCTCGGCGCGCGGATGTCCAACTATCAGAAGTCCGCTCTGCGCGTCGCGCGGTTCCTTGAGGCGCATCCGAAGGTCGAACGCGTGCTTTATCCGGGACTGGACTCCTTCCCGCAGCGCGATCTCGCCCGGCGGCAGATGATCGACGTGCATCAGAAGTTCGCGCCCGGGTCGATGATCTACTTCGTCGTGCGCGATCCGGAGGGAGAAGGACGACCCGCCGCGCGCCTCATCAACTGGATCGCCGAGCACGCCTACGCGATCACGCTTGCGGTCTCCCTCGGACAGATCAAGACCCTCATCGAAGCGCCTTTCACAATGACGCACTCGGCGATGCCTGCCGCGGAGAAACTCGCCCGCGGACTGGCGCCCGGCGGCATCCGCCTGAGCGTGGGGCTGGAAGACTGGACCGACATCCTCACTGACCTTGAAGAGGCGCTCCGCGCCGTGTGATCGCCGGCGCCGCGCGAAAACTCGAGGGTCCGGCCCGACGTCTGATCCTCGCGGAAACGAAGCAGGCACAGGCGCACTCCACGATACCTGCGACCCGGACGCGGTTCTGAACCCGCGTCAGAACGCCGACGCCGATTAACGCTTCGCCTGAAGCGCGGCGTTACGCTCGCGCACCTTCGCGGCCTGGTCCGCCTTGAATTTCCGGAAGGCCTCGCGCAATCCCGCGTCCTTCACGGCAAGCATCTGGATTGCCAGCAGCGCTGCGTTCTTCGCCCCCGCACCGCCCACCGCCATCGCCGCCACCGGAATTCCCGGAGGCATCTGCACCGTCGAGAGCAGGGCGTCCAACCCGCCGGGCATCCCGCCCTCCAGCGGAACACCGATCACCGGCAGGACCGTCTGCGCGGCGATCGTCCCCGCCAGCGCCGCCGACATGCCCGCCGCCGCGATGATGACCTCGAATCCGTCCTTCTCCGCACTCGATGAGAACTCGTGAACACGCGCCGGAGACCGGTGCGCGCTCATCACCTCCACGTGCGCCTCGACGCCGAACGCCTTGAGCTGCTCCGCGCACGCCGACATCACGCCCCAGTCCGAGTCACTGCCCATCACGATCGCCACGCGTTTTCCGCTCATAAGCATCAGTATTTAAAACCGCGTCACCGTCGTCAAGCGCCGCCGCAGCGTATGATCTGTCAGTCGGCGACGGCGGCATCAGGACCGAACTGCGATCATCGGTCCCCGACTTGGCGAACCCTGATCAGGGACAACAATGCTGCTTGCTGCGCCTGCCTCTGAAAAATCTGCAACCTCGCCTTAATCCAGCCGCTTGATATGCTCGAAGGGATTGCGACAGTCTTCGCAGTGATAGATCATGCGGCAGCGCGTCGGACCGAACGCGCTTTCCAGCCGCACGTTCGTCGAGCCGCATACCGGACACGCCTCCGGTCGCGGCAGCGAGAGGCTCACCGGGCGCTCCGCGCACGACGCACCCTGTCCCGCCCGCACCGGAACCGTCACGCCGAACTGCCGCAGCGCCTCGCGTCCCGCCTCGCTGATCCGATCCGGCGACCACGGCGGATCAAACCGGAACCGCACCTCCACCGACCCGGCGCCGCTCAGCCGTGACACCGCGTCCCGGACGTTCCGCTCGATCATCGGCAGCGCGTGACATCCGACAAACGTGGGCAGAAGCTCGATGACGACATCCTGAACCTCAGCCAGCGCCGATGGGCCCGAATTCAGCGCCCCCGCCGCCCGCACCTCCACGCGCTCGACCAGCCCCAGGTCGACAATGCTGATCGGCATCTCCGGGTCATCCACCGTCCGCAGCACACCCAGCACATCATCACGGGTCATCATGTCTAGCCGCCTGTTGAAAAACCCGGGATCGGTCTTTGTGATGCCGGTTTTCCTGATGAAATTCGCCTCCCGGAGGGAGGCGCACCCCTTTTTCAACGGGCCGTTAGCCGCCCGGGAGGGGCTTTCCCACGTGATTGTACGTCGCCCTCGGGGTCGCGCTCAATCCGCAGGTTCAGCGGGAGGCTCATCCGCGTTATTCGAGGACGCAAGCGCGTCGAGACACGATTGCAGAATGACCGCCGCGGCCACGGTGTCGATGCGGGAACGCTTCCAGTCCCGGCTCATGCCGGTCTGATCGAGGGAGTCCTTTGCCGCGTGCGACGACAGGCGCTCGTCCCAGTACCGCACCGGGATGCCGCCGGCGCGGGCGAGGGACGCCCCGAACTCGCGCGTTCTTCGGGCCTGCGGACCTTCGCTGCCGTCCATGTTGAGCGGCAGACCGAGCACGATCTCGCCCGCCTCCCACGCCCGTGCCTCGCGAAGCACAAGCTGAAGGAGCGCGGAAGGGTTCTTCGGAACCTCGAGCGTGGTCAGCGGCGACGCGATCCGTCCCGACGGATCACTCACCGCCAGCCCCACGCGGCGCGACCCGAAATCTACCCCCAGTATCCGCGCCATCCCACGCCAGCCTACGCTATCCCACGCCAGCCCACGCCAGCCTAACCCGGATCGCGGACCTCCGGTCCGCTCTCTGCAACACAAAGGCTCGTAACCCGGAATGCGCGTACGCAACGAACTTGCGACTTGAACTCAGGCTCAATACCCGCGAAGCAAGGCGGAATAAGACCGCTTCCTTATCTTGACCTTGCTGCGCAGCATCAGGATAAGCGGGCGCGGCTCGGTTCTGAACCAACAACGCACGAAACTAGGGGTTCCCCCCTTCGGGTGCGGGTGGCGCCTCGGACGTCGCCGGTGTCGCTTCCGCGCCGGACGGTTTCAATGACGCCATCCACTCCAGCAACCGCTGCTGCGCGGTCGCCAGATCCAACGACCCGTTCTCCAGTCCTTCGCTGATCGCATCAAGCGGCTTGATCTTCTCCGCTTCCTTCTTGAACGCTTCGAGCAGCTTCGCCGCGTTCGGATCGATGTACCAGCCGTCGTCCACCTTCCGGAACGTCACTGTCTTTCCGGCGAACGCTCCGCCTAGCGTGCCGGTCGCCTTCGTCTCGCTTTCCGGTGTCAGCGTCGCCAGGTGAGCAATGAACATCTGATCGCGCTTGCCCAGTCCCGGCATGCCCGCGCGCATCATCTGCGCAGCCTGCGGATTCTGCTTCTCGACGGCCTTCATCAACCGCTCGGCGCTGTCCACAACGGAGACCGCGATCCGGTAGGCCTCGGTCATGTCCGGACGCTGATCCTCAGTGAAAAAATCGACAAGCTTCATCGGGTCGCCCTGCGCCGCGACCTCGTTGAACGACGTCATGAGCGCCTGCACGCCTTGCGCCGTTTCGGGGAAATCCGTCGTCGTGACGACCGTCGGCGCCGGAGCCGCCGCGGGCTTTGCCACATCCGTCGCCTCGCCGCCCGGCTCAACCGCGCCTGCATCAGCCGCGCCGGCGTCGTCCGCCGACGGCATCCCCGGAGGCGCCGGCTCCGCCGCGTTTCCGATCCGCTCGAAGTCGATCGTCTTCAGCGCCGCCCGCCCGCTGACCAGCTTCTCCGGCAGGCTGTATTGCGTCGGCGGCATCGGTGGAAGAATCCGTCCCCCCTCGCCGAGATCCTCCGCGTATGCCGGCGGGGGCGGTTCATCCCGGCAGGATGTCCCTGCCGACAGGCCCAGGCCGACCAGCCCGATCCCCACGCACGCCAGTCCTTTCGATCGTCGCATCATACCCCGCGCTCCCCGCGACCCGTCCGGTTCCGGTCGTACCCGACCGCCCGGAAGCCCGCGCTTTCACCCTTCCCCTGCCTGTGAAAAACCTACTCCCGTCGTGAAAAACCGTCAAACCCGGCGCGGATGACTCTGATGGCTGCGCCCGACGATCGCCGACAGCCGCAGCCCTCGCTGACAATCCCCGGCCGTCATGTTAACACGCCCAGGATGGACGCTTTCGTACTGGCGGTATTCATTCTGGTCTACGTGGGGATGTTTCTAGGTCGTCTGCCGGGACTGGCGGTGGATCGCACCGGGGTCGCCTTGCTCGGAGCGATCGCGTTGCTGGTCGGGGGACGGCTCGACGGGGCGCAGGCTCGCGACAGCGTGGACGTCACCACGCTCGGGCTTCTCTTCGGATTGATGGTCGTTTCCGCGCAGTTCCGCCTCGGCGGCGCTTACTCGGCGCTGACCCGGCGGATCGCCGCGGCGAACGTCGGCCCCGAGGGGTTTCTGGCGCTGGTGATCGCCGCGTCGGGGGCGCTTTCCGCCGTGCTGGCCAACGACGTCGTCTGCCTCGCGATGACACCGCTTCTGATCGAGGGCTGCGCGCGGCGCGGACTGAAGCCGATGCCGTTTCTGCTCGCGCTGGCGTGCGCCTCGAACGTCGGGTCCGCCGCGACGATCATCGGCAATCCGCAGAACATGCTGATCGGTCAGGCGCTCGGGCTTTCGTTCGGCGCCTACCTGGTCGACGGAGGCGTGCCCGCGGCGCTGGGACTTGCCGCGACGTGGTGGATCATCCGTCGGCGTTATCGCGGCGCCTGGACGGCGCCCGCCCCCGTCATCCACGTCGAGGCCCCTGCATTCAACGCCTGGCAGACCGCGAAGGCGACGCTCGTCACTGCGGCGCTGATCGGTGTTTTTCTCGTCGCCCCCTGGCCTCGCGAGATCGTCGCCCTGGCGGCGGCGGGCCTTCTCCTGCTGAGTCGGCGCATGCACTCGCGCGATATGCTGGGCCTGGTGGACTGGCAACTACTCGTCCTGTTCATCGGGTTGTTCGTCGTCAATCACGCGCTGGAGGCGTCCGGGACGCTCGGGGCGATGCTGACCGCGGCGCGCGACGTCGGCGTGGACCCGGACCGTCCCGCGCATCTCTTCATCCTGACCGTCATTCTGTCCAACTTCGTCTCGAATGTGCCGGCGGTCATGCTGCTGCTGCCGGCTTCGGATCACGCCCTCGCCGGTCCGATCCTCGCCCTGTCGAGCACGCTGGCGGGCAACCTCCTGCTGGTGGGCAGCATCGCCAACCTGATCGTCGCCGACCAGGCCGCCCGCCTCGGCGTGCGCCTCACCTGGTCCGAACACGCCCGCACCGGCGTCCCCGTGACCCTGGCGACGCTGGCCATCGCAGCGGGCTGGCTGACGTGGCGCGCGACGGGGGGATGAAGGCGAACAAGACGGAATCCGGATTCCGTTGGATTCCGAGAGCGACGCACCAGACCCCCAAGTTGACCTGCGGGTAACGCCGGTTCTTGAAGGACGGAGACATAGGAAGAGTGAAAGAGGTTGCACTACTTTGCTCTGAATGTTATAATTGAGTTAGGTATCCGAAGAGCGAAAAGCATGACGAAGCGCATGCACGAGATCCGAGACCCGATTCACACGTTCATCCGGCTTGACACCGGAGAGCGGGAGGTCGTGGACACGCCGCCGGTGCAGCGGCTGCGGTACATCCACCAGCTTGCGCTGTCACACCTGATCTACCCCGGCGCGACGCACAAGCGCTTTGAGCATTCGCTCGGCGTGATGGAGCTGGCCGGCCGTGTGTTCGACGTGGTGACGATGCCGGAGAACATCCACCACGAAATCGTGCGAAAGCTCGTACCTGCTGCCGATGAGCTGCGGTATTGGCGGCGTGTGCTGCGGATGGCGGCGCTGTACCACGACGTCGGGCACCTGCCTTTCTCGCACGCGGCCGAGCATGAACTGTTGCCCGAGAGCTGGGATCACGAACGGCTAACGGTTGAAATTCTTCGCGGCAGCGAGATGGACGCAATCTGGCAAGCAATGACGCCGCCGCTGCGCTGGCTCGATATCGTCAAGCTGGCGGTCGGGCCGAAGAAATGCGCAGCCTACGCCAGGTCCGGCGCATTGCCGGCGGAGGCGGCGGAGTTCACGGATTGGCAATCGATTCTGGCGGAGATCATCGTCGGCGATGCGTTCGGCGTGGACCGCGATGGATTACCTGCTGCGCGATTCGTATCACGCCGGCGTCGCGTACGGCCGCTTCGACCATCACCGGCTGATCGACACGCTGCGCATTCTGCCGAAGTCGTATGAACAGGGATCGGAAGAACCCGCGCTGGGCGTCGCGGAGGGCGGGCTGCACTCCGCCGAAGCGCTGCTGCTGGCCCGCTACTTTATGTATACGCAGGTGTACTTTCATCCGATCCGGAAGATTTACGATGTGCATCTGCGGGACTTCCTGGCGGCGTGGCTGAAGGACCGTCGTGAGGACGGACGCTTCTCGACCGCGGTCGAGGACCACCTGCGCATCACGGACAACGAGGTGATGGCGGCGATCCTCGACGCGGCGCGCGATTCGACGAAACCCGGGCACGATCCGGCGCGGCGGATCGTGCAACGAGAACACTTCCACCGGATGTATCAGTGGAACCCGGTCGACGCGAAGGTCAATCCGGGCGCGACCGACCTGGTTTTTGACGCGGCGTGTTCGAAGTTCGGCGCGGAGCGGGTGCGCCGCGATCGGCGTCCGGCCAAGAGCGAGGGAGTGGACTTTCCGGTCCACACGCACGATCATCGCGTCGCTTCCTCGCGTGCGCTGTCGGAGACGCTGCAGCGGATCCCCGCAGCCGCCTTTGATTTCGTGTTCGTGGATGGCGCGGTCGCTGACGAGGCGGAGTCCTGGCTGCAGAAGGAACGCGAAACGATTATTCGACCCCCTGAAAAGGAGGATGCCGATGAACCGACTTCAGCGTGAGGTTATCCTGATCAAGCTGATTCAGTCGTTGCGCCAGCACGGAAGCTGGTGCGGCGAGACGCACGTGCAGAAGGCGACGTACCTGCTCCAGGGGCTGGCTGGAGCCGAGACGGGATTTGACTTCATCCTCTACAAGCACGGGCCTTATTCGTTTGAGCTGAGCGACGAGCTGAGCGCGATGCGAGCGGATGGTCTGATCTCACTGCGCGTGCAGACGCCGGGGTATGGTCCGACGATTGCCACCGAAGCCCAGGTAGATGCGCTGCTTAAGCGGTTTCCAAAGACGATCCGCCGGCACCAACCGCTGATCGAGTTCGTGGCGAAGAAGCTTGGCGACAAGAACGTCGGCGAGCTTGAGCGGCTCGCTACTGCGTTTTACGTCGCGTGCGGGAAAGGCGGTTTTTCTGATACGGAGATCGGACAACGCGTGAATCAGATCAAGCCGCACGTCGAGGTCAACGCAGCGATTGAGGCGGCCCGGATGATCCGGAAATGGAAGGATGAGGCGGCCCGCATCCCTCCCGACGAGCCAACGACATGAAAGTGCGCTGCACGCCGACCGCACTTTTTCCAAAACGACACAGTCGCGGACTGCGAGATTCAACTCTTAACGTTCATCGAGACCTCCGCGAACTCATGACAGCGGCATGCACGACCCAACCTCGTTTCGCGAATCCTGTCTTTTTTGTTATCTTGTCGTGCATTCCTACGGGGGTTAGTCATGTCTGAATCCTACGACGCCCTCATCATCGGCGGCAGACTTGCGAGGCGCGCCTTGCGCCGGGATTGACCGTCCGTCGGGCTGAAGGGACGATCCCGTCATGATGAGAGCACTTCATCGGAGCGGTTGCAAAGCGGCGGTATTCTGCGGTTTGCTTGGCGGGGCGGCGCTGGTCGGGATCGCGGTCGCCGGAGCGGGGGCGCCGTCGCGGGGCGGGGTTCAGGGCGGGCATGCGCGGGTCGGTTCCGGCGGAGGGGACGCCGCGCGGTCTGAAGTCCGCGGTTCGCTTGAAGCGTCCGGCGCGCTGTCGATCGAGCCGCGGGTTGAGACGGCGGCGGAGAAGGACGCGCGGATGGCGTGGTGGCGCGAGGCGCGGTTCGGAATGTTCATTCACTGGGGGTTGTACGCGATCCCGGCCGGGCAGTGGGGCGAGCGGACGAACCACGCGGAGTGGATCCGCACCACGGCGCAGATTCCGCTGGAGGAATATGACAAGTTCCTGGCACAATTCAACCCCGTGAAGTTCGACGCCGACGCCTGGGCGAAGATGGCGGCGGACGCGGGGATGAAATACATCGTCATCACCAGCAAGCATCACGACGGGTTCGCGCTCTTCGACTCGAGGGTCTCCGACTTCGACGTGATGGCCACGCCGTTCCAGCGCGACATCCTCAAGGAGCTTGCCGAGGCCTGCCGCAAGCACGGGCTGAAGATGTGCTTCTATCACTCGATCATGGACTGGCATCACCCGGACTACCTTCCCCGGCGCGACTGGGAGACGAACCGCTCGAGCGAGGGTGCGGACTTTAAGCGCTTCGAGGCGTATCTGCACGCGCAGGTGACGGAGCTGCTGACGCATTACGGTCCGATCGGCGTGATGTGGTTTGACGGAGAGTGGGAGAGCACCTGGACGCATGAGCACGGCCGGCCTTTGTATGACCTGTGCCGGAAGCTTCAGCCGAGCGTCATCGTGAACAACCGCGTGGACAAGGGGCGCGCGGGGATGGCGGGAATGACGATCGACGACAAGTTCGCCGGCGACTTCGGCACGCCGGAGCAGGAGGTTCCGCACGAGGGGCTGCCCGGCGTGGACTGGGAGTCCTGCATCACGATGAACCAGAACTGGGGGTACAACCGGGCGGACAAGAACTTCAAGTCCACGCGCGACATGATCCGCATGCTGGTGGACATCGCCTCGAAGGGCGGCAACCTGCTGCTGAACATCGGTCCGACGGCGGAGGGGGAGTTCCCGCCGGAGTCGGTCGAGCGTCTCGCCGCGATCGGAAAGTGGGTGAAGGTTCACGGGGAGTCGATCTACGGCACGCAGGCGGGTCCGTTCCGGAAGGGGCTTGCGTGGGGTCGATGCACGATGAAGCCGGTCGACGGCGGGACGCGGTTGTACCTGCACGTGTTCGACTGGCCGGCGGACGGACGGGTCGTCGTACCGGGGCTGGGCAACGAAGTGCGCAAAGCGTATGTGCTGTCGGCGCCGGCCAGCCCGCTGGAGTTCAAGCGTGTGCAGTCGGACGTTCACATCGGGGCGCCGTCCGCCGCGCCGGACGCGGATTGTCCGGTGATCGCGATGGAGATCGCGGGCAAGCCCGTCGTGTATGAAGCGCCGACGATCACGGCGGCGGCGCAGGAGTTTGTCACGGCGCTTTCGGTCGAGCTTTCCGCGGGATCGCCGGAGGTGGAAGTCCGGTACACGCTGGACGGCGGCGAGCCTGCCGCGAATTCCCCGAAGTACGCCGGACCGATCCGGATCAACGCGACGACGACGGTGAAGGCGCGCAGCGTGCATGACGGAAAGGTCGTTTCCGGCGTGTCGGTGATGACGCTCAGGAAGGTGACGCCGCGCCCGGCTGCGACGCGGCCGTCGGGGCTGGCGCCGGGGCTTCGCTGCGAGGTGTATGAAGGGGAGTGGGACCGGCTGCCGGATTTTGCGAAGTTGAAACCGGCGAGCACAACGCGGGTGAGCGAGGTATCGCTGGGGGGCGGCGCGCGGGCGGAGCGGCAGGGGCGGCGCTACCTGGGCTTCCTCGTCGTTCCGAAAGACGAGGCGTACACGTTCGCGCTGACGTCGGACGACGGAGCGAAGCTGCTGATCGACGGGGTGTGCGTGGTGGACAACGACGGTCTGCACGTTCCGGTCGAGAAGCGCGGGACGATCGCGCTGGCGGCGGGCGCACACGCGCTGGAAGTGGCGTACTTCAACAAGACGGGCGGCGCGGAGCTGGAGCTTCGCTGGGGGGTGCTGGGCGAGGCGCTGGAGAACATCCCGGCGGCGGCGTTCGCGTCGGTGGAGCCGTGAGGCGCCGGGGCGTGAAAATTGCCGCGCGGCGGTTATTCGTGGCTCGCATCGAGAGGTCAGGAGTCCTGTGCAGGAGTTTGACTTTCGCGGTGGGGCGTGCGTAGGCTTGGCGTGACGCGCGGAAGGACGGGCGGTCCGCGGAAACGACCGTCTGCGCCGCGCCAACAGAAAGGATTCTTACCATGTCTGTGCTGAAGAAGGCTGCTGCGCGCCTGCTGCTGGGGTTGGCGCCGTTGTCCGGTCTTGCAGCCGCGGAGAGCTGTCGCGTCGAGCTTCCCGGGGAAGACATCAACATCGACTTCGACGGTGACGACGATTTCTGGGACGACCTCGACGATTTCTTCGACGATCTGGATGATTGACGCGCGATTGCGAGGCGCGCTGTCGAGGGAAGAGGAACGTCATTCAAGAGTTGAGAATCAAGATTCCTGCTTCGAGAAAATGAGCCTGCGATCCCGGGAGCGGTATGTCACAGGGCGTGCAGTCTCGCATCTTGAATCTCAAGTTCTTGAATCCTGAATCCCCCGGCCCGCCGCCTTGCGGGTGCGGCTTGGTTTCGAGTCTACGTTTTTTCGCGGCCTGGAGCGCCTTGTTTCGTCATGCGCTTGCGCATGATCGGTCGGGTGGGGGAGCGGCGGGCGACTTCCTTGAACCCGGCCCGCAGGAAGGCTGAGGTCAGACCGGTGTAGACGAAGACGTCGGCCTGCCGTCCGCCGCGCGGGTCCACCGGGTAGCCTTCGACGACCTCGGCGCCGGCGCGTCGGGCGAGGTCGGCCGCGCCTTTCAGGAGCGCGACGGACAGGCCGCGTCCGCGGTGCGTCCGGTCGATAAAAAAGCAGGTCACGGCCCAGACCGGTTTGTCGTCCACCGGTTTGAGCACACGCGAGGTGCGAAGTCGGACGTACTCCTCCCGCGGGGCGACGGCGCACCAGCCGACAGGCTTCCCGCCGATATAGGCGATGACACCCGGCGGATGCTCTCCGTCCTTGACGACGGAGCGGAAGTGCGCCCGGTTGGCGTCGCCTTTTCCGCGTTCATATTCCGGACGGGTTTTTCGCCAATACGTACACCAGCACCCCCCGCACGCGCCGCGCGACCCGAAAAGAGTTTCAATATCCGACCACCGGTCCGGGGTGAGAGGGTGTACGACGATCCGTCCGACAGCGCGCTTCTTCCCGAGTGCGGATCGGGCTTGTGCGGTTCCGGTTGCACGTTTTCGCGGCACGCCGGGAAAGATGCATGCCGGCGACGGAAGCGTCAACGACCCCTCGACGGCGCTGCGGCGAGCGGCGTAACATGCGCTCGCCGGAAGGACATGAACTGAGACGCGGTTTCAACGCCTTCGGGACAGGGCGGAATAAGAACGCCTCCTGACCCTTGATCTCGCTGCGCATCGTCAAGGGCGGGCGCGGCTCGGTTAAGAAAAGGCGTCCTCAGGCATCCGGAGGGAGATCGGGACTTGACGCCCGCGGAATCAATGACGGTCGCCGCGACGGCGGAAGCCGCACGATCGGGGTTTCAGTGCGCCTTCGGATCCTCGCCGGAGGTCGTCGCGCGGGCGCCGGGGCGCGTAAACCTGATCGGCGATCACACGGATTACACGGGCGGGTTTGTGCTGCCGATCGCGATCGACCGGGCGACCTTTGTCGCGGCAGCGCGCTCGACGGACGGACGCTTCCGGGCGCGCTCGTCCGCGTTTCCCGAAACCGCGACGTGGGGCGCAACACGGGTCGCGGCGGGACAGGGCGGCGGGACGGGACTGCAAGCGATGTCCGTCGAAAAGAGTCCACCCTCGTGGGCGCGGTACGTGTTCGGGGTGGCGCAGGTGCTGCGGGAGCAGGGCGTCGAGGTCGGCGCGGGCGGGGCGGACATGTTCGTGCTCGGCGACGTTCCACCGGGGGCGGGGCTGGCCAGTTCCGCGGCGCTGGAGGTGGCGACGGCGACGGCGCTGATCGCGCTGAGCGGGGCGAAGGCGGCGCCGCTGGAGGTGGCGCGGTGGTGTCAGCGGGCGGAGAACGAGTACGCGGGATCGCCCTGCGGCGTGATGGATCAGACGATCAGCGCGTGCGCGAGCGAGGGGCACGCACTCCTGATGGACTGTCTGACGATGTCGCTGCGGCACGTGCCGCTGAATCTGGGGGACGCATGCCTTGTTGTGATGGACTCGGGCGTGCGTCACTCGATCGCAGCCGGCGAGTACGCGGCGAGGCGGCGGGATTGCGAGGTGGGGCTGGCGGCGTTTGCGGATGAGGCGGCGCACGTGCGGTCGCTTCGGGACGTGGAAGAAGCTCAGATCGCGGCGAATCCCCGGCTTTCCGGCACGATGCGACGGCGTCTGCGCCATGTCGTGCGCGAGAATCAGCGGGTGCTGGATGCGGCGTCGGCGCTTAAGCGCGGCGACATGAATGCGCTGGGGCGGCTGATGCTGGCGTCACACGCTTCGCTGCGCGAAGATTTCGAGGTGTCGTGCGTGGAGCTGGACCGGCTGGTCGGGCTGGCGCGGAGCGTGCCGGGCGTTTACGGAGCGCGGATGACGGGCGGGGGTTTCGGCGGCTGCGTGATCGCGCTGGTGCGTGGCGAGGCGGTGGACGCACTTCGCGCTGCGGCGACGGCGGGTCCGTCACCGCCGGCTGCGTCGTTCATCCGGGTGCGCTCCAGCGGCGCGGCGAGCGTCGTGGATCGGTAGCGGAAGCCGCGGGTCCGAGGCCGCGGCGTGCTCAAGGGGCTTGTTCAGGGCCTTCGTCCTGGTACTTCTCGAAGAACGCGGCGAGCACCGCCTCGTCGTAGGTCTCCAGGTACATCTGCACGTCCCACGCGATTGCGACGAGCGGGAACGCCAGCCCGTCATAAGGCGCGATCACGATCTTCGCGTACCCGAAGACTTCGCTCGGCGCGGTCTCATCCGCAAACGCCGTCAGATCCGCCAGCAGCGAAGCCTCGCACTCCCCTCCGCAGTCATACAGAACGACGACGTACCCGTGTTCGAGGTTATGAACCCACTGCTCTTCCTCAAGGGCGTCCTCGTAGAATCCGGGATCCACCGGCGCGGGAGGGTTGGCGGAGGACCAGTGCGGACCGGAGGCGGGCGGAATCGTTTCATACTCGACCTGCGTGCCGGCTGGGACGTGCTGCGCGCCTTCGTTGGGCACGGAGATCTCGACGCCCGGCGTGATGCCGTCGGCGTTGTCGTTCTCATTGCCGCCTGCGTTGTCGTTTGAGTTCTCTGGCGCGTTGTCGTTCTGGTTCGACCCTGAGCCGCCGCCGGGCGCGCATGACGCCAGCATCAGCACAAACACCGACAAGAGGCCCGCCGCGTTTCCCCGCCTCCGCCCGAGATTCACCCGCGTCATCACGAAAACTCTCCTGAAAACACCACGTTCGCGCGATGCGTCGTCATACCTGAGGGTCGCCGTCGACACAAGCGGTCCGGCGTGCCCGACCGCGCGGATTCCGTCATAATGCCCGAATGAACTCGACCTCGTTGCTTTCGGCGGACGGCCTGATCGCCCGACACCTTCCGCGGTTCGAGTCCCGCCCCCAGCAGATCGAGATGGCGCAGGCTGTCGATCGGGCGTTCGCGGAAGGGTCGCACCTGCTGGTCGAGGCGGGGACGGGCGTGGGAAAGAGCTTCGCCTACCTCGTGCCGGCGATCCTCCGGGCCGTCGAGCACGAGGAAAAGATCGTCATCAGCACGCACACGATCGCGCTTCAGGAGCAGCTTGTTGAGAAGGACATCCCGTTCCTGTCGAGCATCTTTCCGAAAGAGTTTTCCGCGGCGCTGGTCAAGGGGCGGTCAAACTACGTCGGGTTGCGGCGGCTGGGACGCGCGGCGCAGAACGCCGGGCAGCTCTTCAACACCGGCGGCGAGGTGGACGAGCTGACGCGGATCGAGCGCTGGGCGAAGACTTCGCGCGACGGATCGTTGTCGGACCTGTCGTTCGTGCCGAAGCCGGCGGTCTGGGAGAAGGCGCTCAGCGACGGACAGGACTGTCTCGGCCGGAAGTGTCCGCACTTCGAGGCGTGTTTTTATCAGAAGGCGCGGCGCCGCGTGCATCGGGCGCATCTGCTGATCGTCAATCATGCGATGCTGCTGTCCGACCTGGCGCTGCGTGAGCAGGGCGCGGCGGTCCTTCCGGATTACGACCGCCTCATTCTCGACGAGGCGCACACCCTGGAGCAGGCGGCGGCGGGCCAGCTCGGTCTGCGCGTCACATTCGCGCAGGTGCAGCACCTGCTGAACGGATTGCATCATGAGCGGACCGGCAAGGGGCTGCTGGCCGCCACGCTGATGCACCGGGAATGCATTCCGCTGGTGAAGGAGACGTTCGACGCCGCTGAGACGTTCTTCGCGGAGGCCGCGCACTGGCAGGAGTCGCAGGGACGCCGGAACGGGCGCGTGATGCAGCCCCCGCCGATCGTCAACCGTCTCACGCCGGCGCTGTCGCGCCTCGAGCAGTCTCTCAAGGAGCTGGCGGGCAAGGCGGCGGATGAAGAGGAGAAACTGTCGATCACGGCGGCGGCGGGTCGCTGCGCCGAGCTGGGCGGCGGCGTCGAGCGGTGGGTCGCGCAATCCGCGCCGGACTGGGTGTACTGGATCGAGCACCGCCGCGACCGCGCGCTGCGGGTAACGCTCGGCGGCTCGCCGCTGGACATCGGTCCGACGCTTAAGCGCATGCTCTTTGACCGGGTGCGCGGCGTGGTTCTGACGTCGGCGACGCTGGCGACCGGACCGAAGGCGGATTTCTCCTACCTTCAGGGGCGCCTCGGCGTGGACGGCGCGGCGCGGGCAGCGTTGGGTTCACCGTTTGATTTCGCCCGACAGGTGATGATGCACGTCGAGGCAGACATGCCGGATCCGGCGGATACGGAAGCCTTCTTCGAGAACGTGTGCGACCGTCTTCGCCGCTACCTGCCGATGACACAGGGTCGGGCCTTCGTTCTTTTCACGAGTCATGCGATGTTGCAGCGCTGTGCGGAGCAGATGAGCGGGTTCTGCCGCGAGCGCGGATACCCCCTGCTGGTACAGGGGGAAGGCATGCCCCGATCGAAGATGCTCGAGGCGTTCCGGACGACGCCGAACGCCGTGCTCTTCGGCGCGGACACGTTCTGGGCGGGGGTCGACGTGCCCGGCGACGCGCTGTCGAGCGTCATCATCGTCAAGCTGCCTTTCAGCGCCCCGGACGATCCGATCACCGAGGCCCGGATCGAACGACTGCGCGAGGAGGGCGGCAATCCTTTCATGACGTTCCAGGTTCCCGAAGCGGTACTTAAGCTGCGCCAGGCGTTCGGGCGGCTCGTGCGAACGAAGACGGACACGGGCATCGTCGTCATTCTCGATCCGAGGGTCGTGACGAAATCCTACGGACGAACTTTTCTCGAGAGCCTGCCGAAGTGCCGGACGATCGTGAACCGCGGCGTCTGAAAAAGCGGGAAACCGTCGAGGCGCGTGTCGTCGCCCGACGGTTTCCCCCGGTCTTTCAGATTGTTCCTGACGACGCCGAACCCGCCTGACGCCGCAGGCCTATCCCGCGTGGTCGCGTCAGTTCCTCACCACCGCGTCCATGATGAGGAAGAACGTGTCGGTGTTGTCCATCACGCCGGTGAAGCGCGACGCCCCGCGCCCGGCCGCGGACTGAAGGATGTCCGACGCCGTGTGCGCCGCGACCGGATCGGCGATCTGGCCCGTGACCAGGAAGTTGCCGGCGGTGTCGCGGTTGAGAGGTCCGTTCGGATACTGATTCAACGGCGGCTCGTTGTTGAACGGCTGCTGACTGTCGCGCAGCGGAAGCGGATTGGTGCGCCAGTCCTCGTACCGGTCGGCGTTGGCGGCGTAGCCGATGAGCATGCGGTAGTCGATGTTCGTCGTGACCGGATATCCGTCGGCGTCGAGCGAGTACCTCGGAAATCCGGCGGACTCGTACGTGCCGACGACGCCGTTGCGAAGCTGGCCCGCGCCGCCGCCCGAGTTGGCCCGGACTTCAAGGTCCGCATCCGTGACGCGCGATCCGCCGATGATGTTGATCCCGGCGCACTCATGATCCGCCGTCACGATGACCAGCGTCTTCGGGTTCGCCTCGGCGAACTGAAGGCAGCGGTCCACCGCCCGGTCGAACTCCAGCGTGTCGAGCAGCCACCGCTCGCTGTCCATGTTGTGCGCCTGCTTGTCGATCGAGGCCGCCTCGACCATCAGCACGAACCCGGACGGGTTCTGACTGAGCACCTCGAGCGCCTTGACGGTCATCTCGTCGAGCATCGGCTGATCGGGGAATCCGTAATCATCGACGACGTTCGAATTGCCGCGCCGTCCGTCGATCTTGTCGAGGGCGACGTTCATGTTGGACAGCGTGAATAAGCCGAGGAGCTTCTTGGCGTCCGGACCGACTTCGGAAAGCTCGGTGTTATCCGCAACGTAGGTCCAGCCCGCGGCCTCGTAATCCGCGATCAGATCGCGTTCCGGGTCGATCACGCCCGGAGCGATGCCCCACGCCGTGTGCAGTTCCTCGGGAAGAATGTAATCGTTGTTCGCGCTGCGCTGCGAGCCGCGCTCGGTATTCGGCAGGTGCCACTTCCGTCCGCCGCCCATCAGGACGCGCAGACCCGTCGCGTTCGCATCGTCGAGATACTGGTCGCAGATGCCTGTCCCGGCGCTGCGCGACTGCGTGTGCGTCGCCCACGCGGCCGGAGTCGCGTCGAAGATGTCCGACGTCGTGACGATGCCCAGCGCCGTGCCCTGCGTCCGATGAAGGAACTCTCCCATCAACTCGACGCGCGGGTTGTCGAACACCGCCGTCGTGTCATCCGGGAAGACGCCGTGCTGATTGTTGTTCGCCTTGTTGCCCGATGAGTAGCAGGACGAACCCGGCGAGGAGTCCGTGACGATCGAGTTCAGCGAATGCGTGATGACGCTGCTGGTGTAGGGCATGCGGTCCATCGCCAGCGCGCCGTTGACCTTGCCCTGCGACGCGCCGTGCGCCATGATCCGCGCCGCAGTCCGGTGGGCGATGCCCAGCCCGTCGCCGATGAGCACGATGACGTTCTTCGCCCGCCCCTTGCCGAAGTTCAGCTCGACGATCTCGAAATTGCCCGTCGCGCTGATGACCGCGCCGTCGCTCTGCGTCGCCTCGACGGTCAGATCGTGAACGCCGTAAGACTCGCTGGCGTAGGCGCGGAGCGTGGCGATCGTCGTGTTGACCGGCAGACCGTTCACGGTCGCCGGCGTCAGCGTGACCGGCCCGCTGACCTCCACGCCGTCCACCAGGAACCGCGCGCCAGTGATCGTCTGACCCTCGTCCGGGGCGATCGTCGCCTGAAGGTCGAACCGCTGCCCCGCGATGAACCGCGAGACCACCGGAAGGTTCGGGTTCCCGAACCGGAACAGATTGCTCGGCGGCGTCAGCCGCAACACCGTCGGCGCCGCGCTGGTCGCGGCGGCGAGCGCCAAGACCCCCAGAACCGCGCCGACCCTTCCTGATGTCCGCCCGCGCGGATGCATACTCGTCTTCATATCCGTCCTCCTGTCTGCGTCGTTACCCCGGGAAGCCCGTTAATGATCATGTCCGCAGCCGCTTTCATGCGTCGCCGCGGAGGCTGGCGCAACCGCGCCCGCCGGCTCCTCCCAATCCGTTCCCGTCCGCGCTGTTTCGCTCCACGCCGACTCAAGCTGGAGGCGGACGGTCGAGACTCTGCCATCTGGTTCGAGGCGGTTGTCCAGACTCAGTACGCCCGTCAGCATGACCGGTCCGCGCCACGGCAGGACGATCTGGTCCTTTTCGCTTTCGCACAGCAGTACGTGAACCGTGGCGGGGGGCAGGTCTTCGGCCAGCCCCCACTCTCCCTCGTGCAGAGTCTGCGGGTAGGGCGCCAGGAGGCACACGCCCGGCAGGGGCTTTGACTGGCGCACCACGTAGCCGACGATCCGAACGCGATGACCGTCCAGCGCGCACAACTCATCCGTGTACTCCAGCCCGCGACGACCGATCGGTTTGAAGAACCTGCGGAACTGAATGTCCGCGACGCCGTGCGTCTCCGCGCCGTCCGTCGACGCCACCTCTCGAGGGAACTCGTCCGCATGAACCAGAACCCGCGAAGCGAGCGAAGGTCGCGGGGCAACCGGATCTGTGGGACGGGATTCCGGGGACGAAGCTCGCTGCGAACCCGAACCGCCTGACGATGCCGACGGCTGGGCGCGATTCGACGCGGCCGCGGCGCCCGTTTCCGCAAGGGTCTTCGAAGCCGGACTTCCCAGGGCGAGAATCAGACCGAACGACAACACGATTCCGGAGCGCCCCCCGAGGTTCAGACCGTAGCGACGCATATTGTTCCTCCTTAACGCGACGATGCAGGCCAGTCTTGTTCCCGCTTGATGCAGCCCAGTCTTGCTCCTTAACGCGGCGAGGAGCGGCGACCGCGTGCGCAGATGAAAACGATGATTTGTCAACACTTGGCGAAGCGCGGGCTAGCGAGTCAGCAAGAGTCCGCAAGGGACGCGCAATGCAATCAATGAGAAAATGTGCAGTCCGCGCTAACGCCTCGACGGGATTTGGAACGCGGCGGCATGCGGGGCGCAGGCGTCGCAAGGCCGCCGTCCGGCGCAACCTTTGTTGCTCGCGGGGGTTCACCGGATATCATTCCGGTTGGGAGGAATCGTTGACGATCGGTCGGGCGCGCGATCACGAGGGTTGATCCGGCGTAGCCGCGACAGGGGAGTCGTCACGCCTGCCAGGGGCCTGAAACATGCGGACACTTTCGAGGGCGATCAATTGCACGAGCCTGAAGTCGAGTGCGCGAGCCGCTTCATGCGTGTTTTGCGCGGCGGGTCTGTTCTGGGCGGCGTGCGCCACGGCGTTTGCGGAGGACTGGCCGAACTTCCGAGGTCCGCGGTTCGACGGCGTCAGCACCGAGACGGGGTTGCGGTATGAGTGGAGCCAGCCCATCCCGCTGGTCTGGGAGCAGAAGCTGGGGCCTTCCTACAGCTCGTTCGCCTGCGTTGGCGACCGCGTCTTCACCTGCGGGCAGATCGACAAGCAGCAGGTGCTCGTCTGTCTGGAGGCGGCCACGGGGAAGATTCTCTGGAAGTTCCCGATCGAAAAGGAGTGGGTGCAGAATTCGTGGGACGGAACGCGGGCGACGCCCACCGTGCATGACGGAAAAGTGTACGTCCACGGCGCGCACGGGCGGCTTGTCTGCGTCAACGCGTCCGACGGAGCGCTGGTCTGGGAACGAACGTTCAATCATGTTCCGCAGTGGGGTTACTCCGGATCCGTGCTGATCGAAGGCGAGCTCGCGGTCCTGTCGGGCGGCAAGGATCAAGGCGCGCTGACCGCGTTGAACCGGACGACGGGGGAGGTGGTCTGGAAGTCGGGGGATGACCCGGCGGGGTACGCCACGCCGTATCCTTTCACCTTCAACGGCAAGCGCTACATCGTCGGATTCACGGGGGTGTCGGCGGTGATCGTCGAGGCCGGGACGGGACGGCTCGTTCTGCGCATCCCCTGGAAGACCAGTTACGACGTGAACGCGGCGTCGCCGATCTTTCACGACGGGAAGCTCTTCCTGACCTCCGGGTACAACACGGGGTGCGGTTTGTTCAAAATCGAGCCTGACGGAGAGAACCTGAAGGTCAGTGAGATCTGGAAGAGCACCGTCCTGCTGAGCAAGTTTCAGACCTGCCTGCTGCATGAGGGGTTCCTTTTCGGCAGCGATCAGAACTCGCTGGCGTGCGTCGAGTTCGCCACGGGTCGCGAGGTCTGGCGCGTACCGCGACTGAGGGACGGGACGCTGGTGCTGGCGGAAGGGAACCTGGTTTTCCTCGGCTCCGAGGGAAAGCTGCGGATTGCGAAAGCGTCGGCGGAGGGGTTCAAACCGATGACCGAGGCGGAAATTCTGGCCGACCGGTGCTGGACGGTCCCGGTCATTCACAACGGACGCCTGCTTGCGCGAGACAACGCTGATCGCGTGGTTTGCTTCAATCTGAAGCCGTGACGAGGGGTGTTTCGTCAAAGGCAGTCTTGCTTTATTTTTTATCGCATATCGTTTCCGCTTTGGGCGGTGAACTGAGCGGTTCTAGGTAGGCTCTTCTCGCTCATTCCTCCCCGAGGTCGCGGGGCGGTTGCCTCCTGCCGCGCCGGACTCCGTTTTCAGGAGCGAAAATGACGCGGGGTCTTGACGGTCGGGGGGGTTGGCATAAGCTTGCCGGTCTTCGGTAAAGCGAACGAGACGAAGATCGGAACCGTCAGGGGTGCAGAACAGATGCCCGCAGGAAGACAGAAATCGTACTTGGCCCGTCCCGCGGACGTGAAGCGGGAGTGGATTCACGTGGATGCGTCGGGGCAGGTTCTCGGGCGGCTGGCGGTGAAGATCGCCAACGTTCTGATGGGCAAGCACAAGCCGACTTACACGCCGCACGTGGACACGGGGGATTACGTCGTGGTCACGAATGCGGACAAGTTCAAACTGACCGGTCGGAAGCTGGAGACGATGCATTACGACCGGTACACGTACCACTACGGCGGGTTCCGCAGCAATACGATCCAGCAGGTGCTGCAGCGGCACCCGGAGCGTGTGATCGAGTACGCGGTGCGCCGGATGATGCCGAAGACGGCGATGGGCGCGCGGATGATGAAGAAGCTGAAAGTGTACAAGGGCGCGGAGCATCCGCACACGAATCACGCTCCGAAGGCGTGGTCGTAACCGTCACGAGGGTGCTTCAGACGGCTCGAGGCGCGCGGGAAACGGTGAAGCGGAACGAGCGATCAGGAACCAGCAGGCATCGGCGGGAGGTTGACCGAGAGTGAACGGCGACAAGGGAAAGAAACGTTTCGGAGATCGGGACCGCGAGCGCGGGCGTCGGGGGTATGACGAAGCGCCGATGATCGAAGCGGCGCCGCCCAAGCCGGAGGCGCCGATTCCTGCGTTCAACGCGGCCGCCTTCGAGGCGAGCAAGAAATACGGCTACGTCTGGGGCACAGGGCGGCGCAAGACAGCGGTTGCCCGGGTGCGCGTGCGTCCCGGATCGGGCGCCTTCAAGGTCAACGGGCGCGAGTTCAACGAGTTCTTCCGGGTCGAGCGCGATCGACGCACGATTGAGACGCCTCTGGAGGTGACCGAGACCCGCAAACACCTGGACGTGTTCGTGAACGTCGGGGGCGGAGGGACGACGGGTCAGGCCGGTGCGATCGCCTTGGGCGTTGCGCGGGCGTTGAAGCTGGCGAACAAGGAATATGAAGGCGTGTTGCGCGCCCGGGGGCTTCTGACCCGCGATCCGCGTGAGGTCGAGCGCAAGAAGTACGGTCGTCCGGGCGCCCGCCGGCGGTTCCAGTTCTCGAAGCGCTGACCGCGTGTCTGTTCCGGCGTCGGGACCAGCCGATCGCCGGTTCGGATCGAAGAAGATGACCTCAGGGCAGACCCGTGTCTGCCCTTTTTCATTGCAAGGGGGTTTTACATGCTGAATCCGTCCGTCACCCGTCGTCAGTTCGTACAAAGCGCCGCCGCCTCGGCTGCGGGGCTGGTGCTGGCCAACTCGACCCGCGGACAAGAAGCCGCCGCGGCGTCGGCGGACGACCTTCGCGTGGCGATCATCGGTCCGGGCAGCCAGGGGCGCAATCTGGTCAACAACTGCCTGAAGATCCCCGGGGTTCGCTTCGCCGCGGTGTGCGACATCTGGCCGTATCATCAGAAGTACTGCGCCAACCTTCTGAAAAAGTACGATCAGGAGGTCAACGTCTACGCGGATTACCAGGAGATGCTGGCGAAGGAGAAGGACCTGGACGCGGTGATCGTCGCCACGCCGGACTGGGTTCACGCGGAGCAGACGGTGGCGTGCCTTAAGGCCGGGCTGCACGTCTACTGCGAGAAGGAGATGTCCAACACGATCGAGGGCGCGCGTCAGATGGTGCAGGCGGCGCGCGAGACGGGCAAGCTCCTCCAGATCGGACATCAGCGGCGGAGCAACCCGCGGTACTGGCACGCGATCAAGCTGATCGAGAAGGACAAGGTGCTCGGGCGCATCACGCATTTCTACGGGCAGTGGAACCGGGGAAAGCGCTACGAGATCGGCTGGCCGGACGGTCAGGAGATGTCCGAGGCGGATCTGAAGAAGTTTGGTTACGACACGATGGAGCGGTTCCGCAACTGGCGCTGGTACAGGAAGTTCTCCGGCGGGGCGCTGGCGGACCTTGGGTCGCATCAGATCGACGTGTTCAACTGGCTTTTGAAGTCGCCGCCGAAGGCTGTGCTCGCGGCGGGCGGGATCGACTACTACAAGACCAGCGAGTGGTATGACAACGTGATGGCGATCTACGAGTACGAGGTCGGCGGGAACACGGTGCGCGGCGTGTACCAGGTGCTCAACACGACGAGTCACGGGAACTTCTACGAGGTTCTGATGGGTGACGAGGGGTCGATCGAGATGTCCGAAGACACGCGGCGCGGGCAGTTGCTGCGCGAACCCGAGGCGAAGCGCCGGGAGTGGGAGGACATGTCGGAGAAGATCGAGACGATGGGGCGGGACGCGATCGAGCTGAAGATCGGCGAGACGCTCGCCCCGGACGGCTCGAAGGATCCGGAAGGACAGCGCCTCCTGGAGGAGAGCAAGAAGCCGGTGCATCAGCTTCACCTGGAGAACTTCTTCGCGGCGGTGCGCGGCCAGGGGCAGCTTACGTGTCCGCCGGAGATCGGGTTTGAGACGTGCGTGTCGGTGCTGCTGGCGAACGACGCGGTGGCGAGCGGACAACGTCTGAGCTTCAAACCGGAGATGTTCAAGGTGTAGACCGGGGCGACGAGGGTTTCCGGTCGCTGCCGCGCGCCGCGTGAGGGGAAGCGGCGTCCCCTCACCTGTGACAAGTTAGGATGCGATGGTGTCGGCGCGTCCAAGAGACCCGCAGGAAAGGCTGACCTGTGCTCAGACGCGGGGTTCGTTCCGCGCAACACCGTCGCGCGGGCTGAAGCCGCGCGGCTCGGGTAAGCGGTTCTGCTTAGACCCGGGTTTTTGTCCAGCGTCCGCTCAGGTAAAGCGCGGTCGCGGCGACGGCGCGCCAGGTCATGTCGGCGAACATGCCGACCCACGCTCCGACGAGGCCTCCGCCAAGCCGGATGCCGAAGAGGTAGCCCAGCGGCAGGCGGAACACGATCATCCCGACAGCGGTGATCAACATCGGCAGGCGCGTGTTCCCCGCGCCGCGCAAGGCCCCGATGTAGACGATCGAGAACGCGAGGCAAGGCTGAAAGAAGGCCCAGAGTCTGAAGGGTTTCGCGCCGACTTCGTGTACGAGCGGATCCTTGTGCATGATGCGGAAGATCAACTCCGCCCCGAAGTAGAAGAAGACGGCGACGCAGGAGATCAGCACGGCGGCCTGCATGACGCCTTCGTGTCCGACGCGTCTGGCGCGGACGGGATCCCGCGCGCCTAAGGCCTGTCCGACCATCGTGGCGGTGGCGGTGGCCCAGGCGAGGGCGGGGAGGTAGCTGAGGCTTTCGACGCGGACGGCGATGATGTGGGAGGCGTACATCGCTTCGCCGACGGACCCGGGCTTGAGGTGGGCGATGACCTTCAGGAAGAGGAACTGTCCGCCCCACAGCAGCACGCCGTCGACCGCGGCGGGCAGGCCGATGCGCAGCAGGCGCCGCACGGTGTCGCGTTCGAAGCGCATGCCGGGGAAATGAAGCCGCAGTCCGGCGCGTCCGCGCCACAACCACGCGATGCAGATGACGCCGCCGACGGTGCGGGCGATGACGGTTCCCGCGACGACGCCGTTGACGCCGAGTTGGGGACACGGCCCCCAACCGAAGACCAGCGCCGGCGAGGCGATCATGTTCAACACATTGATGACGGCGTACACAAACATCGGGGCGCGCATGTCGCCTGCGCCGCGCAGGGCGGCGCCGGTGGCGAGGGTGACGCTCATCGCGGTGTACCCGAGGGCGTCGTAGCGAAGGTAGTCGGTGGCGATGCGCCCGGCCTCGCCGGTCATGTTCTGCCACGCAGCGAAGTGCGGCGCAAGGAAAAACAGCAGGCACGACACGACGACGCCCGTGGCGACGGCGAGGGAGATGGACTGGTTGCAGACGCGGTCGGCGCCGGCGAAGTCGCGCGCGCCGGCGTGCCGGGCGACGAGGGCGGTCGTGCCGACGGCGACGAGTGAGAAGAGGAGCGTGGCGAACCAGCTTGTGTAGGCGGAGATTCCGATCGCGTTGGTGGCGATCGTGCTGATGCGGCCGGCGAGAAAAACGTCGAACATGCCGACGCAGGAGTTGAGAAGCTGCTCGGCGAGGACCGGGACGGCGAGGGCGAACATCGTGCGCCGCAGATTGCCCTGCGTGATGGCCGCGGCGCGCGTGGCGGCGTCGTCGAATTGAAGCGTCTCCGTATCCGACACGAGTCAAGCATCCGGGGCCGCGTGGAGGAAGGGGAGAATGTAGGGCAGGAGGGGGCGGGGGGTCAACGAAGCGTCCCGCGACCCGGGCGGGGGTTGGGGCTTGCGCCGCACGGGAGCGTGGCGTATCATGCGTAGGGCGAAAACCGCAAACCGCAAACGCAGCGCCGGCCCCTGCCGGTCAAGTGAGTCCCGGCATCAGGTTTCCGCATCGGACGCAACACGATCGTCATGACACCTTCACCCTCGGATGCTGGACGACGGCAAAGGATCGAGCGCATCCTGAGCGACGCGTGGGCGCGACGCGCGCGGGGAGAGACGCTGACGGACGCCGAGATCGTCGCTTGTCACCCGGACCTTGCGCCGGAGCTGGCGGCGGCGCTGGCGTCGCCCGCGGACGTGACGATCGCGGTCCCTGCGTCACGTCCGACGCAGGCAGCGGGCGCCGAGCCTTCGTCCGGAAGCGCGGGCGGGGCTGTCGATCAGACGATCATCATTCCGCGTACGTCAACGCCCTCCGAAACCGTGGCGCCGGCGGACCTGACGATTGCGGTCGGATCGGGCAGCGGGAGAGGAGGTGGCGAGGCTCCGGCGGTTCCGGGCGATCTGCGCACGCTGATTCCGGGTTATGACATTCATCGCGAGATCAGCCGCGGGGGACAGGGTGTTGTGTATCTTGCGACCCAACAGTCGACGAAGCGGCGCGTGGCGATCAAGCTGCTGCTCTCCGGAGCGGGGGCGTCGCCGGCGGTGCGGAAGCGCTTCGAACGTGAGATCGAGCTGGTTGCGCAACTCAAGCACCCGAACATCATCTCGATTTTTCACTCGGGACTGACGCGCGACGGGCGGCAGTTCTACGTGATGGATTACGTGGACGGCGTCACGTTGGATCGGTACGTGCGCGACCGGCAATGCACGCTGGAGGAGACGATCCGGCTTTTTCTGGAGGTGTGCGACGGCGTTCAGTACGCGCATCAGCGCGGGATGATTCACCGCGACCTGAAGCCGGGAAACGTGCTGGTGTCGGAGGAGACGGAGTCGTCCGGGTCGCGGCGCGTCGGCGACGGGACGCCCGCGCTTCGCGCGTATCCGAAGATTCTTGATTTCGGTCTGGCGAAGCTGCTGGACGGATCGACGGACGCCCCCGTGTCGATGACGGACGAGGTCGTCGGCACGCTGCCTTACATGTCGCCGGAGCAGGCGACGGGTCGGCATGACCAGGTGGACACGCGGACGGACGTGTATGCGCTGGGGGTGATTCTCTACAACCTGCTGACGGGCGAGTATCCGTACCGGGTCGTGGGGAGCCTGATGGAGGTGGTGCAGAACATCACGGACACCTCGCCGATGCCGCCGATCAAGCGGTGGCAGGCGTCTGAAAACGGCCTGCGGCGCAAGCTGTCGAAGGAGTGCCCCTTTGACGAGGACGTGCAGACAATCGTGTTGAAGGCGCTGGCGAAGGAGCCGGACCGGCGCTATCAAAGCGCCGGGGAGTTCGCGCGTGATTTGCGCCGATACCTCGAGGGCGAGCCGATCGAGGCTCGTGCGGACAGCAGCTGGTACGTGCTGCGCAAGACGGTGCGGCGGTATCGCGCCGGGCTTTCGGCGGCGGCGGTTTTTGTCGCGCTGGTGTGCGGGACGGCGATCTGGATGTACTTCCTGTATCAGGAGCAGTCACGGCTGAGGAAAGACGCACAAGAGCAGAAACAGGCTGCGGACCTGGCGAAAGAGGCGGCGCTCGCGGCCAAGACGGAGGCGGAAAAAGCGCGCGAGAAGGAAGCAGAGGCGCGGAAGCGCGCCGATGAGCAGCGGCTTGAGGCGGAGCGCCAGGCGTACCTTGCCGGGATCGGCGGAGCAGATGCGGCGCTGCGTGCGGGGGACGTGGCGGCGGCGAGAAACCGGCTGGATCAGACGGTCGAGGCGCTGCGCGGGTGGGAGTGGCGGCATCTTTCGGGACTGGCGGACCGGAGCACATTCACGCTGGACGCGGGAGGCCCCGCGCTGGATGTTGCGTTTTCGGCGGACGGTTCGCGCGTGGCGTGGGGAACGGAAGACGGGCGGATTCGCGTGGCGTCGATCGGATCCTGGCAGGTTGAACGCGAACTGACGGGATCCAAGGCAGCGGTCGCGTGCGTGCGGTTCAGTCCTGACGGGCGTTACGTGGCGGGCGGGGCGCTGGATGGCGAGTTGCTGCTCTGGGGCGCGGAGCGCGGAGAGCGCATCGCACGTCTTGCCGGGCACGAAGCGGGGGTCACGCGGGTGGCATTTCAACCCGAGGGTGCGCTGCTGGCGTCGGCGTCGCGCGACGGGACGGTGCGGTTGTGGGGCGTTCCGGACGGCGCGGCGCAGGCGACGCTGACGGGGCACACCGGGTGGGTGACGGCGCTGGATTTCACGTCCAGCGGCCAGCGTCTTTTGTCCGGAGCCTGGGATAACCTCGTGAAGGTCTGGGATGTGCCAGGTCGGAGGGAAGCGCTCACGTATGCGGGGCATGCGCAGCGGGTGAACGCACTGGCGGTGAGCCGTTACGGCGACATGGCGGCGTCGGCGTCGTGGGGGATGATCAAGGTCTGGACGGTCTCGAACGGGCGGGAGTTGACGACGCTTCAGATCGCCGGCGGAGACGTGGCGAGCGTGGCGATCAGTCCGGACGGGACGCGCGTGGCGGCGGGTTCGGCGGACGGCGGGCTGCGCTTGTACGACGCCACGACCGGTTTCGAGATCGCGGTGCTTCGCGGTCACGTGGACCGGGTCGCGTCGGTGGCGTTCAGCCCTGATTTTTCGTGGATCGCGACGGCGTCGGCGGACGGAACCGTGAAACTGTGGGACGCGAACCAGGCGGAGAAGGGATCGTCGCCGGTGACGATTTCGGGCGGCGTGAGTGCGGCGGCGATCTCGCCGGACGGTCGCACGCTGGCGGCGGCGCCGGCAGGGACAAGCGGTGGGGCGACGCGGATTGCGATCTTCGATCTTACAACCGGGCGCAGGCTTGCGCAGTTCGACGCACACGCCGCCGTCATCGACGCGGTGGTCTTCTCTCCCGACGGCGGGAGGCTGGCCACGTGCGGCGCGGATCGCGAGTTGAAGACGTGGAACATCGGGTCGCTGCGTGCCTCCGAGGCAGGCGAGTCGGCGGAGGCGGAAGCGTTTGACACACAGGAAGCTCTCGGTCTTGAGCTGGCGCTTCCGGGGGCGCCGATGCATGTCGCGTGGTCGGCGGGCGGTGCGTATCTGGCCGCCGGGTTGGCCGGCGGAGAGGTCGTCGTCGTCCCGGTGAACTCGCCGGATCGACCGCTTACTCTGACGGGACACACGGATGCGGTCGTCGCGGCGGCGTTCGCCTTGGACGAGAACACTCTGGCAACGGGATCCTGGGATGGATCGGTGCGAACCTGGTCGCTTCCGGACGGGCGAGGCGCGGCGGAGTTTTCCGGAGTCGGCGCCAAGGTGACCAGCCTCGCGTTCGCGGGAGCCGGCGTCTTGGCAGTCGGGAACGAAGTTGGGCAGGTCATGCTCTGGGATTCGACGACGCGGCGGACCGTCGCCACGACGGCGGTCGGACGGGGCACGGTGGTGGCGCTGACGGGAGGCGCTGCGGGTGCGCCGCTGGCGGCGGGCATGAGCACCGGGCGGATCGCACTCGTCGATGCGGCGTCGCTTACGCCGTTGCTGACCCTGCGAGGGCATGAGATGAGTCTCGCCGAACTTTCATTCACGCCGGAGGCAAGACGCCTTATCTCGATCTCGACGGACGGCGTGACCCGGGTCTGGGACGCGCCGTAGTGCGGTGAGTTGCGGGTTCCTTGCGTTTGTATCGGAGCGCGGAGGATCGCCGGACACGGGCGGACCGGAGGTCCGTGATCCGTGTTGATGCAACGACCCTGCCGCTGAGGAGACCCGCATGGCGCTTCACGAACCGCTCCCCCTGAAGCAAGAGCCGCTCGTCGCCGCCGTCACGGCGTCCGATCACGTAACGCGCGATAAATGAAACCGCCGAGCGGCAGGCCGAGAAGCCTCGCATCTGAGGGGCATCGTCGGATTCTCGGCGCCTGTGACGCGCGTATTCGATCGTTTCTGCCGAATGAACCCTCGTCGGGCCTGAAGTCCCCCGGCCCGCGCAGGGCGAGGCATCGCGGACCGGCTGCGGGCAGGCGGGTTCAGACGACAAAAGGAGCAAACGATGAGTCTTCTCGAAAAGCTTCGCGGCGAACTGGTGGACATCGTTGAGTGGGTGGATCACACGCGCGACACGCTCGTCTGGCGCTTCCCGCGGTATCACAACCAGATCAAGAACGGAGCGGAGCTGATTGTCCGTCCGGGGCAGTGTGCGATCTTCGTGCATCGCGGGAAGCTGGCGGACGTCTTCGAGCCCGGACACTACGCGCTGACGACGCAGAACCTCCCGATCCTCAGCACGCTTCAGGGCTGGAAGCACGGATTCGACAGCCCCTTCAAGTCCGAGGTCTACTTCGTGAACACCGCGCAGGTGACGGACCTGAAGTGGGGGACGCCGAACCCGATCATGCTTCGTGACCCGGACTTCGGGCCGATCCGCCTTCGCGCGTTCGGGACGTACACGTTGAAGGCGACGAACCCGAAGGCGCTGCTGACGGAGCTTGTCGGCGCGGGCGAGGCGTTCGAGGCGGATGAGATACAGGAGCTGATGCGGGCAATCATCGCCACGGCGATGGGCGACATGCTGGGCAAGTCACGGATCGCGGCGCTGGATCTGGCGTCGAACTACGAGACGCTGTCGGCGCAGCTTCGCGAGGCGGTCGTGGGGCGCGTCGATCATGAATACGGGCTCGACGTTCCGCAGCTTTACATCGTGAACATCAGTTTGCCCGAGGAGGTGGAGAAGGCGCTGGACACGAAGACCAGCCTGAACGTGATCGGCGACCTCGGACGGTACCAGCAGTACCAGATGGGGCAGGCGATGACGGCGGCGGCGGCGAACCCGGGCGGCGGGGGCGGAGCGGCCGCCGGGATGGGGATCGGGATGGGGATGGCGATGGCGCAGCAGATGATGCACGGCGCGGGCGGGTGTGCGACGATGACCGCGCCGCCGCCGCCGCCCTCCACCGGAGGCCAGGTCTGGCACGTGGCGATCGAGGGTCAGACGCAGGGGCCTTTCACGACGCAGCAGCTCTCCGGAGCGATCGCCTCCGGGCGGATCGGCCGCGATGCTTTTGTCTGGACGTCAGGCATGACCGGGTGGGTCTGCGCGTCCCAGATTCCGCAGCTTCGCGAGGCGTCGCCGCCCCCACCGCCCGCGGGACAGCCGTGATCCCGCCGTCCGGAATTGGCGCCCGTGTTTTCGCTGCCACGTCGGGTTCCTCCACGGACGCAGAGGATCACCGGGCGACGGCGGCGCGCAGAAGGCGCTCCACCACGTCGCGGTACGTCAGGCCCGCCTCGGCGGCTGCCGCCATGTAACCCGCGTCGGGCGACAGGCAGGGGTTCGCGTTGATCTCGAGCACCCACGGCGCGCCATGTTCGTCGACGCGGAAGTCGACCCGGACATATCCGCGAAGCCGGAACACGTCCCAACATTGCAGCGCCAACTCGCGGAGCCGACCCACCAGCGGCGCATCCTCCGGCGGAAACGCAAAGCGCCGCGGCGTCCGGTTGTACTCGAACGACTCCTCGGCCCACTTCGCCGCGTAGCCGACGATCTTCGGCTTGTCGGGGGCGTAATCGACGAAGGTGATCTCCGCCGGGGGAAATACTTCCGCGGGGGCGCGCCCGTGCGTGACGGCTGCGCCGCGCGGAGCGGCCGGCTCCGGCGCGGACTCAAGCAAGGCGAGATTGAATTCTCGCCCATCGATGAAGGCTTCGGCGAACGCCTCTCCGCCGAGTCGTTCCCGCCGCGAGCGGATAACGGGCCGGAGGTCGTCGGCTGAGCTGGCCTCGACGATCGCGTCATCGTCGAGCCCCAGCGACGCGTGCTCCCAGACCGACTTGATGATGTATCTTCCGGGCAGGAAAGCCGCATGCGGATCGGTTTCGCCACCCTCCTCGACCCAGGGCGGCGTCGCGATGCCGCACCGCGCCAGATGCCGCTTCGCCGTCGTCTTGCCGCAGGTCAGGAAAAGCCCTTCCGTCGGCGCGCCGGTATAAGGCACGCCCAGCGCGTCCAGCAACGCGGGCACACAATGTGCGAGACGCATGCGCCGCGCGAGGGACTCGACAAGATTGATGACGACGTCGCAGGTCGGGGGTTCGCCCAGCCGTCGTTGCAGTGCCGCAAGATCCAGCGTCACGCCCGCAGCGGACCACCGATGTCCGAGCGCCTCCAACGCCGCGCCGATCGCCCGGACCTGAGTGAAGACGTCCAGCTCGTCCGGTCGCGCGTCCGGCGGCAGCTCATCATGAAGGATCAACACGTTCATGCGACCAGCAGACCACGCCTGCCTCCGGCGATCAAGGCGAGGGAATCACGCAAGACCGCAGCGGCACGGACCTCACCTCCGCCAGCGCCCGCCGACGCAGACCTCCCCCACCGTCTCGTTTCCGGCGCCGAAGATGAACGTCTCCAGCAGCGTCTCGGCCGTCCACCCGGCCAGGGTCGGGCAGGTCAGGTCAAGCGTGAAAAAATCCGCGAGGCGACCTCGCTCGATGACGCCCGCCGGCGCCGCCAGCGACTCCGCACCGTGAAGTGTCGCCATCCGGAAGAGGGGCGCTCCGACGCGCCCGCCATCGTCGGCGACGATGCCGCGCCGCTGACGGATCAGGCGCTGGGCATATTCGACGAGGCGCAGCTCCTCCGGCATGCACAAACGCGAGTTCAGATCCGAGCCGATCGCAACACACCCGTTCCGCTCCAGGATGTGCGGCACGTCCGCGACGCCGTCACCGAGGTTCGCCTCTGTCAGCGGACAAAGACACACCTTCCCGCCGGCGGCAAGGTATTCCGACATATCCGCGGGATCGGTGTGCGTGCAATGCACGGAGGTGAACCGGTCATCGATCTCGACGCGGGAAAGGACGGCGCGCATCGGCGTCATGTCGTAGGCGGCTCTGCAATCCTGAATCTCCCGCACCTGCTCCTCAACATGCATGTGAAAAGGCATCCGCCGCCGCTTCGACTCTGCATGAACCTCGGCCAAGTCGTCGAGTGAGGCGGCGCGCACGCTGTGGACGACCGCCCCGATCGTCTGCGTGTCCGGGTCAAGACGCGCCGCAATCTCGTCGACGCGCCGCCAGTACACCGACGGCGAGGCCGTGTGAAACCGCCGCTGCGCCGGGGAAAGCGGCTGACCGATCCCGCCGGTGCGGTAGTACGTGTAAAGCAGAACAAGACGGATGCCGGCGTCACGCGCGGCGGCAAGAAGCGGTTCATCAAGGGTCCACGTGTCCGTGTCGGCGTCGTGGTGCAGGTAATGAAACTCGCCGACGGTGGTGATGCCCGCGGCGAGCATTTCCTCGTACGCCGCGCGGGAAAGGTCGTACATCCGGTCGACGTTCATATCGAGCACGAGACGGTACATCGCCTCGCGCCACGACCAGAAGTCCCCCCGCGCTCCCGAGTCGTCGCGCATCTTCTCCCGCGGGAACACTTCGCCGTGTCCGCGCATACCGCGTTGAAAGGCATGACTGTGTGCGTTGATCATCCCGGGCAGGAGCGCCCGGTCTCGCAGCACCCGCGACGGCGTCGCGCCCAGCGCCCCGACGCGGAGAATCCGCCCTCCGGAATCCACGGCGATCTGCACGTCAGGAACAAAGGCGTCGCCGAGGTACGTCAGGTCGGCCTGAATGATCTGCTCGCGCGTACTCATATTGAAAGGCGCCGCGCGTGCGCCGACGCGTCGCTAGCGGCTCTGAGCGTCGTTCTCGACAAATTCGACCTGCACATCGTACCGCCCGATGCGGACATGATCGAGTGGCGCGAGCCGGGCGCGGGTCACGCGCTCGCCGTTGAGGAACGTCCCGTTCCGACTGGACAAGTCCTCGACGACCCACCCGTCGTCCGTCCAGCGCATGCGGCAATGATGGCGCGAGGCGCTGACCTCGGGCAGCAGGAAAAGCGCGGTCCGGCTGTGCCCGATGATGAAGCTCGTCGGTGCAAGCGACGAAAACGCCTTCTCCGGGGCGGCGGGTCCACGCCGCACCTTCAGCCGCAGGGCGGGCAGCGCCGCGATGTCGGGATCCGTCGGCAGGTCGTCCTCGAGGCGGAAGCGGTGTCCGCCCACGTCGAACTCGTCGCCCGGCGACAGTTCCGCCTCGGTCCGGCGCTCCTCGTTCACCAGCAGCAGAGCCGTGTGACCCAGCGTGGTCTGCCCGGCTTCGAGCCGCCACAACGCACCGTCCGACCGCAATCGGATATGAATCGGGGAGACGCGGGGGGAGTCAAGTCCGATCGTACATTCCGAGCGGCGCCCGATCGTCACGGATCGGCTCGGATCGAGAGGGAACGTCCGCCCGACGTGCTGGGGACCGGCGACGAGTTTGAGTCGAAAGTCGTGCATCACGGGGTCGGGTGCGATTTGGTGGAGGCCTTGCTGCCGGCGAGGCTGAACGTCAAGTTGACACGGTCCTTGATGACGCCGGGGAATGCCAGCACCCGGTTGTGCATCACCACGTAAACACCGGGCGGCAGCAGCCGACACGCGAGCAAGGATTCCGTCACGTTCTGGATCGAGTCCGAGTCGCGCATTTCGAGCGGTTTCATCGCGCCCGTCAAAACAACCGGCACACGCAGGTCCGCAAGCTCCCGGAACAGGAGCTCACCCGTGACGGTCAGCGTGTCCGTACCGTGGACGATCATGATCGCGTCGGAGTCCGTCATGTGACGCCGCACCGCCTCCAGAACCCGCCCCCGATCCTCGTCGGTCATGTGCAACGAGTCCTTCGAGAAAAGGTGGTCGTAGGCGATGCGCAAATCCGGCAGGCGCAGCGTCGCCACCAGCGCCGGCACGTTCGACGACCGGTTCAGCAGCGCGCCTCCGGCCTCGTCGTAGGTCTTCTCGATCGTGCCGCCGGTCGTGACGATCGTGATCCGCGTACGATCCTGTCTCATCGGCCCTCTCCTGCCTGTCCCTGTTCCACGTTGATCTTATCCTTGATCCCGTGCCGAAGCAGCGGGTCGGATCGAGACCCGGCGCGAAAACCGGCTCGTTAACCGTGAACCGGATCGGGACAGTCCTCCGGCGGGGGCGGCGTCACGTAGGCCGCAAAAGGCGACGTCCCGAACGATCGGGCCGTCCGCTCCTCGCCCAGAAGCATCGTCAGCGGCGTCCGCAGCAGAATGTGCAGATCCAGCCGCAGGGAGCACCGCCGGACATACGCCACATCATACAGGATCCGCTCATTCCACGTCCGCGAGGCGCTGCTGTAAACCTGCGCGAGCCCGGTCAACCCCGGGCGCAGCAGGAGGCGCTGGCGCTGAAACGCCGTGTAACGGGCGGCCTGATCCGGCAGCGTCGGACGCGGACCGACGATCGACATGTCGCCGAGCAGGACGTTGAACACCTGCGGAAGCTCGTCGAGTTTGAACCGCCTCAGGATTCGCCCGATCGGCGTGATGTCGGGGTGCTCCAGCGGGACGAGTTCCTTCACGTCCGGACGACGATCCGCGCGCATCGTGCGGAATTTGAAAAGCCGGAAGGTCCGACCGTCGCGCCCCGCGCGCTCCTGCACGAACAACGCGGGGCCGCGGCTGGTAGCCCGGATCAGAACCGCACACGCCAGAAGCAGCGGGGCGCCGACGAGCACGAGCAGGCTCGCACCCAACACATCGACGGCGCGCTTGAGCCTTCTCGCGTACATCGTCGTCGGAACCGATGCGCCCTCGTTCATCTCGCGGGCGAAGCTTACTCGATCCGCTCGGATTTCGCGCGGCCGGAAGAAACGCAAACCGGGCGCGGCTGACGCCGCGCCCGGTTCAACTCGTCAAGTCGGTGCGATCGATCCCGCGCCGAGCGGCATTACGGACGGTTGTCGTTGGGGAAGATGTTCCCCGCCGAACACCCTTCCAGATAGGGGATCGTACACGTCGGATCCAGTTCGTAATTCGGAATGTCGGTAAAGAGCAGGTCGATATCGTTGGCGTCGCAGAACCCCAGAACCGTCGAACACGGGTTGAACCGCGTCAAAAGCCCCTCGCAGGACGGGCTCCACGCCAGAACCGTGCTGCCTCCCGCCACCATCAGACCCGCCAGCCACGAACGCCTCATTGATGCGCGACGCGCCATGTGAATATGCTCCGAAGGGACGAAACCGCCCCGAGTCTTCTTTGTCGATCCGCGAACCCGGCTACGCCCGCCGGTTCTGCGGAAACTCCCCAAGTCATCCGATCCGGCTTTGCAAATCTGAAACTACGGCTGCTGGTCATCATCCGGGCAGTCCATGAAGAGCGGCCCCTCCGACGTCCCGTTCTTGTTCGGATCCTGCGCGATGAATCCCGGCGTCGAGGGCCGGCTGAAGATCGGCGCACAAGGATCGATCAACCCGCCGAAAATGCCGTCCGTGCAGTCAAAAAGGAAGCAGAAATCCACCGCCCCCGCCGCCGACTCCAGCCCCATCGATGCACACGCTCCGACGCCGTTGCTGGCCAGGACCAGCCCGCCCAGCGTCACCATCGCCCACCCGATCTTGGCTCGCCTCACGCTCGACCGCATCAGCATTACTCCGTGTACGCCGCCCCTTCCACCGCCGGCTTGTCTTGCTTGTCATCCCGGAGCTTTCTTTGCCCCGGACAAAGGCTCGAAACGTATTGATGATGAGCCTTCTGATCGCCGATCCAGCCCGGCGCGCCCTGCATGAAAGCCGCTTCACTCGGCGTCAGCGCCACTGACGCTCGCGCGCAACCGCACCCTGACCGACGCTCGCATTCTTCCCGCACCCCAGGTGGGCGTCAAGGGAGTGCCGACCGGATATTCCCGGTCTTCACTGGCTCGATCAGCCCCCGGTCCGTCACCAGCCCCCGGATTAAACCCGCGGGAGTCACATCAAACGCCGGGTTAAGGCAGGAAACCCCCTCAGGCACGGTCTGCTGCCCTCCAAATCCCCGGACTTCGTCCGCCGAACGCTCCTCGATCGGAATACCGCCCCCGTCCGCCAGCGACAGGTCGAACGTCGAGTGCGGGGCGGCCACGTAAAACGGCACGCCGTGGTCGCGGGCGAGGCAAGCCAGTCCGTAAGTCCCGATCTTGTTCGCGGTGTCGCCGTTGGCGGCGATCCGGTCGGCCCCCGTGAGGACCACCTGCACGCGCCCGCTTCGCAGCAGGCTTGCAGCCGCGGAGTCGCAAAGCAGGGTGCAGGGGACTCCCGCCTGCGACAGCTCCCAGACCGTCAGTCGGGCCCCCTGAAGCAGCGGGCGGGTCTCAAGGGCGTAGACCTGAAAGCGGACGCCGCGCTCGTGCGCAACGTACATCGGCGCCAGCGCCGTCCCGAACTCCGCCGTCGCCAGCGAGCCGGCGTTGCAGATCGTCAGCACGCCCCCGCCCCCCGGGATCAGCCGCGCGCCGTGCTCACCGATCGCGCGGCAAAGCGCGGCGTCCTCGTCCCGGATCGCCTTCGCCTCCGCCAGCAACGCCGCCTTGACGGCCTCAACCCCACCGACTGCGGTTTCGTCCGCCCGTCGGCGCATCCGATCCAACGCCCACCTGAGGTTGACCGCCGTCGGGCGCGACGACGCCAGGTACGACGCAACGCGAACCACCTCGTTCAGCAGCTCCGCCGGCGTCCGCGCCGCGCTCCCTCGTATGCCGAGCACCAGCCCCATCGCCGCCGCGATCCCGATCGCCGGCGCGCCGCGCACCGCCAGCCGCCGGATATCCGCCCACATCGTCTCGACATCCTCGACCCGCAGCATCACAAGTCGGTGCGGCAGGAGCGTCTGATCAATCATCGCGACGTGACCGTCCAGCCCGCCGATCCACTCAATTGTCCGCGGCACATGACTCATGTCGACGATCCCTCTCGCGTCGAAAGTCGACGCGGTCCACGCCGGTCACGCTCCCGGCTTTGTTTTCACCGGGTAAGCGGGGCGATCCGGAATGCGCTTCGGATCCTCCTCGATCCGCTTCAGCAGGTGCTCCACGGCGCGATGAAGCTGCGCGTCATGCCCCGCGAGAACCTCCGCCGGAGCGTTATCCACGACAATGTCCGGCTCGACGCCGTGACCCTCGATCAGCCACGTTCCGTCCAGTCCGAACGGCGCGAACTGCGGAGGCGTCGTCTGACCGCGATCCACGAAATCCTGATGCGGCTCGATGCCGATCGCCCCGCCCCACGTCCGCGTTCCGATCAGCGTCGCCAGCCCCGCCCGCTTGATCGCCTCCGCGAAGTACTCTCCGTTAGAAGCTGTCCCATCGTTGATGAGCACCGCGAGGTGCCCGTGAAACGCCCGCTCCGGACTGCGCACCGGCTGCCCTTCACGCGGCTGGATCATCGCCCACAGCTTCCGGTCCAGCCGATCGATGATCATGTCGCCCACGAATCCACCCGTGTTGTACCGGTCGTCGATGATCAGCCCCTCGCGGTCGTGTTGCGGAAAAAAGCCCCGCGCAAACTCGATCAGTCCGCCCTCCATCATGTCCGGGATGTGCAGATATCCGACCCGGCCGCCCGAAAGCTCCTCGACTTTGCGACGGTTGTCCTCCACCCACGCCCGGTAGCGGATCGCCTGCTCGGACCCGATTGTCCGCACCAGGTGCGTCTTCGCGCCTTCCGGCGAGGGCCGGTCGTTGTAGGTGATTTCGACGATCATGCCGGCCTTGTTCTCCAGCGCGGCGTACACATTGTCCGTCGCGCGGAGGTCGCGTCCGTCCACCGCGATCAGGTAATGCCCCTCGCGCACCGGACATCCGGGGTGATCCAGCGGCGAAACTTCCGCGGCGTCACCCGGCGTACCCGGAATGATCCGCCGAATGCGGTGATACGCGGCGCTCGGCGGAAGCTCGAAATCCACCCCGAGAAGCCCCGTGCCGACGCGCGGTCCGCGGTCCGGCAGCGCCCCGCCCTGAATGTACGTGTGCCCGGCGTTCAACTCGCCGATCATCTCCCCGATCAGGTAGTTCAGGTCGCTGCGGTCGCCGCAATACGGCACGAATTTCGCATACTTCTCTCCAACGGCGGACCAGTTCTCTCCGTGCATCCCGGGGTCGTAGAACCAGTCCCGCTGAACGCGCCACGCCTCGCGGAAGATCTGCGCAAACTCGGCCCGCCGGTCGATCCGGATCTTCACCGCGGATAAGTCGATCTTCCCGTCACCCACGCTCGCCGGCTTGCCCGCATCCACGACACCGAAGGTCGCGCCGGCCCGGTATACCAGCTTCTTGCGGTTGGCGGACAGGTGATAATTTTCAATGCCCGTCATCAGCTTCGAGAAAGACCGGTCCGCCAGCGCATACCCGTGAAGATCATGCGGATCCGTCGTCCGGTCATTGACGTTCTGGTACTTCAGAAACGTGGGTTCCGGTCGCGACAGGCATACGAATCCGTCCGCCGTCGCCTCAAGACGGAAGTAGTTCCCCGCGGGAACTCCAGGAATGTCAACGATCCGGCGCTCGAGACCTTCGACGTCGATCCCTGGGGCGTCCGAGGCGTTCTCAGGTTCACCCACGCTCGATGCGGATTCCTCTTTCGGCGCGAAAGGTGACGCCGCACGACTGCTCAACACCACCAGGTAAGGTTTGCACACATCGAGGAAGGCGTGGTTCTGGTCAATTCGATCCATCACCGGCGAGAACGACCGGTGAGAAAGAAAGTAAAGATACCGCCCGTCCGGTGAAAACGACGGACTGAAATCCGTCGTCCTCGGCGATGTGACGCGGTGCGTCTTGCCCGCCTCCAGCGCGTGAAGAAAGATCGACTCGTTCCCGCTCGCTTCCAGTTTCGTGTACGCGAGCCACCCCCCGTCCGGCGAGAACACGTAATCCTGAATGCCCCAGCGCTCCCACCCGTCGTCCACCTCGCCGCGATCCACCTCCGTCACGACGCCGCTTTCCACGCCCACGACGCTCAACGTCATCGTCTTGTCCGCGAACGCGACCCGTCGGCTGTCCGGCGACCACACCGGCTGCATCCGGAACCGCCCGCCGTCCTGCGTCAGCCGCCGGACCTCGCCCCTTCCGTCCGACGACGCGAGATACAACTCCTCCTCACCCGTGCGGTCCGAGAGAAACACAATCCACTTCCCGTCCGGCGACCACGCCGCGGACTTCTCCCGAGACCCGGACGCCTCGGTCAGACGGATCGGACGGCCTTCCTTCACCGGCGCCGTCACAATCTCGCCTCGCGTCTCGATCACAACCCGCGATCCGTCCGGCGACAGCCCGAACGATCCGGTGTGCGCGCCCGCCTCCACCCACTCCTCGCGGACCGGTACTGCATCGCTCGTGATGCAGACCGGAACCGGTCGAGTGACCTCCTTGTGAAGATCGAGGATGTGAAGACGCTCGCCGTACTGGTACACGATCTGGCTGTGCCCGATCGACGGAAACTTCACGTCGTAGTCCTTGTACTCCGTCAGCGCCTTCACGTCCCCCGTCGGAACGTCGTAACGGTAAAGGTTCAGCGTCCCGAAGCGCCGGTCCGACAGAAAGTACACTCCGTCGCCCCACCACATCGGGTAACTGTCCGTCCCCACCCAGTCCGTGATCTTGCGGTAGTCCTTCGCCTCAAGGCTTCCCAGCCAGAGGTCCTGCGCCGTGCCGCCTTGATGTCGCTTCCAGGTCCGGAACTCCCGGCTGATCCGGCAGTAGGCGATGCTCTTTCCGTCCGGCGAGATCGTCGTCAGTCCGGCCTGATCGACGGGAAGCTTCTCCTCCGTCCCGCCGTCGACAGATACCTTGTAAAGCATGTCCACCCGGAAGGGATACTCGCGGCGCGACCGGAAGAGGATGTGTTTTCCGTCCGGGAACCACTCCAGCACTTCGTCCGCCGCCGGATGCCACGTCAGGCGCTTCGGCGTTCCGCCGGTCACCGGCATGACGTAGACGTCCGTTCCGCCGTCGTATTCTCCGGTGAAGGCAATCGCTTGTCCGTCCGGAGAGAGCTTCGCAAAGCGCTCCTCGCCCACGCTGCGCGTCAGGCGGAAGGCGTCGCCCCCCGCCGACCACGCCAGCCAGAGGTCGCCCTCAAAGGTAAACACCACCTTGTCCCGGTCCACATCGGCAAAGCGCATCAGAAACGACTCGACCCGCGCTTCTTCAGCCGAAGACACCGTCGCAGACGGAACGCACAGGGCGATCCAGGTCATAAGGTAAAGCATCAGCGTTGGCTCCCGGGGCGTCCGCGCGAATCTGACCCCGCGATCGACGCGAGTCTCGCGCAAGAAAAAGCCGACAAGACCCTTTGTCTCATCGGCGTCGGAATCAAACACGATCTGATCCCCCCCGAAGTCCGCGTCCGCGCCGCGACTCCGGGGGGCTTCCACTGCTGCGGTTCTACGACAAAAGCGATTTCACGTCCGCCTGCGTGATGCGGGTCGAACGCTTCTCCAGCTTCCGGCTTAACCAGGACATGACATTCGGTGGATACGGCAACGATCCGCCTCGGATGGCGGCCATCATCTGCGCGTCCCGGCGGGACCGCTCCTTTTTCTTGCGGGCGAAGTTACGCTCTTTTGACCAGGCGGCGTCGATCCGGTCCAGCTCCCGACGCCCTGCACGAGTGATCTTTGCCATGTCCGTCCGTCCCTTCCTCTGACTGAATGCGAAGCCGGGGATTCTGCGATCATCCCCGGCGGTGTCAACGACACTCAGGCGGCATTTTAGTCCGATAACCAAAATCGCCCTTAAATCCGCCCTGCCTGAAAGCCTCACCTGATGAAGTTCACGTCAGGTATCGCCCGGATGTCGCCTGTCCCGATTGCGCGACTTGGGTCCGCGGTCAGGTCTGCGGATACTGAGCGATCAGGGTTCGTTGGGACACACGGGCGCCAGAAGAGGATCAAACAAACGCGGGTTCCACCTCCGCGACGCTGCGGCGGTGGAAACCGCGGTTCAGACCCGGCAGGTCCGGCCACCGGACCTCCGGGAAGTTTACGCATTGCGGACCGGCACCTTGCGACCCACCGATCCCGGTTTCTTGGGCAACGTCACCGTCAGGACGCCGTCCTTGAAGGTCGCGTCGACTTTGTCGGCGTTGACCGACGTCGGCAGCGGAATGCTCCGCGAAAACGACCCTTGCTCCCGCTCCGCGTAGTAGTAGTTCCGCTTTTTCTCCTCGCGGTCCCGGACCTTCTGACCACGGATGAAGAGCATGTTGTCCGACACCTCGATGTCGATGTCCTTCGGCTCCACGCCGGGAACCTCGACCTTCACCTCGACCGCCGACTCGGTGTCCGCCAGGTCAACGCGCGGCGTCAACTCCAGCCACCGCCCGGCGCCTGCGAACCCGAGCGGTTCACTGAAGAACCGGGAGAATAACCGGTCCATCTCGGTCCTGAAGTTCTCAAACGAAGGCATCAAGGCCTGCATCGCACGATCCGGATCCTTGTTCCTCCACGGAATCAGATTCATGATCGCCACCTCCCTTCATGTCGCCGGGCCTGTCACCCGGCCTTGTCGAACTCACACGCCGTACAAAACCGAGCCGCAACACGCCGCCCTTACGCCGACTTCACCGCGATCTTCCGCGGCTTGGCCGAATCCTTCTTCGGCAGGTGCAGCGTCAGCACGCCGTGGACGTAGCTCGCCGTAATCTTCGCGGCGTCGATCTCTTCACTCACCGAGAAGGTCCGGCAGAAATCGCCCACGCCGTATTCCGTCAGCAGCGCCCTCTGTCCTTCACGCTCCCGCGGCGGAACCACGGCGCAAAGCGTCAACTCCCCGCGCTCGAAGTTCACCTCGATGCTGTCCGGAGTCGCTCCCGGTACGTCCGCGATGACCAGCAGCTCATCCTTCCGCTCAACGATGTCCACCAGCGGCCGGTAAACCTGCCCGGAGCGCACACGCTCCACCGTCGGCTGATGTGTCTCACTTTTCTGCATTTCGGCACAGGTGTTCATATCGATGTCCTCCTCATGAAAGCACGCCCGCCTCCTCGCTCGGCGCGGCTGTGCGCATGTTCAGTTGCTCTTGATCTGGATCTTCCGCGCCGTCGCCTCCGGGCTTTTCGGCAGTCGGATCACCAACACCCCGTTTTTCATCGTCGCTTCGACCTGGTCGGCGACGACCTCGACGGGGAACGTCAGGGTCCGCGAGAACGTGCCTGTCGGACGCTCCTCGCGCAGCATCGTTGTTTCGCCCTCCACCGCCGGACGACGCGTTCCCTTGATCGTCACGTCGGCGCCGGCCACCTGAACTTCAATGTCCGACAGTTCAATGCCCGGAATCTCCGCCTCGATCGTGAACGCCCCACCGTCCTCCCAGACATTCAGCGCCGGATAAGCCGGCGCGGCGCTGCTCACCGCACCGTTGCCGAACACGGACTCGAAAACCCGGTCCAGTTCGCGGCGAACGGCCGGAAACGGAGCAAACGGATTCAACCTGTGAGTCAACATGTACGCACCTCCTATGAAAGACTGCGCCGCGATCGGCGCTCCGGCGAGTCGCGCGGGCCCCTCGCCCGCTCCCGGCGCTTCGCCTCGACCGACACAAGGGCAAGGGGCGTACCACATCAGCCGGTCAGGGATCGAAGCGAGATAACTCCTTTATTTTCAGCGGCTTATTGCAGGAATGCGCGGGCGGCATCCCGACCCGACGCGCGACGGTGAACTGTCAAACTGGCGGGGCGGCGTCACGTCCTGGCACGGTCCGTTAAGCCCGCGCGAAGTGTCAATGCAACGGCACTTGCACGGCGGCCTTCGCCGCCGCCGCACGCTTCGGCGCCCGCGCGTAAAGCATCAGCAACGCCGGCAGGAGCACCAGCGACGATCCGATCGACGCCAGCAGCGCCACGCACGACAACGCTCCGAACATCCGCAGCGACGGAATCCGGCTCAACACAATCCCGGCGAAACCGGTGATCAGCACGAGGGTCGCCGTGACGATCGCCCACCCGACCGCCCGGATGCTGCGACGCACCGCCGCGGGGATGTCGCCGTCCGCCTCCGCTTCGGATCGGAACCGGTTGACCAGGTGGATCGTATTGTCCACGCCGAGTCCCAGGCAGATGCTGAACACGATGACGGTGATGATCTGGAGCGACTCCCCGGCAATGACCAGCGCCGCTCCAACCAGCGACAGCGGCAGCACGTTCGGCAGCACACTGATCACGCCCAGCCGCAGCGACCGGAACGACAGCGCCATCACTGCGAAGATGATGACCGCCGCCGATGCCAGACTCGCCGCGAGATCGCCGATCATCGCCCGCAGACTCCGGTCCGCCACCGCCGGCGCACCCGTCAGATGAAACGTGAATCCCGGGTGCAGTTCGCTCAGCTCCGAAAACGCCGCCCGAAGCCCCGCCAGCCGTCCCTCCAGTGGCGCGGCGCGCTCCCCCGTGTCACGGATCCGCCCCGTCACCAGCGCCGTGCGCTTCGGCTCGCTGATGAACCGCGCCAGCAGCGCCTGCACCGGCGCCGGCGCCAAGCGCAGCAACCGCACCGCCGCCGGCGCGTCGCTCGCCCCGATCGGCGTCAGCCGCGCCAGCGACAGCACCGAAAGCGGGTACTGCGTCGCCTCATCGTTGTGAAAGCAGGCCTCCGCCGCTCCGATCACCGAGAGCACCTCAGGGGAATCCAACGCATGCCCCTCCGGCCACGTGACGACGCCGAAGACCGTCTGCGCGCCCCCGAAGGCGTCATTGATCGCCTTCCACGCCGCAAACGTCCGGCTGTCCGACGGGACCGACTGTTCCCACGCGTTGTCCGGCCTGAGGCGCGTGCATAACAGGACGCTCAAAACCGTCAGCGCAGCGCCGACGGCGACGACCCGGCCCGGACGCTCCAGTACAGGACCAAGTCGGCGATCAAAGAACCGCTCGAACGCCGACGTCATCGCGCGGCTTCGCTCCAGGCTGATCATCTTCCCGGCGACGCCGCCTGCCACGATCGGAACGATCAAAAGCACGGCGCCCAGCGCGAGAAAGGCCCCGACCGCGCAGGAGACTCCCAGCCTGCGGATCAGCGGCGCCTCGGCCGCCACCAGCGATCCGAACCCGATCGACGTCGTCAGCGCCGCCATGAAACACGCCCCGCCGACCCGAGCGACCGCGGATCGCGCCGCTTCGCGCGGTGACATCCCCTCCGCCCGCGCCCGCTGGATGTGCAGCATGACGTGGATCGCGTCCTCGAACCCGATAACGAGGATGAGCGTCGGCGTGATCACGTTGATGACGTTGGTTTTCTCGCCCGCCCACCCCATCGCGCCCAGCGTCCACAACGCGCCCAGCACCGACGCCGCGCCGACGATCACGATCTCCGTGGGACGCCGGAACAGAAACACCGCCATCCCCAGCCCCAGCGCGACGCCGACCAGCGTAAACGTCTTCTGATCGTCGCGCATCGCGTAAAACACTTCCGCGCGCAGCGCCGGCACGCCCGTCAACTGCATCGTGAAGGGAACCTCAGCGGACACGGACGACAGGGCGCTCTCGATCCGCGCCACCACGTCGCGGATCGTCTCGATGCGCGACGCGCTTTCCCCCAGCCCGACGACGACCAGCGTCGTCTTCCCGTCCGCGGACATCAGGTGTCCGGCGACCAGCGGATGCGTGCGCGCCGCGTTCCGCCCCTTTTCGTAGGCCGACGCGTCCGATCCCGCCGGCGGGACCAGCGGCGTCGGCGGCAGACTCCGGTAGTCCACCACGTCCAGCAGGCTTTGCACGACCTCCACGCCCTCGACGCCGCGCAACGCAGCGCAGACCTTCGCCAGTCCGACGCAGACGGGGTCGCTGAAGACCTCCGACGCGTGGATCACGACGTAGCAGTCGCGGTCGTCCGTGCCGAACGTCGCTTCGATCTCCTCGAGACGGGCGTACTCGGGATCGTCCGAGCGGATGATGTTGCGCGGATCCTCGTCAAACTTGAGACGGCGCTCGCCCGCAACCGCCAGCGCCGTCACGACCGCCGCAAACGCCAGCAGCGCGCCGCGCTGGTTAAGGATGAAATCCGCGAGCTTGTGCATCCGAGTGCGCTGCCCGTCCCGCCTCGATGACCGCGCGTCAGTCGCGCCCCATCAGACCCAGCCCCTCCGCCCAGACCTCCGCGATGTGCCGGATCCGCAGCGTTGTGCCGAGGCGGTGCGCCGTCCCGCCGATCGTCATGCCGCAACCCGCCTCATTACACACCAGCGTCGTCGCGCCCGTCCGGCGGATGTGCTCGACCTTGTCGCGGGTCATCCCGTCGCTGATCTCGGGATACTGAAGGTTGAACGCCCCGCCGAATCCACAGCACACGTCCAGCCGCTCCAGCGGGCGGTAATCCGCGCCCGGAAGATCGCTCACCAGACGGCACGTCGGCATCGGATCCGCCAGCTCACGCATGTGACAACTGTAATGAACCGTGTACGAATGCCCCGCCGGCGCCGGAATCCGCGACAGGTCGACCTTGAGTACCTTCGTCACGAACATCCCGAACTCCCACGTCCGCTGCGCCAGATCCTTCGCCCGCGCGGCGTACGCACGGTCATGCTCCAGCAGGTGCGGCAGATGAAGCTTCACCAGCGCGGCGCACGACCCTGAGGGCGTGACCACGTGCGGATACCCCTCGAAGACATCGATCAGCCGTCGCCCGAGCCGCGCCGCTTCGGCGTGATATCCGTTGTTGTAGTGCGGCTGGCCGCAGCACGTCTGCGCCTCGGGGAAGCGGACGTCGCATCCGAAGTGCCGCAGGACGCGCACGACCGCCACGCCGGCGCGCGGCGAAAACGTGTCCGTCAGGCACGTGATGAAAAGCGCGACGTTCATTCGTTTCCTCGTCCGGCCGCGTTCGACGCGGTCGTTCCGCCTTTTGCGGGCGCCCGCGATGCAAGTTCCTTTGCGGCGGCATGATAGGCGCCGCCGACCCGAATCGGCAAACGTCGCCGCCTGCGCTCCCGCCTGCAATGACGCCGGTGTCCGGCGACATCCTTCCACCGGGGCTGCTCGAGGTTTTGAAGGGGAGGGTTGAAATGCACGCAGGCAGGAGAGGCGAACTGACAGGCCCGCATCGCACGGCGCGGTCTTTTGTTCATGTGTTAAGCGTCGCAGGCGCGCTGGTTGCTGCGAGCACCGTTTATGCCCAGATTGAGAAGGGCGATCTTACGATCGAGCTGGAGCCGGTGGCGTCCGGACTCGTGTCTCCGGTTCATCTGACGCACGCCGGCGACGGCTCGGGCCGCATGTTTGTCGTCGATCAGTCCGGACCGATCCGCATCATCAAGGACGGCGTCCTGCTTGAGCGCCCGTTCCTCGATCTCTCGTCGCAGATCCCCGTCCTGAACACGGGGTTTGACGAGCGCGGCGTCCTCGGGCTTGCCTTTCATCCGGATTACGCGAACAACGGACGCTTCTTCGTCCGTTACAGCCGCCCGCGCACCAGCGGTCCGATCGGCGGACCCTGCCGCGGAACCTCGCGCGGGTGTCATGAAGAGGTTCTCGCCGAGTTCCGCGTCTCCGACTCGGATCCGGACGTCGCCAACCCCGACGCCAACCTCCTGTTCCGCATCGACAAGCCGGAGTTCAATCACAACGCCGGCACGGTCGCCTTCGGTCCCGACGGATATCTGTATTTCTCGCTCGGAGACGGCGGCGGCGCCAACGACGACCTGCATCAGCCCGAACTCTGGCACACGACCCAGGGCAACGGCCAGAACATCGAGACGCCGCTCGGCGCGATGCTCCGCGTCGACGTCAGCAGCTCGTCGCCTTATGCGATCCCGCCGGACAACCCTTTTCTCGGCGGCGCCGGCGTGAACGAGATCTACGCCTGGGGGTTCCGCAATCCCTTCCGCTTCTCCTTTGACGACGGTCCCGGTGGGGACGGACGCCTTTATCTCGGCGACGTCGGGCAGGACGTCTACGAGGAACTCAATATCGTCGAGAAGGGCAAGAACTACGGCTGGGCCCGCCGCGAGGGCAGGCACTGCTTCGATCCGTTCAACCCGAAGAATCACCCGGACGACTGCGACACGACGGGTCTGACCGATCCGATCGTCGAGTACATGCAGCTTGAGGGCGGGCTGTCGATCCTCGCGGGGTACGTCTACCGCGGCACGCAGTCGCCCGCGCTGGAGGGGCGTTTCATCTTCGGCGACTTCTCGATGCAGTTTCAGACCCCGTCGGGGAGGCTTTACTACCTCGACGAGCCGACGCCGGGAGAGCACCGCATTCTTGAATTCAAGATCACCGACGCGGATGTGCCTTACGGGCGCTTCCTGAAAGGGTTCGGGCGCGACGAAGCGGGCGAAATCTACGTGCTCGGCAGCACGACGCTCGGTCCGACGGGGACGACGGGTGAGATTCACCGCATCGTTGCGGCCGACGACGGCTGCACCGGCGACGAGCGCATCGCCAAGGCGAAGTGCAAAACCGGGAACAACGGAAACACGTTGAAGATCGCGCTGGCCGGCGGCCGGCCCGGGGACGGATTCACGGTCACCCTGTCCGGCGGCGATGACAAGAGCGGTACCCTGAACGCCAACGGCGAGGCGACGGTGAAGTTCAAGGGTCAGGCCGCCGGCGACGCGACGGCGACCGCGGCCTGGAACTGCGGCGCGAAGGCGACAAGAGATTACACCTGCCCGTGACCGGGAGGCGCGCGGCGGGCGTACACGTTGAGGGAGAGACGCGGGGTCGGGGCGTCCGGATGTGGGGATCCGGCGTCCCGGCCCGCGCGGTTTCCGGAACGCCTGCGAACCTTTGTCCCCGGTCGGGTGGTAAACCGCAGGAGGGCTTCGAACACGCGGAACCCGCCCGACGGGTGGAACACCGCGCACCAGAATCCCCCGCCTGACGCCCTTGGCCCCGCGCCGGAAATCTGCGACACTTCCTCCCGAATTCCGGTTTGAAGGCTCAAGACAGTTTCAGGGAGAACCTCGACATGACGCAGATGCAGCCGCCCGCGCCGGGTCCGGGCATGCCCACGTTTCAACCGCCGCCCTTCTACGGCGTCCAGCCGGAGCGACCTTGGAGCGGTGCTGCGATCACCGCTTTCATTTCTTCGTTTCTGGTCTGCTGCCCGGTGGTCAATGTCATCGTCGCCCTCATCTGCGGGTTCATCGGCATCGCGAACACCTCGGGGGGTCGCGCCAAGGGGCGGGTGCTGGCGATCCTTGCGATCCCGATCAGCCTTCTGACGGGCGCGGGGGAAGGGTTTCTGGGCTACGTGTACTACCGCATGTTCGAAGGCATGATGGGCATGCCGATCCAGGCGGCGAAGATTTTTGACGTGTCGAGCGACCAACTCGATGAGAACGCGACGGCGTTCTACGAGAAGTGGGCCAGTGCGGATCTGAAGTCCAACGTTTCGAGCGACGAATTCCGGGCGTGGGCGAAGGCGGTGCAAGAGAAGACCGGCCGACTGATTGAGGCGAACCTGGAAGGGCTTCAACCTGGAGCAAGCACACCGCCCGCGGGAGCGCAAGAGGTCATCATTCCGATGAACCTCAACGCAAAGTTCACCAACGGCGCGTTCATCGTCAGTACGGATCTTTACATGAACCCGGCGAACTTTCCCGACATGCTCTCGCTGAACGACGTCACCATCGCGGACCTGAACCTTCGGGATTTCGGGGGGCGCAGCGGTGATCACGAAGGCGGCGACGCGGGCAGCGGAGAGGAACCCGCCGCCGGCGATGACTCCTCCGGCGGAAAACCGTAACGGACGGGCGACCCTTCGCTGCGCCGTCCGCTGACGCGCCGCCCGGATGCGCGATCGGCCGCCGTTTTACGCGCCGAGGCCGTTCAGGGCGCTTTCGTAGTCGCCTTTGCCGCGCAGACCGATGAATTTCTGTGCGACTTCGCCCTTATTGAAGATCATCACCGTCGGGATGCTGCTGACGTTGTATTTCGCGGAGAGGTTGGCGCTCTGGTCGATGTTGAGCTTGCCGACCTTGACCTTGCCTGCGTACTGCGCGGCCAATTCGTCAATGATCGGCGTCAATGCCCGGCAGGGCATGCACCACTCCGCCCAGAAATCCACCAGGACTGGGGTTTTCGCCTGAAGAACCTCCTTCTCGAAATTCCCCTCGTTGAACTCCAGCGTGTTCGCGCCCGACATCGTTTCACTCCTTGCGGGCCTTCATGCCCGCCGTTGCGGCTTTGTTGTCGTCGTTTCGAGTCTAGGAAGCCCGGTAATCAACGTCAACCGGGCGAAAGCCCCGCCCGACGCGGTGTTTCGCGCCGTCCACCCTCTTGGATGCCGGACGCTCGACCTGCGTGACGGAGGGGCAGCCGCGCCGGCGCCACTACCGCCCGCGGCGGATCAAGGAGGGCGCGCCGAGCACGCTGCCCGCGTTCAAGACGGCGCTCCGCAGCGACGTGTGATAACGCCATCTTCCCCGATGTTGCAGGATCCGCACGGACGGCGCGAAGCGCCCGCTTCTGCTCGGGTGCGGCTCGACGGTGCAGCAGCGACTTCGGGTATCCGGCGGACCTGCGTCAGCCCTTGTTCGCCTTCGGCCGAACCAACCCGTCATAAAGGAACGCGGCGAGCAGTCCTCCGGCGATCGGACCGACCCAGTACACCCAGTGCTGCGACCAGAGATGCGACGTGGCGGAACCTCCGCCGATCAGCGTGCCGATCGTCCGCGCGGGATTCATCGCCCCGCCCGTGATCGGACCGCCGAGCAGGATGCAGATGGCGACCGAAAGCCCGATACCGAACCCGGCGATCCGCGGCGACCGCCCGTCCACCGCGGTACCGAAGACGGTGTACACAAGGACGAACGTCATCAGGATCTCCAGCAGCACGGCGATGCCGGTGGGAACGGCGGCGCCGAAGTTGGGTGTCCCGAGCTGGCATGCGGTGATGGCGTCCGCCCCGAGCACTCCGGCGCCCGACGCTCCCACGCCCTTGAAGATCACGTTGAGCAACACTCCCGCGATGGTCGCGCCGCCGCATTGCGCAATGATGTACGCGACGGCGTCGCCGGCCTTGATGCGTCCGGTGGCGAGCATGCTGACGGTGACGGCGGGGTTGATGTGGCCGCCGCTGAGATTCATCGCCGCGGACACGGCGATCGCCAGGGCGATGCCGTGGGCGAACGCGATGCCGACCAGCCCCGGATCGCCCTTCGTCCATGTCGTCGTCAGGATCGCACCCGCGCCGATGAAGGTCAGCAGAAACGTTCCCACCGCCTCACACGTCAGGTTCCTCAGTTTGTCATTCATGTTCGCTCGCCTTGTATGTCGCCTCGATCACTTTGTGAACGCGGTTCCACCGCCCGTCGCGGTTCGACCGTTGCGCGCCTCGGACGGGGCTGAGGGAACGGTCCCGTCGCGCCCTCACGGACCGGTCTCAGCAGGTTCCGCTGGTTCCCCATCCGTCGACGGATCCGCCATCACCGCGGGCGGCGCGGGCGTTGCCGCGGCGCGCCTGAGAATCGCGGCGAGGTAGACCTGCGCCATCGTCGCGTCCTCGCCGATCGGAATCCAGCGATCCGTTTCCGGCTTCAGCTCCCCTCCCCCGGCGACGGGCGGTAGCGCATATCCGAAGAACTGAAAGAACGCCCCGCTTTCGTTGAACTGCCGCTCGGGCGAGGACAACCGCTCCTTATGCACGGTCACCTGAAGTTCGGTTTCGTGCGTGCCGTCGGGGGGCGGCGGCAGGAGCACCTCGACACGCCGCCGGATCGGATTGAGCGTCGCCTGCCACCAGTCCTCCGACGTCGCCACGTCGCGCCGCCAGAACTCGAAGAAATGCTGCGACACCACCGGTTCCGTCGTCACGCGCCCGTTGAACCGGTCCACCACCGCGAGCCGGAAGCCCTCGTCGCGCAGCGCCTCACGCAATGACGACCAGAGCGCGTCGTAGGATTCAGGCGACTCCACCCCAACGGTGGTCCGGGCCGCCCCGGCGTCGGCGACGGGCCGCTGACAGGCGCCGGTCACCGCCAACAAGAACACCCCCGTGACGAAGAGCGTCACCCGCATTCGGGTCTTATACTGACGCCTGCGGACTCCGTCAATTCCGTGACGGCGCGTCGGGAGTGTCTCAGTTCCCTGCCTAAGCCGCATTTTGGCAGTACAACGCAGGTGACGACGCCGAGCGGTGTGAGGATGGGTTGCGTAGAATGTGGGGGGCAATACACGTCATGCCCCGTCCCCGCGCATCGGTTCAGTAACTCGTCGTCCCCGTGCCGCATGTCCTTACATCGGTGGTGCGACCGGGAGGCTCCGTTACAAACAACGTTGACCGGAGCAACGTCACAGAGGAGACCGGCTCTGGCGCGCTTCAGGATCGGCGCGGACTGAAGTCCGGCGATCGCACACGGAGGGGCGTTGCGTTCCATCGTTATGCCCCGGGGAAGCTACGAGTCCCACCTCGCAGAACCGGACTCCTTGGCCCGTTGCACTCGGAGCGCGAGGGTGTAGAATGCCGGGCGCAGACTTTGTGAAAAAAATCACAAAGCCTTGAGCCCGTCGGCAACCCCCACGGGCCGGGTGTTGCTCGAAAGCAGTCTGGCGAATGCGCTCGTTCATCCTGCGCAGGGCAGCGGCGTCTGTGCAGATCGAAGGTGGAGGAGGGGGTCGCATCCGACGAAGCGGCGGAACTGAATGAGCCTGGGAAAAGACAACTCTGTCGCGTCCGTCACACATGGGGAATCACTCGCACCCGCAGGCTCCGAGGGGTCAAGTGCGCCGGCCAAGTTGCCGCGCCCTCAGCGCGAGGATGACTCCGCGGCGACGACATCGCCGGATTCTGAGAACCCTCCGCCGATGAATCTGTCTCTTCTGGCGCGTTTGTTCGGCGTTCCGCTGCTGATCGTGGTGATGATTATCGGCAGCGCGGTGCTGGTCGTGCTGTTATTCGGGTCGATCACGACGGAGCAGGATCGCAGCGTGGGGGAGCTGCTGGGGGTGATGGAGCGCGAGCCGGTCGGGAAGGTTTTCGATCTGGCGATGATGCCGCAGGACAAGGAGATCTGGCAGGCGGCGAAGGAGCTGGCGGCCCGGCTGCAGCAGGGTCAAAGCCCGATGTCGGCGGCGGACCTGGACGCGGTGGTGGATCGGCTTGGCCGGTTGGTGGATCGCGATCTGAAGGCGACGGAGCCTCTGCCGGACGATCACCTTCAGCCGCTGCATTTTTTCATGTCGGCGCTGTCGCACACAGGGCGTCCGGGGTCGATCGCCCCGCTGGTGCGCTGTCTTGGCGCGGCGCAGTGGCAGACTCGTCGGGAGGCGCTGAAGTGTCTCGGCGCGGCGCATCGGACGGAAGGAGCGCGGGAGACGGCGAAGGACGTTGCGGCGGCGCTGGAGGATGAGAACGCGACGGTGCGGACGGTGGCGGCGTATGTGCTGTCTTTCCTGGCGGACCCGGCGGATGCGTCCGTGCGGCGGCGGTTGAAGGAGATCTGCGACGCCGCGGAGGAGGACCGGGAGCTGCGTTGGAACGCGGCGCTGACGTTGGCGCGGCTGGGGGACGACGGCGCCGTTCCGGTGCTGAAGGACATGCTGGACCGGAAATACTGGGAGGAGCGTGCGCATGTCCGGACCGAGGGAGGGGGCGGGGCGCCGGCGGCTTTGGCGATGTCGCAGCCTCGGATCGAGATGACCTTGTGTGCGTCGATCGAGGCGGCGGCGCACCTGGAGGATGAGACGGTCTGGACAATGATCGCGGAGTTGGAAGGAGACGTTTCGTTGCAGGTGCGCGACCGCGTGCGGAAAGCGCTGGCGGGGCGGGGCGGGGCGGAACGGACAGGTCCGGCCGGCAGCGGCGGGTGAGGGCGGGGTCGAGGCGGGTTGGCGAAGGGGTGGAGGCGGATATATTAATCGCCGCCCCGTCATGAAACGGAAGGTGCGACGTGCCAACGAAAGAGCTGGTGACGAAAGTCTGGATCGACCCCGGGTGCATAGTCTGCGATGCGTGCGAGAATACGTGCCCCGAGGTTTTCGAGGTCACGGACGACACGTGCATCATCCGCCCGGCGGCGCTGGCGGCGGCGTTCACGAAGCCGCTGACGAAGACGATCATCGAGGCGGCGCAGGAATGTCCGGTCGACGTCATCAAGTACGAGACGGCGGCGGTCGAGGTCAGCGACGAGGACGCGGCGAAGATTTTCGGTGAGGGGGAGAGCGCTCCGGCGGCTGCGGGAGCCGGGGCAAGCGTCTCGACGGAACCGGCGGCGCCGAAGGCGGCACCCGCTGCGAAACCCGCGGCAGCGGCGGTTGCGGCGGAAGCGTCGGCGGCGCGCTCTCATGCTCCGGTCGCTCCGGCGGACATCGGCGATCCGAATGTGCAGGCGCTGCTGCGGGCGGCGACGGCGCGTGGGGGGCAGGCGGGCATCTCGAAGGCCCGCGGCGGGGTCATCAGCGCCGATCCGCTGCGGACCGATCCGGACAACCTTCCCCCGGACGCCCGTTTCGCCAAGACCCTGCTGGCGGCGCAGAAGACGAAGAAAGATCCGACGCGGCGCGAGGCGATTACGTTCGGAACGGTGGCGATGGTCGGGGGGTGGGCGGCGTTTGCGGCGGCGACGGGCATCGTGATCGGTCCGGCGGGATTGAGCTTCTCGATGCCGCGGGCGCTGGAAGAACCGGACCCGCGTGTCCGCGTCGGCCCGCTGTCGCAGTTTCTCGAGATGAAACCCGGCGAGGTGAACGAGGATTACAAGCCGAAGGGCATCTGGATGATCCGCGAGGAGGACCGGATCGCGGCGTTGAACATCATCTGCACGCACTTGGGATGCATTCCGAACTGGCTGCCGAACGACCGCAAGTTTCTGTGCCCGTGCCACGGCAGCGGGTATTACTTCACGGGGATTAACTTCCAGGGCCCGACGCCGCGTCCGCTGGAGCGCTTCCGCGTGACGGTGGAGGACGGCATCGTGGTGGTGGACAAGAGCAAGAAGTTCCAGCATGAGCTGGGGCAGTGGGAGATGCCGGAGAGCCACCTGGCGGTGTAGGGAAAGGCGACAGGCAGTACACAATAAGCCGCCGGCGACGGGCGAGAAGAACGTTGAGCGGGCTCCACCCGCCGGAGAGATGAGAAGCGCGGCACAAGGGCGACGTGATGATCAAGTGGATACGTGAAGGGCAGGTCTGGAACAGCATTTTCCGTCACGGGATTCCGCGCGACCGTCGGACGCGGGCGATGGCGGTTCTGTCGAACGTGTTCCTTCACCTGCACCCGGTGGCGGTGCGCAAGAGCGGTATCCGCCTGTCATTCACGTGGTGCATGGGGGGGCTGACGTTTTTCCTGTTTCTGGTTGAGATCGTCACGGGCGTGCTGCTGATGTTCTACTACCGCCCGGTGGTGGAGTACGCGTACAACGACATTCAGGCGATGCGGTCCGGCGTGGTGTCGATGGGCTTGCTGCGCGAGATTCACCGGTGGGCGGCGCACGCGATGATCATCGCGATCTGGCTGCACATGCTGCGCGTGTTCCTGACGGGCAGTTACAAGCCGCCGCGGGAGTTCAACTGGACGGTGGGGGTGATTCTGCTGGTGCTGACGATGCTGCTGTCGTTCACGGGGTATCTGCTGCCGTGGGACCAGTTGGCGATGTGGGCGATCACGGTGGGGTCGAACATGGCGCGGGCGACGCCGCTGGCGGGGCATGAAGGTCCGGGGGCGTCGTTCCTGGTGATCGACGGGGTGCCGCTGATTCATGCGGGGTCGGACGCGCGGTTTCAGTTGCTGGCGGGGACGTTCGTCGGGCCCAACGCGCTGCTGCGGTTTTACGTGCTGCATTGCGTGTTCATTCCGGTGGTGGTGACGGTGCTGATCGCGGTGCATTTCTGGCGCATCCGGAAAGACGGCGGGATCAGCGGGCCGTTGTGACGGGATGAGGGAGAGGCAAGCGGCAAGAGGCAGTAGACGGCGGACGTAGGGCGGGCTTTGCCCGTCCGGGGTCGATCGAACCGTGCGGGGGGTGGCGGCGGCGGGCGAAGTCCGCCCCGCGGCTCGACGCGTCGAAAGTGGAAAGTGGAAAGTGGAAAGTTGAAAGTTGAAACGTTGAGATACCCAGGCCGCAGAATCTGAAACCTCGAGCATTCGAGTACCCGAAACCTGTAGCAACCGAGACGCGACGTGATGGATTACCTGCTAGCTGAATCAGGAATTGATCGGATCAAGCACGCGATCAACGTGATCTGCGAGCCGGCGCCGTTTTTCGTACTCAGTTGCGTGGCGCTGGGGGTGTTTCTGATCGGGTATCGGTTCTGGACGAAGCCGGTCGTGGCGGCGATCTTCGGCGGAGGGGCGGTGCTCTTCTACGCCCTCAGCGCCCTCGATCCGAACTTTTTCCTCATCATCGCGAAACCGGACAACGTCCCCATCTCGATCATGATGCTGCTGGTCGGGTTCTTCACCTGGCTGGCGTTCCGTCAGGCGGCGATCAACGATGAGCGGCTGGAGAAAGGCGAACCGCTGCTGGAGGCCGGGGCGGACGACAAGGTGCTGGTCTGGCCGGACCTGGTGTACACGGAGTTCATCGCGCTGATTCTCTGCACGGCGTTTCTGATCGTCTGGGCGATCTACCTTCGTGCGCCGCTGGAGCAACCGGCGGATCCGTCGGTGGCACCGAACCCGGCGAAGGCGCCGTGGTATTTCCTCGGGTTGCAGGAGCTGCTGGTCTACTTCGACCCGTGGATCGCGGGGGTGCTGCTGCCGGGGCTGATTATTCTGGGGCTGGTGGCGCTGCCTTACATCGACAAGAACCCGCGCGGAAACGGGTATTACACGTTCAAGGAGCGGTGGTTCGTCATCACGACGTACATGTTCGGGTGGGTCGTGCTGTGGGTGGTGCTGATCGTCTTCGGGACGTTCCTTCGGGGTCCGAACTGGATCTTCTTCGGTCCGTATGAGTTCTGGGATGCGCACAAGCTGGCGGCGCTGCTGAACATTCAGTTCCGGGATATTTTCTGGATCAAGGCGCTGGGGCGGGGGCTGCCGGGGCACTGGCTGGTGCGCGAGGCGCCGGGTCTGGCGTTCATCGGGTTCTGGTTCACGGGTCTTCCGTTCCTGCTGGCGTGGACGGTGATGCGGAAGATCTACCGTCAGATCGGGTTCATCCGTTACGTCATCGCGGTGCAGTTGCTGCTGTGGATGTTCCTGGTTCCGCTGAAGATGGCATTCCGGTGGACGATCAACCTTCAGTACTTCGTGGCGATCACGGAGTTTTTCTTCAACATCTAGAGGTCGCGCCGCCAGTGAGGCGGCGGGCGATCGCGGGGCGGGGGAGCGGCTCGGGCGTGAAAGCTCTCGCCGTCGCGGTCGCGGAGCAGATAGAGGCGCACATGCCGGTTTCAGAAAAAACGATGCGGTCGATGGACCGCCTGAACGTCCTCTTCGCGGTCAGCTCGGGGCTGCTGCTGGCGTCGATTCTGTGGTTCGCGGTGATCGACTACGACCTGCAGTGGCGCGGGTTTCAGAACGACTACATGACCGTGCAGGGCGTGCTGGCGCATCTGGATTACCTTTACACGCAGCGCGAGTCGGAGCAGGCGAAGCTGCGCGAGGCTCAGGCCCGCCTGGAATCCGCCCGCGAGCAGGTCCGCGCGTCGCAGGCCGATATCGACCGCATGACGGAGGAACTCGAGACGCTGAAGGCGAAGTACGCGCTGACGAAGCTTCAATACGGTCCCGTCGCCAACGTTCATGACGTGACGCTTCAGGCGTACGAGCACGCGCTCGCCCTGCACGGTCCGGACGACCCGCACACGCTCGAACTGCTTCACCGCAAGGAGCACGAGCGCGAGCTGATCGCGACGTTCGGAAAGACCAAGCAGGAGCAGGAGGACGCGATGGCGGACCTCACCCGGCGGATCAAGGCGCTGCGGGCGCCCGAGGTCGAGGCGCAGAAGGCGTACGACGCGCTGGTGCGCCAGGCGGCGGAGGCCGAGGCGAAGGCGGAGCAGTACGGTGGAAAGCTGCGCCGCACGCTTTTCAACGCGCCGATGTTCGACTTCGCCGCGCCGAAGAACACGCCGGGGCGCCACGAGATCAAGCAACTCGTCCTGCCGGACGTGCGCCAGGAACTCAACTATCTTCAGAGTTACACGACGGACCGGTGCGTAACGTGCCACATCGCGATCGACAACCGCGACTTCACGATGGAATCGCTGGCGGCGAGGTTCGAGAAGGGCATCCCTTCGATCAACGAGCAACGGGCGAAGCTCGGCAGACCCGCGCTGCCGATGCCCGCGCCGCCGGAGCTTCCGGGCGAGGACGCGCCGAAGGTCGAACCCGGCGACGTGATGAAGCACTGGGACCGGTTGACCGACGCCCAGCAGCGCACGTATTTCGACGCCCTGCTGGGGACGATCAACCAGTATTTGAAGGAGGAGGACAAGAACGCCGTCGAGTTGAGCCGGGCGATCCTCGCCCACCCGAACCTGGATCTCTTTGTGCAGATCGACTCCCCGCACCCGATGAAAACGATGGGCTGCACGGTCTGTCACGAGGGCAACCCGCAGGAGACGACGTTCATCCTCGCCGCGCACCGACCGACCGGACACAAGCAGCAGGAGGAGTGGAAGGAGAAGTACTACGTCAACGTGACGGGGGTGCCGACGGCGACGTTTGAGCTGATCAACCACTACTGGGACCGGCACATGCTCCCGACCCGCTACACCGAGGGGTCGTGCATGAAGTGCCACCAGCAGCCCAGCTCGATCCCCGCCTTCAACGGCGAGCCGCAGGGCGAGAAGATCCGCAAGGGGTACGATCTGTTCACGCGCGTCGGGTGCATCAATTGTCACTCCGTGAAAGGTCTGGAGGACTCGCCGCGCGTGGGCCCGAGCCTGGCGCACATCGAGAGCAAGCTCGACCCCGAGTTCACGACGCAGTGGATCTGGGATCCGCGAGCGTTCCGCCCCTCGACGTGGATGCCGCATTTCTTCATGCAGGAGAACAACGGACCGGGCAGCGAAAGCGACTGGGATCCGGACCCGGTGCTCCGCACGCAGACGGAGGTGCAGGCGATCACGCATTATCTTTACACCGCGTCCCAACCGTGGGAGGGCGCGGAAAGACCTCCGGAGGGTCTGACGGGCGACGCCGAATCCGGGCGCAAGCTCTTCACCTCGGTCGGGTGTCTGGCGTGCCACGGAAACCTCTCCGAATTCGGCGAGGCATGGATCGTCCGCGACCGCCGCGAGAAGGGCGAGACGCCCGAGCAGGCGAAGGCGAACTTCGACGCGATGAACTACGTCGAGCGCGTGCGCTACGCGATGGACCGCTTCCCCGGGGACACCGAGGCGCTCTTCGATCCCGAGTCGGTGCGGTTCGACCCGCGCAAGTCGTACAACGCGCCGGTGTTCACCCGCGTCGCGCCCGAGCTTTCCGCGATGGGGAGCAAGACGACGGTGGAGTGGATGTACGCGTGGCTGCGGAACCCTTCGGGGTATCACTCGGACACGCGGATGCCGAGCCTGCGCCTGACGGAGCAGGAGGCGCTGGACGTGGCGACGTACCTGGCGGGCCTGAAGCTGGACGCGAACAAGGACGCGTTCGGCAAGGAGCGGTTCCCGGATGACGCGAAGCGGGACGCGGAGGTGGACCGGCTGATGTTCGACCTGCTGTCGGCGCAGCGGTCGGCGGCGCGATCGCGGGCGGTGATGGAGGACAAGGACGGCGAGTTGACGAAGATGATCGAGGACTTCGTCGCGAATTCCCCGTCGGCGGAAGGGTTCAAGAGCAAGACGGCGAAGATGAGCCTCGCCGAGAAGCGCCTGCTCTACGTGGGCAACAAGGCGATCTCGCATTACGGCTGCTACGCCTGCCACCTGATCCCCGGATTCGAGAACGCCGTGCGTCCCGGAACGGAGCTGACGGTCTGGGCGCAAAAGCCGATCACGCAGCTCGACTTCGCCTTCTTCGGACACGCGGGGCATGACATCCAGCACCGCGAGGAGAATCATGAGCTTTTTGAGCACATTTACCCGCCGCATCGTCCGGACCTCGTCGAGTTGCATCACGGCGTCAACCCGCCGCAGGACGTGACGCACGATCACGCGGCGTTCGCGTATCACAAGATGCTCAACCCGCGGATGTGGGACCGTCTCAAGGAGAAGAAGCCGCTCGACAAGCTGAAGATGCCCAACTTCTTCTTCACCGAGGATGAGGCGGAGGCGCTGGTGACCTATCTGATGGGGCGGACGTCGCCGCGCGTGTCGTCGTCGCTGGTGGTCAATTACGAGAATGATCCGCGAGACCGGATCGGCGAGGGACGCGACCTGACGCGCCGGTTCAACTGCGTCGGCTGTCACCAGATCGAGGACAACTTCCCCGTCGTGCAGCAGTACTTCCGGGTGAAGGAGGGCGGGCGCGAGCGCTTCGACGAGGTGAACGCGCCGCCGGCGCTGCGGGGTCAGGGGGCGAAGACGCAGCCGGCGTGGTTGTTCGCGTTCCTCAACAACGTCGAGATGCTGCGTCCGTGGCTGACGGTGCGGATGCCGAGCTTTCACATCACCGGGGATGATTCCCGGGCGATCGTCGAGCACTTCTCAGGCCTGGGGAACGAGGAGGCGCGCCAGCTCAATCAGCGTCTGCGCCTGGTGGACGGCTACATCGCGGAGGAAGCGAAAAAGGCCGAAGGCGCCACCAACGGGGACGCGGCGGCGCAAGCGGGGGCGGACTGGTTCGCGCAGGATCACCTCGCCAAGCCCACCGGTTTCCTGGGGCGTTACGCCGTGGCGAACCGCCTGATGATGCCGTTCCAGCTTGACCGCGACGAGAACTCGCCGGAGGAGCTGGCGGCGAACTATCACAAGGTGCACACGGAGACGTCCCTGCTGCGCGACCTGTACAATGCGCGGTATCCCTTCGCCGATGTTCCGCCGACGCAGGTGGCGCCGGATCGCTTCCAGAAGGGCGAGGAGATGCTCCTGACGCTGGGGTGTCTCAAGTGCCACGTGCTCGGCGACTCCACCGTGCCGGGAGCGAACCCGAACCCGTCTGCGCCGAACCTCAACCTCACGTTCCGCCGACTCCAGCAGGACTGGGTCCGCGCGTGGGTGAAGGCGCCGGCAGTCATTCAGCCGGGCACGAAGATGCCGCAGCTTTGGCCGAACATGCAGAGCGCCTTCGCCAACTTCGAGAACCGCGAGGAGCTGGAGGCGAAGTTCGGCCGTACCGCCGAAGAGCAGATCGCACTCCTGCTGGATTACCTTTACGCCGCGGGCCTGCGCAATCACACGGCGATCGACCCGAACGTCGCCGCGGCGCCGTCGGGCGAAGGCGGGGAGTTCATCGAGGAGGATGAACCGGTCGAGGAGTTCATCGAGGACGAATGAGGCGTGCGTTGTTCGACGACGACGGCGGCGCGCCAGAATGCCCGTGTAATCAGAAACTGGAGACTCAAGAAGATGCCGACGTCCGATTTCAACTCGATCGGTCTGGCGCTGCTGCTGGTTCTTTTTCTGTTCCTGATCCCCTTCGGGTACTGAAGCGTCTTTCTCGATGCCGCGGCCCGTCGCCTGAACGACGTTCGCCGGCCCCGACCCGGGCCGTCCGGCGGCGCACCGGCGTCCGCCGCGGCGCGGTCTGTGACGTCTACCGGAAGCGTCCGCGGAAGGTGTCGGCCGGGTACTTGAGGGCGTTCTTCCGCATCTTGTCGGAAAGCGCGGACGCCAGGTCGATGTCCATCACGTTGGCGAAAGAAAGCAGAAACGCCAGGACGTCGGCGACTTCCTCGCGCACTTCGGACACCTTCCCGGGATCCTTCCGCACCGCGTCAAGCTGGTCGGAACGGAGCCACTGAAAGTGCTCCATCAATTCGGCCGCTTCGATCAGGATTGACGCGGCGAGGTTCTTCGGATCATGAAACTGCCGCCAGTCCCGCTCGGCGACGAACGCCGCGACGAGATCCTTAAGCTGTGTCACCGTCGTATTCTGATCGTCCATCCCGGCCTGACCCTGAGATTCACACCCGTCCCCCCGCCGACATCCTACGCCCGCCCCGCGGCGAGGGACAGGCGCCGCGCCGGTCTTCGATCCCGCCGCAGGGCGACGGGCTTTTCCTTGGACGCTGTTTCAAGAGTTTCGGAGCCGGGGCGAGATAAGAACGCTTCCTCACCCCCTGACCTCGCTGCGCGACGCAAAATGCAGGCGGGCGCGGCTCGATATTGACGCAACATCGTCGTCTTACCCCACCAGATCGTCCTGTGACGGCGTGCGGATCGGGGCGGTGGACAGGAGCGCGGACCAGAGAAGGTCTCGAAACGTTTCGGCTTGAAAGATCAGGGTGACGTCGAGGCGCTCTTCGCGCCCGTTGCGCTCGAAGAACACGACCAGCGCATTCGGGTGCTTCTCGCGCATCTTATCCTCGTGCACTTCACGGCGATCGGGGCGCGGCGTGCTCCAGCGCGTCGACCAGGTGAACGTCGGCGGATGCATGACGACGACGTTCGTCCCCGGGGTCAGCGGATACGAGCGGACCTCCGCCCGATCGCGCCAGAACCAGCGGTAGGAAAGGAACTCGATCAACCCCGGCGAGACGCGCAGATATGTCGGGCGGATCATCCCCCGCCACATCCACGCCGCCGTCACCGCCCCGCCCATCATCAGAAGGTACGCGAATCCGCCGAAGCTCCTCATCGGCAGAATCACGGGAATCACCCGTGAGCACTGAAGCAGCATCAACAATACGATCGCCCCGAAGACCGGCACGGCATACAACCGTCGCCCCAGCAGGCGCGTCGCCGGAATCACCTCAGGCTCGAAGTACTTCTCTCCCACCTGCGGCACGTCGAAATGTCCCAGCAGGATCACGCGGGCGCCAGGCAGGTCGCCCCCGGCGCCGGCCGCCAGCGCCGCCAGCATGTTCCGCATCTGCTTCGCCGACACCGCAAGATCCCGCCGCTTGAAACCGGAGAGAACCGTCCGCAGATGCCGCGCCTCGGGCGTGTCCGTGTCGTCCGGGTGGGGTTCGTCGAAGCGGCGCAGACGAATGACCTGCGGCGGCACGCGCGTTGAAACGTCTTCCCCCGACCGGCCGGACAAAGCTGGACTCCCCCTCACCCGCAGACGGTTTCCTTCGCCGATCGCGTGCCGGACGCCGGCCGACGCACGAAGGCCGACCCACTCGACGGTCGTGATCATTGCCGGCGCGTGGGCGTCGCCGGACATTCTCGGGAATCCGCCGCGATTGTCACGCCTCCCGGGTCACCGGGCGGCGGCGACCGCGCGTTCGCGGCTCTTCGGCACGGAGGGGGGTTCCGGGGCTGCGTGAAGGACGGCCTCCCGCAGGACCGCCGGTTCACGTTCGGCGAGTTCGTAGCGGACGCGGACGGTCGGCTTGTTGAGCCGCAGGATGCGCCGCAGGTCGATCGGCGTGCCGACCAGCACCGCGTCGCACGGCGTGGCGTTGATCGTCGCCTCCAGCTCACGCACCTGGAGATCGCCGTATCCCATCGCAGGGAGGACATCCGTCAGATGCGGATAGCGCTCAAAGGTCTCGCGGATCGAGCCGACGGCATGCGGACGCGGATCCACCGTTCGACGCGCCCCGAACCGCCGCGCCGCCACCAGCGCCGCGCCGAACGTCATCCCGCCGTGCGTCACCGTCGGACCGTCCTCCACCGCCAGCACGTCCCGTCCTCGCACCGCCTCCGGATCCTCCACGACGACCGGCGACTCCGCCTCGATCACCCGTGCGCGGGGATTCACGCGGAGGACGTCCGCGCGCACCGCCGCGACAGCCTCGGGCGCGGCGCTGTCCACCTTGTTGATGATGACCAGGTCCGCGAGGCGGGCGTTGATCTCGCCGGGGTAGTAGCGAAGCTCGTGCCCGGCGCGGAGCGGGTCCGCCACGGTGAGATAAAGGTCCGCGCGGAAAAATGAAATATCGTTGTTCCCGCCGTCCCAGAGAATGACGTCGGCCTCCTCCTCGGCGGCGCGGAGGATGCGCTCGTAGTCGACGCCCGCAAAGACGATGTTTCCGGCGCGCAGGTGCGGTTCGTATTCCTCGCGCTCCTCGATCGTGCAGTCATGCCGGTCCAGGTCCGCCGGTTCGGCGAAGCGCTGACAGACTTGTCGCGCCAGATCGCCGTAAGGCATCGGATGCCGCACCACGGCGACGCGCCGCCCCGCCTCGCGCAGGTATCCGGCGATGCGCCGTGTCGTCTGACTCTTGCCGCAACCGGTGCGAACCGCGCAGACCGCAATGACGGGCTTGCGCGAGCGCAGCATCGTCCTGCGCCATCCGAGCATGACGAAATCCGCGCCCGCCGCGTTGACCCGCGCGGCTTTGTGCATCACGTCTTCGTGGCTGAGATCCGAATACGCCAGCGCGGCCTCGTCCACCTGCTCACGCCGGATGATCGCTTCGAGGTCTTCTTCAGGCAGGATGGGGATGCCGCCGGGATAACGCCCGCCCGCCAGTTCCGCCGGGTACAGGCGCCCGGCGATGTTGGGGATCTGCGCCGCGGTGAACGCCACGACGCGGCAATCCTTCCGTTGCTTCCAGTACACGTTGAAGTCGTGAAAATCCCGTCCGGCTGCGCCGAGGATCAGAATCCGTCGTTCCTGGGTCGACATGTTCCGCGCTCCTGCTTCAGGCCGCGTGGCGTGAGCCTGAGCGGCCCGACCCGCCCGACCGGTCGTGCAGACGACTGCGTGACCGCCGATCACGGGAGATTCAGGAGCAAACGGCGTTCCACGCCCGGGGCGTCCGCCTCGTCGTTTCCGCTTGCGATCCTGAACGCCCGCGATTCCTGCGCGATTCGACCAGCGTGCGTCCGTCCCCTTTCCCGCGCTTCCCCCAGCTTCCACGAGAGACGGTCGGGTAACCGCCGGACATGTCCGAAAACACGCAGCGAAAGCGTGTTTTAACCGGCGGGAATGTAAGGAATGACTAGGGACGGGCTTCGGTTCGGCCCGCCTGAGAAAACATGCCCGCCCGACATCACGGCGCGGGGCGACAGGAGGAATCTGCAAAAGGACGGGATCATGACCAGCACAACGCCCAACAACGCCGCGCCCTCGGGCGCGCCGCAGGCGACCGCCCCCGCGAACAAGGACGGATCAACGGTCAACCAGCTTGACGCCCTGCTGCGTGAGCACGAGCGCCACGCCACCCAGGCGGGCGCGGCTCGAAGTGCATCAGACCCCGCAGCGCAGTTCCGCTCTCGCTTCCCGGCGGAGTTGACTCCCGTCCTCGAGGAGACCGCCGAGAAGTATTGCGACCGCGGCATCGACGTCCGGTGGAACACGTCCACGTTGCTGTCCGGCGGCCGGGAACTCAGCTTCGAACTCGAGTTCGAGGGGCAGAGACTGATCCTCAAGGGCATGTTGGCTCGTGACGTCATCGCGTTTCAGGAGATCTGGAGCCGCGGGAACAGCCCGGGCGAGGTCCGCAGCGGTTCGATGCTGCGCCTGCGCGCCGTCACCCCGGACGTCTTGCGCGAGTTCCTCTGCGGGCAGATCGCCGCGCTGGTCAAGGCCGTCATGCGCGACAAGCACCTGGCGCCGAAGGCGAGGCCGTAGCGGATCACCGACCGGTCGGACCTCGCTTCACCCCCGGAACGAAGGTTCTCGAGGATACTCAATCCCCCCCCGCCGGATACGGCCGTTCCGGTCGGCTCGGCCGGTCGCCCGGCGCGCTGGCGTCCGGCGGTCGGACTCCGGTCTGGGGCGCGCCGGGGCGCGAGTCTGAAAGGCGCTTCCTCAGCGCACCTGCGAAACCGTCCCCCTCCTCCCTCCGGAACGCAACCCCCTGAGAATCGGGAAGATGCCCGACAAGATTGACATATCGTAATATCTCGATATATTAGCAATTAAAGGGAGGCGCGGGATGGGGCGATCGATGCTGCGGTTGACGACGATGGAGGCGCTGACGGAGGCTGCGGAGTGTCTGCGCGTCCTGGCGCACCCGCACCGTCTGCGGATCGTGCAGATGCTGCTTCAGGAAGATCACACGGTGGGCGAACTCGCGGAGGCATGCGGTTTGCCCAGCGCCATGGCGTCGGAGCACTTGAGGCTGATGCAGCGGTGCGGATTTCTCGCCGGTCGCAGAGACGGGCGGAACGTGTACTACCGGGTGATCGAGCCTCACCTCAGAAGGATCCTCCGATGCGTGGAGGATCGTTTCGGCGCCCCGACCGCCGCGCGGTAGGCGGAAGGTTTTTTTGTTAATATATCGGAATATCACGATATATAAGGATGTTAATCACCGGGCGACGCCCGAGGAGACGAGAATGAACGTCACGACGATTTCACCTGAAGCGTTGCACCGTGCCGTGCGGGAGGGACGGCACGTCGATTTGATCGATGTCCGGACGCCGACCGAGTTCCGCGAGGTGCATGTCGCCTTCGCGCGCAATGTCCCGCTGGATCGGCTGGACACGGCGGACGGAATCCGCAACCGCCCGGAGCCGGACGGACCGTTGTATGTCATTTGCCGCTCGGGAAGCCGCGGTCGGCAGGCATGCGAGCGGCTGATGCAGGCCGGTGTGAGCCGCGTCATCAACGTTGAGGGGGGAACGACGGCCTGGGAGGCGGCGGGACTGCCGGTGGTCCGCGGGCGCAAGACGATTTCGCTGGAGCGTCAGGTGCGCATCGCGGCGGGATCGCTCGTCCTGCTGGGAGCGGCGCTGGGAACCTTTCTGCATCCTATCTTTTTCGGGCTTTCGGCGCTGGTCGGCGCCGGGCTGATATTCGCGGGCGTGACGGATACGTGCGGCATGGCGCTGGTGTTGGCGCGTATGCCCTGGAATCAGTGTCGCAATTCGGAATCTTCCTGTTGCGCCGCCCAGCCCGGCGGCTTGCAGAATCCGGCGGAGGCGCGGACATGAAACTGATCATCGTGGGCGGCGTGGCGGGGGGCGCCTCGGCGGCGACGCGGGCGCGGCGGTTGTCCGAAGACGCCGAAATCATTGTCTTCGAACGAGGTCCGGACGTGTCGTTCGCCAACTGCGGGCTCCCGTATTACGTCGGCGGCGAAATCGCCGAACGCAGTAAACTGCTGGTCACCACGCCGCAGAGGCTGCGGGCGCGGTTCCGGCTGGACGTGCGCGTCAATACGTCCGTCGAGAGCATCGACCGCGCGGCGCGGCGGGTTCGCGTCCGCGAAGTGACGTCCGGGCGCGAGTACGAGGAAGCGTACGACCGGCTGATTCTCGCGCCGGGCGCGGCGCCGCTGCGCCCGCCGATCCCCGGCGTCGACCTTCCGAACGTGTTCACGTTGCGCAACCTGGCGGACGTGGATCGGATCAAGGCGCGCGTCGATCAGGGCGTCCGGCAGGCCGTCGTGGTCGGCGCGGGGTTCATCGGACTCGAACTGGTCGAGAACTTCGTCAAGCGCGGGATCGAGACGACGGTCGTCGAGCTTCAAAACCAGGTCTTACCCCCCTTCGATGCGGAGATGACGACGCCGATCGTCGAAGCGCTTCATCGGCGGGGAGTGCGCGTCCTGCTGGGCGAGTCGGCGGAGGCGTTCGAGGACTCCCCCGAAGGCGTGACGGTGAAGCTGAAATCCAGCGGGCGACTGACGGCACAACTGGTGATCCTCGGCGTCGGCGTGCGCCCGGAGAGCAGGCTCGCCGCCGACGCGGGGCTGGAGATCGGTCCGCGCGGCGGGATTCGCGTTAACGACCGCATGCGGACGAGCGACCCCGACATCTACGCCGTGGGCGACGCGGTGGAGATCAAGGACGCGGTCACGGGTGATCCGGCGCAGATTCCGCTCGCCGGTCCCGCGAACCGTCAAGGCCGCATCGCCGCGGACAACGTCTTCGGTCGCGACGTTCGATATCGCGGAACGCAGGGCACGGCGATCGTCGGCGTGTTTAATCTCACCGCGGCGATGACGGGCGCGAGCGAGAAGTCCTTGCGCCGCGGAAACCGCCCGTACCGCAAGGTCTACGTTCATCCCGCGCATCACGCCGGATATTACCCCGGCGCCGAACCGATGACGCTGAAAATCGTGTTCGACCCGGTGTCGGGAAAGCTGCTGGGAGCGCAGGCCGTCGGCGGCGCGGGCGTGGACAAACGGATCGACGTCCTGGCCGTGGCGATCCAGGCGGGCATGACCGTGTTCGACCTCGAGGAGATGGAGCTGGCGTACGCACCGCAGTTCGGATCGGCCAAGGATCCGGTGAACATGGCGGGCTTCGTCGCGGCCGGATTGCTGCGCGGGGATCACCCGCAGCTGGACGTCGAAACCGTATTGGCGACCGCGGAACCGGACCGACCTTACCTGCTGGATGTGCGGACCGCGCAGGAGTTCGCGGCGGGGTGCATCCCCGGTGCCGTCAACATCCCCGTGGAGGAGTTGCGGGAGCGCCTTGGGGAGCTTCCGCGCGGGCGCGACATCGCCGCCTACTGCCAGGTGGGCCAGCGCGGGTACGTGGCGACACGGATGCTCCGGCAACACGGGTTCCCCGCGTCGAACATCGGCGGGGGCTACCAGACGTACCGGCTGTTCCACCCCCACGCCACGACGGTGACACCATCATCGCGCTAGCTTGACGCGCCGGCCCTTCGTTGCGTCCGCGTTAGAACGCAACACTCGGCTTCGCAAGGGGTAACCCTGAACTCGGCACTCACATGCACGTTGGGGACCGAAGATCCGTGCTGCGGAGGGGTGCGAGCCAGAACGCGCCCTGTCTGCTGTTGCGGAACCGGATGCCGGACTTCATCAAGATCGCGCGAAACCGGAACGTACCCGTGTTCGTCTTCCGCCTCCGTCGTGACACGGCTGAGAACGGGCCCGTCTACTTTTTCAGCTCGTTCTTCGTCGACGCCTGCCACTGATGCTCCGGGCGGGCGAGGATTTCGTCGATGACCGCCAACACCGCCCGTCCCTCGGCCTCCTTGCCTTCGGTGATCGCGTGCTCGGCGATCTCCTTCGCCTGAGGAATGACCTCCATGTAGAAGCGCTCCGCCACCTCATACATGCCGTGCCAGTGCGTGTAATCCGGCGCCATCATCGACGCGCCGTGCCGCGCCCGGCGCCCCTCATGATGCCAGAGGTAGTACCACGACCACTCGATCTCCTCATCGAACTCGATCTTCGTGATCAGACCCTGATCGCGCAGCGCCTGGATGATCTTCGTCCCCGGCTTGGCGAATTTCTCATTGAAGAGCACGACGAGGTCGTCGTATTGTTTGTAAAACCCGTTGACATAGTCGGGCGTGTGACAGTGGTGGCAGACCTCCTTCATCCGGTTGCGCTTGTCCATCGCCGTGTCCACGACCAGCGCCGCCCGCTTCTCGGGGTCGGTCTCCTTCACCACCGAGTTGTTGGCGTCGGTGTCCATCGCCAGGCTGATCGGCGGGCGGTTCGTCCACGAGATGCGCTGACCGGGATTGTGCGTCACCGGCGCGCCCTTGCTGTGCGCGGACATATGACAGGTCGCGCAGGTCGGAGCCGCGGAGTAATCTTTGCCGAGCACCCACGTTTTTGCATCGAGGTTCATCTGGTCGCGCAGGTCGCGGTACGCCACGCCGTGCTTCGATTCCTCATAAATCTCCTTCTGCGGGTGGTCCGGACCGAGATGACACTTGCCGCAGTTCTCCGGCTGCCGCGCGCGCCGCGGTGAGAAGTCGTGCCGGCTGTGGCACGCCGAGCACGATCCCAGCGATCCGTCGAGGTTGATGCGTCCGATCCCCGTGTTCGGCCACGTCCCCGGGTGGTACTTCGGCTTGCCCTCCTGATCGCGCACGACGTTGGCCATCGCCGCGAGGTTTGTCGGTCGACCGTCCGGACCGGGCTTGAGGTCGTCCACCGTGACCTTTCCGCCGTCCGCCGTCAGGAACCCGACCTTGCTGCCGTGGCATTGATGACAGCCGAGAAACGCGCTGGCGAACCCGTTGACGTCGGCGATCTCCGGACGCCCCGGCGTGGGCGAGTGCGGGTTGAAGAACCCGCGATGCCCCTCGACGGTCTCGGCCAGGAAATTGTCCAGCGACGCCAGAATGTTGCCGCCTTTCGCGTGATGACTGTGCTGGAATTCGTCCGCCTCCTTCGGGTGGCAGCGCGCGCAGTCCCGCGGCGTCACCACCGTGGCGATGTGCTGACCGTAGTGGTCGAACCCGTCCACGTCGCCCTTCTCGGCCACGTGGCACTCGACGCACGCCACGCCTTTCTCCGCGTGCGTGCTGCCCTTCCAGTGCGACACCAGGCCCGGCGTCTGCTGCTCATGACACTCGACGCATTCGCGGCTCGTCTCCGGCGTCATCGACAATAACGTCGCCAGCGGCATCTCCGTCCGCGCCAGGTGCTTGCGCGACTCCATCTCCGCCACCATGATGAGCGCGATGCACAACCCGATCCCCAGCACAAACACGATGATCTTCTTCGTATTCAGCGACACCGTCCGTCTCCTTCACTCGGTCTCCGCCCGCGCGCCGCGCAGGCCCGGTTCCTCGATCAGACCATCGCCTCCCACACCGTCAGCACCAGGAAGCAGGTGAACGCCGCGATCCCCACATAAACGCCCACATCCTTCTTCGGCGCCAGCTTCTCCAGCACCGAGTCCACCCAAGGCCACAACACCAGCAGTCCGAACATCACGCCCGTCAGCAGCACCGCGGTGTTCAAACCCATCAGCTTCAGAAGCCGGAACTGGAAGAAGAAATACCACTCCGGCTTGATGTGATCCGGCGTCTGAAGCGGATTCGCCTTCTCGCCCATGTGAGGAGGGAACACCAGCGTCAGCAGCGCCAGCAGAAACAACAACAACGTTCCGATGAGAATCTCGGTCAGAATATGATCCGGAAAGAAATTGAAGGGCTTGTCCTCGCCCTTGCCTTCGTTGAACCTTCCGTGACGCGCGACGCCGTATACGACGGTCAGGGCGAGCACGACGGACGCCGCCAGCCAGCCCGCCTGATGCGCCGCCTCGTCGTTCACCAGGTCGAACACCAGCTTCCCCAGCGCCAAGAGCGCCACCACCAGCCAGATCATCAGCCCGTAAAGATGTCCGCGATGCAGCAGCACCGCCGCCGTCGCGCACACCACGCCGACCATCACCCAGACGATCCGGCTTCCCTCCGGCGTCAGCTCATGCGCGATGACGTTCAGCGGCGCCGGCGCCCGCACCGCCATCCCCAGCGCGCCCACGCCCGCCAGCGCCGCCGCCAGCGCCACCAGCTTCACCCCGAAGAGCCGGTCCGCCGGCCGCGCGTCCTTCGGCTTCGCCGCAACCGCGAACGAAAGCTCCGACACGCCGTGCAGACGGATCATCGTCACGTGCAGCCCGATCAGCAGCACGACCGTCACCGGAAGAATCCCCACGTGAAGGTTGAACATGCGCGTCAGCGTGTTCGGCGTCACCGCTTCGCCGCCGCGCATGAAGTTCGCCGCCAGAGGTCCGACCACCGGAATCACCGCCGTCAGCTCCGTCGCCACCGTGATGCCCCAGTACGAAAGCTGCTCGTACACCAGCGAGTACCCGGTGAACCCCAGCGTCAGCGTACACATCAGCAGCCCGCACCCAATCACCCAGTTCAACTGCCGCGGATGACGGAACGCGCAGGAGAAATACACCCGGCACATGTGCAGCAGCACCGTGATGATCATCAGGTTCGCCGCCCACTTGTGAATCCCGCGCAGGAACCAGCCGTAGGGGATCGCCTCCGTGATCGCCCGCACGCTCTCCCAGGCGTGCTCCGGCGACGGAACGTAGTAGAACGACAGCAGAATCCCCGTCGTCAACTGGATCAGGAACAGGTACGCCGGCGTCCCCCCCAGCGCGAACCACCAGCGCTTGATGTGTCCCGGAACCGGCTCATTCGTGACCTCCTGGACCTTGCCCCAGTCCAGCGGAAGCATCTGCCACAAACGCCCGCCGCGACCCGCGCCCGCCGCATGTCCCGCAGGTTCAGACGCCATATCGGCCCCTCACAGTGACCTCGACGAACACCCAACCGTTCCGCGCATCCACTTTCACCGGAAATTCTTTCAGGTTCTTGCCTTCCGCTGCCGGAGGTCCGGAGATCGCCGTGCCGTTGGCGTCGAACACGCCGTTGTGACAGGGGCAGATGAACTGCGAGCGCCCTCCATCCCAGTGAACGTTGCACCCCAGGTGCGGGCAGATGCTGGAGAGGGCCTTGAACCCGGACGCGGGATCGCCCGCCGCGCCCGCCGTCCGCGTCACCGCGATCTTCTGGCCTTGCGGATCGACGACGGTCCGGCTGCTTCCGACCGGCAGTTCCGCCAGGGTGCCGACGAAAAGATCCGTCCGCGGCTGACGACGCAGCGGGACGAGGTACTGAAGAAAATTCCACAACCCCGTGCCGTAACCGGCGACAAGCCCGCCGATCATCAGCACCGTGGCGAGAACGCCGCGACGCCGCGGTCCGTTCTCGATGGGACATTCATGCATGAGTCGTCTCCTCCAACCGCTTTTCCCATCCGTGCCGCGCGCGCTGGCGTCGATCGACCGCCGCATGTTATCCGTCGGGTCCGCCGACTGTCCACCCCTGAAATGAGAAATACCCCTGCCGCATCCGGCAGGGACTTGCCCGCGCGATCCACCGTGGGGGTTTGCCCGACAACCCACCCTCGTGAGTGCTTCTTCCGCGGGAAGACTTTCCCCCCGACCCTCCCGCGCACCGGCCTTCCGGGGCAAGCGGCGTTCCACCTTTTTGTATTTCTTTCGGTGATGCCGTCTCGAACGCTCCAGAGATTTCCCTCCCAGCCGCCGCCGGATCCGCGTACTGCGTCAACGCGGTTCGATGCTGAGCGCCGCTTCCCCGGCGTTGCAGCCTGAGGTAGGCTCTCCGCGGCGCAGCGGCGCGGAATCCCGCCCGCTGATCGCGCCAATTCGCGCAGTCCGGATGATGACGCAATCTCAATCCAACCCGACGGCAACAACGTCACACGAGTCACAGCAACCCGCACCGGTCAGCGCCGAAGGCTCCCAGTCCGCGCCCGTCTCGGCGCCGCCGGTATCCCCCGTTCCCGTCGCGCCGCCGCCCGTCCCGTCGGCCTGGCCCGCCGTCATCGGAGGTGTTGCGGTCGGTCTGGGCGTCCTCGGCATCCTGCTTCACGCCTTCGCCCTGGTTTCAAAGCGATTGATCGAGAGCCTGATGGACCTCTTTGCGGGGTTCCCCGGCATCGAGGAATCCACCCAGTTGATCGACGCTTCGTATTATCTTCTCTGGCCCACCTATGTCGTCGGGTTGGGGCTTGCCGTCCTGCTGCTGGTGTTCGGCATGAGGCTGCTGAACCGCAACCCCCGCGCTCGCACCGTCGGAATCATCTGGGCGTGGGGCAAGATCGTGCTCGCCCTCGTGGAGACCGTGCTCGGCGTTTACCTTCAGCGCGCAAACGTGCAGATGCTAAGCGACATCCCCACGACTCCGGGCATGCCCGCGTTCTCCGGCGGGTGGTTCGAGTTCACGACGTATCTCGGCTCGTGCTTCAACCTGATTCTTTATGCCGGACCGCCCGTCGCGCTCCTCATCTGGTTCGCCCGACCGCGCATCATCGCCGAGATGAGCCGTTGGCGCCGAAGCGCGCCGCTCCCCGCCGCGCCGGAACGCCGCTGAGGACGGAGCCGCGCTCGTCAGGAAGCGCTCCTTTCTCCCGAACTCTCGATCTCGAACCCGCGCCTCAGCAACCCCCTCGCGCCTCGCGCAACGCCGCGTACACACGCTCGATCCGCTCCACCATCGTGCGCCAGTCGAAGTCCTGCACGACACGCCGCCGCCCCTCTGCCCCCAGCCGCGCCCGCATCCCCGCATCCTTCGCCAGTTCAATCACCGCCCGCGCCAACCCTTCCACCTCGCCGTACCGCACCAGCCGGCCCGTCACGCCGTCGAGCACGACTTCCGCCGCCCCGTCATTGTCAAAGCTCACCGCCGGCACTTCGCACAACAGCGCCTGCACCACCGCTCGCGGCAACCCCTCCCACCGCGACGCATGAACCAGAATATCGAACCCGCTCAGCAACCGCGCGACCTCCTCCGGCGGCATAAGCCCCGCAAACGTCACCCGCCCCTCAAGCCCGATCCGCGCAAGCCGCTCCCGGTACGCCTCGCGCCGCGCACCGTCCCCGACCCAGACGAACCGCGCCTCCGGCGCGCCGCGCACCATCGCCGGCATCGCCGCAAGAATCTCCTCATATCCCTTGTTGTCGAACAACCGCGCGATCGTCCCGATCACCACGTCGTCGTCCCCCGCGCCCCACGCCGCCCGCGCCGCCGCGCGCGCCGCCGCATCCGGCCGAAACCGGTCCGTCTCCATCCCCGACCGGATCGTCGTGAACCGCGCCCGCGGGGCGATCCCCGCCGCGACCGCCTGATCCGTCATCGCGTCCGCCACGCTGATAAAAGCGTGCGTATGCCGCCCTGCCCGCCGCTCAAGAAACCGGTATGTCGCCCGCGACGCCGCCCCCTGCGTCCGGTTGAAGCTCATTCCGTGGATCGTGTGTACGATCATCGGCACGCCCGCCCGCGCCGCCGCCGCGCGCCCGAGGATCCCGGCCTTGCTGCTGTGCGTGTGTACGATGTCCGGCTTCGTCCGGCGGAAGAGCGAGACCAGCTCCCTCAACGCCCGCAGGTCATGCAGCGGGTTCACCGCGCGGCGCATGTGTTCGAGCCGCACGAGGTCCGCGCCGGATCGCTCCGCCTGCGGCCACAGCGAACCTTCCGGGCCCGTCTCCCGCCCGGCCGCCAGCAGAACCTCATGCCCGCGCTCGACCAGTCCCCGGCACGTCAGCACCGTGTTCTCCTGCGCGCCGCCGATGATCAGGCGCGTGATGACGTGACAGACTCTCACGCCTTGTCCTCCGCGCCAGCGCGCAGTCCCATCCCCATCGAACCCGAGCCTTCCGGCCACGGCGGCTCCGCGAAACTCGCCGCCGCCCCCGACGGCGGAACCAGCCGCTCCGGCGGATATCGCACCCAGCGCAGGCACAATCCGTGAGGCTGCGCCGTCGGACCCGCGTTCCGCCGGTCCCGCGTGGCGAGAATGCGCGGAACGTCCTCCGGCGCCCACCGCCCCAGACCGATCTGGATCAACGTCCCGGTCATGATCCGCACTTGCTGATACAAAAACCCGTCGCCCACCACCTGAATACGAACCTCGTTGAACAAGCGTTCGACGCCGCAGTGCAGGATCGTCCGCGTCATGCTCTCCCGCACACAGCCCGCTCCCGCGAACGCCGAGAAATCGTGCGATCCGATGAAAAGCGCCGCCGCCGCGTTCATCCGCGCCACATCCAGCGGTCTCCAGCAGTGAAACGCGTAACGCTGGGCGAACTGCGCCACCGGCCGCGTCGGGTGGTTGTAAATCCGGTACTCGTACAACTTGCACACCGCGTCGCGCCGGGCATGAAAATCCGCCGCCACCTCCTGAAGCCCCAGCACGCCGATGTCTTCCGGAAGGCGCGACCCGATCGCGTGGACCAGCCGCGGTGGCGGGATCGGGCAGTCCGTCGTGAAGCTTGTCCCCATCGCCGCCGCGTGAACCCCCGCGTCCGTCCGACCGCTCCCCACCAGCTCCACCGGATGCCGCAGCACGCGCTGCAGATGACCCTGAAGAACTTCCTGCACCGTCCGCACGCCCGGCTGAGGCTGAAAACCGTGGAAATCCGTCCCGTCAAACGCAATCCGCATCAGGTACGTCGGCATAAACCCGCATCATCCCCGCCGCCGCAGCGCCTGTCGAAACCCTCCCGAGTGTCCGGCCCGCATACGCCCGCGCGCAAAACCCGCCCTGCGTTCTCGCCCCGCACACGGACTCCTCGCGCACCGCCCTCCCGGAATCCCCGCGCCGTCCGACTTGGAAGACGGCTTTCTCGAGTGCGAAAGCGGAAAGCCCGCGGCCGAGGATGCCGGGGCGGACGGTCTCATCGACGCCAGGCGTGCCCGTCAGGAGACACGGCGCGACAGTCGTTCATACGGCGCGGTTGGGGCTCGTCTTGCCGAGACTTCAATGTCACCCGATCGTCCCGGCCGCGACTCGCCTGCGCTCATCGTTTCGTTTCACCGCCGGCTTCTCGTGCTGCCGGGGGCGTCATGCGTTCACCTGCGCCAAGCTCCGTGACTTCGTCGATCCTTACGCCGTCGCAAAGCGCCGCGCCGCTTCGGTGGTCGGGATGCCCGGGTCGACGCGGAGCTGGCCTTCGCCGAAGCGGACGAGGCGGGCGCTGTTGAAGATGACCACGGCGGTGGCCAGCATGTGCAGCACCGCCGCGGCGATCGGGGAGACGATGTTGCCGACGACCAGCCCCTGACCGATGATGATGAAGACGATGCCGAAGATGAGGTTCTGCCAGACGACGCGCGTCGTCTGCCGGGACAGACGAATCAGGAACGGCAGACGCGACAGGTCATTGTTCATCAGGGCGATCGACGCGGATTCGATCGCCACGTCGCTGCCCGCAGCGCCCATCGCCACGGAGAGGTCTCCCGCCGCCAGCGCCGGGGCGTCATTCACGCCGTCGCCGACGACCAGCACGCGATGACCGCGCTTCTTCAAGTCCTCGACAAGGTGCAGCTTGTCCGCGGGGAGCACTTCGGCGTGCGTCTCGGTGCAGCCCATCTCAGCCGCAACGCGCACCGCGACCGACTTTTTGTCGCCGGTGACCATGCTGAGGTTGCGCACGCCCAGCGCCCGCATCTGGTCGATCGCCTCGCGGGCCTCGGGGCGCGTCTTATCCTCCAACGCGAGCCAGCCCAGCAGCTTCGCGCCGCGCGCCACATACAGCAGGCTCAGTCCCTCGACTTCCTGATACTGAGGATCCGAGAGCAGGGACATGTCCACGCCCTGCTGCGCGAGCCACGTGCTGCGCCCGACGAGTACGTCCGCACCGTCCACCTTCGCCTTCACGCCGCGACCCGCGACCTCCGCGAACGAACCGGCCGCCGGGCTGGACAAAGCAATCCGCGCCTGCCGCGCGATCTCGACGACCGCCTGCGCCACCGGGTGCTTCGAAAGCTGCTCGGCGGAGGCCGCAGCCTTAAGCAGGTCGGCGCCGTCCACGCCCGGCGCGGGGCGCATCTGCGTCACAAAGAGCTTTCCGGTGGTCAGCGTGCCCGTCTTGTCGAGGATGACGGCGGAGATCGACCGCGCGTACTCCAGGTGAACCACGTTCTTGATCAGCACGCCGAGGCGCGCCGCGCAGGACAGCGCCGCCACCATCGCCGTCGGCGTCGCCAGCACCAGGGCGCAGGGACACGCGACGATCAACATCCCGATCGCCTTCTCGACTCCTACCGTCCAGTCATCCGAAAAATACACGACAATCGCCGCCAACATGCAGATCGTCGGCGTATACCAGCCGGCGTAGCGGTCGATCAGACGGATCAGCGGGCTGCGGCTCCGCTCGGCCTCGAGGATGAGCTTCTGCACGCGCCCGAGGGTGGTGTCCTTGCCGGCCTTGGTGACGCGGATGTCCATCGCGCCCGTGAGGTTGGACGTTCCGCTGAAAACCTCGTCGCCCGCCGCCTTGTCCACCGGCAGCGACTCGCCGGTGATGTTGGCCTGGTTGACGGTGGACTCGCCGGAGAGAATCCGTCCGTCGGCGGGGATGTTGTCGCCGGGACGGACGCGAACGACGTCGTCCGGACGCAGATCCGCGGCGCTGACGACTTCCTCCCCACCGTCCGGGCGCACGCGGTGGGCGGTCTGCGGCGTGATCCGCAGGAGCGACTCGATCGCCGCCCGCGCCCCCAGCGCCGTCCGCGTCTCGATCAGGTTCGAGATGATCATGAAGAAGGCGATGACGCCCGCCTCCTGATAATGCCCGAGCGCGACCGCCGCCCCGATCGCCAGAGCGACCAGCTCGTCCATGTGAAACTGCCCCTCGAGCAGGTGCTTGATTGCGTGCCAGACCAGCGGCGCGCCGAGGAGCACCGCGCCGATCAGCGCGATCAGGTCCGAGTAGGGGTTCTGCAGCACGCCCGCGCCGTCGCGGATGCCTCCGCCCTGAAACAGGATCTCCGCGACAAAGTCGAACTCCACGATGAACGAGCTGATGACCAGCATTCCGCCCATCAACGTCCCGACCAGCAACGTCCTGGCCTTGTGCGTCTCAGCCTTGACCGACTTGAAATGATCGTGCGGCATGTTCCGCTGCATTCCTTGCTGATTGACTTTACCGCCACCGCCGCCCCGTGTGCGACGAGGTTCCGCCCTGCCCGACCTTCCCCGACGGCGCCCCTGACCGAGGTCCGTCCGTCGGGCCGGGCATTGTAGGGTACGCCGCTGACGGGGCCAAGGTTCGGCGGAGGCCCCGAATTCACCCCCGCACGAACGCCGGATCATCGCCTTCAGCGTCAGGGGCGGGGCAGCCGGTATTGACGTGGCTGACCAGTGCGTCCCACTGTCGGTGCAGGGCGAACTCGCGGGTCTGCATCGGAGCCTTGAAGAAGAAGGCGAGGTGGGGCATCGCACCGGCGGCGCTGCGGCGCAGCTCCAGTTCGGTGAAGCGGGCAAGGTCCAGCACCAGCGGCGCGGCGAGCAGCGAGTCCACCCCGTGCCAGCGGAACTCCAGCGACATCCTCGCGCCGAGGAAGCCTTCGAAGTGGATGTAGTTCCACGCCAGCTTCCGGTCGCCCAGCGAGGGAACGTAGTCGATCCCGACGCGCGTCGTCAGGTCGCCGGAAGCCCGGCCGGCGCCGCCCAGCAGGCGCCGGAGCGTCTGATCCTTCGTCTGCTGCTTCGCCCGTCGCACCTGAGGGTCAGCCAGCGCCTGCCCGTCCGGGTTGCCCAGCAGGTTGTACCCCAGCCAGGACAGGACGTTCAGCCGGCGCATCATGAACAGCGGCGCGAGCACGGACTTGACCAGCGTCTCCCCCGTCTTGCCGTCGCGCCCCATGTAAGGCAGGCCCCGCTCATCCGCCCGACGGCGCAGCACGGGGAGATCAATCCCGACGGACGGCGTAAAGTTGACGTAGGCGCAGCCGGACTCGATCGCTGCGAGCGCATAAAGACTGCTCGCCGGAAGCGGCGACGGACCGCGCCGGGCGAGGCGCTTCTGAAGACGGTCCCACGATGACAACCTCGTGACGCTTCGCCGGACAGGCTCGGTGCGGGCGACGTTGATCACGACGACGTTCGAGAGCTTGTGCGCTGACCGGAACGCCAGAAGATCGGCCGTCAGGCGCTCGACCGCGGCCGCACCGGACGCATCGGGGTTCCGTCGCTCGGCTGATCGCGCGTTCGATCGCCCGGCGGCGGGTCGGAACCCATCACCCTGCAAGGTTCCGCGCCGGATGTTCCGCTGCCAGCGCTGAAGGTCCGCGCGGCATTGGCGCAGCAGGTCCGGGCTGACGATTGCGGAAAACCCAGTGCAGTTCTCAACGAGACCTACGCCGTCCCGCCGGACCTCGTGTCCGCCGAAGACGATCTCGTCGAACGCAGTCAATCCGGCACGGCGGAACGCCTCGTGATCGGAAACCAAGGCGACGGACGGGACCAACCCCCGGCGCATCGCGGACAGTCCGAGCGCCGTCACGCTTCCGACGTAACCGCCGGCGCCGATCAACCAGATGCCCAGCCTGCGCATTGCGAACTCCGCCTCAGCCCCCGCGCAAGTCCGCCCGCGCGACCGGCGTGCGGCGCATGATAGCGCTGAAGGCGGCGCCGCTCCAGGAGTGCGGGATCGGCGGCGATGACCGATGACCCAGACGTCTTAGAGTCGGGTCCGTGACTGGCTTTGACGAAGGCGTCCGAGTACCGGCGAGCTGCGTTCTCACGGGCGCGGTTCGGATTCGGGCGGCGGAACCCGCTTCCTCGCGCGGTTCGGATTCGGGCGGTGGAACCCGCTTCCTCACGGGTGCGGTTCGGCTACGACGGCGCGGTCCGCTTCCCCTCGGGCGCGGTTCGGTCGTTCGCCGGAGTCGAGGTAGGCGATGTCACGGCGAAGGGTGCAGGATTCCGCGAGCATCTCAATCGAGGGAGCGCCGATCGGGGTGGCAGGAGCGTCGTTCGCCCGGCGTCGGCGCTCGGCGTGAAAACGCAGGGCGTTCGTGATGAGCGTCGTGGCGAGCATCTGCGCCAGGTTGAACGCGATCAGACCGGCCAGAACGACGCGCGACCAGTGAACCGTCATCCGCCCGTCCGTCAGGCGCGTCCACAGCCCCGGTCCGATCAGCACCGTCAGCGGAACCAGCGCGATCGCCGCGATGATCGACACCACCGGGAGCGTGTACACGCGATCGAGGAGGTGTCCGACGTAGCTGCCGGATGCTCCCGGCATCGACGCAGCCGCGCCTGACCTCAGGACCGACTCTCCCGGATCCGCCCCCGCGCCCGCGCCACGCAGGTCCCGCTCACCGGCGACGGCGGACAACTCGGCGATCTGGCGGACGATCACCTTGGACGACAGAAGCACGCCCCCGACGCACCCCAGCCAAGCACAGAACAGCAGTCGGTAAATTGCGCCTTCCTCGAACGCGCCGACGCGGAACCACTGCTCGAGCGGATGCAGCGCCAGCAACGTCATCAACAGCAGGCACGCCGCCGCACCGGCGCCGAAGACGCGACCGGGGTTCCACGCCAGCGCCATCTGGCCGATCGTCTGAAGAAAGCGAACGCCGTCCCGCAGCACCGACAGCTTCGAGCGCCCGACGCGCTCGTGATAAGGCATCCGGCGCTCCGCGATCCGCAGCGCGCCGTCCATCAGAACCCGGGCGCTCATCGCCGGCGTGAAGTTCAGACCGTCGGGCAGCGGATACAAATGCGCCAGAACGTCCCGCCGGATCACTCTCATGCCGCTTGCCGTGTCCGTCACGAACCGGTTGGACAGCAGGCCGAGGATCATCGCGTAGATCCGGTTGCCGATCCGTCGCACACGCGGCATCCGGCTGTCCCCGTGCAGACGGGATCCGATCGCGACGTGTGCATCCGCCTCGAACATCGCCCGACACAGGTCCGCGAAGAACCGCGGGTCGCACGTCCCGTCCGCGTCGAGGAATCCGACGAGCTGCCCGTGTCCGCGCTCGAACCCGGCCTTGATCGCCGCGCCGTACCCGCGGTTGTGATCGAATATAATAAGGTGGATGAGTCCTTCCGCCGCGTAGCGCCCGGCGATCTCAGCCGTGCGATCCGTCGATCCGTCGCTGACCACGACGATTTCGACGGCGGTCACCGGCGACCGGTCAATGATGTGCGAGCGGGCGTCGAGCGTCCGGCGGATGATCGACTCGATCGCGCCTTCTTCATTCAGCGCCGGGATGACGATCGTCAATTGCATGTTCCAATAATCATCGACCTGAGCCTGCCTCAGGTTGAGTCCGTGAAACTCGTCTCGCTGAGGGCCGATAAACGTCAGGCGACGTCGTGGGGCGACCGGCGGAAGTCGACGCGCTCGTCGGACACCGACCTCGGCAAAGTGCCGGATGACATGAACACCGCGGAACTCAGGTACGTTGGCGAAACAGCGCCTCCGACGTCAGGAGGGCTTTCCTCCCGGTCGATGCCCGCACCGGGGTCGTCGGCGCGGCGCGAGATCGGACACGGTGCGCAGATTCGACCTGCCGCGGCGCAGGCGGCGGCGGTCGTTGTCGCAACCCTCGTGCTGGCGGCGCTTCCGGGGCGAACTTCGATCGCGCCGCTGGTCGAGTCTGATTATTGTTACACGCTGCTTGCCGCGGAGCGCCTTGCGACCGGACACGGGCTGACGAGCCTTGATCCCGTCGCCCCGTTTCAACCGTGGGAATACCGCGCGGATTTCGTCTTCCTGACGAAGTGGCCCGCCGGATACCCGCTGCTGGTCGCGGTCGTGCGCGTGGTGAGCGGCGTCACGCCCTTGAGCGCCGCCTGCGGGATCGCCCTGGCGTCCTGTGCCGTCGCACTGGTTGGTTGGTTCACCTGGGCGCGGCGCGTCGTGAGCGGACGTTGGATGTCGATCGCGGCGGGATGCATCGCCGCATCAGTTTCGGTCAGCGTCGCTGCCCTCGTCAACCCGAGGACGGACACCCTGATCGTCGCCGCGCTGCCGTGGATCCTGTGTTTTGCGCAGGATCGCCTCGCCGGAGCAACCGGGAAGCGGGGTGTCGCGGGTCTGGCGCTTCTCGGCGTCGTCTGCGGCGCGTTATTCTGGATCCGCTACGCGGCGATCTTTGTGCCGATCGGCGTCGGGGCGGCGGCTCTTGTGTTGTGTCAAAGCCGTCGCGCGGCGTTCCGCTGCGGACTTGCGTACGTCGGAGGGTGTGCGACGCCGATCCTGGCGCTGCTGGCGCTGAACCGTGTCTTCGGTCCGGACGACGCGACGGTGACGCAACTCAATCTCGGCGGCGGCATCGAAGCGCGGTTCTCGTGGGCCCTCCTCGCGCGGGCGTGGTCGGGGTTGACCGATTTCGGGCTTTACCCGCATCGACCGGAAGTTGCGGTGCTGTGCGCCGCGATGCCGCCGGCGCTGGTCGCAGCGATGCTCCTGCGGTTCAGGCTCGCCGGCGCCGGACAGGCGCTGCGACATCCCCCTGTGATGATCGGGCTTGCCGTCGTGGCGGCACTGCTGGCCGAACTGGTGCTGACGACGGCGCTTTTCGGGGCGAAGTACGACTACGTCGGTCTGAGTCGATATTACGAACCGGTCCGGCCGATTCTCGCGGTCCTCTGCGTCGCCGCCGCCGCGAAGCTGGTCAGCCGTCCGGACCTCCACGGAATCCTCATGCGTCCCGTCGGCGTCTTCTGCAAGTTCGGGCAGGCGGCGGTTTTCCTCGTGACGCTCGGCGTCCTGCACTGGAACGTCTTCCACGCGTGGGCAAGGCCCTTTGAACGATGGCGCCACACCCGTCAGGATCGCGCGCCTTCGGGCGCCTGGGCGCAGGCGTTTGCGCCGGACGCCCCCGGTCTTTATGCGTGGCTCGCCCGCAATACCGCTCCGGACATCGTCGTCTTCAGCAATTTTCATGACTACCTGGGCTGGGAACTCGGCGCCCCCGCCCTGCCGATCCCTCCGGATGAGAACACGCTGTCGAACTGGCTCGATCATGCAGCCCGGATGCGCGGCGTCGAGAAGACCCGGGCCGTCTTCGCGCTCGCCCGCGACAACGCCTGGCGCGATCACTACCTGCCGAACCTCGCGGAGGTCATCCGTAAGTTCCGGTTGAGGCCCGCGGAGGATGCGCCTTCCGGTGAGGGCTGGGCCGTCTACGAAGGTGCCTCCCCGGGCTCCGCGCCTTCGATCCCGACGCCGGCCCGCGCCGCGGTATTACGCTGAGTCAAGGCGCAGAAAGGGATAATGCTCGTAGCTGTGTGCCGGATCGGCGTTGGCGACGCGCTGGCATAGCGCGAAATACGATCGCACCTCCGCAAGGAACGCGGCGAGCGGCACGCCCAGATAGGCGGCATCCGCGACGCGACCGAGCACAAACTCCAGATGACTGACGCTCGTCGCCCGCAACTGCTCGAACCCGCGACGGTGCGCCTTGAGAATCTTCAGGTGACAGGCGGCCGTCTGAATCAAACCCTGAAGAAACCGCCCGAGCACATCGGCTTTGTCGCTGACCTGCCAGAGCCCCTCCCACGCCTCATGCGCCTCCCACCAGTATCCGTGGTTATAAAGGTCCGCGCCGTACAAGTAATCCTCGCATCCCTTCCACCCGTCCGGGCTGCACGGCGCGACTTCCGGTACCGGCGATCCTCGAGGATGATAGCTGTGCCCCAGCGGGCTGGCGGTCGGGTGCGGATGCACGCCCGGAATGAACCGATAACGCGGGAAGGACCGCCCGCAGTACCGCGGGAACACCGGTTTCGGCGCCGGCGGACAAGGCTCGGTGATCGGCGGATCAGTCGGCAATGAATGCGCTCGCATGACGTTTAACCCTCGGATGCCCGTGACGCCGACGCAGACCTCGCCGATTGTACGCGCGCAGGCCGGGGACGCCGGCGCGTTCGATGAGCTTGTCGATCTGTATTCGGCGAGGCTTTACGGATTTCTGTACCGACTGACGGGACACCGCGAGGATGCCGAGGATCTGGTTCAGGAAGTTTTTGTCCGCGTCGTAAGGACGATCGACAGCTACGTGGACGACGGAAAGTTCGAGGCGTGGCTCTTTCGCATTGCGACGAATCTGGCCCGCGACCGGATTCGGCGCGTGCGCCGGGCGGTGGTGATCCCGATGTCCGGCGGGGGGCGTTCGGCGGGGGAGGGCGGCGCGGAAGGCGCGGCGTTTGAGTCCGAGGCGGACGACGAACCCGCAGCGGCTGAGCGGAATCTGGACCGCGCCGAGCAGGTGGACCGCCTTCAGAAGGCGATGACGCGCCTGCCCGAGGCGGAGCGGGAGGTCATCCTCCTGCGGCATTACACGGACCTGAGTTTCGCCCAGATCGCGGACATGATGGGCACGCCGCTGGGGACGGCGCTGGCGAGGTCGCACCGCGGGTTGCAGAAACTGCGGGAGATGATGAAAGACGACGCATGAGCTACGACGACGACATCTTCGAAATCGAACGTGCGGAGCGTGAGCTTCGGCATGTGTGGGTCGATCCGCCGGGACCGGATGGGGAGGCGGTGCGTCGCGCGGTTCGCGTGGGCGAGCTTGAACGTTGGTTCGCGGAGGCGGTGGCGGACGTGGTCGCACCGCCGGGCTTGTCCGCGCGGGTCAAACGTCGGGTTCGCGCGGCGTTGATTGAAACGCGCCAACCGGTTGCCGCGCCCGCGAAAGCCCGCCCGCGGCGGCTCCTTCTGCGGCGCGCGGGGGCGATCGCCGCGGCGGCCGGGTTCGTGCTGCTGATGACCGCACCGCTGGGGCGAATGATCGCCCGCACGGAGAATCGCCCGGCGACGTTCGGTGCGTTCGACGCCCTGATGGCGTCCTTCAGCCTGCCGCTGGACGATCAGGATCGCGCGCTTCACGACGTCGAGCGGGAGCTTGAAGCCCTCGAGGACCGCGTGTACGCGCTGCCGCCGCGCGACGCTGACGACGCCTTGATCCGCTCGGTGGATGAGGATCTGGACGAATTGATGCACGACCTGGAGGCGGATTTTGACACCTGACCCGGCGACGCCCGGCGGGAGAACACGACGTATGAGCAGACTTGGCGCCTTGTTGTGGATCACAATGTTCGCCGCAGGCTTCATCTCCGGACCCGCGACCGCCGCTCCGCGCGCGGTCCGAGCCCAGGAATCCCCCCCGAAGCGGGAGAAGTCGGCGGGCGAATCAGCGAAGCCCGCAGACCCCGCCGCCTTCACGGAGGTCGGCGCCACCGCAGAAGTCCTGACCGTGCGCGACTGGCGGCACATGTCCGCGCAGGAGCGCCGCCGCTTCGAGCTTTTCGTCGAGCGCAGCTTCCCCGAAGTCTGGAACGAGCTTCAACCCCAGCGAGAGCGCGACGCCCGCGCCTACAACAAGCGGATGGAGCGCCTCGCCGTCGAATTGATGCCCATCTTCGAGGAGCAGGCCGAGAACGCCGACCGCGCGGCGATCCTCATCCGCGAGAAACATCTCGAGATGCGCATTCAGGAAGTCGTCGCCGAATTCATGCTGGCGAAGGACGAATCCGCCCGCGTCAAATCCCGCGCCCTCCTGATCGACCTCGTCGGAAAGCTCTTCGACGCCGTCGAGGAACGCCGCATCCTCGACATCCGCCGACTCGAGGAGCGCCTCGCCGTCCTGAAGCAGCGCGTCGCCGAAAACTCCCGCGACCGCGACACGATCATCGCGCGGCAGGTCGAACTCCATCTGAACCCGACCCCCGACCCGGAAGACGCCGCCAAGACCAAACCCGGCGCCAAACCGGACGACGCTTCGCACGATCAATCACCGTGATCCCGGTTCGCACCGTCCGCACACGGGCGACTGAGCAGCCGCGTCGGCAACGCCGAAGGCGGCTGCGGAGGGCGGCTCGCGAGCGCTCATCCCCGGCGTCCGAATGAGGCCGCCTCGGCAGCCCTCGCCGCACCATCCTCAACGAACGCTGAACGATGTACACTCCCCGACTCCCGATCCCCGAGTCCCGATTGGCGATTCCCGACCCCAACCCCCGACCCGTAGGGTGGGCTATGCCCGCCTCTCGCCGTCCGCTGCCCGACCCCCGATCCCCACCCCGTAGGGCGGGCTACGCCCGCCGCCCGATCCCCATCACCGCACCTCCACGCGGCGTTCGAGGAATTCGCCGCGGCAGACTTTGCGACCGTCGGCGTCCTTCAGTTGGGTGACCGTCAGCCAGTACATCCCGCGGCGGAGGCGTTTGAAGGTGACCGAGGCCGAGCCGTCCGCGGTGATGGTCTTCTTCTTCGTGGCGATCGTGTTGCCCGCGTCGTCGCAAAGGCGGACGGCGGCTTTGCCGCTGGGGAGCGTGGTCGTCACGGTCGCACTGGCCTTGCTGCTGCGGCCCGTGGCGCTGTGCCCGGTCAGCTCCGCGCACCCGCCGCCGGCGCAGCGCATCTTCATCAGGAAGAGGTCGCGCTCGCCGACCGACGTGCGCATCGCCTCGCCCGGACCAGGATCGAAGTCCACCGTGCCCATGAACAGGCCGTCCAGCCACAATTCATCGGTCGGTTTATGGTAAGCCATGCGGTAAACCCATGCACTGTCCGGCGGACCGAATGTCTGAGTCCACTGATATTCGCCGGCATTGCTGTACTTGGTGATAAAGGCATTCAGGCCCACACTTGACGACCGCACGTCCATCCCCGCCCCGGGATCAAAATCGACGTTTCCGGTGAAACCTCCTGAAACAATAATGTCTCCCGCCGGGTTGAACACCGCTTTCGCGGCATCAAATCCATCGGCTCCACCCCATGTCCTTGTCCAGAGGTAGTCGCCGCCCGAGGTCCACATGGAAAGGTAGGCGTCGCCCTCGCCGGCGGAACGGCGCTCATCCACACCCGCCGTGGGATCGAAGTCCACCCGGTCGGAGAACCCTCCGGCCACCAGCACCTTGTTGTCGTAGAAATCCAATGTTGTCCCCGAGTGGGTCTGATTGGTGTTCACCGTCCGCGTCCACTGGTATGCACCATCCGACGTGTACTTGCTGATGAACATGTCCGATCCGGAGATGGAGGTGTGCTCGTCCACGCCCGGACCGGGGTCGAAGTCCACGGTCTGGGAGAATCGGCCCAGCCAATAGAGGTTGCCGTCGAAATCCACGGCCAACTGCTCGCCTTCGTCCTGCCGCCAGTTGCCGATGGCGACGGCCCACTCATAGTTGGCTTGAGCATCAAGCCTCAGCAGGAATGCATCCCGGCTCTCATCGATGGATGTGAACCAGGCCTCGCCGGGACCAGGGTCCAGATCCACGGTCCCATCTATGAACCCTGAGAATACATATCCGTCCGGTACTCGTGCGGCGGCCCGCGCAAACAGGTCTCCATCGCCCGCGAACAGCTTCGTGTATTGGTGGCGCCCGCGATGGTCAAGCACCGTGACCCATGAGCCGTAATTGTCTCTCGGTCCGTAGACGCACCGGTTGTGTTCGCCTCCGAACGGATCGAAGTTGGCGCAGTACTCGCCCGAAACGTCGAAGCTGAAGCGGCCGCAATAGACCCAGCCGCCGGTCGCCGTGGCATCAATGGACAGGCACGCCTCTTCATACACGCCGCCCATGCGTCCGTTCATCGCGCCGATGCCGCGCGGATCGACGATGTTGACCAGTCCGTCGCCTTCGCCGAACGGACCCACGGTGACGACGGCGTCGGTCGGATCAATGTCCGAGGGGACGTGCAGCCAGCTCGCCATGCCGAGTTCACCGGAAGCGTTCAGCGCAATGTCGAAGCGCGTCGGCTCGTCCAATGCTTCGCCTCCCGGCACGCCGTTGGTTCCCACCCAGTCCAGTCGGAACAGGCCCGGGCATTGGGCCGCGGCGGGCGGCGTCAGCGGCGGTGCCGACAGCGTCAGCGCGGCGAGCAGTGCGAAGGTCGTCGGCATGGGAATGCCGGATTTTGTGGTTTGGGTCCGCATGATGTTCTCTCCCCCTTGCACCTTGTCCCGCAAGGTTTGACGGCGATTCCAGTCCAATCCCGGTTGCGGCGGGCATAGCCCGCCCTACGGCTCCTCTTTGCACCTTGCCCCGCAAGGATTGACGGCGATTCACACGCTGTTTCAAAACCCGCGTGAAAGGCCCGAAAGGTACGCTCCCTTACGGTCGCGGCTCGGTTCGGCGTGGCGCGTCCGGGGCGCTTTCGCGCCCGGACGCGCGGCCGCCGCTATCCGTCAGTCGCAGTCTCCGTGGAAGGTGATCTTCTTCCCCGCCGCCGCCCGGATGAAGGCGTCCTGCGGGTTCTCCCCAATCTGGCCACCGTAATAGCCGTGCCCCGTGGTGCAGACGAGCTGGTTGACCCGCAGCACGCCCATCGGGATGTAGAACGGTCCGGAGAGGTTCACGCACTCCACATCGAACTGGATCTCCCCGCCCGTGCCCTCCAGTCGCCACGTCGCGCCGCCGCGGACCTCGTGGTCCACCTCGATCTTGCCGCCGGACGCGCGGTAGAAACCGGGGTTGCCGTTCTTGCGCGACGTGGTCAGGCGGATGTCCCCATAGTTGGCGTGGACGTCGCCCTGGTTGCCGAGCTTGACCGAGATCTCGATGTCGCAGCCGCCGTCCGTGCGCACGGTCATCGACGTGTTGTCATTGCCCGGCGTCGCGCCGTCGATGATGAGCCGCGTGTCGCAGGTCGCCTCGTCCTCGCAGATGCTGCTGTGCGCCTTGATCCGGCCGTTCGCGCCGCCGGTACGGATCTTCCCGCCGTTGCCGTCGATCTCGAGGTCGTCGCTCTTGCGGATGCGCAGTTCGCCGGTGGTCTGGCAGGGCGACACCGTGGTCGAGTAGAAGACGATCTCGCCGTTGACCACCGAGTCTTCGTAGAGCGTCAGCGAACTGCCGTCCACGATGTTGATGACCCCCGCGCCGCTCGCCCCGTTGCACTCGCCGGTGGTCTCGCCCGACTTGCAGACGTAGATTTCGCCCGCCTCCTCGTGTGCGGCCGAGGCGTCCCCGCCGATGATGTACACGCACTTGTCGTTCTGAATCCAGACCAGGTCGTCGGAATTGGGTTTCGATGAGGCCGGCCCCCAAACTCCGAATTCATCCTTGACTTCCCAAGACCCGGCATCTCCCCATCTCCTGGGTACCGAGTTGTCATTGCAATTGTCCTGCTTCAGCCGGTACTCGTCCGCCGAGGCGGAGAGCGCCACCGCCGCCGCGATTCCCATCAGCGCCATCGGCCCCACCAGGGCCTGCATCGACCGATCGATCCGTTTCATGTTCCGCATCTCCTCGTGCAAACCGTCCCGGATTCGGGGACGGGCCATATGCTCCATTCGTTTCGTCGTTCCTTCTTTTCTTCAGTGTGACCGTCTGTCGTCTTACCGAGCCTCGCCCGTCAGGAAGCGCGGCGCGGCCTGTTGGATTGCGGGTGGTTGATGTCGGATGTGACGTTTCGGATTGAATTTCTGGGAATTACCTCCGGCCTCCGACCTCCCCCATCCCACGTTCCCCCCGCTCACGGCGTACAGATGCAGTTCTCCATCGTCTCGATCTTCGCTCCGCCGGAGATCTTCACTTCGAAGTCGTAATCCAGGTTCGTCGCGTCCACGACCAGCACTTCGCACTTGACCCCGGGGTTCGAGTCGTCGCCGTCGAGGAAGCGCGCCTGCTGCCCGCTCTCGTCCACCATGCTGGTGATCGTGATCTGCTGCACGGCCTTGGCCGCCAGTCCCGCCACCAGGTGAATCTCCGTGTACTCGCCGTCGTCGCGCACGTCGCCGACGATCGCCTCGTCGTTGCAGCAATCCGGAAACCCCGGGTCCGGCGTCCAGTGGTCCTCGTCGTTCCACAAATCATCCACCCCGGCCGTGGACCCCGTCCACGTGTAATCCGTCGCACGGACCGCCGTGCAAAACAGCACGACGCCCAACGCAACGCTCGTCCACCGATGACGCAGCCCGCGGCGCGAGTCGGCGCCGCGCTTTCCTCGGCCGGTCGCAGACCTGCCGGACCCGGACCGCTCAGAAAGCGAACCTCCCGGACCCACCTGACAGAGCGGACCCGCCTTGCTCGCCTCAGACCGCCCGGAGAGCGCCCCCACTTTGCAGAGCGGCCTCTCCTTGCTCAGTCGTTCCACCGGGATTGTCCCCGGCTGCGGCGCGATCTTACGCGCGAAAAAGAAAAATCCGCCGGACGTGGTCCATTCCATCCGATAACGCATGACGGACCTCCCTTCGGAGCCAGGCGCCCGAGCCCGTCCCCCACGCGGAGGCGAAATGCGGGCGCCGACACGAGGATCATGCGTCCGATGCGGCGGGCCCGGTTTTTTCAACGGGCTTTACATGGATTCGTCTAAAATGCTGAAGGGCAACGAGTTGGGGGCTGTAAGACAGGGGGTCGGGTGCTGAAGGGCAAAAGGTGTTTGGCGCCGAAGGGCAAGGGGTTGGAAGCGCCGGGCAGCTGCGAATCATGAGCAGAGAAAGCGTTCCCCTAAGTCCCCGTCTGACTCCGGGACTTGGGGTTCTGGATGTTCTGTCGTTGTGACGCGACGGGCGCTGGGGCCTGAGCGGGACGGCCGATCGGGGGGGAGGGCGTTTTCTTCCTCCTGAACTCTGTCGTCCCTCCGGGACTCCCGGATCATCGGCGGCGGCGTCCCAGCCCTGGCGGGCTGGGCTGTTGTCTGGCGCCCCTACCGGGGCAGAATATCGCTTGCCGATATCGCCGCGGAATCACACAAGAACGCAGGAGCACCCAGGAACGCTGGAACGCGCGCCATCATCCGCCGGCCCAGTCACCGATGAAAGATGCAGTTCGTCAAGCGGACACGGAACGCGGGATTTCGCAGAAACGCAGGATCGCGCAGAAACGCAGGATCGCGCAGAATCGTCCGTTCAGGTGATTTCAGCTCCCGGCGACCGAAGCCAAGGGGCGGTTCAGGCAGCGCCTTGCGCCGCGTCCGGCCACAACCAGGCGAACGTGCCGGCGGTGATCAGGCCGTAGACGACGCCGTCGAAGATGAACTTGAAGGTGATGCCCCAGCGCGAGCCCTTCCAGATCGAGTCGTGAAAGTGTCCGATCGCGTGCCCGAGCACCGCCGCCACAAGCGTCACGCGGAACACCCGCCCCGACGCCGCCCCCGCTCCCAGCGCCGTCCACCCGACGTACGCCGTCAGCGCCCCGACGAGCAGGCAGAACGCGAACCACTGTCCCAGGCTGCGGTTCATGTTGAAACCGTCCGGTCCCGTGACGGTCATCCACCCGACCGGTCCGCGCTGGATCTTCTCCAGCATGTCCGGCGAGCCCATGTCCTTCATGTTCTCGGCGCAGGGGAACATGTACGCCCCCGGCCGGACACCCGCGCCGCGCATCGCCTCCAGCACGGCGTCCTCGTTCGGCAGCTTTCCGCAGTCGCCTTTGTGGATCGGCAGCATCATGTGAATCACCGCGCTGGCGATGAACACCAGCACCGCAGACACCAGGATGGGCAGCCACAACTCAGCCAGAAAGGTCATGACGAAACTCCTGATGAAGCGAACGAAGCTTGGTGATCGAACCGCGGACTTCAGCCCGCGCGAACTCGGACCCCGCACAGCGCCGCAAACCGGGAGTTCACCGCGTCGTGCGGCCTATCCGGTTCGGCGCGTTCTCCCGCGTCACGTCTTCAGCAGCATCGGCGCGTACTGCTGGATGTAGCCCTTCTGGTGGAAGAACTTCAGCACGTCGTCCACGCCCGCGAACACCCGCGACGCCGTCTGCGTGATGAACGGCGACGGCTCGGCCTTGGGCTCCCAGACCACGTACACCTCCTTCGTCCCCTCGAAGGCGTGCTGAAGCTCTCGCTCCACGCCGCTGGACAGCGCCGGCTTTCCGCCCGGCATCTCGGGGATGAAGCTGACGATCATGTCCGACTGGTCGATGAGCTTGAAGTCGCGGGCGTAGATCTGCCCGTCGATGTCCGCAGCCACGGTGGTGACGTCGTGCGCCCGCAGGCGCAGATCCCGCCCGTTGACGCGGATCGTGAACCACTCCTCGCCGCGCTGGATCGCCGCGCCGGCGTCGAACAGCAGGCGCTTCTCGTCCAGGTCGCCGGGATCGAAGGTGATGAAATGCTCGGCCAGCGCCGCCCGGAAGGCGTTGATCTGCGCCAGCGTCGCGGGCATGTCCAGCACGTGCGTCATCGGGAACGACGGGTAGACGCGCTTCCGCTTCGGCTCGAACATCAGGCGGTACAGCATCAGCGCCGCCATCTCCTCGGTCTCGCCGCGGGAGATGATGTAGTGCGACCCGTAGCCGCGCGTCGCCTCCGCGATCGTCGCCGTGACGACGATCTCCTCCTCGCGCCACACGAGGATGTCCTTCAGCGTGTGCGGGATGTCGTGCTGCCGCAGCAGACGCTCATGCACCGCGTCGGCGTTGTCCACCAGCGTGACGTAAAGGTCCGCGTCCAGCTCGACCATCTGGTCGTGGTCGTAGGCGTGGAACAAGCCGTGCCGCCAGCGGAACGTCGCGTGCGTGTTGACGATCAGGTTCTCGACGCGCCCCGCCAGCGCCATGCAGTCCTTGAAGACGCTGCGCCGCAGCCCGTCGAGGCGCTTCTTCGGCAGATCGAGAATCCGCCCGGGGCGGACGTCCGGCGCCTCCGCGTACATCCGGTCGCCGACGTGGAAGAGCGTGACCTCCTTGCCGCGCTCACGGGCGATCTCCGCCACGCGCTCCAGGAACGGCTTCTTGTCCACGCCCACCTGCCCGGTGACCACGACGCGGACGCCCTTGCGCTTGCGTTCTGGAAATAACATGATCGAAAAGTGTAGCGGCTCAAACCCGACCTGGAAAACGTCAAAACGCTAAAACATCAAAACGCAGGAACACTGGATCGCCGAAACGCCGAAACGCCGAAACGCCGAAAAAGTCCGCCCCGCGGCTCCCCGCCGCTCCTATTGCCTGTTCCCCTCCCCTCAAGGAACCACATAATCCATCGGCACCAGCGTCATCCCCTCGTTCGGCTTCTTCACAACCGCCCCCTTGGGATACCAGTACCGAATCTCGCGCGATTCGCGGTTCGTCAGACTTTCTACGTGATTGTCGAAGAATAGCGAATTGATCGACTTTTCACGAACATCCCGGGCGCCTCCGTGACGATAGGACCACTTCTGATTCTCACCGTCGCTTGGACTAGGCCACACGATAGGGCGACCATCGACGGTACGATCGTTTCGGCCCACGCCTAGCGCCGTGCCTCCCTGCCACCAGCCTCCTTGATCGGCGAAGCCGCCCCATCGACCCTCCCACGGGTGGATGTCCACGTCTAAGATGTTATTCTCAGGAAGATAGCGCGTGCCATCGCTCACCGCGATTTTCTCAGCCGGCGTCCCTACGCGGTCAACGATTGAAAGATAGTCTTCAACCACCACCTCATAATTGCTCGGAAAAACATAAGCCGTAATCCTTGCGTTCTGGTCGGGGGATCCATTGCGCCTGTAATATCCGATGACCGTTCCGGAACTCCGTTGCCCCCAGGCTTGGAAATAGGCGGGCATAAGATAGCTCACCGGAAGCAACGGCGCTGTTTCATCCTCAAATTCCTGGAGATCCGGCGGGGCGGATTCGTAGAAAAGCGTCGTCGATTCTTCGGGAACCGACGGACACTTCCAGTACTCGAAAAGAAAATGAAATCGCCTTGCCCGGCGCTCGGGAAGTTTCGTCATGTAATCGGCCAACGGAGTCAGCCAGTCCCAACGATGAACAGGAATGTCCGAATGATGATAATCCATGTCATATCGCTGTTCAACCGTCCGGACGCCGGTCGTGTTCATGCCCGGAATCCATCCGTTGCCTTCCGAAAAATACATCTGAAGACCGGATCCTTGATCGCGCATCAACGCTCCACACTTGACCTTCTTCGCCTGTCCGCGCGCCGCCTGAAGGCTGGGCAACAGAATTGAAATCAAAAGGGCAATGATTGCGATCACAACAAGAAGCTCGATCAACGTAAACGCGCGCAAATGCGAGCCGCGGACAGGCCCGAGCCTGATGTTATTGATCGGACGGCACATTTCGTATTTCGAGTGTTTCGGGGTCAACATACCGGTTCTCTCCTGCTAGATTCGTCACGGCTGATCGATAATGATCAATCACGATCCATTTGCCATCCTTGAGTGAACAGGGAATCAGGGTTCGCTCGCTCGTCTTAGGATTCCTTGCCGGGATGACCTTGCACTCCGGCGCTTTGCGGTCCAAGACAAATCGCTCGCCGGATTTGACACAGACAAAATCCACCTCACCGGGCAGGCGCGGCTGCGATGGATCGGACCGAAAGACCAAATAACCGCTTACCATCAGGGCGACGAGGCCCAAGCCGAGCAGCACCGATTGCTTGACCGTCGGTTTTTCCAGAGTCCCGCCCTCCCAAAACCAACCACTGCTACAAAGATGCCTTACCTTCATCTACCCGAGCCGCCCGGCACTTCTTCAACGGCCTCCACCCTGCACATGCTTCACGTCCGGGTTTCGGACCACCCAATGTCTTGCGGCCGCCATCCTGCCACAGGGTTCCCCGATCCGCCAGTTCTTCCCTGGACACCGAAAGCACCGTCTTGCCCCCCCTCGACTACACGGTTTTCGCTTTCCCGCCAAGAGTCACCTGCGTCGCGGCGCAGTCGCGCGACGAAGAGCGCCCCGGTACCGGACGATCCTGTGTCGCTCATGCCGTCGTAAACCTGCCGCACACCGAATCTAAGGCTGCCGCGCCGGGTTGTGCGTCGCCTGTCAGATTCGGCCGCGGAGCCGCGGGGGGCACTGCGGCCGTTCCTTTTCTTGCCGATCGAGACGAACCGGAAGGGTTCCCACCCTCCAAGAGATATCCGCGTCAATCGCACAACGCCTCGTACGCCGCCTCGTCTACCGAGTCCGTATCGCCATCGAGGTCGAAATCGAGCGTGATCTTGTACCCGGCCTGCCCCAGGGTGTACCCGAAGGTTGGCCCCGCCCACATGGGCGACGGGCAGTCCACCGTCCCGTTGTTTCCAAGAGCGTCCCCGAAAACCCCGGCATGCAGCCCGGCGTCCACCAGCGCCGCCAGGACGTCCACGTCCTCCTGATCGATGTCGCCGCTGGAGTTGAAGTCGAAACGTTCGAGAAGCTCCGGGTCGGTCGATTCAAGATACGACTCGAGTTCATCCACGTCGTCCCCGTTGAACCGGCCGCTTCCGTCCACATCCATATGATCATTGTCGTAGAGGAACTTAAGAGTAATGATCTCGTGATTCCCGGTGCCGCCCGGGAAACTGTCCGTACCCGACCACACTCCCTCATCTTCGGTAAGACCAATGCTCGCGAGTCCGAGATCGCTGTACACGATGCCCAAGACAGCCGACCCGCTCGCTTGCGTGTTGAAAGCGAGTGCACCTCGCCATTGAATAATCGGAGCATCCGTCCCGGGGGCCGACTCTTCTATCGCCAATTCCGCGCACCATTCCATCCCTAGCGGCGTGGGCTTTGGCGTCGATGCCGAGAAGTTGAGTTTCGTCTTTGCAACCGAGACAACTACCCCAGTGGATGTGCAGTAATGCCCATCGGGATCAATGCATGCGCAGGTTTCTTGGTATACAGTAATACCGGAGTCGTTTGCGACTTCCGCGTATGCTTCCGCCGCCGCTCCGCTGGATTCGCAGCATTTGGGACAGCCTGCCTGCGCCGATGCGTAAGCTGAGGTTGGACCAGCATAGCAAGATGCTTCGGAATCCGAGTCATCGGTACCACCATCACAGTTTCCACTGCTAATACACCAACTGAGAGCGACGGCGTAGACTACGGAGCAAGAGCTAGTCAGTTCTATATCCAGTCCACCGGCGTCGATATTCAGACATACATGTGGAGGAGGAAAACCACATTGATAGTCTAAACAGTTGGTTTCGTAATCATGCGAACAGATGTCGGCACGGGCGGTTACTGTATACGTCAGTCCCAAAACAAACACTACCGCCAGAATGTTTGATTTTCGGATTGTCTTTCGCAATACAATAGAAAGCATATCCTTAACCTCCTTTGATTTGCTCAAAACCATGCATGACTCGTGCGCCTTGGGCTACCGCCCGCAAGAGTCATTCCACTCACCACAACCGATTGCTTGACCGTCGGTTTTTCCAGAGTCCCGCCCTCTCGAAACCAGCCAATACAACTTACAACTTCGGCGATCCGCTTCGCGACCGGGGTTCGATCCGCTCGACGCCTTGCGGGCGCCATCCTACCACGGATTCGCCGATCCGCCAGCTTTTTTCAGGCGCCGAAGGCGCTGCCCCTCTCCCCTGCCTCTGACATTTTTCCCGGCTGTTCCGCCGACGCTCTCCCCTGCACTGGAGGCGCCGCCGCGCGGCGGAGAACGACCCCGGACCAGACGATCCGGGGTCGCTCATGCCGCCGTAAATCCTCAGCCCACCGAATCCAAGGCCGCCGCGCCGGGCTGTGCGTCGCCTGTCGGATTCAGCATTGAAGTGCCGGCTGCCGTTACTTCGTCACGGCGATCGCCGACGCCCTTGACGCGTCCTTTATTAAAACATACGCCTTACACGCGGTTTCAAAACCCGTATGAACGGCCCGCTTCCTCACGGGCGCGGCTCGGTTTTGCAACAGCGTCTTACAGGCAGTCCACGTTCTTGCTCAGCCCGCAGCTCGGCACCTCGGCCGTGCCGTCCTGGCTCGGGCATTCCTTGACCACGACTTTGCCGCGGCTGTTGGCGGCCTTGCGGACGCAGTCGCCGTTCGGCGTGACCACGCCGTAGACGGCGCCGGGCGTCGCGTCGAGGACGGTGATCTTCGCCTGGCAGCCGCAGCCGCGGGCCTTGGTCTTGGTCTTGAGGCGCTCGTTGCCGTTGCAGGCGTCGCTTTCGCAATCGCCGCCGCCGCCGCCGCCGCCCTGCGCGGTGACGACGAGGCGCGGAGCACGGCGGACCAGACCGAACGGCGCCTGACCGCGCCACGTCGCCGCCACGTCCGGGTCGCCCTCGTTGATCACCAGCGTCACGGCCGAGTCACTCTCGAGGTCCGACGCCAGCGACGCGCTGCCCGACAGGTCGATCGTGTCCACGTCGCCGGTCGCGCCGACGGCCCAGAACTGCTGGGTGATGAATTCGACCGTCAGGTCCGGGATGTTGTTCTCAAACAACGGGTAGGTCAGACCGCCGTTGGTGGTCTTGCAGTCGACGGCGTCGTCCGGGCTGTAGTAGTAATCGACGAACCCGTCGAGGCTGAACGCGGCGACTTCCTGCACCAGCTCGAGCGACACGTTCGTGACGCTCCACTGCCCCGCGCCGTAGGCGGAGTCCAGCGCGTTGCGCAGGTCGGCCGTGTTGAAGCGGAGCACGCCGTAAGAGGCGAACGTCCCGTTGTTGGCGCCCTCGACGTTGAAGAAGCGGTCGCCGTTGCACGGACCGCGCGGACCGGCGTCCTGGATCGTGCCCGTCTCATCGGCGGAGGCCTCGACGGCGATCGTCGTCGCAGCGTCCACGTTGCCCGTGGCGGTGACGATGATCTGCGCCGCAAGGTAGTTGATGCCGTTGGTGCGGTCGTTGAAGGGGTTCTGGCCGCGATGCGAGGTGGCCACGTCCGGGTCGCCCTCGACGATGACGATGGTGGCGACGCCGTCGCCGCCCGGGCTCAAGTCGGCGAGCAGGCTGGCGCTGCCCGACAGGTCATACGCATCCACGTCGCCGGCCGCGCCGATCGCGAAGAACTGCTGGGTGACGAACTCGACCGGGAGATCATCCACGCCGCCGTCGGTGAAGGGGTGCTTCAGGGGGCTGCTGCTGGTCTTGCAGTCGGTGAGGTCGTCCGTGCTGTAAAAGAGATCGAGAAACCCGTCGAGGGCGAAGGACGCGCCGGTCTGCACCAGGCGCAGCTCGACGCCGCTGACCGACCAGTCTCCGACGCCGAACGTCGCGTCGAACTCGGCGCGGACGTCGTTGGCGTCGAAGCGAATCACCGCGTACGACGCGAAGTCGCCGTTATTGACGCCCTCGACGTTGACGAACTGATCGCCGGAGCAGGCCGTGTTCGGCCCCACCGGGCGGATCGTGCCCGTTTCATAGGTTTTGACCACCCGCGCGACCTCCGCGCCGAAAAGCGGCGCCGCCAGGGCGACCCCCGCCAGAATTGAGAAACCCTTCCGAAGCATGTTCCACCTCCTGAAAAATCCGACTCCTGCGTCCTTGTGACCGACGTGACCTTGCAGGACTGGCGGTCGGCGCCTCTCCGCGACCCGCGCACGCCGTGTGACCGCGCTCAGCGATCGACGCGGATGTTACCAGAGTCGACGCGCCGTTGCATGAGCGCGCCCCGATAGAAGCGCGAACTTTGCGCTAAGACCGGCTCGCTCCCGAAAGAGGGCGGTATGCAGATCGTCAGCGCGGGACGTGGCTCATTGCGCCGCCACGTGGAAAGCGAGCTCAATGCAATATGTTGAAAATCAAGGGGTTATTGAGAGTTCGTCGCGCATTTCACAAGACGATGGGGTGGTGTGTACTCGCTTCTCGCCAAACGGAGGATTGTTATCGGGCCAACCGATCCGTGTACGAAACTCTTGTCGTCTTGCGATCGCAGACATACGGTGCGCGCCTGCGGTGCGGACAGGCGTTTGCGTCGCGTGAACTTGAAGGAGAGATGTCACATGACCGACGGTAAGGCGCGCGACGACAGGAAAGTGTTTTCGCGGATTACGAGCGTTGTTCTGGGGACGCTGATCGCGGCGGTCGCCCGGGGGCAGCTCGGACCGAACGAGGGACTGCCCGTCGTGTCGTGGGAAGATGCGGGAAAGGTGGTCGGACGGACGGCGGACGTCTGCGGAAAGGTGGTCGAGGTGGGGCAGTCGCAGACGCTGCGCTTCCTCAACTTTCAGAAAGATCGCGGCGGATTCGTCGTCGTCATTCCCGCGGCGCAGGCGGAAAAGTTCAAGCCCGACCTGGGGACGCTGTACCAGGACAAGCTGGTGCGCGTGCGCGGCATCGTGAAGACCTACCGGGGCCGGCCGGAGATCGAGGCGACCGACCCCTCGCAGATCGAAGTCCTCGAAAAGCTGCCGGAGTTCCGCGTGCCCGGCGCGATCCGCACCGAGCCGAAGTTCGCCGTCACCGTCGCCACGTTCAACATCCTGAATCTGTTTGACGACTTCGACGACCCTTACCGTGCGGACGAGGGCACGAAACCGAAACCGAAGGACCAGATGGAGCGTGCGGCGAAGGCGATCCGCGAGCTGGACGCGGACGTGATCGCGCTGCAGGAGGTCGAGACGCGCGAATACCTCCAGCGCTTCGTCGACGCCTACCTCGTCGATCTCGGTTATCAGGTCGTTCTCAATGAGGGCAACGATCCGCGCGGGATCGATGTGGCGGTGCTGTCGCGCCTGCCGGTCGGACAGGTGACCTCCCACCGTCACGTGACGTTTCCGGGATCGGACGGAAAGCCGATGCGCTTCAAGCGGGATCTTCTGAGCGTCCGCATCGAGCCGTCCGGAGGCGACCCCTTCGAGGTCTGGGTCGTCCACCTGCAAAGCAATTTCGAGGGGCGGGAGTACGCCGGACCGGTGCGCCTCGGCGAGGCCCGGAAGGTGCGCAGCCTGCTGGACCAGCGGCTGACCGCGGACGCGGCGGCGCGCATCCTCATCGTCGGGGATTTCAACGACACGGGGGACAGTGACGCGCTGAAGGCCATCGTGGGCGAAGGTCCGACGGCGTTGCGTTGTTTCGCGGACGAACTGCCGACGGACGCGAAAGTGACGTACAACAAGGAGCCGTACCGGAGCATGATCGACTTCATCCTCTGCACCCCGGCGATGGGCGAGCGGTATATAAAGGGGTCGTACCGGATCCTCGCGGGCACGGAGGCGACGATCGGTTCGGATCACTGCCCGGTCAGCGCCCGGTTCACGACCGGGATGGCGTTGCCGCCGCCGGATTGACCGCCGCCCGACGCGCCGCGAGGATATCCGGTGTCCCTTCGGAGAGTCCGGTGGGCTGCGGAGCAGGTCATGTCGCGGGGTCGAGCGAACGCGCCGGTGCGCGCCCGGTGGCACGCCGCGTCCGGGTTATCCCATGTTGGGTGTTGCTCTCGCTGGTTTCGATCGTGGCGGGGCCGACGGCGCCTCTTTCCGGTCTCGCGGCGCTCGGCGTAGAGCAGGACGCTTCCGCTCCGTCGCCCTCTCCCGCGACGGCGATCGAGTTTCTTCACCGTCCCGCCTGCGTGGTCGTCCTGCGTGAGCATGACGGTCCGCCGTGGACGCTCGGGCGGACGCTTACCGAGTTCGCTCGATATCGTGCGACGGTTCCGGGCGCAGGTCCGGTGTTCATCATGCATCCAGCGGAGGCGGACGACCAGCCAGGGCATGAAGCGGATTCCGGCGGCGAGGATCGTCGCCCTGCCACCGGGGTTCTTCAGGTCGGTTTCTTCGTCGAACGCCCGATCGCGGTTGAGCCGCCCTGCCGGGTGGAGCACTGGGAGGACGGATCGCTGGCACGCTGGACCGTCGGCGGACCGGCGTGGCGGACTCGGGCCCGCATTCAGGAGTTCCTCCGCAGGATCAAAGCCGCCGGGCATGAGCCGGTGGGCACAGTGATCGAGCTGGCTTCCGAAGCGAGTCCCGGGGGTACGGATGAAACCTCGGTGACGCTGGAGGCGGCTTTGCGGCCGCAAGCCCCCCCTCTGACAAACTCAGCCCCAGCGGCGCAGCAATCAGGCGGCGCTCGGACCGCTGCGCTGACCGGCCGAGCTCCGAAGTCCGCAACCCCCGACCCTTCCGCGCAAAAACCTGCTGATCCCGCACCGTCGCGGGCGGAACCGGCATCTCCTGATCCGGTTTCGAATGAGGCGCGGGAGTTGCGCGACAACGTGCTGGGTTTTCTGGACGGCGTGGGCAAGGGCACAACCGGCGTTGACGAGGCGCCGTGGCTTTTTCGGGAGGACTCGACGGGGAATTCGACGGAGCGCGGCAACAAGGAAGAGGCGGGGAGCACGGCGGGGCGGGTGTTCCTCGAGGGGGATTTCAAGGCATCCGCGGAGCGTCTCCTGCCGGCATCGGGGCGCTACGGAAAAGCCCGACGGATCGACGTGGCGCGGGCGATCGATGCCCTCGAGCGGGCGGGGAAGGCGCTGTCCGAGTCGGACACGGGCGCCAGCCGGGATTTCGCCCGGCTGGTCAAGGCGCTTCGGCAGCAGGCGTCACGCATCCGGCTGGATCTGCCGAAGCTGGACGAACTGGACACCCGGTCGCAGGTTCGCCTGATCGAGGCCGATGACGCCCTGGGACGGGCGATCACCGCTTTGTCCGACGCGGTCCGGGACGCGCGTTCGAGGGGGGCGGAGTCGAACAGGTGTCATCAACGGGCGGCGACGTTGCTGGATCTCCTTGAGGGTTCGCCGTAGTCAGGGACCGAGGGCGCGCGTCGAACTTCCCGGCAGGGGTAAGAAACCCGAGGCGATCTGGGACCACCCACCCAGTTGTGGCACTTAACTTCTCTCGGCACAAAATATAGCGTTTACCAACGTCATGAATTGTCAGGTCCGTCACGCTGCAACCTTAACCGGTTGAAAACGAATCAAACGAGGGTACGCTGAAGTGTCACCGTGACCGGCGGTATGTGCTAGTCCGGGACGGCGGGGGCGGGTCGGCGCGGCCCGGGTTTCCGACCGTCCGCGACGTTTGATGTTTCTCGACAGCACCAACCCACCTCGGAAACGAGGAGTCCTTTATCATATGAGTTCAACCACGATCGACACGGAGTCGCCGGATCTTCTGGCGGCGAACGTCGGGTTTCTTGAGTTCGAAGCCCCTCTCGCCCGTATTCACAACGACATCGAGCAGATGCGCCGGGAAGCCCGGGAATCCGGGCGGGATCTGACGGCGGATGTCGCGCGGCAGGCGAAGCGCTTCGGGCAGACGATCCGCAAGCTGTATGCCTCGCTGTCGCCGTGGGAGACGGTGCAGGTGGCGCGCCACCCGAAGCGCCCGCTGGTTCCGGATTACATCCAGCGCATCTTCCGCGACTTCTGCGAGCTGCACGGCGACCGCCTGCACGGAGACGATCACGCGATCATCACCGGGTTCGCCCGCCTCGGCGGTCACAAGGTCATGCTCGTCGGGCACAACAAGGGGCGCGACCTCAAAGAGCGCATTAAGTGCAACTTCGGCTGCGCCCACCCGGAAGGTTACCGCAAGGCGCTGGCGAAGATGAAGCTGGCGGAGAAGTTCGGATTGCCGGTCGTATGTCTGATCGACACGCAGGGGGCGTACCCCGGGGTCGGGGCGGAGGAGCGCGGGATCGCCAGCGCCATCGCGGTCAACCTTTTTGAGATGTCGCGCTTGCGGACACCGATCGTCTGCGCGGTCATCGGCGAGGGTGGAAGCGGCGGAGCGCTGGGCATCGGCGTCGGTGACCGCGTGGCGATGTTCCAGCATTCGTTCTACTCCGTCATCTCGCCGGAAGGCTGCGCGGCGATCCTCTGGAAAACGGGCGAGAAAGCGAAGCAGGCAGCCGAAGCGCTGAACCTCACCTCGAAGTCGCTGAAGGCGCTGAACCTGATCGACCACATCATCCCCGAACCGGCCGGAGGGGCGCACCGCTTCCCGGACCAGGCCGCGGCGAATCTTGAAGCTTGTCTGTGCGACGCGCTTCGGGATCTGAAGCGGCTCAAGATCGAGACGATCCTCAAGCGCCGGTATGACCGGCTTCGCCACATCGGCGGCTTCTTCAGTTCGGCGCAGGAGGAGGTCAGGATCGCGGCGTCTCAGGCGGTCAGGACGGTGCGGCGGGCAGCCGCGCCGCGTTTGACGGGTCGGCTGGCGTCGCGCCGGGCTACGAGCCTGCCGGCCGCGGCGCATGCCGGTTAATCGCCTGGCGCCACAATCCATCCGAAGCGGGTGAACGAAGAGGCTGCAAAAAACGACTCCTGAGTCTCCGCTCGAACCACGACCTTCCTTACGGACCGCGGTTCGAGCGGAGATTCGGGAGAAGCGTTTCCCCGCCTTGACGTTCTTAACAGCCTGTTGAAGAACCCGGGATCGGTTTTGATGATGCCGGTTTTTCCAGATGAAATTCGCCTCCCGGAGGGAGGCGCACCCCGTTTTCAACGGTTAAGCGACGACGAGGATCAGGCTCGCCTTTTTCCGCGCGGGGCGGATCCGATCATTCCCCTGACCGCAGCACCCGGACCAACCCCACCGTCCCCCGCACCAGCAGGCTCGCCAGCAACAACAGCAGCAACGTCGCCACGACGGCGTTGAGCAAAGCCCAGCCCTGCACGACGCGTGGGTCGGCCACGTCGAGCAGCGACGTGATCAGCGCCGCCCCCACGCCCAGCACGACGATCGCCCCCAGCGACCCGCGAAGATAACCGGGAAACGGCGCCATCCGGATCGTCAGGCAGATCATCAGATACACGGAAACCCAGTACCGCCAGCCGGAGAAATCCCCGCCCCGCAACGACGCGACCGCCGACTCCGCCAGCGTAATCAGCTTCCGCAGCAGCTCCCAGACGTCCGCGAGCGACATCGGAAACGTCGCGTCCGCGGCGGATTGAAGGCTCGGCGAAAACGGATTCGCCACGAACTTCGTGACCAGGAAGACCCCCGCCGCGCACGCCAGCAGCGGAAGCATCGCGATGATCACCGGGCCGATGACCGGAATGCGCGGCTCGGGATCGGGCGTCGTCTCAGGCTCGCCGGATTCGTCATCCTTGATCAACGTCGTGTTGCGGATCGTCGCCCCGGTGACCAGCAGTCCCAGCACATGTCCCGTCTGCGCCGCCAGCGTCCCCGGAAGCAGGAGCGTGTTGAACACCTTGGGCTTGATCATGCCCGCCCAAAGCCGATGCACCCCCCACGCCATCAGCACCACCAGCAGCATCCAGAACGTCATCGCCGCGTAGATCATCGAGGTGCCCTCCGTGACGGTCCTCCGCCGATGCCCCGCAAACCCGCACCCGCGCCCCGCAAATCAGCGTCATCACGCCGCAGATCAGCGTCCCCGCCCCGCAAATCGGCGGTCGCGCGGGAAAGGCTGCCGGTCTTAGGGGCTTGCTTCGCTCCCGCAGACGCTCGACGCCGGGATAGCAGGTCCAGCCGCAGCGCGGCGAATCGTTTCTCATCCACGCCGCACCAACTCACCCTCTCGGAAACGCTACGGCGCTGGCGATGCCCTTGCAAGGGACCAGCGTCCGAGGCAGGTCCGCCGGCGATATCGGTTTTGAACAGCGGCGCCCTCGAGGGGCGACTCACTCTCGACGTGCAGGTGCGCCAGGTTCGTGCCGACTTTCGTCGTTCAGATCCTCAAGGAGCGGCGCTGAACACGCAGCCTCATCAACTGCGGAGCGAGGCGGAAGAAGAAGACTTCCTCACCCTCCACTTCGCTGCGCAACGCGGAAAGCAGGCGGTCGCGGCCCGGCAGGCGACCGGGCGGCATCCTCTCACGGGGCGCCGCGTAAGCCTACGATCCCCCTGTGTCGGCCCTGACCCCTGCCTGAGCATCCGCGGCGGGCGGAGTCCGCCCCGCAACCTCTGTGCTTCTGTGCCCGTTGCAAGATTCACGAATGTGGAGCGCCCTCCGAGCCGCGGGCTTCAGCCCGCGCGAACGCTCGTTTCGCAGCGCGCCGCGGAACCGAGAATGACGATTTAGATGCCTGTCACACGTTGCCTTTATGCCTGTTGCCTGTCGCCGTTCCTGGTACGTTGCCTGACGGGCGCAGCTTGGTAAGGCGGGGCGGTTTCGCGGGGTTCGCACGGGGTCGGCGGCGCGCGTATCATGGCGCTGATGGACGCCGAGAAGGGAGACGCTTTCCTGGTCGAGGGCATACGCGCGGGGGACCAGCGCGCGTGGCGTCAGCTCATCGAGCGGTATCAGGGGCGTCTGCTGGCGTTTGCGCGTTCCCGCGCCCCGTCTTTTGCGGACGCGGAAGACATCGTGCAGGACACCTTTGTCGGATTCGCCACGTCGCTGGCGAATTTCGATGCGTCGCGGTCGCTGGAAACCTATCTTTTCACGATCGCCCGGTACAAGCTCTTCGACCTGCTGCGGCAGAAGCGCCTGCCGACGCAGCAGCCCACCGGCGAGGGAGAGGACTGGCTGGAGCGCGTCTCGCCGGCCTCGGGGGAGTCGCCCAGCGGCGCCGCGGTCGCGGTGGAGGAGGAGGCGCGCCAGCAGCGTCTTCTGGCGGACATGCTGCGGCGGCTGATCTACGAGCTGCGCGACCGGCAGGCGTTTGACGATCTTCAGGTGATCGAGCTGCTGTTTTTCGTGGGTCGTCGGAACCTGGACGTGGCGGAGCTGCTGGACCTCGATCAGAAGGCGGTGGCGGGAATCAAGTTCCGGGCGATTCAGAAGCTTCAGCGCTATCTTGAGGAGGCGGATCCGAAGGCGGCGGCGTGCGCGGAGGGCGAGCTGGGCGACGTGGCGGTGTCGTCGGTGTGGCGTTCGCATCGCCTGACGTGCCTGAAGCGCAGTACGCTGGGGGCGTATGCATTAGGCGTGCTGGAAGAGCCGTGGCGGAGTTTTACGGAGTTTCATCTCGACGTGGCGGGGTGTCCGCTGTGCGTGGCCAACCTTCAGGATCTTCAGGCGGAGGAAGATCCGAACCGCCCGGCGGCGGACGTGGAGCGGATGTTTCAGTCGAGCGTGGGGTTTTTGAAGAGCACGGGGGGAGAGGGAGTCGCTTAGTCCGGAGTCGATCGGTTCGGGTGGAAACTGTCGCATGTTCACGTTGATCGAAGCCTTGAGGTTCAGAAGCCTGCGTTACGTGCATCGCTCCCTCGCACCGTTCCACGTCCTGGTCGGCCCCAACGCGAGCGGCAAGACGACGTTTCTGGACGTCGTCGGATTCATGAGCGATTTCGTGCGCGAGGGTCTTGACGCGGCGATTCAGGAGCGGACTCAGAACTTGCAGGATCTGTTCTGGAAGCGTGGGGGGGACTCGTTCGAGCTGGCCGTTGAAGTGCGTTTCCCGGAAGCTCGGCGGGATCGGCTTCCGGACCCGGATTTCAGCCTGATCCGTTATGAGCTTGTCGTGGGGATCGATCCCGAGACGAAAGAGAATTGCGTCGTGGCCGAGCGTGGGCTGCTGAAGAAGGCGCCGCGTCCTGAGCCCGCCACCCCCCGCTCGCTTTTTCCCCATGCTGCAAAAGAACCAGACACCTTGTTGACCCCGGACAAGGCGACCGGGAAGCGGGTCGTGTTGAGCAAGAAACCCGGAAAGAACGTCAACTACTCCTCTGAGACCTACGGAGAAAGCGGCAAAGGGTGGGTGACTCCGTTCAAGCTGGGTCCACAGCGATCGGCGCTGGCGAGCCTGCCGGATGATGAACGAAAGTTCCCCGTAGCAACCTGGTTCAAGGAGTTTCTGGGGACGGGCATCCAGCGCCTGACCCTCAACAGCCTGCTCATCCGCAGGGCCAGCCCGCCGGGTCAGGTTCGCGGGTTCAAACCGGACGGTTCAAACCTCCCGTGGGTCGTTCACGATTTGAAACAGCATCACCCGAATCGTGCCCGAGACTGGCTCGAACACGTTCGCACCGCCCTCCCGGAGATTGAATCGATCGACACGCAGGAGCGTGCGGATGATCGCCATCGTTACCTGACCGTCACCTACCAAGGCGGAATCACAGTCCCTTCCTGGGTCGTTTCCGACGGAACGTTGCGACTGCTTGCACTGACGTTGATTGCGTATCTGTCCGCGCCGGCAAGCGCTTATCTGATTGAGGAACCCGAGAACGGCATTCACCCTCGCGCCGTGGAGACGCTGCTACAGTCGCTTTCCTGCGTCTACGATTCTCAAGTGCTGGTCGCCACGCACTCGCCCATCATTCTCAGCAGCGTCGAGGCATCCAATGTGTTGTGCTTCGCCAAGGGATCGGACGGCGCCACGGACATCGTGCGCGGAGACCAGCATCCCAACCTGCGGACGTGGCGCGGCGAGGAGAATCTCGGCGTCCTCTTTGCGGGCGGGGTTCTAGGATAGCCGGCGTGGCCTTTGATAAAGACATGGTGTTTCTCGTGGCGGACCGGGACATCGAGGCGACGGTCACGGGTTTGCTGTCCCGCACGCCGGCGCTGGGCATCCGCCCAGTGACGTTCGACGTGTTCCCGCATCCGTATCGTGACTCCGGCTGCCGGACGCGGGCCGCCGAGTTCCTGCGTCCGATGGCTGATCGTTACGCTCATGCATTGGTTCTGTTTGACCACGATGGCTGCGCATCGCCTGATACGACGGCGGAGGATCTGGAGAGGGCGGGTGAACGGGCGCTGGCGCCGGTCTGGTTCGATCGCGCCGGCGTGGTCGTGCTTGAACCGGAACTCGAAGCCTGGGTCTGGAGCGACTCGCCAGAAGTGACGCGGATCCTGGGATGGGACGGTCCCGCGGATGAACTGGCTTCCTGGTTGCGTTCACTGGGGGTCTGGCCCGCAAACGCTGCGAAGCCCGTTGATCCCAAATTGGCGATGATCCACACATTGCAACGAACGCGCAAGCGCCGTTCCGCGGCGATATTCGAGGAACTTGCAAACCGGGTGAGCTTCCGGAGATGCGCCGATCGAGCCTTCTTGAAAATGCGCCGGCTGCTGCAAACATGGTTCGGATGTGAACCCGGCGCCGAGGCGAAACGTTGACAAAACGGAGGGAACCCTTGAAGCAATCCACGATTCATCACACCTCAAGGCTGGCGCGAAGGTTTTATGCGAGGCTGACGGCGGCGTTGCTCCCGCTGGCTGTCCTCTCGCAATCCGCGGCGCAATCGCCGTTGCAGGAGCGTTACAGCAAGTCCGAGCATCAGATTCCGATGCGCGACGGGGCGAAGCTCTTCACGGTGGTGTACGCGCCGAAGGATGCGTCGAAGACGTATCCGTTTCTGATCCGGCGCACGCCTTACGGGGTCGGGCCTTACGGGGAGGGGCAGTTCGCACACAACATCGGTCCCAGCGACCTGCTGGAGGCGGACGGATACATTTTCGTGCTCCAGGACGTGCGCGGCACGCACATGTCCGAGGGGACGTTTCTGAACATGACGCCGCATGCGCCCGTCAAGAAAAGCCCGTCGGATGTGGACGAGAGCAGCGACGCGCATGACACGATCGCGTGGCTGCTGGAGCACGTGCCGAACCACAACGGGCGGGCGGGGATGTGGGGCATCTCGTATCCCGGGTTTTACTCCTCCGCGAGCATGATCGACGCGCACCCGGCGCTGAAAGCGGTGTCGCCGCAGGCGCCGATCGCGGACTGGTTCTTCGATGATTTTCATCATCACGGGGCTTTCTACCTGGCTCATGCGTTCAATTTCATCGTGGGCTTCGGGAAGCCTCGCCCGCTGCCCGTGCAGCATCGGCCGTGGGGCTTCTCGCACGGCACGCCGGACGGATATGACTTTTACCTGAACTTAGGACCGCTGTGCGACGTGCCGACGAAGCATTTTCAGAGCGAAAACCCGATGTGGGACGAGATCGTCGAGCACCCGGATTACGACGAGTACTGGCGGAAACGGAACATCCTCCCGCATCTGAAGAACGTCGCGCCGGCGGTGATGACGGTCGGCGGCTGGTACGACGCGGAGGATCTTTACGGCACCTTCGAGACGTATGACGCGATCGAGCGGCAGAATCCGGGCGTGTTCAACATCCTCGTCGCGGGGCCCTGGGACCACGGCGGCTGGGCGCGGCGCGACGGCGACCGTCTCGGCAACATGCACTTCGGCGAGAAGACGTCGGTGCATTATCAGGAGCAGATCGAGCGTGTGTTTTTCAATCACTTTTTGAAGGACGAGGGGACGTTGACGTTGTCGGAGGCGCACATCTTCGAGACCGGAGAGAACCGCTGGCGGACGTTCCCGCAGTGGCCTCCGAAGGAGACACGGATGCAGCGCGTGTACCTTGCGGCGGGCGGCGCCTTGACGTTCGACGCTCCTGCGGTCGAGGGGTTCGACGAATTCGTCAGCGATCCGGCGAAACCCGTGCCTTACACGGAGGAGATCACGGTTCACATGACGCGGGAGCACATGACGGACGATCAGCGCTTCGCGGCGCGGCGGCCGGACGTGCTGACGTATCAGACCTCCGTGCTCACCGAACCGCTGACGCTGGCGGGTCCGATCACCGCGGAGTTGTGGGTTTCGACGACGCAGACCGACGCGGACTGGATCATCAAGGTGATCGACGTGTTTCCGCCGGACGCGAAGACGCCCGAGGGATTCTCGCCGAGCCGCCCCTGGGGCGGGTATCAGATGATGGTGCGCAGCGAGGTGATCCGCGGGCGCTACCGCGACAGTTATGAGAAGCCCGCGCCCTTCCGCCCGGGGGAGCCGACGCGCGTCCGCCTCAAGCTTCAGGACGTCCTGCACACGTTCAAACCGGGGCACCGCCTGATGATCCAGGTGCAAAGTACGTGGTTCCCGCTGGTGGACCGCAACCCGCAGAAATATGTGCCGAACATCTACAAGGCCGTCGCGGAGGATTTCGTGAAGGCGACGCACCGGGTGTACCGGTCGCCGCGGTTCGCGACGCACTTCGAGGTCGGCGTGCTGCCGGCTGAGCCGACGCCCGCCGCTGCGCCCGCACCCGCAACCGGCTCGCCGCCGGCGGACTGATGCGACATGCCGGGAAGCTGGCTGCAAAAGCTGACGACGGCGCCGGGCCTCGGCAGCGTGGCTGCGACCGTGCAGGCGTGGCGCGTGTCGCGCCGTCGCTACGGGCGCGTGTATGAGGCGCTCGTGCCCGAGATCGAGCGCCGGTCGCGGATGAGCCGCGACGAGATGCGGGCGCACTGCGACGAGCGGCTTGCGGCGCTGGTGAGTCATGCGTACGCGCATGTGCCGCATTACCGGGAAGCGTGGCGGCGGGCGGGGCTGAGTCCGCAGGACGTCCGCTCGATCGACGACCTCGCGCGCCTGCCGATCCTTTCCCGCGAGGAGGTGCGAGCGGCGCCGCAGCGGCTTCTCGACGAACGTCTTCCGCCGTCGGCGTTGATCCGCCTGTCCACCAGCGGCAGCACAGGCTCGCCGCTGACGCTGTTCCGCACGCCCGAGGCCGAGGCGACATCTTACGCCTTTTTTGAGGCGCGCTGCCGGCGGCCGGCGGGAATGCAGTTCGGACGCCTCCCCTACGTCATGATCGGCGGACAACTCGTCGCGCCGGTCACGCGGGAGCGCCCGCCGTTCTGGGTTTACAACTACGCGTGGAAGCAGCTTTACCTTTCCAGCTACCACCTGTCGGAGCGGTTTCTCCCGCATTATCTGGACCAGATGCGCCGCCGCCCGTATCACGCGATCCTCGGATACCCTTCCAGCGTGTACACCGTCGCGCGGCATCTGCTGGAGCGCGGCGAACCGCCGATCCCGATGCGCTGCACGATCACCAGCTCCGAGACGCTCTTCGAGCATCAGCGCGAGGCGATCGAGCGGGCCTTCGGCTGCAAGGTGTTCGACCAGTACGGCGCGGGCGAGCTTTGCGTCTTCGCCGCGCAGTGCGAGCAGGGGTCGATGCACCTCAGCCCCGATTACGGACTGGTCGAAGTCCTCGGCGACGACGGCCGCCCGTGCCCGGCGGGACAGACGGGCGAACTGGTCTGCACCAGCCTGATCAACTTCGGACAGGTGTTCCTCCGGTATCGCCTCGGCGACCGCGGGGCGATCGACGAAAACCGGTGCGTCTGCGGAAGCGCGCTGCCCGTCCTGTCGCGCCTGGAAGGGCGGGTGGACGAAGTGCTGCGGACGCGCGACGGCCGGGTGATCGGACGGCTGGACCCGGTGTTCAAGAGCGTCGAGCATGTGCGGGAAGCGCAGATCATTCAGGAGGAGGATGACCGCTTCGTCGTCCGCGTCGTGCCGGCGCCGGGGTATGACGCGGCGACCGCGGAGACGATCCGGCGGAATCTGGCCGACCGCGTGGGCGACGCGCGGATCGACGTCATATCGGTGGACCGGATCGAACGCACCCGGGCGGGGAAGTTCCGCGCGGTAATCAACCGGGTCGGGGCGACGCCGAACCCTTAACGCCGGACGACCGCGCTTACGAGCGAAAACGGAATCGTGACATGACCTGCCTTATCGCATCCATCCCCGTGCAGAGCGTCGAAACGACGGCGGAGGCGGTGCGTCACGCCGTGCAAGACGGAGCGGACGGCGTCGAGCTTCGGATCGATGGATACGAGGGCGAAATCGACGGTCTTCGCCGCCTGATGGCGCAGCATCCCGGGCTGACGTGGATCGTCACGTGCCGCAGCGCCGACGAGGGGGGACAGTTCACGGGCGACACGATGCAGCGCGTGTCGAGGCTCATTGAGACGGCGCGGGGCACGGGGGCGTGGGTCGATTTCGAGCTGGCGGACTGGGAGCGCTCGGCGAACATCCGGCAGAAAGTGCGGCTGGCGGCGGGAGGCGTCGCAGGACAGGACGGACATTCCGGTGCGGACGGAAAGACGCCGGAGGCGCCGAGGGACCGGCTGATCCTGTCGGCTCACGAGGTTCAGCGTCCGATGACGGATGCGCGATCGCGCATCGAGCGGATCGCGGCCGGCGGACATGCCGCGGTAGCGAAGGTCGCGTGGACGCCGTCGGACATCGGCGACAACTTCGCGGCGTTCGATCTGCTGCGGGAGGCGGCGGCGGGCGCATTCGGCGGCTTGCGCGTGACGGCGATCTGCATGGGCGAGGAAGGCGTCCTCTCGCGCGTGCTGGCGAAGAAGCTCGGCGCGTTTGCGACGTACGCGGCGCTCGACGCCGGAAGCGCCACCGCGCCGGGACAGGTGAGCGTTGCGGAACTGTGCGGCTTGTACCGCTGGAGGCGGATCGACGCGAACACCCGCCTTTTCGGCGTTATCGGCGATCCCGTGGCGCATTCGCAAAGCCCGGCGTTCTTCAACGCGCGATTTGAGGCGGACGGTGTCAACGCGGTCTACCTGCCGCTGCGCGTGCGCGGCGGGGACGCGCTCCGCAGATTCATCGAGGGTCTGCGGCGGCGACCGTGGCTGGACGTAGGCGGGTTCAGCGTCACGATTCCGCACAAGGAGGCGGCGCTGGCGCTGGCGGATGAAGCCGGTGACGCATTGACCCGGCGGATCGGCGCGGCGAACACGCTGGTCTGGCGCAACGGCCGCGTCGTCGCTTACAACACCGACGCGGCGGCAGCGCTGAACTCCATCGCAGCGCGACTGAACTGGTCGCCGGACGACTTTCGCGGCATCAGCGCGGACGTGCTCGGGTGCGGCGGGGCGGCACGGGCGGTGGTCGCGGCGTTGGCGGACCACGGATGCCGCGTGCGGATCTACGCGCGGGACGGGCGCCGGGCGGCGGCGCTGGCGGGCGACTTCGGCGGCGAGGCGTTCGACTGGGAGCAGCGCCTTCGCGGCGACGGCCTCCTGCTGATCAACACCACGCGCGTCGGCATGACGCCCAACGAGCAGGACACGCCGATGCCTCCCGACGCGTTGTCCCGACGAACCCTGGTCTTCGACCTCGTGTACACGCCGCCGGAAACCCGCCTGATCCGCGAAGCCGCCGCCGCCGGCGCCCCAACCTTGGGCGGGCTGGACATGTTCAAACGCCAGGCGGAGGCGCAGTACGCCTGGTTCTCTGAAACATCAAGCCTCTTACGTTAATCCCACGCAGATCGTTGAAGCAACGCTAAATTTTACTGTCGAGTTTTTTTGCTTTCTTCAGCCTCAACCGATGCCAATATTGGACGTAGCAGCAAACGAACGACCCTCCGTCAGAAAAGACCTCATTGATGTTCCTGGACTAGGCCCTGATCAAGCGTGAAATCAAGGCCATTTTTGCAATAAAACACTCGAAATGCCGTATTTTGCAGGGTAAGAACACCCGCGCGGCGTCGGCCG
>JABWBH010000040.1 GCA_013360585.1 Phycisphaerae bacterium | reverse complement strand
TGCGGGGCGACGGGGATTCGCTCCCTGACGGTCGCGGCTCTGACGTACCCAACGAGACACGACCCCGCCGCGCGTGTCGGCAGGCGGCCCGCACCGGGGGAATGCGTCCGCTGTGGTTCGAGATCGGTACCGATGCGGGGCGACGGGGATTCGCTCCCTGACGGTGGCGGCTCGGTTAGGATAGTTCGGAAACTTTTGCGGGAAAAGAGAGACATCATGTGCCGTCATTGCCGTCACCTGTGCCTGTTGTCGCTCCTCTTGATATCGAGCTTGATACACTCCGTTCCGCTGGTCCATGCCGACGATAGCGGCGCGTGGGAACTTGTTGATCCGTGGTTGTCCTTTCGCGGCGCGCCGGCGATGACCTATGACAGCCGGCGCGGCGTCACCAGGCGCTGGTGGGCAGCACCGCCGCCGTCTTCGTGATTCTCCTCGGCACCTTGATCTACTCCGTCATCGAGGATCTACTCCGTCATCGAGAATCGCCGACGCAGCGCGCCCTCACCCGCAGCGAAAAGATCAGCGCCGTGCTCAAGCAGATACTTAGCGGCGTCGCACCGGAGCGCGCCCATCGGGCCGGCGGCTCGCCGGTGGATCATGTCTTGACGGCGTCCGGGGTTCGGGGCTGGACCGGCTCATTCGCTGACGCGGACGCGAGCCGGGGGGGAGAACTTCAGGGCCTCCCCGTCGGACGTGCGGCGGAGGCGGGCGCGGAATTTGTGCGCGCCGGCGACGAGCGGCGCGAACTCGGCGCTGAGGGTCGTGACGCCGGATTGCCAGTCTTCGTAGCCGGAACCGTCCGGCGACTTCAATTGCACGTCGAACACCTGCCCGTCCGGCGCGGCTTGCGTCGCCCAGACGACGGAGAAAGGCTCGCCCGTCGTCCCCCGCTTCGGCGCGTCCACTCCCGCCCGAATCCGCCCCTTGAACACGGGAAACTGCGAGTCCTCATACAGGTACGTTCCGGCGGCGGTCACGGGGTGTGAGAAATACGAGACGATCGGCATCGGGCCGGAATCGAAAAGGCCCAGCCCGCTGCGCTCGCGCACGCCGTGCGTCCGCGGACCGACGAACGTCCACTGCACGGTGTCACCGAGGCGGCACTCGCGGTCAGCGGGCGAGAACCCCGCGTCCATCGAGAGGACGTAGGCCGTCTCGTTGCGGGCGCGGCGGATGCGCCCGATCGCGTTCCCGTCGGCCATCGTGAACCAGAGATTGCCGTCCGGACCGTGAACGATGCTCAGCGGGCGGCTGTTCCGCTCGATCGCCTGCGAGAACACAATCTCTCCGTCGGAGCGCATCGCGCCCACCCGAGCGGTGTCGTTCTCGGTGAACCACAGCAGTCCGTCCGGTCCGGCGGCGACGCCGGTGATGCCGGAGAACTTGCCGGGAACGGGGAAGCGCCGGATGTCGCCGTCGGGTGTGATGCGGCCGATCGCGCGGCCCGCAAGCTCGGTGAACCAGAGATTTCCGTCCGGTCCCGGCGTGATGTCCCACAACAGCAGTTGCTGCTCGGTCTGCACCGGGAAGAGCGTCGCGTCGCCGCCGGGGGTCATGCGCACAAGCTGGTCACCGATCTCGATCGTGCTCCACAGATGCCCGTCCGCGCCGGCGGTGATGCCCGTGGGGAAACAGCACGCGCCGGCCGGGTACTCGGTCACGTCGCCGTTGAGGCGGATCCGCCCGATCTGGTGAACGTCCTCCTCGGTGAACCAGAGGTTTCCGTCGGGACCGGCGGTGATCTCCCAGGGCTGGGCGAAAGGCGTGTTCACCGGGAATTCATCAATGCGGCCGGACGCGGGGTCGAGGCGGCCGATCTGGTCCGCGAAGCGCTCGGTGAACCAGATGCGTCCGTCGGCGCCGGCGGCGATACCGTAAGGGCCGCAGTCAGGCGTGGGAACATTGAACTCCGTGATGACGCCCTCCGGCGTGATCCGCCCGATCTTGTCGCCGTGGGACTCCGTGAAATACAGGCACCCGTCCGGACCCGCGGTGATCGTGTAAGGGCGCGAAGCCGGCGTCGGGATGCGGAAGACGTCAATGCGAAGCTCCTGCGCCTGAGCCGCGTCGGGTTGAGCCGCCGTCATCAACCCGAAGCAAAGCCCCAACGTCGCAACCGCACGGATATTCTTCCCGTCATGCATGATGATCCCCCTCACCGGCCTGCGGATGCCCCAGCGACGCCCGACAGCGTCATTGTAACGAAGATCAGCCGGATTTCAGAAATTGCGTCGTAGGGGAGTAGAAACGGTCGGGCATCGCCCGGACCACTCAGCAAAGGGCTGGGGCACGGCGTTCGAGGGAGTTTCTATCCACGTTTTCAGGGCTTATTCATGCCGTCGCGGATGAGCGAGTGGACCATCCCGAGGGTCGCGCCGGCGCGGAAATGCGATTCCGTTTTCATCCGCTCCTCCAGGAATCGCAACGTCTCCGCATCGCCCGTCGGCGCCAGTTCGCACATGCCCAGCAGAATCTGGCTGCGGACCACCGCATCCGGCTCGGCGTCATAGACGGCGCGCAACGCAGGGAGCAACCCGATGTCCTTTCTGTCCCTCACGGACTGCGCAAGCCAGAAGCGGATCAGCAGGTCGTTGGGGTCGTCGGTCAGATGCGCATGATGGGCTTCCACCACGGATTCGACGGTGACGCTCCTGCGGTTGTTGAACTCCTCAAAAAAGGCGCGCATCGGTGCCCATCGGGGATCGTCGCGCGAGCGTCGCCACTCTCCGGCGGCGTCCGAAGCGGGCGTGCCGAAGGGCAGCTTTTCCACGACGTTCGGATCCGCCAGGTGCTTCTGATAACGAACCCTGCCCGTCCAGACCGCGTCCACGCCTCCGGCGTGCTCAATCTGATCGCAGTAGGCCATGAATTCCTCTGGCGCGAGCCGCAGGCGCAATCGCTCCAGGGCCTGCCCGGCCTCACCGTCGACGATGGATAGCGCCGTGGGATCGCGCGTAACTCGCTCTTGGAGTTCCTCGATCGTCAGTTCATCGAGCGGCGGCGCGCCGGAATCGGGCGCCAACGGCGGGAGCAGCGACTCCCAACGATCCGGCGATGCGGCGACTTCGACGTTTCCCCTCCTGACTACGATCACGGAAGGGAAATCTTCCACTCCGAATGTCTTGTGCGTCGGGGATCGGACGCCGATGGCGAACCGAGGCTGCGTTTCCGCGAGGAATCCTTGAATGTCGTCCCGGGACTCCTCCGTCAACCCCACGATCATGAGATCTCGCCGCTCGCGCGAGAGTTGATTCAGCCGCTTGACCAGAGTTTCGAGCTTGCGGCGAAGCTCGGCCTTGTTCGCCGTCTCTGGATAGCGGGTTCTGAAGAAAAGGAGAACCCACGTTCGCTCATCCGGCAGGCGAAGGTGAAGCGGGTTGATCCACTCCCCGGCAGTGATGGACTTGGAGTCCCCGGATGCGGGCGGAACAGCCGGGACGGCCGGCGGCGACCCTTGCACAAGGAACAACAAACTCGTGACCAACTGGAAGATCCCGATCATTGGGCGGCTCCTTGATCTTCACTTGTTGATTCTCTTATCAATGCCGAACATGGCGCGGTTTGCCAGAGCCGCGCCGACGACATTGCCGGGCAATCTCGAACTGCTTCTCATCTCGATACCGCTTCCGAACGGTCGCGGCCTGATCCTTCCGAGATACCTCATGGCGTTCGTTTCGCCGGCCACGGGCGGCAATCACCAACTGAAGTTCTCGCAGTAGTTATTGCACAATGGCGTTCCGCCCGGCGGATGCAGCCTTGCGCAACAGGATAAGCATTGAGCCTTTGTGTCACAACAACCTCCGCACTGCGAATCATTCTGGGCGCAGGGGGCCGGCGGACAATTGCAGCTAACACCTGGTGGGCAAGAAGGAGGCGTGACCTGCCGGGCAGGGTTGGCCATCCCCACGCTTGCGATCGCAAGACCTGCGCACAACCAACTAAGGCTGTATTGCTGACGGTACATGCAATTCCTCCTGGAAGGGAAGGGAAGGGAAGGGAAGGGAAGGGAAGGGAAGGGAAGGGAAGGGAAGGGACCGACGCGGAGCCTTCCGCCCTGCCCGAATCTCATTTCTCGTCCTCTAATATACCCCACAGGCATCGGACGGTCAAGTGAAAACCTGATATTACTTCTTTTTTCATGTTTTTGATGTTTTCAGGGACGTGAAACGGTGTTCATGCTCCACACCCCCGGGAGGCCTCAAAGCATCCCAAGGGCTTGGCAACACAGACTGGGGATGATGTTTCGGATCGCAAGCTGCGGGCGTCAACCCGCCCGGTAACGGCGCACAAGGGAGTCTTCCCCCTCGGCGGAAACGCTGCGGGCGGGGTTGGCGGCGAGGCGTTCGAGGATCAGGTGCAGATCGGCGACCGATTCCGGACAGCCAAGCGCCCGCGCGATCTCGTCGGCAGAGAACGCCGCATCGGTCCGCGTGCGCAGGAGCCGCAGGGCGGCTCGCTGGAGCGCGAGGGCCTCGGACGCGGCCTTTTTCCCGGCCTCGACGCCGGGCTGGTCATATGCGTTCACGTCGATCAGTTCCGCGTACAACCCGACCGCCCGCTCAAAAAGCGCGATCAACGCGCCGAGCGAGAAGGCGTCGATCCGCGGGAGCGTGAGCGTCATCGACCGGCGTCCTTTCTCCGACAACGCCGCCCGCGTCCCGAGCATGAACCCAAGAAGGTAGTCGCCGCTGGTCGTGTCCGGCTCGACGTCCACCGTCGGCGGACAGCCGTCTTCAAGCGTGTGCAGAAAGAGGACGAAGAAGTCGTCGCGCCCGTCGCGCAACTGCTGGATGTAGGCGTGTTGATCCGTGCTGCCCTTGTTGCCGAAGACGGTCAGCCCCTGCGCGACGGGCGCGCCCGCGCGGGTGTGCGACTTGCCGAGGGATTCCATCACGAGCTGCTGGAGATAGCGCCCGAAAAGCACAAGCCGGTCACGGTAGGGCACGACAATCATCATCCGCTCGCCGCGCCCCGCGCCGGCGACGTGCCACGTCGCCGCCAACATCGCCGCCGGATTGCCGCGCAGGTCGCGGACGCGCGTCGCCTCGTCGCAGGCCGCCGCGCCTTCGAGAAACCGGCGCACGTCGATCCCCTGAAGCGCCGCCGGCAGCAACCCCACCGCCGAGGTCTGTGACGTCCGCCCGCCGACCCAGTCCCACATCGGAAACGTGGCCAGCCAGCGTTGCTCCTGCGCGGTGCGGTGCAGCGCGCTGCCCTCGCCCGTGACGGCGACCGCCTGTTGCGGAAACGAAAGATCGCGCTGCCGGAACGCGTGCTGAAGCTCGATCATGCCGTTGCGCGTCTCGATCGTGCCGCCCGACTTGGAGGTGACGATTACGAGGGTCTGCGCCAACCGAGACCCCAGTGCGGCAAGAGTCCGGGCGATGCCCTCGGGATCCGTATTGTCGATGAAGTGCGGACGGACCGGATCATCCGCGCCGCCCAGCGCGTCGGCGATGAACTGCGGCCCCAGCGCGGACCCGCCGATCCCCACCAGCAGCATATCGGTGAACTTCGCTCCTGCGGCGGCGGGCGGTCGGATCGATCCGTCGAGCACCCGCGCGGCGAATTCCTTGATCTGCATCGCTGCGTCTTCGATCGCCCTGCGGATCTGCGGGTCCGGGGCGAGATGCGGGGCGCGCAGCCAGTAATGCCCGACGCGGCGGCCCTCGGTGAGGTTGGCGACCGCGCCGTCCTCGATCGCCTGCATCGCGTCGAACGCACCGTCAAACTTCTGTGTCAGCTCCGCAAGCGCCTGCTCCTGAAGGCGCATCCGCCCCGTGTCCAGCCTGAATCCCAGCGCGGGAACATCGCAAAGTCCCCCAAGGTAGCGTTCCCAGTCTCGCCCGGCACTCATGAGGGTTCGTCATCCTCTGAGAGGTTCGTCGCGTCCGACAAAGCCGCCCCTGCAACGAGGGTCCGAAGACGTTCGGCGCTCGCCCGATCCAGCCGGGACGCACTGTTCTGGACGGGGATCCCCGCTTCCCGGCAGCGGTCGATCAACTTGCGCGAGGTCAACCCCAGTTCCTGCGCAAGCTCCTTTATTTTTGGACCCTTCTTGACCACCCGCGACTATCCTGAGCTGTTTTTGACGGTCTGGTTTAATGACGCGGAGCATCGCCGGGCAGGCGGACTTTCGCAAGACGGCTCATCCGGCCGTCCCGCGTTCTGGATTGACATTGATCATGTCGCGTGCAAGACAGACTTTGCTGCTTGCCGCCCTTTTCATCGGGGCCTGGATCGCGCCGATCGCTGAAGCGGCGGCGCTTCCCGTGCAGCGCGTGACACCGGTCGTGCGGGCCCAGGGGTGGGGCAGGCCGCCGGCGAAATATGCCGGCGCGCGGGCGAAGTTGATGGCGCGGCGCGCCGCGGAAGTCGTCGCGCTTCACAATCTGGCGGCGCGGCTGGACCTCCCGCCGGGCGGCGTTCTCCGAGGGTTCACCTGGCGTCCACCCACCTATCATGCGGACGGCAGCGTCACGATCATTGTCGAGTGGCGCCCGCCCCGGGGCTGACGCCGCCCGCCTTGCGGGTATCCTGCCCGCCGTGAACCGATCGACGTTGAACTTCCTGGTGGACGTGCTGCTGCTGCTGTCGCTGACCGGACCACTGGTGACCGGGGGCGTGCTCTTCTTTGCGTTTCCCGGCGCGGAGTCGGCAAGAGGGTGGACGCTGCTGTCCGTCGGATACGGCGGGTGGTTGCGTCTGCACCTGGCGTTGCTGGCGTGGTTCGCGCTGGTCGTGCTGCTTCACGTGATCCTGCACTGGACGTGGGTGTGCGGGTTTCTCGCCGCCCGGTTTCGTCGCGGCGTTCACCGCGGGAAGATCGCGGATGAGAGCGCCCGGACGTTATACGGCGTTGCGTTCCTGATCTTCATGCTGACGGTGATGTGCGCGGCGGTTGGCGCAGCGATCCTCGCGGTTCAGTCGCCGGTTCCGACAGGGGCATGATCAGAATCAGACGCGTCGACCGCCGCGGAAACACCGCCTCCGTGGCAGCACACCCCCGTCTCCTTCGGCCACCCGCGCCAGATCGTGACGCCGCCCGCCGCCACGACCAGCGCCGCCGCGGCAAACCGCCACCGCGCCCGCATCGGCCCGATCAGGCGCCCCGCCCCGCACCCGAACACCGTCATCGCCGGCAACGTCCCCAGTCCGAACACCGTCATCAGCAGCGCGCCCTCCGCAACCCTGCCGCCCGCCGCAGCCTGCGCCAGAAAAGCGTACACCAACCCGCACGGAAGAAACCCCGTCGCCAGCCCCGCGACAAAAGGTCCGAGTGCGCCCGGCGCCCGCACCGCCTCAGCGAACACCGCGGCGCCGCGCTCCAGCCTGCTTGTCAGCCCCGACGAGCATCCGGCGGCGGCAGCGCCGCCGCGCGGGCGAAGCCGCACGCCAGCCAGCGTCAGCCCGACGCCGATCATCAGAACCCCCGCAAGCACCGACATCGCCTGCTGCGCGCCTCCGATCGGGAGATTGATCGCCGCCGCCCGTCCGCCCAAATTCCCGGCCATCGCCCCGAGAAACGCGTACGTGCTCACGCGCCCAAGCCCGAAAAGAATCTGCCGACGCACCCTTGATGCAGGAACGATGGCGGGCAGGTGCCGAACCGCGTCAGGGTTGCCGCCGCCCCCTGCCGAGGGATCAGCGACGCGCAGCCCGCCGCCGACCGTCAGCGCGATCCCGCCGCACATGCCCACGCAATGTGCCGAGCCCATCAAACCCCCGAGGAACACCGCCGGCCACTCAAACATCCCTCTTCCCCGCAAACCCGGCATCGCCGTCGCTGATCGGCAACCCGTCGTGCGTCGCCAGCCGCATTGAGTTTCCCACGACGAGCAGACTGCTGATGAGCATCGCCACCGCTGCAAAAGTCGGCCGCAACGCCCCTGTCAGCGCCACCCCCACGCCCGCCAGATTGTACGCGAACGCCCACGCCAGATTGACCCGGATCGTCCGCACCGTCCGTCTCCCCAGCAGGACCAGCCACGGCGCCGTCCCGGGGTCGTCCCCCATCAAACACGCCGACGCCGTCGCCCGGCTCAGGTCCGTCCCGCAACCCATCGCGACCCCGACGTCCGCCGCCGCGAGCGCCGGGGCGTCATTAAGCCCGTCGCCGATCATCATCACCCGCCCGTGACGCTCCCGCAGCGCCGCCAACTCGGCAATCTTGTCGTCCGGGAGCAGGCCGGCGCGCACCGGCACACCCAGTGTCCGTGCGAGTCGCTCACCGCGAGCCGCGTGATCTCCGGTCAGTACCGCCGCGGGACACCCCAGCCCGGCAAACGCCGCCAGCGCCTCCGCCGCACCGGCACGGACCTCCTCATCGAGCAAGAATACGCCCTCTCGTCCTCGCTTGTCGCGCAGGCACACGACACCCAGCCCCTCCAACGAAGCGCGACGCAGCGCCTCGCCGACCGCGACGGATGACGGCGCGTCCGCGCCGAACACGTGGACCGCGCTGCCGTAACGCACGAGTTCCTCTCCGACACGGGCAAGGATGCCGCGACCGGGAACGACGGAGATGTCCGAGGCGGATCCCTCGCCGGCATCCGTTCCGACCCGCCGCTCGGCGTACTCCGCCACGCAGCGCGAGTAAGGATGTGTCGAGGTGACGGCGAGCGTACGCGCGAGGGAGAGCAAAGCCCCTTCCTCACGCTCGCTTGACGCGGTCCACGCGACGACGACCGGGTGCGACGCCGTCAGCGTGCCGGTCTTGTCGAACGCCGCCGCGCGGATATCCGCCAACGTCTCAAGCACTTCCGCGCTGCGCAGGATGACGCCGCGCGCCGCTGCCCGGCCTATCCCCGCCCAGACCGCCAGCGGCGTTGCGATCCCCAAGGCACAAGGACACGCGATCAGCAGCACCGACAGGAAGCTCTCGACGGCCTCGCCGGCGCCCCCACGCATGTACCCCAGCGCGCCGCCGATGACCCCCAGCGCCAACGTCAGCGGCACGAACACGCCTGCGACCCGGTCCGCCAGTCTTTCGTACCGTCCTTTCGTACGCTGCGCTTCGTCAATCTGCTCGAGAATTCGCCCCAGCGCGCTCCGCGCGCCCGCCGCCGTGACGCGCACGCGCAGATGCCCGTCGAGATTGAGCGCGCCCGCCGGAAGCACATCTCCCGGTTTGACCGTCGCCGGCGCGCTTTCGCCGGTGATCCAACGAAGATCCGCGTGCGCGGCGCCCTCGACGACCACGCCGTCCGCAGCAAGTCGCTCACCGGCCCGCACCGCAAGGATGTCGCCCTCGATCATCTCCTCGGTCGGGATCCTCGCCTCGACTCCGCCACGCTCGATGACGACCGTCGCCGGAAGCAGCGCGCGCGACGGACGCAGCAGCTTCGACGCCCGCAGCTTCGTTCGTGCCTCGATGTAACGCCCCAGCGTCACCAGCACGAGGACCACGCAAGCCGTCTCAAAGTACACCGGCCCCGAGTCTCGCAGCGTCGATGCATACGACAACGCATATGCCGAAACCACGCCGATCAGGATCAGGGCGTCCGTCCCCACCGATCGCCGCCGCCACGACTCCCGCGCTTCCGCGGCGATCGGCCCCCCCAGCAGCAGGAGCACCGGCGTGGCGAAGATCATCGTCACATAACGCATCACGCCCTCGAAATGCGCGGCTGCCGCGGGCGCCGTCTCCGGAGAGGACTCCAGTTCTCTTCCGTAGAAGTACGTCGTGAACGCCATCACCACCATCGTCAGGAAGATCGCCAGCCCGAGGCGCGTGATCGCCCCCGTCGCACGCCCTTCCTCATCACGGGCGCCGGCGATCTGCGCCGCAAGGCGACAGCCGAGGCAGCAATACAACGGTTCCGCCGAAGCAACCTCCTCGCGCCCGAGGATCACGAGGATCGGCAGGTCGCAATATGCGCAGCAAGGCCGCGCGACCCCCGGGCCGACGGGCGCCTCCGCGACCACCCTCTGATCGTGTACTGACGCTCCCGCGCTCAACGTGCGGCACTCACTCCCTGACGAACACCTCCACCGAACCCTGCGTCATCACGCTCCCGAACCCAGCCGCAGAGGCGTCCTCCAGTAGCGCCTCGATGCGCCCCGAACTCACGGTCCGGTCCCACGTGTCCGACCGATCCACCACCAGTACACACCGTCCCGCGGGGATTGCGTCGAAAATCACGCCCGGCGTGGACCGCACCGTCACGTACCGCGTGAAGTGCATCGCCAGCCGCTCCGTCGCCACCACGTGCGTGGCATCCGGATCGAACCGCTCCTGCACAAAGCGTACCACGTTCATCCGGACGTCAGGCTGATCCCAGCCGGTCGCGGCCATCATCGGAGAAAAAGCATGCGCAAGCGGTGAAAACCCGAGCCACTGATGCGCGATGAGAATCCCCGCCAGCCCCGCGACCACAGTAGCCCGGGCGGTCGAGCCGGGCCGCACATCGGGCTTCAGCTCCGACGCCGCCTTCAAGCTCCGGCGGCTTGAAGTCGTCCAGCCGACAAGCGCCGCCGCGTACAACACGGGCAGCACCGACGTCTGATGCCAGTACTTGATGCTCAGGTAGGATCCCTCCGCCATCGTCAGCACCAGCAGCAGCGTTGGTGCCGCGACGATCAACAACCCGGGTGCCCGCACCCACCCCGCAACCAGCGGCGCCGCCAACGCCGCAAGAAACGCCCACGCCTCAGGTCGCGACAGTCGAGAAACGACCGCGTCGACCGAGAGATCGCCGAAAAGGTCCACCCTCGTATATCGCGCTTCTGCGGCGAACGCCGGAATGATCACCTGCGTCGTCAAAGCGAGGTACGCCAGCGCGACACCGACGAGGCACGCACCATCGCGCCGCTTTGTTTGAACCAGCGCCACGTACGCGCCCCACCCCGCGGCAACACCGCAGACCGTCTCCTCACACAGCATCGCCAGCACCAGCGCCGCCCACGACGCACGCCGCCGACCTTGCAGTCCGAGACAGACGAAAGCCGCCACGAACGGCGCAGCAAGGTAGATCGACTGAAACCCGTAAGTGTTCGCGTGCGGCAGACGGGACAGCGACGGCAGCGCCAGCCACCCCAGTCCCGCCGCAAGCCCCGTCCACGCACAACCGGTCCGCGCTCTCGCCAGGCTGAAAAAAGGCAGCGCCGCCGCGTTTAACGCCAGGGGTCCGACGATCATCAGCAGCACCGGCGTCCGCACCACGGCGTACACCGGCGCAAGCGCGTAAAACAGCGGGATGCAGTGAAACCCCAGCCGGGTCGAGGCGAACCGGCCCGCCGCCTCCGGCTTCCACGGCAGCAGGTTCTCAAGCTCGACCACGAACAACCCGACATCCGCGAACCCGAGCGAGAAGTGTCGCCACTGCACGACCTGCATCCAGGCATGCCACGTTGTCGAGGCAAAGATGGCGCAACTCAGGATCACGGCGGGAAGGCGGGAAGCGCGGGGCGGATCGACTGACCCCGCCGCGCCTGAGGACTTCGGCAGGTGAGTACATCCGCTTCGACCCAGCGAAACCAGTGCCGCGGATATCCCCGCCCAGCTTCCCGCCAGCGCTGCGTAGCTCGCTGGCGACAGGCCCGGCGCCGCACCAGCCAGCAGGAGACATCCCGCACCGGCGGCGGCGATCGCGCAGATAACGCCGGTCGTGCTGCACCGTCCGCGCCACGCAAGCCGGATCGCCAGCCCCGCCACGATGGCAGGAATAAGGTAACGCGCCGCGCCCGAACCCCGGATCGGCTCCACCGTGTAACTCACCACGTTGACGACGCAGTCGGCGCGCACCGAAAGCAGGACACAAAGGACGACGATCAACATTCCGGCGGCAATACGCCACATATGACCGAACTCGCCGGCCCCAGGCTGATGCGATGAAACTCAGGCTCCCTCACGTCAGCACGGCGCCCCCCCGGGAATGTACCGCCGACGCCGCAGGAGCCGAAAGCACCGGCTCACTGTCGGCGCGCAAAAAAGAGCGACGCCGACTCCGGCGTCGCTCGACGGTCGAGCTGAAGACTTCGGACCCGCTCTTTCCCCCCGGGCGCCGCGCGGCCGCGCGAAGCTGTCGCACTTACGCCGCCGCCGGTCGCGCCTTCGGGTCCGGCGCGCCGCCTTCGCTCAGACCTCGCCCCCGTTCTGCTCGTCCAGCATCTTGCGAAGCTGGGCGTTCTCGCGCCGCGTGGCCTCGAGATCAAAGATCAGGTACTTGATGCTCAGCCGCAGGAAATCAATGCTCTCCTGAAGGCTGCTGACGGTTTCCTTGAGTTGCTTATGCCTCTCGCGCGTCTGCTCGGCGAGGAGCTGAAGCTTCTCGCGCTCCCCCTCCGGCAAGGTGCCGATCTCCCGCACAAGCTCCGCAAGCTTTCTCTGGAACGTTTCCTCTTTCATGTGGTTTGCTTCCTTTGAGTTCCCCACCCACGAACGAGCGTCCGTCCGCCGCACGGCGACGCTCTCGCGTCCGCCGCTCAATCAGGACAACCCGCGTGCCGACGACGCACGCTGCGTCCGCCCCTCTGACCCAAGTGTAGGCCGGGCGTGAGGTTGCCTTCCACGCCGACAACATCAAAACGCGCCGCTGCGTCCCAGAACGTCCCGTCGAATGTTGACATCCGTCAACGTCGATCCGCGCACACGCTACCCGGACAAGGCGCAAGCCCTTGTTTCGCGGGACGTTCAGAGGCGGTGTGGCGAAGCCGCAACATTTTCCCCAGGTTGATGCAGAAACCGCGCAATTCTGCGGACCGCTAAACTCGACCCCGCGCGCCACGTTGATGAACGCGGCGCGCCGCATTAGCGTGATCCGCCGCGGCGCGGTCCGATCAGGCGGCGGCTTCGAGGAAGACAGCCGGACCGTCTCCGCGCGGCGAAGGAGGATTTGGATGAAGTCGTGGCTGGCGTTCGTGGTGCTGACGGTGCTCTGCTGGGGGGCGTATGTTCCGGTCCTGCATCAAGGGCAGGGGGCTTTCCTTCCGAAGGGGCAGGGGGCACTGCGGGCGTTCCTCTTTGTCGGACTGGCGTATTTCCTCCTTGCAGGTGTGATCCTGCTTTATCTCTGGGGAACCCGCGCGGAACCGCTGGAGTTCGTCTCCGCCACGACAGGCTGGCAGGGAGTGAAATTCTCCACCATCGCGGGCGTGCTCGGAGCCGTCGGAGCGCTGGGCATCGTTTTCGCGCTCAAAAACGGCGGACGCCCCACGAGCGTCGTCCCCCTGGTCTTCTCCGGAGCGCCGATCGTCGGCACGATCGTCGGCATGATCTGGCATCGACCGGTTCATGCCCCGAACCTCTGGTACTACGCGGGGATCCTCCTTGCCGCAGCAGGCGCGGGGCTTGTGCTGGCGAACCGACCGTCGTAGACCCCGAGGGAGGTCACGGATGTAACGGTGCGGCGGCGGCGCCAGACGAGGTCCACGCCGGAAGCGGCGCCTGCGCCGGCTGCCACAAATGCAACACGTCCGGTCCGCAGTTGATCGTCGTCGCGTATACCTCGTAACAGAAATGCCACTGCAGCGCCACGAGGACGTACGTCGCGATCACGACGAAACATCCGAGTTCCGCGATCCGCTCCTGACGGAACTTCAGCAGGGCGTACGTCCCGATCGACAGCAGCCCGATCTTGAACAAGGCCAGGAAGACTTCCCCGTGCGACAGCAGGTGCTTCGCCAGCGGGTTCAGTTCGTGCAGCAGGTGCTGACGGTGCGCCGTGATCGTCAGCACGAGGTCGAACGCATTCAGAATCCAGACTCCGCTGATCAGCAGGATGACCCGGTGCGCCCGCGAAGCCGCCACCCACGCGACCAGCCGTCGCGTCAGTGACGGGGTCCGCAGGTGCGACGGACGGTCCGCCGGTGGCGCTACGCATCCCGCGCTGGACCCCGACGCCTCACACGGCACAATCATCCGCAGACCCAGGCTCATCATACCGGTATCGGAGAGCCCGTCGTTTGACTTGACCGCTTTCCGGGCAATGATCGGACCGAGGGAACCGGCCCGGGACGTGCGGGTCGCGCATTTGACCCGCCCGGAACCGGCCGACCTCGAGGATAAGGACTGCGCATGAACTCGGACCCGCACGGTTTCACGCACCTCGACGCCCAGGGGCGGGCGACGATGGTCGATGTCTCGGACAAGCCCGTGACGCTCCGCGAAGCGGTCGCATCCGCCCGACTCGTGATGCAGCCGGACGTGCGAGACGCCCTTTTTTCCGGGCGCCTCCCCAAGGGCGACGCCCTCGCCGCCGCGCGCCTCGCCGGCATTGCCGCGGCGAAGAAGACGTCCGATCTGATCCCCCTGTGTCATGTGCTTCCCCTGGAGTTCGTCGGCGTCGCCCTCTCCGCCGAAGGCGCGGACGCCGTCCGGATTCACTGCACGGCGCGTGCCCTCGGGCGAACCGGCGTCGAGATGGAGGCGCTCGTCGGGGCGACCGTCGCCGCCCTCACCTTGTACGACATGGCCAAGTCCGCCGACCGGGCCATGACGCTCGGTCCGGTCCGCCTCGAATCAAAACGCGGCGGGCGCTCCGGAGACTACCTGCGTTCGGAGACGTGACTCCCGAGCCGCGGGCTTCAGCCTGCGCGAACTCGCGGCACCCAGATCGTCTGCTTCGGGGGAGCATCAGCGGTCAGGTCGTCTCCAACAGCGACTCCGCCGCGGCCTTCAGCAGGCGATCGAGTACCGCTTCGTCGTGCGCCGTGGAGAGAAACCACGCTTCGTATCCGCTGGGCGGAAGGTGGACGCCCCGGGCGAGCATCCCCTGAAAGAACCGCGCGAAACGCGCGTGATCCGCCCGCCGGGCGTCGGCGAAGTTCCGAACCCGCTCCACGCCGAAGAACAAGGTCAGCATCGAGCCGACGCGCTGCACACAACCGCTCACACCCACCGCCTTCAGCGCCGAACACAATCCGCGCTCGACCTTGTCCCCCGCCGACTCCAGCTTCGTATACGCGCCTTCCGTCAATTGCGCCAAGACCGCAAGCCCCGCCGCCATCACGACCGGATGACCGCAGAACGTCCCGGCCTGGTACACCGGACCCGCCGGCGCCACGAGGTTCATCAGGTCCGCCCGGCCCGCGTACGCCCCGATCGGCAGCCCGCCGCCGAGGATCTTTCCCAGGGTGATCAGGTCAGGTTGCACCCCCGTCCGCGCCGCCGCCCCCCCGCGCGCCACCCGGAACCCGGTCATGACTTCATCGAAAATCAGCAGCGCCCCGACCCGCGAACAAACCGCGCGAAGTCCCTGAAGAAAACCCTCGACCGGCGGGACGACGCCCATGTTCCCCGCCACCGGCTCAACGATGATTGCCGCGAGTCGCTCCCCCTCAGCCGCCGCCGTCGCCTCGACCGCCTCAAGATCGTTGTAAGCACACACCCGCGTGTCCGCCGCGGCGCCGCCCGTCACTCCCGGCGAATCCGGCAGGCCCAGCGTCGCCGCCCCCGACCCCGCACGCACCAGCATCGCATCCGCATGACCGTGATAGCCGCCCTCGAACTTGAGGATGACGTCGCGCCCGGTCGCCGCCCGCGCAAGCCGCACGGCGCTCATCACCGCCTCCGTCCCGGAATTGACGAAGCGGATTCTCTCGGCACAAGGAACTCGCGAGGCGATCTCCCGTGCGAGCGAGACCTCCAGCTCGTTACAAAGCCCTGGGGACGGTCCTAGTTGTGCGGCCTGGGTGATCGCCCGCAGGACATCCGGGGGAGCGTGCCCGAGAATTCCCGCCCCCCACGCCCCCACGCAGTCGATGTAGGATCGCCCCTCGACATCGATCAATTCTGCGCCGACCGCCTGTGCAATCACACGCGGCGTTCCGCCGACCGACTTGAACGCCCGCACCGGCGAGTTCACCCCGCCGGGCAGGAACGACTGAGCTTGCAGGAAGAGCGCGTCGGACTTCATCTCCGCACCGCCTTTACGCCCCCTCCGTCGCCTCTTCCGCAAAACGCACCAGCACCGCGTTCATCGCCACCAGTTCCCCCTCGCGGCAGCGGACTTCCCCCACGCGCCCCGCCCCCGACGCCGAAAGCGTCATCTCCATCTTCATCGACTCCATCACGACCAGCGGCTGATGCGCCGTCACCACGTCTCCAGGTTTCACCAGAATCTTCAGAATCGTGCCCGGCATCGGCGCTTTGACTTCCACGGCCTGCATGCCCGCCACCGCCGTGCCGCGCCGCGCCGCGGGCAGCGCCCGCTCGATCACGTACCGCCGTCCGTCGATCCAGACCTCGACTTCCCCCGCACGTCGCACTGCATAATACGGAAGGATCCGCCCGTGAACGTGCAGGAATCCCTCGCCCGTTCCGCGACGCCGCACTTCCAGCTCGATCGTCCGGTCCGAGATATGAACCCGGTATAAGCCCTCGCGCCCACCTGCCGCCGACTCGACGCGCACGTCTACCACGGCGTCCGAAGCTGCTGATTTGAACTGATACGTGCTCAACTGACCGCCCTTGTCCGGCGCCGAACGGGTTCGACGCTCGATCTCATCCGCGCCACCCCGATAGCGCCCGCCACGGGTTCCCGCCCCCGTCGACCGAAGTGCGACCTGACCCGTCGCGTGAGGATTTTTCGCTCCCCCCCGCGCCTGCAAAGGCCGCCACGATGTAGGCCTCATCCGGCGGTGGAGCCGCTTTCCCGGTTACGTCATACGTCTGAAGGAAGTGGGTGTCCGCCTCGCCGCGCTCGAACACCGGATGCGCCACGCAGTCGTGCAGAAACTCCACGTTGGTCGTCACGCCGAGAATCACGAACCGCCGCAGCGCCGCCTTCATCCGCGCGATCGCCGCCGACCGGTCCTCCCCCCAGACGATGAGCTTCGCCAGCATCGGATCGTAGTACGTCGTGACCTCGTCGCCCTCCGCAAAACCCGTGTCCACGCGCACGCCCGGACCGGACGGCGGGATGAACCGCTCGAGCCGCCCCACGCTCGGCAGGAACCCGCGCGCCGGATCCTCCGCATACACACGGCACTCGATCGCGTGCCCGTGCTGCCGCAGGTCCTCCCTCCGGAAGGGAAGCCTGCCCCCCGACGCCACCTCCACCTGCGCCCGCACCAGATCCCTCAGGAGGGTCATCTCCGTCACCGGATGCTCGACCTGAAGCCGCGTGTTCACCTCGAGAAAGTAAAACTCGCCCGACGGCGCGACGATGAACTCCACCGTCCCCGCGTTCCGATATCCGATCGCCTTCGCCGCCGCCACCGCCGCCGCGCCCATCTTCTCCCGCAGCACCGGCGTCAGCGCCGCCGACGGCGCTTCCTCGATCACTTTCTGGTGCCGACGCTGGATCGAACACTCGCGCTCGAAAAGATGCGTCGCCCCGCCGTGCGCGTCTCCGAAAATCTGGAACTCGATGTGCCGGGGATGATCGATGTACTTTTCGAGAAACACGCGACCGTCGCCGAACGCCTTCTGCGCCTCGCGCTGCGCCGCCTCGATCGCCGCCGGGAGATCCCCGCGCTCGCGCACAAGGCGCATCCCCTTCCCCCCGCCGCCCGCCGCCGCCTTCACCAGCAGCGGGAACCCGACCTCCTCCGCGCGCCGCGTGACCGCCTCCGAAGTGTCACTGTCATGACACTCCACGCTCGGCACCACGGGAACCCCCGCCTTCCGCATCGTCTCCTTCGCGAGGATCTTGTCGCCCATCGCCCGGATCGCCTCCGGCGTCGGACCGATGAACGTCACAGCCGCGTCCGCACACGCCCGCGCGAAGCCCGCGTTCTCCGAGAGAAACCCGTATCCGGGATGAATCGCGTCCACTCCGTGCGCCCGGGCGATATCGAGGATCTTCTCCCCCCGCAGGTAGCTTTCCGCCGACGTCGTCCCCCCCAACGGATACGCTTCGTCCGCCTCACGCACGTGCAGCGCCCCGGCGTCCGGCTCCGAATACACCGCGGCCGCGCGCACGCCCATCTCCCGCAGCGTCCGCGTCACGCGCACCGCGATCTCACCTCGGTTGGCGATGAGAACTTTTCTGAACATCGACGCTAACTGTATTCGCCCCTCGCCCCCCTGGCGACCCCACACCCGGGCAGACATATCCCGGGCGATGGCACGCCAGGTCGCGACGCATTGAGCGACAACCCCGCCGGTCAACTCGCCCTGGACCGAGCACCTCTCCACCGCCAGGCACGCCTGTCCGCCGCAATCACCGTCGCAGGCCCGGGGCAACCGCATTCTGACCTCGAATCCGGGTGGCATCGCTTGGTGTACTCGCTTGGCGGGGTGGCATGGCCTGGTGTGCTCACCTGGTCATGTCAAGGGAGCAGAAAGCCCGTTCCTTCCGGACACGGGTTCTCTGCTGCGGACCCGTGCCACCCGACGCGCCGTCAGATCGCAGAATCCGGTTGCCCTGCGTCGCAGGTCCGGAACGACGCCGCGTCGGTTGACGGGCGGGTTGGAACGAGTACCTTCGAAGCTCCTCTCGCGCCGGACGCCGATCCAACCGGCGCTGTGGAGGTTGCGGGCGTAACTCAATGGTAGAGTACCAGCCTTCCAAGCTGGTGGTTGCGCGTTCGAGTCGCGTCGCCCGCTGTCGGCGACAGCCGCAGTTCCCGTCCGCACGCCTTTTCTCGCCCAGCGCACCGGAGTCTGTTTGAAGACTCTGGTGAGGGTCTAATTTGAAGACTCTGGTGACGGTCTGCGTAGAAACGCAGAATCGTCTCCCCGGGTCGCGCGACGTGATCCCGCGCGAACCGACGCGCGGGATAAACCTCGCGGATCAGCGCGGGTCATTCATCCTGCGTTCCGAATCAGCTCCGGTCGCCGGGGGCTGGAATCACACAAACTGACGATCCTGCACGTTGCTGCGATTCTGCGCGAACCTGTGCGATCCTGCGGAGAATTCGCTGCGAAGGACTTGCCTCGCCGATGAAGCCGACCCTCTCGGATTCCGAAGGAGCGTCAGAAAACAGCTCAACCCTGCCGGGGCTGTCGCGTTGGACCCGCGCTGCGTCACCGCATATCCTCATGCGCGGATGTTCGTTGATTCCGCGGAAATTCTGGTCCGCGCCGGCAAGGGCGGCAACGGGTGCGTCAGCTTCCGGCGCGAGAAGTTCGTCCCTCACGGCGGACCGGACGGGGGCGACGGGGGCGACGGGGGGAGCGTCTTCGTCCACGCGGCGCCGGACGTCGAGACGCTGCTGGATTTCTCGGGAAAGCATCACTGGATCGCCCAGAGCGGTCAGCCCGGCGCCGGCAGCAACCGCACCGGCCGATCCGGCGAAGATCTCGTCATCAACCTTCCGCCCGGCACGCAGGTCTTCGACCGCGACACCGGCGTGCTTCTGGTCGATCTGAACGAGGTCGGGCAGCGCGTGTGCATCGCCGAAGGCGGCAAGGGAGGTCGGGGCAACCGTCGCTTCGCCACGCCGACGAACCGCGCCCCGCGCGAAGCTGAGGAGGGGACGCCCGGCATCGAGCGCGCGTTGCGGCTGGAACTGAAGCTGATCGCAGACGTAGGCCTGGTCGGGCTTCCGAATGCGGGCAAGAGCACGCTGCTGTCGCGCCTGTCGCGGGCGAAACCGAAGATTGCGGATTACCCCTTCACAACGCTGTCGCCTCAGTTGGGCATCGTCGAGTTGTCGGACCACCGACGGTTCGTCGTGGCGGACATCCCCGGGTTGATCGAAGGCGCGCATGAAGGGGCAGGGCTGGGCGACGCCTTCCTTCGGCACATCGAGCGGACCAGCGTCATCGTCCACCTGGTGGACGTCGGCTCGCAGACGGGCGCTCCTTCCGCGATCGACGCTTATCATCTGATCCGGCGGGAGCTGGAGGCTTACAGCCCGGTGCTGGCGCGGAAGCGCGAGCTGGTGGTGGCGACGAAGATCGACCTGACCGGCGGTGAGGAAGCGGCGGACGAATTGCGCGAGGCCCTGGGCGGCGAGGTGCTGGCGATCAGCGCGGCGACGGGGCGGCGCCTTGCGGAACTGAAGGAGCGCATCTGGCACATGCTCGATCGACGAAAATCCGAATCCGGCGTGGTCACCCCTGACGGGAGGCACGGAGGGGGCGCGATGACCGTACCGCCCGCCGCGACACGGGAGATTTCGACATGATCCGCGTCCCGCGCGAGTTCAACCCTGACGCTCCGGTGCTTCTGGTCAGCATCGGCAACACGAACACCGCGCTGGCGATGTGGGGCAAGGACGAGGTTTCCCGCGTCGTCGCGGTTCCCACCGGGCAGGCGGCGGCGTTCAACGACGCGCTGGCGGCGCTGGTGGAGACCTTTCCGCACGGCGGACCGGCGGCGAGCGTCATCGCTTCCGTCGTTCCCGCGGCGCTGGCTGCGCTTCGCGAGCGGCTGGACGAAGTTTTTGATCGCGTTCCGCTGGTGCTTGGGGAGCAGGTGGCCCTGCCGATCGACGTGGACCTGGATGATCCGACGACGGTGGGGATGGACCGGGTGTGCGGCGCGGCGGCGGCGTTCGACCGCCTCCGGCGCAGCTGCGTCGTCGTCAGTTTCGGAACGGCCGTCACCGTCGATCTGGTCAACGATGACGGGGCGTTCGCCGGAGGCGCGATCCTTCCGGGCGTGCGCATGCAGCTTGCGGCGCTGCATGATCGAGCGGCGCAGCTTCCGCACGTCGAGCCTGCGTTTCCGAAGAACGTGATCGGCCGCACGACCGCGGAGGCGATGCAGAACGGCGTGTGCCGCGGCCTCGCGGGATCGGTGCGCTGGCTGGTCGAAGCATATGCGACGGAGCTTCATGCGTGGCCTCAGGTCGTCGCCACCGGGGGGGACGCCGTCTTCATGGCGCCGCATTGCGACTTCCTCGACAACGTCGTTCCGGATCTGGCGCTTCGCGGGCTGGGGCTGGCGTATCAGAAGCACCTGGCCCGGATGGGCGTGTGACCCTTGGCAGGATCGCCTCGACGGGCCCCTTGTCTGAGCCATCATGTCGAACCCTTCCGAGACACTGGTTCACGTGTTGACGCCCGCCGGGCGCGGCGCGATCGCCTTGCTGCGCCTCAGCGGACCGCGCGCGCTGGAGCTGACCGGTGCGTGTTTTCGCCCGCGTCGCGCGTCGGCGAATCTGCATGACGCTGCGACGGGGCGGCTGCTTTACGGGGACTGGGTGGACGATGGCGAGGGGGTGGACGACGTGCTGGTCTGCCGCATTGACGAAGCGGGTTTCGAGGTTGAGGTTTCCTGTCACGGCGGACCGGTTGTCGTACGGCGCGTCGTCGCCTCGCTGACGCGTCGCGGAGCGATCGCCTCGGCGGGGGGCGGAACATCGCCGGCCTGGCCGGCCTCCACCCGGATCGAGCGTCTGGCGCTGGACGGGCTTTGCGCGGCGAAGACGGAGCGGGCGGTGCGCTTTTTGCTCGCGCAACGCGCCGTGCTTCCGCGAGCCTTGAAGGGCGCCCTGCGGCGGATCCGGGAAGCTGACGACATCGACGCTGGCGAAGCGATCCGCCCGCTTCTGGCGCAGACGGACGCGGCGAGGCGTCTTCTCGAGGGTCAGTCGGTCGTCCTCGCCGGACCGCCCAATGCCGGAAAGTCCACGCTTTTCAACGCCCTCGTCGGCCGTGAGGCGGCCCTGACTTCGCCGCACCCCGGCACGACGCTCGACTGGATCGAGGCGGAGATTGAGGTTGCCGGTTTTCCGGTCACGCTGGTGGACACGGCGGGCTTCTTCGACGCGCCGACGGCGCTGGATGCGGAGGGCATCCGGCGCACCGAGGAGAGATTACGTGCGGCGGATCTCGTGTTGCTCGTTGTCGACGGCGCGGATCAGCGGCGGGTTGCCCAACTTGACGAACTTTCGGTCCGCCTGGGCGGCGCGCCGGTCGAGGTCGTGCTCAATAAATGCGACACGTGGAACGCGCCCCGGCTTTCCGACCTCGATGTGCGGTTCGAACAGGCGACAAAGGTCAGCGCCGTGACGGGGGAGGGGCTGGATCGTCTGATCGCGGTACTTTCCCGAAGATTGGGCGCGGCTCAGTTCGACGAAACCGCGCCGACCGTGTTCGACGCGACGCTGGCGGAACAGATGCGAAAACCGGGGACCGCCCCGGTCGAAGCCTTATTGGACGAAGTCCGCCGAGGGTTCATTTGAACAGGCGACGGGACTTTCGTTCGGTGCCGGGCGTATAATCACCGAGACCGTCCCGCAGGCGCGGCGACGGATGCGGCGCATCGTCCGCGTTGCCCGTCGGGTGTTGCGCGTTTACCTTTCGCCGAAGGTCAAGGCGGGCCGGACGTTCCCGCGCGCCGCCGACAAATGACTGACAGGATGCCGCATGTCCGCTGAAGATGATTCGTTGTTCGCACGCAAGGTGATCGAGCGAAAGCTCGCCACCGTGGACGAAGTCGAACTGGTGCGCGAGAACCTGCGCGATCAGAACGAAAAAGGCAATCATCACTCCCTTGCCGACGCCCTGGTCCAGTCCGGCTACATCACCCGGTCGCAGGTCCAGCGCCTCAACATGGCGATGGAAGATGACTCGATGTACCGCCCGGCGCAGCAGATCCCCGGGTATCAGGTGCTCGGCAAGCTCGGACAGGGCGCGATGGCGACCGTCTTCAAAGCCAAGCAGCTTTCCCTCGACCGCATCGTGGCGATCAAGGTGCTCCCGAAGCGCCTCAGCGAGAACCGCGAGTTCGTCGACCGCTTTTACAAGGAGGGGCGCGCCGCCGCCAAGCTGAACCACCCCAATATCGTCGGCGCCTACGACGTCGGTGAGGCGATGGGCTATCACTTCTTCGTCATGGAGTATATCGACGGCAAGACCGTCTACGACATGCTCAAGGACGCCAAGCCGATCGAGGAGAAAGAGGCGCTCGGCATCGTCGTCCAGGTCGCCAAGGCCCTGCAGCACGCCCACAACAAGGGCCTCATCCACCGCGACGTCAAACCCAAGAACATCATGATCACCAGCGCCGGCATCGTGAAGCTGGCCGACATGGGTCTGGCGCGCGAAGTCGATGATTACAAGTCCGCCACCGCCGAAGCCGGCCGCGCCTACGGAACACCCTACTACATCAGCCCCGAGCAGATCCGCGGCGAAGTCAATATCGACGCCCGCGCCGACGTGTATTCACTCGGTGCGACCTTCTATCACATGGTCACCGGACGCGTCCCCTTCGAGGGACCGTCGCCCTCCGCCGTCATGCACAAGCACCTCAAGGAACCGATCACTCCCCCCGACCACGTCAACACGCGCCTGACCAGCGCCATCGGCGAGATCATCGAGGTCATGATGGCCAAGAACGCCGCCGATCGCTATCAGTCGATGAGCGAAGTCCTCGAAGACCTCGAGGCCGCCCTGCGCGGCGAGGCGCCGCTCCAGGCACGCAAGCATTACCGCGCCGACCTGCTCGACGATCTCGCCAGCAGCGGCGAAGTCATCGCCTACGACGACCTCGCCGGCCACCTCCGCCCGACCCCCGCCCGCGCCGGCGCCTCGCCACACCTGCTCCTGGGCCTGGGGCTGCTGCTGTTCCTGTCGTTGATCGTGAATCTGTTCCTGCTGCTGCGGGGGTAGCTTCATCGCGCGCGGGGCTCCTTGGCTACGGCGACGGAGCCGAACCTGCCCGGTGCGGCGTGCCACCCTCCCCTTGCGAGGAGGAAAATCCCTCGAAGGCACAGGAATCTCCCTCAAAGTGAGGAGGAATATCTCCTGAAGCAGGAGGAGGCGTTTCTCTTGAATCAGAACGAACCTGCTGTCGCCGGCTCATTGACAAGCTTGCTTGGCAGGGTAAACTCGCCCCAGATTCCCTATCTTCCACCGATATCCAGGGAGGGTCGTGCGATCATGATTACGGCGCGGTTACGGGGCGGCATCTGGGGGTGTGCGGTGCTTTTCCTGGGAGGAGCGGCAGGGTTCGGCCAGGAAGGCTCGAAGGTTGATCCCGGTTCGGCAACCCCTGCTGCAAGACCTGCTGACGCAGCGGGTGAGAAACCCGTGCCGTCGTCGCAGGAATCCGCTCCATCGACGCCGAATTCCCCAGACTCCCGCAGCAACAGCGTGTCGTCCGCTCCGTCCGGCGAGGCGGGAAAGGAGGCGACGGATGTCGTCGATCCGTCGCAGCGTCGCGGGCGGATCACGGCGGACGCCGTCTACGTCCGCAGCGGAGCGAGCCAGAATCATTATCCGGTGACCAAGTTGAACGCGGGCGACGTCGTCGTGATCGTCGAGGAGCAGGAGGAGTGGTACGGCGTCGAGCCTCCGAAGGGTGCGTTCAGCCTCGTGTCTCAGGAGTACGTGGACACGACGGACGGCGTTCACGGCGTGATTAACGGTAACCGGGTCAATGTGCGGGCCGGGTCGCATTTTTCCGATGACCGCTATCAGGTGCAGGTCCAGCTTTCGCGCGGGGCGGAAATCTCGATCCTGGCGAAGACGGATGACGGGTACTACCGGATCGTCCCGCCGCCCGGCGCCGTGATGTATGTCAGTCGAAAGTTCGTCACGCCTCTGCGGCCGGGCGAGCCGGAGACGCCGACGGTCACGCCGCAGCCGCTGACCGGCGCCGCGCCGACCGGCAAGACCGCGCCGGACGCGGCAGCGCCGGCGAACCTCGCTCCCGCCCCTGCAACCGCTCCCGCGCCGTCCAGCGGCGATGATGCGATGCTCCTGGCCTCGGGCGCGACGCCGTTGCGGCAGAAGCTGGTCGAGTTGAACGCCGCGCTGAAGCGGGAGATGTCCCAGCCGCTGGCGGTGCGCGAACTGGACGGGCTGCTCGAGGAATATCGCTTGATCGCCGCGCAGGACGAGGATGCTTTTGCGAAACAGTACGCGGCGGCGCGGGCGGCGCAGCTTGAGTATCAGACGCGACTGAGCGCGTCGGCGGCTAACCTGCACGTGCTGTCGTCGGAGATCGAGCGCGGACGGTCGGAGTTCCTCGCCGCGCGGCAGCGGACGGCGCCTCCTCTGACGCCGCCTCGCCAAGGATTCGACGCGGAAGGGGAATTGCGCACCAGCGCCGTGTATTCCTCGGCGGTGGGCCCGAAGCGCTACCGTCTTGTCGCGCCGAACCTGACGCCGGCGCGCACGATCGGATACGTCGAGCTTTCTGCGAATCTTTCGCTCGATATCGACCGGTACCTGGGTCGCTACGTCGGCATCAAGGCGCTGCGCACGCGGCCGGCGGAAGGGATGGTCAACCCGGTTCCGGTATACACCGCGTCGAGCATCGAACTGCTCGAACCGTAGCCGCCGCGTTTAAGCGCCGTCGGCGATTCCGGCGGAAGGACAGAGCCGATTCAACGTGCATCCGGCGCAGTTCGGCTTGCGCGCCGAGCATACTTTCCGCCCGTGCCAGATGAGTGCGTGCCCGACGTAGGTCCACTCCGGGCGGGGAATCACCTGCATGAGATCCTGCTCGATGCGGACGGCGTCCTTGCCGTCGCGGGCGGTCCACGTCAGCCCTAACCGGGTGGCGACGCGCCCGATGTGCGTGTCCACCACGACGCCTTCGTTCTTTCCGAAGGCGGTCCCGAGCACGACGTTCGCGGTTTTTCGAGCGACGCCAGGAAGCGTCACCAACGCGTCCATCTTGTCCGGAACGTTTCCGCCGAACTCCCCGACGATCTTCCGCGCTGCGCCGATGATGCTCTTTGTCTTCTGCCGGAAAAAGCCGGTGCGGTGGACGATCCGCTCGACGTCGGTCGGATCGGCGGCGGCCAGTTCGCGCGGCGTCGGATACGCAGCGAACAACTCAGGAGTCACCTTGTTGACCGTCTCGTCGGTGGACTGCGCCGAGAGGATCGTCGCCACGAGGAGCTGCCAGGGGTCTTCATGCCGCAAGGCGCACTCCGCGTCGGGGTACGCCTTGCGCAGCAGCGGAAGGATCTTCCGGAAGCGGGCAGCGCGTTCGGAAGGAGACCCGGCGAGCTTCGGCGGAGAGGCGCCGCGGCCTGTCGCCCGGCCCTTCCGAGGGGTGCGATCGGCTGAGGCCGCGCGGCGTCCGCGCTCAGTCTTCGGTCCCGGCGCTTTCGCCGATATTGCATCGGCCCGCGTCGCCTTTTTCTTCTCCGTCAGGCGCTTTCCTGATTTCGCGTTTTCACCGCCGGTTCGACCCATGCAAGATGCCCGTCCTCAAAAACGTCGCGCTTCCAGATCGGAACGTCACGTTTCAACTCGTCAATCAGATAGCGGCACGCCGCGAAGCTCTCCTCTCGATGCGGGCTGGCGACCGCGATCGCCACCGACACCTCACCCACGGCGACCGGACCGAGGCGATGCACGACCGCGGCGCGAAGGACCGGCCAGCTCTGCCGGGCCTCCGCGACGATCCGGCGCATCTGCGCCAGCGCCATCTCGCGGTAAGCCTCGTAATCCAGGCGTACCAGCGCACCGTGAGCGGAATCGTGCTGCGTTCGGACAACGCCGTCAAACGTGCTGACCGCGCCGCACCGGGCGTCGCCGTCCACGAACCGGCGCACCGCGGCGACGTCGATCGGTTCAGTCGTCAGGGCGATCCAGTCCGGATCGTTCTGTCCGCCAGTCACGGGCGGTATCACCGCGACGCGGTCCCCGTCGCGCAGCGCGGCGTCGTCGGGCGCGAAGGCCTCATTGACGGCGAGCCGCGTACGATCAAGACGGTCCGCCAGCCCCGGGAAACGCTGCTTCAACGCGGCGCGAAGCGAAGCCGCGTCCGCCGTGTCGGGCAGGTCAATCTCGACCTTCGCCGCCCCCGCCCAGTCCCGCGCCGGGCCGAAGAACTCAACGATCACACGCACCCTCCGCCCCTTTCCCTTGCGGCATCGTTCCTTCGGAGCGCTCCCGGTCAACCCGGGCGCGCGGGTTCATCCGGCGCAAGCACCAGCGCCGCCAGCGGCGGCAGGTTCAGCACCACCGACTGATGAAATCCGTGCCACGCGACCGCCTCGACGGTGGGACGCGGCACACACGGGTATCCGCTGCCGGCATACGCTGCGTCGTCGGAGGACAGAACCTGCACGTATCCCGCCGACGGCGGGACGCCGACCCGGTATCCGTCGCGAGGAACCGGCGTGAGGTTCAGGACGACGACGAGCAGATCCGACCCCTGCCGGCGCAGATACGACAGCACGGATTGCTCCCGGTCGTGGCAGTCGATCCACGCGAACGTCGAGGGATCCGGATCGCCGTACCAGAGGCACGGCCGGACGGCGTACATCGCGCCGATATCCTGCATGAAGCGCAGGAGCCCCCGCCGCCACGGGTCTTCGCCGAGCGCCCAGTCCAGTCCGGCGTCGCAATACCACTCCTGGTGCGGCGCAAGCTCGGTGCCCATGAAAACGAGTTTTTTCCCGGGACGCGTGTACTGGTAGGCCAGCAAGGTCCGAAGGTTGGCGAATTTCTGCCACAAATCGCCAGGCATTTTCTCCAGGAGCGAGCGCTTGCCGTGAACGACCTCATCATGCGACAGCGGGTTGAGGAAACGCTCACTGTGTTCATACAACATCGCGAACGTCAGGTCGTTGTGATGAAAACGCCGATGCACGGGATCGCGGGAGAAATACGCGAGCGTGTCGTGCATCCAACCCATGTTCCACTTGAACGTAAAGCCCAGCCCGTGCTGAGACGCCGGACGCGTCACGCCCGACCAGCCCGTCGACTCCTCGGCGATCGTGAAGCAGCCGGGGCATTCTTCGCGCACCGCCTCATTGACAGCGCGGAGCAGTCGGATCGCTCCGAGGTTCTCCTTCCCGCCGTAGATGTTGGGGATCCACTCTCCGTCGCGCCGGCTGTAATCGAGGTAGAGCATCGAGGCGACGGCATCGACGCGCAGTCCGTCGACGTGAAACTCCTTCAGCCAGTACAGCGCGTTGGCGAGAAGGAAGTTGCGCACTTCGTGGCGATCGTAATTGAAGATCAGCGTGCCCCAGTCCGGATGTTCGCCGAGGCGGGCATCCTCGTGTTCGTAGAGCGCCGTGCCGTCGAAGCGGCGGAGGGCGAAGTCGTCGCGCGGGAAATGCGCCGGAACCCAGTCCAGGATGACGCCGATGCCGTTTCGGTGACATTCATCCACGAAATACCGGAAGTCGTCCGGCGTTCCGTAACGCGAGGTCGGCGCGTAGTAACCGGTCACCTGGTAGCCCCAGGAATGAATGAAAGGGTGCTCCGCAACGGGCATCAGCTCGACGTGGGTCATGCGCAGGCGCTTCAGGTGTTCGATCAGCGGCGCGGCCAGCTCCCGGTAGGACAGCGGCCGGTTGTGCTCGCCGGCGACGCGGCGCCACGAATTCAAATGAAGCTCGTAAATCAGCATCGGTTCGCGGGTGACGTCGCGCGCCGCCCGCGACCGCATCCACGCCTCGTCGCTCCAGGCGTATGCACTTTCATGAACGCGGGAGGCGGTGCGCGGCGGCATCTCGCACCACCGCGACATCGGATCGGCCTTGAGGATGACGCGCCCGTCGGCGGTCTTGATCTCGAACTTGTAAAGGTCGCCGTGCTTCAGTCCCGGGACGAACAACTCAAAGACGCCGCTGGCGCCAAGCCGCCGCATCGGTAGAAGCCTTCCGTCCCACCCGCAGAATTCACCGACCACGCTGACACGCCGGGCGTTCGGAGCCCAGACCGCGAACGCCACGCCGTCCGTCCCCTCGTGCAACATCCGGCGAGCGCCAAGGCGCTCCCACAACCGTCGGTGCGTCCCCTCGCCGATCAGGTGCAGGTCGATTTCGCCCAGCGTCGGGAGAAAGCGGTAAGGGTCGTCACGCTCCCAGGACGCCCCCGAAGGAAACTCGAAACGAAGGCGGTACGCCAGCGGCAGCGACGCTTGCGGCAGCACCGCCTCGAAAAGCCCTTCCTGCCCCGGCGTCATCGTGACCCGCTGTCCCCCAGGCAGCAGGCAGGAGGCGGTTGCGGCGTCGGGATGAAACGCGCGGACCACGGCGCCGCCGCCGTCAATCGGGTGGATCCCCAGCAGGCGGTGCGGCTCCGGGTGGTCCCCGTCGCGCAAAAGTCGCCTCTCGGCGTCCAGCGGATTCAAAACCACGGTCGGCGGCGATTTCGTCACGTCCATCATCCGGCGCGGCGGCGCTTCGCCGGCGGTCCAAGACACGAGTCCTGCGCTCCGTCCGGCGCTCTTGTCGCTTAACGACAATCCCGATAATACCGGTCGAGGGTCGGGGCGCATACTCGCGAGGCGTTTGCGCAGGCAGGGTCGTGGGGCCTTGCCAAGGCGCATGTTCCGCACGCGCGACGCAGACGGGCGGCGCCGACCGCAGAGTTTCTGTTTATGCATCATCCGCGACGGATCGCTTATTTCTGCATGGAGGTCGGGTATCAGGCGTCGATGCCGACGTACACCGGGGGGCTGGGCATTCTTGCGGGGGACACGTTGCGGTCCGCCGCGGATCTGCATCTTCCGGTCGTGGCGGTGACCCTGCTGCATCGGAAGGGATATTTCCGACAGGTGCTGGACGCCTGGGGCGGTCAGAGCGAGGAGCCGGAGCGCTGGGCGGTCTCGGACTTTCTGAAGGAGACTTCCGCTCGCGCGACCGTAACGATCGAGGGTCGGACGGTCCACCTTCGCGCGTGGCAGTTTGACGTTAAAGGTCACGGTGGGTTTCACGTCCCGGTGTACTTCCTCGACTCGGCGCTGGATGAGAACGCGGAGGCGGATCGGACGCTGACGGACCATCTTTACGGCGGCGACACGCGCTACCGCCTCTGCCAGGAGATCATCCTCGGGGTCGGCGGCGTGCGCATCCTGCGGGCGCTGGGTTGGCGGACGCTTGAACGCTATCACATGAACGAAGGGCACGCGGCGCTTCTGGCGGCGGAATTGCTCGACGAGCGCCTTCGCGCCGAGAACCGGCACGATCCGTCTCCGAACGACCTCGAAGCGGTTCGGAAGCAGTGCATCTTCACGACGCACACGCCCGTTCCGGCGGGGCACGACGAATTCCCCCCGGAGCAGGCCGCAACCATCATCGAGCCGCGCCTCTGCCACGTGCTGGGGCGGATCGGGTGTCTCGACGGGTCGCTGAACATGACCCACCTGGCGCTGAAGCTGTCCAGCTATGTCAACGCCGTTTCTCGCCGTCACGGGGAGGTGTCGCGCAAGATGTTCGCGGGGCAGCACGTGGACTCGATCACCAACGGCGTTCACGCGCGAACCTGGGTCTCGCCGAGGATCGCGGAGCTTTTCGACCGGTATCTTCCGCTGTGGCGTGAGGAGACGTTCACGCTGCGCCAGGCGATGCGCATCCCCAACCACGAGTTGTGGGGGGCGCACGTCCACGCGAAGATTCTCCTCCTCGACTACGTGAACCGAACGACCGGACTGGTGCTCGATCCGCAGGTCTTCACGATCGGTTTCGCGCGCCGGATGGCGGCGTACAAGCGTGCGGACCTCTTCCTCGACGACGTCGCGCGCCTGAAGCAGATTCACGGCGTCACGGGCGGCATCCAGATCATCTACGCCGGCAAGGCGCACCCGCGCGACACCGGGGCGAAGGAAATTCTCCGCCACGTCTTCCGCGCCCGCGAGGCGCTGCTGCCCGACGTCAAGCTCGCGTTCCTGACCAACTACGACATGCACGTCGCGTCGCGCCTCGTCTCCGGCGTGGATCTCTGGCTGAACACGCCCGAGCCTCCGATGGAGGCGTCAGGCACGAGCGGAATGAAGGCCGCGATGAACGGTGTCCCGAGCCTCAGCGTGCTGGACGGCTGGTGGGTGGAGGGGTGCATCGAGAACGTGACCGGGTGGGCGATCGGACGCGACGGCGACGGGCGCGACGCCGTGGACCGCGGCGCGACGGCGGAGATGATCTACGACAAGCTGGAGCACGTCATCCTCCCGATGTACTACCACGACCGCGACCGCTTCATCGATATCATGCGCCACGCGATCGCCGTTAACGGCTCCTACTTCAGCACGCAACGGATGGTGCATCAGTACGCGACGCGGGCGTACTTCCGGTAGAGGCTGGGGGCATGCGGGACGGGTCGTCACGCGTCGCGATGCGCGGCGACGGAGGTATCCTCGAGACCGAGGCGGCGGACAGCCTGCTCGCGGATGCGGAACTTCTGCACCTTGCCCGAGACGGTCATCGGGAACTCGTCCACGACCCACCAGTAGCGCGGGATCTTGAACTTCGCGATTCTTCCCTCGCACATCGCGCGGAACTGCTCCTCGGTCGGCGGATCGGCGGGTCGGCCGTCGGGCTGTCGCCGCAGTTTGACGCAGGCGAGCAGCTCCTCGCCGTACCTGGCGTCGGGGACGCCGACGACCTGCGCGTCCTCGATGATCGGCAGCGTGTGCAGAAACTCCTCGATCTCACGCGGGTAGAGATTCTCGCCGCCGCGGATGACCATGTCTTTGATGCGCCCGGTGATGCGAACGAAGCCCTCGGCGTCCATCGTGCCCAGGTCGCCGGAATGCAGCCAGCCGTGCTCGTCGATCGCCTCGCGGGTCGCCTCCGGATTGAAATCATACCCGGTCATGACGTGGTAGCCGCGGAAGCAGACCTCGCCCTGCGCGCCGCGCTCGACGGTCTTTCCGGTCGCCGGATCGATGATCTTGATCTCCTGGTGCGGCATGACGGTCCCGACGGTGCTGACGCGCAGGTCGACCGGCGTGTCCGCCCGCGTGCAGGTCGCCACCGGCGACGACTCGGTCATGCCGTAAGCGATGAGCACGTCTTTCATGTGCATGCGCTCGCGCACCTGGCGCATGACCTCCACCGGGCACGGCGCGCCGGCCATGATGCCCGTGCGCAGCGAGGAAAGGTTGAACGACGCGAACTCCGGATGCGCCAGTTCGGCGATGAACATCGTCGGGACGCCGTGAAGGACGGTGGCTTTCTCCTGCTGGACGGCCTGAAGCGTCGCCAGCGGCTCGAAGGTGGCGGAGGGGATGATCACGGCGGCGCCGTGGGTCATCGCGGCGAGGTTGCTGACGACCATCCCGAAGCAGTGATAGAAGGGGACCGGGACGCAGACGCGGTCCTTCGGGGTGAGGCGCAGCATCTCCCCGACCCAGTAAGCGTTGTTGAGAATATTGTGGTGGGTCAGGCGGACGCCCTTCGGGAAGCCGGTGGTTCCCGACGTGTACTGAATGTTGACGACGTCGTCGATGTCCAGCTCCCGCTGACGGGCGTGGACGGCGTCATCGGGCAGCTCGTCGCCCAGCTCGGCGAATTCGCGGCGCGTGAACATGCCGGGATGATGCGTGCGTCCGATGAAGATCACATCGCGCAACTCGGGGAAGCGCCACGACTCGACGCGCCCCGGCTCCGCGGCGCGCATCTCGGGACATACTTCATAAAGCATCTCGACGTAATTCGAGGACTTGTACGACTCGACCAGCAGGAGCGCCTTGGCGCGCGACGCGCGTAAGACGTACTCGAATTCGTGGGTGCGGTAGGCCGGGTTGACGTTGACGAGGACGGCGCCGATGCGCGCGGTGGCGTACTGGGCGACGACCCACTCATAATTATTCGGCGACCAGATCGCGACGCGGTCGCCCCGGGCGATGCCCAGCCTGATGAACGCCTTGGCCGCGCGGTTCACCACCGTGTTGAACTCGCCGTAGGTGAACCGTCGCGCCTGATGCACACAGACCACGGCGTCCTGGCGCGGATGCGCGACGCTGACGCGGTCGAGGCACTCACCGATGGTCTCGCCAAGGAGGCGTTCCTGCCCGCCGCAGTGATCGTAGCTGAGGGTGCGCATGCTGGAATCTCCCGGTGCTCCGGGGGGCTTGCGCCTCGGCTGAAGACGCAGCCCCGGCGAGGCATAAGGGGGGCAATCCGCGTGCCACGCCGCCTCTCCGTGGCGTCTGACGCCTCTGTGCCCGCCGCGGCACAGGACGTGCAATTCAGGCAGGAGCGAAGGCGGGCCTGAATCCGATGACCATGTCTTTACAGCTTGCGCACCCGACGCCGGTTCCGATTCTGGGGCTCGGTCCGCAGACCAAGAACACGGTTTGCGCGCTGCGTGACGCGACGGCGACCGTAAGTGATGAGCACGCGGATCTGGACGACGCGGACACGTACCGGGTCTTCGTTCGGACGGCGGAGCGGATGCGCGAGCTGCTGGGTTCCGATTTCATCGTCGCCTGTGATGTGCATCCGACGTATGCTTCGTCACGTTATGCCCGATCGCTGGGGCGTCCCGTCGTTGAAGTGCAGCATCACTTCGCACATGCGGCAGGCGCTGCGGCTGACGCCGGCGTCGAGGCGCCTTTCATCGGCGTGGTCTGCGACGGAACCGGATACGGGTCCGACGGGCGCGCGTGGGGTGGAGAAGTTCTGATCTGCAGCGGGGGCGAGTTCGCACGCGCGGCGCACCTTTGCTACTTCCCGCTCCCCGGAGGGGATGCGGCGGTTCGAGAACCGTGGAGGACGGGGTACGCCTTGGCGCTCGCGGCAACCAGGGGAGCCGAAATCCTCGGCGTCATGTCCGGCGCGTTGCGCAAGGTGGATCGCGCCACCCTTCGCCTGGTGGAGCAGCAGATCCGCACCGGCGTGAACCTTCCTTTGTCGTCGAGCCTGGGGCGATTGTTTGACGGGGTTGCGTTTCTGCTGGGGTTGTGCGGGGTTTCGCCGGCGCCGGGGACGGCCCCGGGGATGCTCGAACGCGCCGCGGCTCCCGCGGAAGCGGATCGGTTGTATCCGCCTGAGATTCTCACGGCAGGCCGGACCCGTCTTCTGGACTGGCGACCCCTGATTGCCGGGCTGCTCCGTGATCGGACCGCGGGACAGGAGGTGGCGCAGTTGGCTGCGCGGTTTCACGCAACGATTGCGGAGATGTTTGCGCGGGCTGCCGCAGCCGCGGCCGGCGACTGCGGGACGGATCGCGTTGTACTCTCCGGGGGGTGTTTCTTCAATGCGCGGATGAGGGCGGAGCTGACCCGGAGACTGGAGATCGCGGGTTTGCAGGTCGCCGTGCCGCGTCGGGTTTCGACCGGTGATGCCGGGGTGTCGCTGGGGCAGGTGGTGGCGGCGGCGCATCAATGCGGCGCTCGCCGGACGTCGGGGCGCGGCGACCTTGAACACCCGTTTGCAGCGTCCGCATGACGGGAGGGGGTACATGTGTCTTGCCGTACCGGGAAAAGTTGTGGAAGTGTCAGAGGATCGGGCGCGCGTTGAATTCAACGGCAACGTCGCCGAGGTCTGCACGGCGCTGACTCCCGGAGTGGGGCGCGGGGAGTGGGTGCTGATTCACGCAGGGTTCGCGATCACGACGCTCGACGAGCGCGACGCGCTGGACACGTGGAAGTACCTTCGCGGAGTCAGTCCCTCGGAAGTGCAAGAAGGAGTCGGAGGAGACGGCGCGACATGACGGGCGACACACATTCCGAAGTTCGATCGGAGCTGGCACGGACAGGCGCTCGGCTGGGGCGCGACGTGCGTTTGATGGAAGTCTGCGGAACGCACACGGTGTCGATCTTCCGGCACGGACTGCGGAGCTTTCTTCCGGCCAATGTGCGTTTGATCAGCGGACCGGGATGTCCGGTCTGCGTGACCGCGCAGCGGCACATCGACGCGGCGATCGACCTGGGGCGGATTCCCGGGGTGATTCTCACGACTTACGGCGACATGCTCCGCGTACCGGGTCGCGGAGGGAGTCTCGAGTACGCCAGGGCGACCGGTGCGGATGTGCGGGTCGTGAATTCCACGTGGGCAGCGCTTCGGACGGCGCGGGAGAATCCCACGCAGGACGTGGTATTCATCGCCGTCGGGTTCGAGACGACCGCGCCCGCGACGGCGGCGGCGATCCGTCAGGCGCGGCGCAACGGGATCTGCAACTTCAGCGTCCTGATGGCGCACAAGCGGGTCGTTCCGGCGATGCAGGCGCTGCTGGAGGATCCGGAATCCCGACTCGACGGGTTCCTCTGCCCCGGGCACGTCAGCGTGATCATCGGGTCAGAGGCGTACCGCCCGATCGTCGAGCGTTATCGGCGTCCGTGCGTCGTGGCGGGTTTCGAGCCGGAGCATATCCTGGCGTCGCTGCGGGTGCTGCTGGATCAGCTTGCGCGGAAGGAGGCGCGCCTGGAAAACCTTTATCCGCAGGCCGTGTCGGCAGAGGGGAACGAGACGGCGCTGCACCTGCTCGAGGAGGTGTTCCGCGTTGAGGATGAGCCGTGGCGCGAGTTGGGGGTGATTCCCGCAAGCGGGTACGCCTTGCGGCCTGAATACGCGGAGTTTGACGCCTTCGAACGCTTCGACGTTGAACTGGGCGAGGATGACGTGCATCCCGGGTGCCGCTGCGGCGAGGTGATTCAGGGCAAGGCGCAGCCCGATGAATGCGCCGCGTTCGGACGCGCGTGTACGCCGCTGAACCCGCTCGGGCCTTGCATGGTCAGCAGCGAGGGAACATGCAGCGCGTGGTACAAGTACGGCGTCCGAGGATCGGGCGCGGGGGTTCGGGTTCTGAGCGAGTGAGGAAATGTCGCGCCGGAGGCCGGGTCGCCGGACCGGCGCTGTCGGGAAGAATCATGACGACCACGGTTACATCATCGGCGTCGCGGTCCACGGCCGTCACGGGCGCGGCGCAGGCGTCGCGCGACGGAGTTGTCGTTCTCGCCCACGGCGGCGGCGGCGAACTGATGAGCCGGCTGATCGGCGATCACGTGCTTAAGCAACTGGGCAACCCGTTGCTGGACGCGCTGACCGACGGCGCGATCCTGGAGTGTCCTTCGGCGCGAATCGTGCTGACGACGGATTCGTTCGTCGTACAACCGCTGGAGTTCCCGGGCGGCGACATCGGGCGGATCGCCGTGTGCGGAACCGTGAACGATCTCGCGGTGATGGGCGGAAAGCCGCTGGGGTTAAGCCTCGGACTGATCCTTGAGGAAGGGTTTCCTCTGTCGCGGCTGGATCGGATTCTGGCGTCGGTTCGCAGCGCGGCGAATGAGGCCGGAGTCCACGTCGTCACCGGGGACACGAAGGTCATCGAGCGCGGAACGGGAGCGGGAATGTTTATCAACACGGCCGGCGTGGCGGCGCTGGACGAGCGCATCCGCGTGGGGTTCGACCGCATCCGCGAGGGCGACGTCCTCCTCGTCAACGGCACGCTCGGCGACCACGGGATGGCTGTCATGTCGGTGCGCAACGGCCTGGAGTTTCAGACGCCGATCGTCTCCGACGCCGCACCGCTTGCCGGGATGATTTTCGCTCTGGCGGACGCCGGCGTCGACGTGCGCTTCATGCGTGACGCGACGCGCGGCGGACTGGCGGGAGTGCTGGCCGACGTGGTCGAGCGCAGCGGTCTGACCGCGATGATCGAGGAGTCGTGCCTGCCGGTGCGTCCTGAAGTGCGGGCGGCGGCGGAGATGCTGGGGTTCGACGTCCTCTCGATCGCCAACGAAGGCAAAGCGCTCTTCATCGTCCCTCAGGAGCAGGCGGATCGGGCGCTTCAGGTGCTCCGCGCTGATCGCCGGGGCCGGGACGCGCGGCGCATCGGGAGGATGTGCGGCGGCAGTCCGGCGATCGTCGAGTTGCGCACCGCTTCAGGCGGCAGCCGCGTCGTGCAGCGCCCTTACGGGGAGGAACTGCCGCGCATCTGCTGAAAAAGCGGCCTGATGCAATTCGCCGTTTCAGAACCTTCGGATTCGGGCGAGATCAAAACGCTTCCTGATCTTTGATCTCGTTGCGCGACGTTAGCAGCCCGTTGAAAACGGGGTGCGCCTCCCTCCGGGAGGCGAATTTCATCGGGAAAAACCGGCATCACCAAGACCGATCGTGAGTTCTTCAACGGGCTGTTAGGGGAGGCGGTCGCGGGGACGTTCTCAGCAAGGTCTTACCGGGCGAGTGCCGCGGGGCGGTTGAGATGGCGCAGGATCGCCGAGATGAGCGCCTCGCGGGCGATGGGTTTTTGAAGGCAATCGGTGCATCCGGCGTCGAGGCACTGTGCGCGCGTCAGGTCCACCGAATGCGCCGTGAGGGCGAGGATCGGACCGCGGTAGCCTTGCTTGCGCAGAGTGCGTGCCGCGGCGTAGCCGTCCATGATGGGCATCTGGATGTCGAGCAGCAGGAGGTCGTAGGCGGCGCCGCGCGAAGCGGCTCGCGCCGTCATCCGGACGGCATCCTCGCCGTTTTCGACGAAACTGATCCGGGTTCCGGCCTGCTCGAGAAAGCGACGCAGAAGGCGCTGATTGTCCCGCCCGTCCTCGGCCACGAGAATGTTGACGCCGCTGAGCGGCTGGCTGAATTCCGATCGCTCCTGCGTTTCCGAGGCGTCGTCCGCCGGTTCGGGCGGGACGGCCGCCTTAGGCGCGCCTGAACCGATCGGAAGCGTGAAGATGAATGTGCTGCCTTGGCCGAACGTGCTGCGGATATCGAGTCGGCCTCCGAGCAGTTCGGCGAGGCGCCGGCTGATCGCCAGCCCCAGACCCGTGCCGCCGAAACGGCGCGTGGTGGAGGCGTCCGCCTGAACGAAAGGTTCGGCGATGCGGGCCAATTGCTCCTCGGTCATGCCGATGCCGGTGTCCTCGACTTCGATGCTCAGGCGTCGCCCGAGGTCCGCGTCGTTGAGGACGCGCCCGCGGATCACGACGGATCCCAACTCGGTGAACTTCACGGCATTGCTGAGCAGATTGAGAAGGATCTGGCGCAGGCGAGTCGGATCCGTCTGAATACAGGTGGGCAGGGTCGCGTCGAACTCGGCGCGGAGCGTGATCCCGCGCGCCTCCGCCCGGGGAAGCATCATCGCGTGAAGGTCCGCAAGGATTTCGACCGGGTTGCACGACACGCATTCGACGCGCATCTGCCCCGCCTCGATCTTCGAGAAATCCAGCAGGTCATTGAGGATCGCCAGCAGGTGATCGCCGTTGCGACGGATCGTCGCGGCCATCATCCGCGCCTCCTCCTCGGTGACGTCCGGGTCCATCAAGGCGTCGGAGTATCCGAGGATCGCGGTCATCGGCGTGCGCAGCTCGTGGCTCATGCCCGCGAGGAACTCGCTCTTGACCCGGGCCGACTCCTGCGCCACGAGCTTCCCGAGGCGCCACTCGAGCATGTCGGCACAGATGCGGGCGAAATCCCCAAGGCGTGCGATCTGATCCGTCGTGAACGTGCGCGTGACCTTGTCCTTCACGCAAAGCACGCCCACGCGGAACCCGTCGGCGCTGGTGATCGGGACGCCGGCGTAGCTGCGCACCGTCTCTTCGACGACCATCGGGTTATCGCTGAAGCGCGGATCCTTCGTCGCGTCTTCGACGATCATCGGCCCCTCTTTCAGGATGGCGTGCGAGCAGAAGGCGAAGCGCCGCGGTCCCTCACACGCTCCCATCCCGGTGCAGGCCTTGAACCACTCCCGGTCCGCGTCCATCAGACTGATCGCAGCCATCGGAGCGTTGAAGAACGTCGCGGCGAGCCGGACCAGCCGGTCAAAGGCTTCTTCGTGGGGGGTGTCGAGGATGCGAAGGCGGTGAAGACTGGCCAGACGAGCGGCCTCATTGTCGGGAATCGGCGCCGAGATCATCCTTGTTGCCTCCGGAACGACACTTCCTGGTTTTAATCGGCGACGGAGGAGACGAATTCGATCCGCGCCCCACCCGCCTCGCCCCCGCAGTCCGATAAACGGAGGGCTTTCTCCGGTCTTGATTTTCCGGTCCGGTTCTTGCTCGCCAAATCGCGCAACAAGGAGGCATTACTGTGAAAAAACATCGCTCCTGGGCCGAACCGTGGAAGATCAAGATGGTCGAGCACCTCCGGATGACCTCGCGTCCGGAGCGCGAAAACGCGATCGCTGAGGCGGGATTCAACACGTTCCTCCTGCCAAGCCGCCTGGTCTACATCGACCTGTTGACCGACTCGGGAACCAACGCGATGAGCGATGTGCAGTGGGCGGGACTGATGCGTGGCGATGAGGCGTATGCCGGATCCGAGAACTTTTACCGTCTCGAAGAGACCGTCCGCCGCTACTACGGATACGCTCATGTGATTCCGACGCATCAAGGTCGGGGCGCGGAACACCTTCTGAGCCGGATGTGCATCCGCCCGGGGCAGGTCGTCCCGGGCAACATGTACTTCACGACGACCAAGCTGCATCAGGAACTCGCCGGAGGACGTTTCGTCGATGTCGTCATTGACGAGGCTCACGATCCCGACAACCTGCACCCCTTCAAGGGAAACGTGGACCTGGCGAAGCTGGATCGCGTCCTCCGCGAGGCCGGTCCGGACGGCGTCGCCTACGTCTGCCTGGCGGGAACGGTGAACATGGCGGGGGGGCAGCCGATCAGCCTCGCCAACCTGCGCGACGTGCGAGCCTTGTGCGACCGTTACGGCGTGCGCATCTACCTCGACGCGACGCGCGCGGTTGAAAACGCCTACTTCATCAAGCATCGCGAGCCCGGCTACGCGCAATCCACGCTCGCCGAAATCCTCCGCAAAATGTGCGATTGCACCGACGGATGCACGATGTCCGCCAAGAAGGACGCGCTGGTGAACATCGGCGGGTTCCTCGCGCTCAACGACGCGGAGCTGGCGGAGCAGGCGCGCAACCTCGTCGTCGTCTACGAGGGGCTGCACACTTACGGCGGACTCGCGGGGCGCGACCTGGAGGCGATGGCGATCGGCATCGCGGAGTCGGTGGACGGGGAGCATATGCACGCCCGCATCGGCCAGGTCGAGTATCTCGGCGAGAAGCTGATCGAGGCCGGAGTTCCGATCGTCCGCCCGATCGGCGGACACGGCGTCTTTCTCAATGCCTCCCGGTTCCTGCCGCACATGCCGCGCGAGCAGTTCCCCGCGCAGGCGCTTTCCGCCGCTCTTTATGTGGACTCCGGCGTGCGTTCGATGGAGCGCGGGGCCGTCTCCGCGGGGCGCGACCCGCGCACCGGCGACCACATCTACCCCAGCCTGGAGCTGGTCCGCCTCACCCTGCCGCGCCGCGTCTACACCCAGGCTCACATGGACGTCACCGCCGAGTCCTGCATCAGCCTTTATGAGAACCGCGACCGGATCGTCGGGCTGAAGTTCACGCACGAGCCGAAGTACCTGCGCTTCTTTCAGTCCCGCTTCGCCCCGGTGCGCGGAGACAAGGTGCTCGCGGTCTGAGGGATCCACATCGGCGACAGATCTCAAGCGGCGCGCCGGACTCGGTTTCAGAACCGAACCCGTGCCCGCCTGCCCTTGACGCGCGCAACGAGGTCAAGGGTCAGAAAGCGTTCTTGTTCCGCCCGGATTTGTGAGGTATTGGAACTTTGCGAAAGCCCGGGCCTGGATCCGTGCCCCGATCCGCTCACTTTTGTTAATTCCGCGCAGCGACGGATTTTTTCCTTGACCGCCGGCCCGCCCGCCGGGTATTATCGCTCGTGCGTACCGGGTCTTCGCCTCATCGGTCGCGGCAAGCGTGCCCCTCCGGCCTCTTGCCCCGCCGCCGCGGCTTCGATCCACCGTGCGACAGGCGAACGATCGACAGTCTCCGGCCGGCGGCCCGCCCGGAATCGTGCGCCGCGCACCCGTGTGCCAGGGAGGTTCGACATGATGTGCGTCTCTCGTTTCGTTGACCGGTTCGTCTCCGCGGAGTCTTTTGAGTGCTACCCCCCCCCCCCCGCGTAATCCGCGGCCTTCCGCAGTGATTTCCCCCGTCAGGGAGCGACCTTTCTCGTTCGCCCCGGTCATCGTCGCGGCTCTTTCCGCCGTCAACGCCCCGGCCTTCGGACAGGGGACGTGCAACCTGCCCGCCCCTGGCGCCGCCCGGCCGTGGGAAGCGTCGATCGACGTGGCCACCTACTCCTCGGTCAACGTCCGCAACGGCAACCTGCTGACGGTCGTGCCGGTGGTTGGCTGGTCCGGCGTCGGGCCGGACGTGAGCTTCGCCTTCGTGCATAACTCCGCCCACGTGGACAGCGGCGTGGACCTGGACCACACCACCGGCTTCAACCTCGGCGAGGGCTGGCAGTCCACCTACTCCGCCCGGCTCATCTTCAACAGCTCGACCTCGACCACCGTCGTCCACAACGACGGCCGGATGGACACTTACACCAAGGTCAGCGGCGTCTGGATCCCTCCAGCCGGCGTGCCTGACAAGCTGGAGCAGCACACCATCACCCCCAAGTGGACGCTCACCTTCAAGAATCAGTCCCGCCTCAACTTCAACACCCTTGGCCGCTTAAGCGGCGTCGAGGACGCCCACGGCAACCTCGTCAGCCTCACCCGCGACAACAACTACAAACTCCTCAAAATCACCGACGCCGCCGGACGAAAGCTCCTCTTCGAGTACGACAACGAGGACCGTCTCGCGCGGATCATCGACCTCAAGGCCGGCGGTTGCTGGCCCGCGGAGGACTGCGACTGCGAGTGCGGCGTGGATTGCGAGTGCGAGGACGGCGAGGAGCCGTCGGGCAGCACCCTGATCAACCGCGTCTATGACCTCGAATACGACGAGGACGACCGCCTCTGGAAGGTCATCGACCCCGAGGAGCACAGCGTCCGCCCCGAAGTCGTCATCCTCTACGACGAGGACGGCCGCATCGCCTCTATCGAGGACAAGGACGGCGACGCTTTCGAGTACACCTATCACTCGGCCAGCGGCGCCGTGGACACCGTCACCGACCCGGATACGCTCAGCACCCCCTACGTCCAGTCGTTCGCCTACACCTGCCCGACCGACCCGCGCCGCACCACCTACACCGACCGCCGGGGCAACGACTGGCTCTACGACTGGAGCACCACCGGCACGCTCAGCAAGTTCACCAACCCCCTCTCCGACGAGCAGGAGTTCACCTTCGACATGGCGCGCAACCTCACCGTCTACAAGGACGGTCTGGACAACACCTGGACCTTCACCTACGACTCGAAGGGCAACCTCCTCAAAACCTTCACCCCCCTCATGCCCAACTCCGGCCAGAATCCCACCCCCAAGACCGAGCGCACCTACGACAGCCTCAACAACCTCACCAGCATCACCGACGGCGAAGGCAACACCGTCACCCTCGACTACGACATGTCCGGTTATCCAACTTTGCCCACAACGATTAACATACCCGCCGACGGTCAGGGCAACGGAGCCGCGGAAATCACGATGACGTACTTCACGTCCTCCAATGCGAAAGGTCAACTCGAATCCGTTACTGATACCAACGGCGTCAGAACAGAGTTTGAGTATGACGATTGGGGTCAGCTTTCAGTCTACGGCGAAGGCGAACCGCCGGGAGCAGGCCCCTATGATCAGGTGCTCTATGTCGACCCCACCATCAACAGTGGCGGGCAACTCATCGGCACACAGGACCAGTCCGGCAGCGGCGCCAGTTACTGTGTGGACCTTTCAGGCTATCCTACCTGCGCGCTCTGCACCTTCACGATAGACCCCGGAACCGACGAAGATCAGACGGCTCCGGACTTCCCGCTTCCACCCTGCGAAGTGAATCCCCCTACGCCGGCGGGCTGCTGGACGGCGTCGTATTCCAAAATGGGGAAATTACTAGAAAGAGTGGTCAATGTCGGCAACAGTTGCGAAACGACCGTGGAACGGACGTTTACGAACGAGTACGATCCGCTGGGCCGGCTGACGCTCGCCAATATTGCCTCCGAAGAGTGGCCGACGGGCGTCGAGCGCGAGTTCACGTATGATCCCGAAACCGCCGACGATGACACGATGTCGTTCACGGGGCCGGACTGCGTGACGACGACGATCACGCTGGACGCCGCGGGACGCATAGCCACGTTGTCCCGGGGAACAGGTTCCGGCGCGATCAGCGCAGAGTACACCTACGACAGCCGCGGGTTGGTCGAGCGCGTGGACTACGGCAACGGCGCTGCGGTCGTGTATGAGTACGACGACGACCAGCGATTGGTTTCCATCGAGCACCTCGACGACACGTCCGATACGATCCTGAAGCTGGAGTATGAATACGACGATCGTGATCTTCCGATTGAAATCACCGAAAGCGACGATCAGGGAGTGTTCGCCACGGTGAGTTACACATATGACGATCGTGGCAAGCTCATTCTGGAGTCGCGCACGGTGACCCGCGGCCCGTCGCCCGAATATTCGTTGGGTTACGAGTACGACCAGGCCGGAAACCGCACGGAGAAGCATGACCTGATCAACGATCTGGACACCTACTACACCTATGACACGGGGGATCCGTCGACCTACGGCTCGGACAACAACCGGCTGATGTATTATGAAGTCTGGGATGTGGGCGGGACGCCGGAGCAGCTGTCGACGACGTGGTACAGCTATAACGCGCAGGGGAACGTGACGCGGGTTGTGACGGAGGACGAGGTCAACAAGAGCGCCCCGGTGGAGGCGGTGCGCTTCGTGTACAATCACTCGCAG